>NZ_JAYROT010000024.1:0-3645 GCF_041911495.1 Acinetobacter sp. | reverse complement strand
TAATTGTATTCAAAGCATGTCTAGACGAGGAAACTGTTGGGACAATGCAGTGACTGAAAGCTTCTTTCATACATTGAAAGGTCATGTAATCCATGGCAGTGTGTTTGCCACTCGAAAAGAAGCGAATGCTGTCTTGTTTGACTATATTGAGATTTATTACAATCGGGTCAGAAGGCATTCCGCAAATGGCTGGTTAAGCCCAGAAGCCTTTGAACAGAAATATTTTAAGAATTTAGAGAGATTTGTTGTCCACGATACTGTCTAGGATCACAGTTCACACCATTTATATTAAGCGCATAAAGACAACAATTACCACCTTTATATTGTGAAAGATGTCATATTTAGCCACTTATCGAATAGCTTTAATATTTAAAAACAATAGCTTAAGACAAGCACTCCACTTATCGAAAAGTTTACTCATATTTATGAGTCAATTGACCAAAAATTCACGATCACTTTTGATCAGACTGATTTGCATCAGATTCATGTGTACTTGCTTGTTTTTGCGCATGTTTTAGTAGCCTTGCGCTCATAACAAATAGCCCAATCAATATAATAATTGCAGCAATGAGTAGTAATATCACCATAAACTTCATTTCTACGACCTTATTCAATTACTTGAGAAGTAGCTAACAATTTAGCATAAAAAAAGCTCCATCAGAGGATAGAGCTTTTTATATCACTTGCAATTACTTCGATTGATCTAAGATGGCAAATAGATTTTCTTGAACTTTTTCAATTGGATCTAGACCATTAATTTTATTATAAGTTGCTGCATTTGCATCTTTAGCTGCACGCTCCTGATAGAAACCAACTAGTTGCTCTGTTTCTGCATGATACGAAGCCAAACGCTTACGAATAGTTTGCTCTTGATCATCTGGACGTTGCACAAGCTCTTCACCTGTTTCATCATCCTTACCTTCAACTTTCGGTGGATTGTAAACAATGTGATAAACACGTCCTGAAGCAGGATGCTGACGACGCCCTGAAAGACGTTGCACGATTTCTTCATCTGGTACATCAATTTCGATTACGTGATCGATGGTAATACCTTCTGACTCTAGTGCTTCAGCTTGAGGAATCGTACGTGGGAAACCATCAAAGATGCAACCATTCACACAATCAGGCTGAGCAATACGCTCTTTCACCAAGCCAATAATCAATTCATCAGAAACCAAACCACCATTATCCATGACAGACTGTGCTTGTTTACCAAGTTCTGTACCTTCACGGATAGCTGCACGTAGCATATCGCCTGTAGAGATTTGTGGGATATTGTAGCGCGTACAGATCAACTGAGCTTGTGTACCTTTACCTGCTCCAGGTGGTCCTAATAAAATAATGCGCATCTTAAACATCCTCATAAATAAATCTAAATCAAATGATTTATACAATCATCAAAAATTAACACAATCATCAAATATGAAAAGAATTGACGAAATTCAAAAATTTTAATCGTGGCTAGTGTAGCTCGAAGGCTATAAAAATGCCACAAATAAGTGAATCAAACCTGCACCAAAACCAGTCACACCACCAAGCACAATCAAAATCCACTCATCTTCATGAAAAGCAGGTCTTAACAGGTTTTGAAACTCTTGTGGAGTCAACAGTCGAATCCGATCTCTAAACATGGTAAAAATCTTTTTCGCCCGACTTTCATTAAAGGCTGGGTCACTCACGGGTACCATCGTAATTTCGATTGAACGATCAATCAAGTCAGACTTTAGTTTTGCATATTCTGTCGGACCAATGGATATTTGCAAAGAAGTCCTCACCAAAGGCGTTTCCATAATCTCGTTAATATGGCGTTTGATAATACGACGTGTTTTGTGATTACGCTTACCGTACATCATTTCCGTCATGATTGATTTCAGGGTAATTAAGTCTGCCGTTACCACTTCTGAAAAGACAATCGACACCTCGTCCTGACGCTTCATAAAAGCACCTTGGAAATTATAAGTCCCAATACGAGGAATCACTGGACGAATCCACGGAAACTTCAAGCCCACAGTCCGTGTAAATAATTGAGGAAACTTAATTGGGTGAGGGTTTACAGGGTTAAAAACCATCCAAATTGCAATCCAGTTGGTTAGGAAACCCCAAATGGCAGCAAAAAATGGCACCGTCCAATGCTCTGGCACAAAGACATAAACAAACATTTGGAAAATACCAAAAAATGCACCGATCAATGCACTAATATGCCAAATAAAATTAATCTCTTTTTGACCAACTTTAAGGAACATTTTGACCATAAGCTTACGGTCATTTTCCATTTGGTTGACCACCATACTACGCATATCAACCAAATTTTCGACATTATAAGTCAGTTCAGTCACAAGTTCTTTCAACACATTTGGCATTTGCTGATGTGCCTGAGAATAGATACGTCGCTTAATTGAATAAGGTAGATTCTCCCAAAGTACTGCGCGGCGCTCAAGCATCACTTCATCAATCAAATGCTCAAGCTCAAACCCGACTTGCTCACCAATCATGCGAGCCATTTCTTCAGGATCCATTGCCTCAAGAAATTCTTTCAAAGAACCAAGCTTTGACAATGTATTATCAGTAATAATCCCAGAAATTCGACCTGCTTTACGTGGCACAATTCCCTGCCAACCTACTGGCAAAGGACCGAGGTGGAAGCCCCAAAAATGGATCGGGTAAAATACCATTTTAAGCGCCATCCATACATGCGCCCACGTCACAAAAGACGTTACAGGAACAATGCTCAAGATCGCCCAAAAATCAGGTCGACTACTAAAATCCTGCCAAAGCTGGGCAATTTGATCTAACATCTACCACTCACACTCAAAAAATGAAGTTATTCAATCGCACAACTATTCTAGAAAGCACCAAAGCTTAAGCTATAGGCAAATTGTAACTGAGGTTCAGTTTTACGCTCGCTTCCATTTTTTCCCTCAATCTTTTCAGCGGCACCAATTCCTACACTGATGGTACTAATACGGCTAGCATCTAGAATCACATACGCCAAATCAACACCGGCTCCTAAACGAGAATACTCTTCTTGATCCACAATTACACTTTCCAAATGACCTGCATACACGCCAAAATAATAGCCATTCAGATCTGTACCTGTTAAATGATATGGCAATCGAAAGCCAATTTGCGCACCAGGCTCATGATCATCATTAATAAATACACCTGCTTTCACATAAGCTATTCCATATGGATTGACCCATTCAAAATTGCTATGTAAAAGTTGTTGGCTAATACCTGCCCCCACATAACCTGACTTCAAACTTGCAGTAGATTCAGCCAATTTTGCTTCAGGTAAATAATCATCAATATGCGCATGCGCAACCCCGATACTACTTAATGCACACATTGCTAATAGATACTTTTTCAATTTTTATCCTCGCTTTTTCCATAAAGCTTTACATTAAAATTTGATTTTTTCGAGCTAGTAAGTGAATAGCTCATACACAAACAGACTAGACTTTAGCAGAAAAGAACAGTGTTCCAAAGTACTTATTTGACAATTCAATTAGGGTCTGTTGACATTTGCTGTAAAAAATAGCGAGATAGTAAAATTAAATCGCCAAACCCAATTTTACACTCGCTATGCCTCGCACAATGCTAAATGATCAACATTGGTCAAAGTTACAAAACATTTTCCGTCAATTT
>NZ_JAYROT010000023.1:0-27567 GCF_041911495.1 Acinetobacter sp. | reverse complement strand
GCAATTTGCTTTGCGTTTAGAAGGGGATAAACGAGAGGCGGACGACTATGCGGTTTCAGGCTATACGCATGATGGCGAAAAAGAAAAGCGTGTCGATGGCACGTGGAATGAAGGACAAAACGCTACGGTAGGCTTGTCGTGGATTGGCGATCGAGGTTATGCAGGGGTTGCCTATAGCGAGCGTAAAGACCAATATGCTTTGCCTGGACACAGCCATGAATATGAAAGCTGTCATCCGCATGGTACACATTTACATTGTGGCTCACATGATGATCACGATCATGAAGAAGAGGGTGAAGACCACGATCATGAAACACATGCACATGAAGAAGCACCGTGGGTTGATCTGAAATCGAAACGAGTTGATTTTCGTGCGGAGTATCAACAGCCATTTGCTGGGATTGAAACCGTCCGTGCGCGTGCAGGGTATACCGATTATCAACATGACGAAATAGATGATGGTGCAGTCAGTACCACCTTTAATAACAAAGGCTACGATGGACGTTTAGAATTTGTGCATGTGCCACTTGCAGGTTGGGAAGGTGTGTTTGGCGCACAATATAGCAACTCAGAGTTTGAAGCATCAGGTGAGGAGGCATTTTTGCCTAAAACCACCACTGAAAATCTTGCAGGCTTTTTAATTGAGCATTATCAATGGAATGATGTGCATTTTGAATTGGGTGCACGTTTAGAACAACAACAGATTGACGCCACCGAAAGTGGTTTAAAAGATTATGACGATACTGCGTATTCAGCTTCGGCATCGGCAAAATGGCAATTCGCGCCTGAATATGCGGCGAGTATTGCCTATAGCTATGGCGAACGCATGCCAAATGCACAAGAGCTTTACGCTAGTGGCGTTCATCTTGCCACCAATACTTATGAAATTGGCAACCAAGATTTAGGTAAGGAAAAATCGCACAATATCGAGATTGGCTTGAGTAAGGATGCGGGTGATCTTGGTTTTGCCTTGAATGCGTTTTATAACCAAGTCGATGACTATATTTATGCCAATACTTTAGATCGCTATGAGAATTTCCGTTTGGTCGAGTATCAACAACGTGATGCAGACTTTATCGGTGCAGAAGGGCAGATCAGTTATCAATTTAGCCCATTATATCGAGGCAAGGTTTTTGCCGATCACGTCCAAGCCCAGTTTAAGGACAATTCCGATTTACCACGTACTCCTGCAACACGCGCAGGTATGCGTTTTGATGCCGATTTCTCTCAACAATTTGGGGATGGCATTCATGGTGGTTTAGAGTATATTTACGGCTTCGAGCAAGATCGTATCGCAGACTTTGAAAAAAGGACACCAGATTATCATCTGCTCAATCTTGACATCAGTTATGAGCAACAGCTAAGTGATTCGTGGTCTTATCAAGTCTATTTAAAAGCAAATAACTTGTTTGATCAGACTTATTATAATCATGCTTCGTATCTGTCGAGTATTCCACAACAGGGACGTAATTTTACCTCAGGGATTCGTTTCCGCTTTTAATTCCGCTTGATATTCTTCTTGTGAAATTATTTGTTTAGAAAATGCTTCAAAGCCCACGTTTGAAGCATTTTTGCTTTAGACTTTAAAGCATCGCAAATAGAATATTAGAAAATGCCCACACTGCTTCCGAAACTGTCTTATCAATGGATTGAATCACCTGTCGGGCAACTCAAGCTGATTGCCAATGACAGCGCACTGGTCGCTGTGTTGTGGGAAGCGGACAAACCCAATCGAGTGTTGCTTGGTGAAATGCAAAATGACACTCAACATCCCATTCTAAAATTGACAGCACTTCAACTGCAAGAATATTTTCATGGCGATAGAAAACAGTTTGATTTGCCACTTGAGTTTTATGGTACTGATTTTCAGAAATCCGTTTGGGGAGAGTTACTCAAGATTCCCTTTGGTGAAACACGAAGTTATTTACAGATCGCACAGGCGCTAAATAATTCGAAAGCGGTGCGTGCGGTCGGCGCTGCCAATGGTAAAAATCCCATCTCGATCATTACGCCGTGTCATCGAGTGATTGGCGCAAATGGTAGTCTGACAGGATTTGCAGGTGGCTTAGACAATAAACAAAAGTTATTGGCACTGGAACAATCTCAGCAACGTTTGTTCTAAACTTACAGTTCATCCTTGAGTTTTTTCTCAAAATTCTTCACGGATTTAATGTACTTACGCACTTTCCAACGTGTCCAAAAGCTTCGTTCATAGCCTGCGGATCCAACGTTGTAATATGCGATCGCTTTTTTCCAACTGCCTGCTTTGTCATGATAGTCCGCTAAAATATAACTGCCACAAAGTATATTGGTACGCTCATCATAGAGATTGCTTCCACAGGTTGCACTCCAATAGCTCGGAATGACTTGCATCAAGCCGACAGCGCCACCTGACGATTTCGCATTTGCTCGGTAGCTTGATTCTTGTTGAATGATTGCCGCAATTAAAATTGGATCAACATCGTGCTTTTCTGAACCCTCAATAATATAAGGTGAAATGCGCTGTGCGGTATTCGAGCTAACAGCATAAGCTTGAGTAATGCCTTGTGCCAATTTCAGACTTTTTTGTTGAGCATTGCCACGAAGCGTACTACAGCCTGTGGCAAAAATTGTAATCAAGCTAACAATAAAAAATACTTTTAAAACTGGCGAAAACATCATTTGCATATACGTATCAATCTATTTGCTCATCAAAATAACATAGATCAACGCTTTTCCATGTAGAAAATTGCCATAATTTAGCCATTCTCACGGAGCTGTCTTCGAGCATGCTTTAAAGCTGAGCGTAAACCTTCTTCTAAAGTCGGGTGATAATAAGGGCGATTAAGAATATCTTCTAATGTCACTTGCTCGGCAATCATCCATGACATCATATGTGCAAGATGTTCTGCGGAATCCATAAAGAGTTCCGCGCCCAATAGTCGCTGTGAAGATTTCTCAATATACACTTCGATACCGCCGTAATTTTTACCTAAAGTGCGTGCTCGCCCTTGATTCTCGAAAGACTGAAAACCTGTAATAAAGACAATATTTCGCTGTTCCAATTCCTTTTTCGACTGACCTGCAATCGCCATTTGCGGATTGCTAAACACAATTGCTAATGGCGATAATTTTGGCAAGGCTTCGACTTGGGGATAATTTAACGCATTTGAAACGACATGCTTGCCAGCGTAGGAGGCAATATGTTGAATAGGGTTTTTGCTAAACGCATCGCCGACCACGAACATTGGATAATCGCCAAGTTGCTTGGTATCGTCATGGATTGGCAGTTTTTTTACATCGGTAAAACTCGCATCGACGTTGTACAAATCTAAAGTGCTGAGTAATGAATTTCGACCAATTGCACTCAAGATATAATCTACCCGAATCGTTTGAGCTTGTCCTTGCTGATCTTGATAGTCGATCACCACTTCATCACCATCACGTGACATCGACGTGGGTAGCGTTTCAAATAAGATATATAGTTGTTGACTGATGTGTGCTTGGGCAATATTTTGCAAATTGTCAGAAGACAGAATCCCCACATGGCGACTACGCGCAAATGTCGTCACTTCCACACCGAGATTGTGCATCGCTTGCGAAAGCTCAATGGCTATCGCACCACTACCAATGACAGCCAATCGTTTTGGCAAATCGGGCAATTCGAAAATATCATCGGTGCTAATCAATCGATCGCCCAATGCTTTTTGATCGTCTTGATCAAAGCGTGGTGTCGACCCGACGGCTAGAATAAAAGCCTTGGCTTGTAATTGTTCACCATTCACTTCAATGGTATTGGCATTAATGAATTTGGCTTGCCCTGAAATTTTATGTTCAGGATTCCATGAGTCTACATCTCGAATCACCGAGCGAGTAAAACGATCACGAAGCGCTTGCACATGTTGCATCACTTGACTGGTATCGGCGTCAACTTTTAGATTTAGCCCGACTCGATCTGCATGGTTTGCGTCATGTAGTCGATTTGCAGTTGAGATAAATATTTTACTCGGCATACAGCCAACACGAGCACATGTAGTATCCCATGCACCGTCATTAATGAGGCGGATGTTATGTGTATGTTTGAGCGCTTCTTTGTAGGCACTCATTCCTGCGGTGCCTGCGCCAATAATGATGAGGTCGAGCATAAAAGTTAATCACTGAAGAGTATCACCTAGAGTTTTATCAGAGATATTGCGAGGTCGATAGTGAAAAGTGTAACAACTGCATTCAAGTGTGATTATTTACAATATTTTTTGTTTTTTTACGTAAAAACGTGTGATAGATTGTACTCTACTATAAGTTTGAATGTGTTTTTCTGGATCGATGGACAATATCATGGAACAAAAATTGAAGAAATTTGGGGTAAATTCTACGTTGTTATTAACTTCACTTTCTCTAGTTGCTTGTGGCGGCGGCGGAAGTGAGGGTTACTATAATAATGAAGGTTCGAATAACAACACAGATAATAGTGGTAATGAATCTGAAACAGATACTTCTAAAGTTGCTGAATCATTAACAGTTAGCTTGCAAGACACGGAAGGCAATAGTATTCAACAGGCGCAAGACGCAACCAAAGTTCAGTTTGCAGTCAAAGTGTTGAATGCTGACAAAGGTGGTATTGCAGAAAAAAATGTCGTATTGAATATCTCGGATACCGATGGTTTGGGTGTCACCAGCGCAGCCTCGAAAGTTGCCTCAGGTAGCAATGGTATTGCGATTTTTGAATTGGATATTCCTACGATTCAAGCAGACTCAGGTAAAGTTAACCTTACTACGACTGTTGATGGTACAACGATTCAACAGGTCTACACATTAAATATTAAAAAAGCCAGTGTGATTGTTAGTGATTACAATTTAAGTGTGCCACAAGGTACGGTATTAAATTTGCCAAAAGGTTCTGCTGATATTGCTGTGCAAGTCACTGACACGAATGGAGGGGTAAAACCTGGACAAACCGTTCAACTTACTTTACCAGCAGAGATGCAAGGTAAATTTGTGATTGCATCAGGTTCATCAATCAGTACAGATGCCGAGGGTAAGGCAACTTTTAAAATTACTGCAAATGCAGATTTAACAACCGCAGAAATTGCGCAGATTATTGCAACTTCGCAGACATTAACGTTTAAGTTGATTGATGAGCATAGAGCTGAAAGACAGGCAACGGCTGCTTTAACCTTTAATGATATTTCTAAGACGGTTAGTGTCTTAGAAGTGATTACGCCAGATACTTCGATTGCTGCGAAAGCTGGTACGGCAAAAGTTCGTGTATTTGCTAAAAATAGTAATGGTGATATTTTAGCGAATACCAAAGTAAAACTGGCGGTAGAAGCTGTTGCTGCTTCTTATGGTGTTACACTGGATAAGGCGGAAGCAACAACCAATGCACAAGGTTATGCTGAATTTACATTGTCTAGTAATGCGACTCATCCTATTGCATTGGCACAACTTGGTATTCAATTAACAGCAACTTATTCTGAAAATAACCAAAATATTAAAGGTAATGCAACAGTTCAGGTTGTGACTGCTGATGAAACTGTAGACAATCAAGAAGCAATTCAACGTTTAGAAATTGCATCTTCATATAAAGTAAATGCAAAAAATGATGATGTTACCATTACAGTTAAAGCAATTGACTTTACAGGGTTCGGTGCGAAAAAAGGTAAAGTAACACTTAGCTTAAACCCAGAAGCACAATCAAATGGTGTTACTTTTGAGGGAGCAAGTACCAAAGATGTTGGTACTAATGGTATAGTCACCTTTAAATTGAAAACCAATGCCACAACAGTAAAAGCAGTTGATGCGTTGGTGAAAGCAGGAATTACAGCAACTTTTACCACAGATAATAATGTAACTAATAAAATTGATATTGCTGTAGAAGATGAAGCTGTTTCAGAAGAAAAAGTTCGATATTTAGCTTTTGAACCCATTACTCAACGTTTTGATTATACAAAATCTCAAGTGATTAAAGTAAGAGTGCAGGCAGTTGGTGAAGGTGATAGTGCGCTTAAAGGCGAATCAATTTCTTTAACCCGTACAGGTTTAACAACTCAACAATTACAAGATTTAGGGCTAACCCCTAAAGGTAGTTCAACTAAGCTGACAGACGAAAATGGGTTTGCGGAGTTTGAATTCCAATATACTTTTGCCAATACTCAAGAACAGAAAGATTTGGTACTTAATCCAGCGGGTATTCGATTATTAGCAAAATCTACGAATGATAAAACACAAATTTTAGATTTAAAATTTAAAGAGCCATCAGCAACTACTGATGTTACTTTAGAGTCTTTGGTCATTGATACGCTAGGTTTAGCGACCTTAGCGGTGAATACACCTGTAACATTAAATGTTATAGTTAAGGCGACAGGTAGTGATGGTCAAGTTTATAAGAACCAAAAAGTTGGCTTAGGTTTAAATGAAGCTGCATTACAAAATGGGGCAAGCATTGTAGGTGGGGCATCCAAGACCACAGATGCAAATGGTAATGCTTCATTCCAAATACAAATTACAGCTAAAAATGTAACTGAATTAGAAAATTTGATAGCGAATGGTTTAACTTTAGCTGTTAAGGGAGCTGAGACTGATATTACCGCACTTAGAAAGATTGAATTGGCTAAACCTGCTGTTGTCTATCAGGATTTGGCTAACTTTACCTTTACAAAAGTAGATGGTACTCCATTAGATACTGTTTCAGTTTTAGGTGGAGAAACACGTGTTAAAGTTGTTGCAAGAGATGCAGCGGGTAATGCGATCCCAAATACACCAATCTCGGTTGCCTTATCTTCTTTAGTTTCTAGTCGAGTGTCATTAGATGGTGTACCTGCAACTACGAATAGTAAAGGTGAAGCTGAATTTACGGTTACTGTTTCAGAAGGTAAATATGATGAGAGTTTGATCAAAAATGGCATTATCTTTGCTGTTGTTGGTACAAACTTGAATAATGGTGATCGCCTACAACAAACTAGTTCAATTGGTATTACTGCGCCTGCAAATGCTTTGAATCCACGTTTAGCCGCAGATGTAAATTCAGTAACAGCAGGACAAACTGTAAAAGTGTATGCTTCAGTTAAAGATGAAATGGGGCTGAATACTGCTGCGGGTACACCAATGCGTTTAAGCCTAAACTCAGAAGCAGTCACTGCTGGTGTGAAATTAGCTAGCGAAGCTGTAGTGGTGCAGGCAAATGGTTCAGTTGCGGTAGACTTGATTGTACCGAAAGGTATTAGTTCAGCAACATTAAATTCTATCGTGGTAACAGGAACAATTCGTGATCCTCGTGGTAATGAAATTCCAACGAATTTGACTTTGACTGTTCAGGATGCAATTAATCCATATCACTTAACGATTGATAGTAATCGTGTATCACTCAGTTCAGCAGGGGACACGGCTCTTGTTACAGTAAAATTGCTAGATGCAAATCAGGGAGGAGTTGCAAATCAACCTGTAACTTTATCTATTGCTGATCCTAGAGCCGCTACTTCGATTAAGGGCTCATCACAGCTTATTACAAATGAGTTTGGCGAAGCAGTCTTTGAACTTTCAATGAAAGCTATTGCTGGTCTAGTGGCACCAATTCCAAATATTGTATTAAGTGCTACCAATACAAATGAAAATGGTGTGGTAGTTTCACAAACTTCTCAACTTCAAGTTCATACACCAACAGCACTTGCTCCTCAACTTGATTTAAAAATTAAAGCATCTAAAGATAAATTACATGTTCGTGGTGATGCAGTTGAGGTATCTGTGTTAGTTACAGACGTGAATGGTTCAAGTCAGTCTGGTAAGGCTGTAACATTGACGATTCCTAATTATCGTAATAATGGAGCTTATATTCGTGGTGCATCAACGATAGAAAGTGATGAAAATGGTTGGGCCAAATTTACTGTCGTTGTAGATGAAGGTTTACGCGGTTCAGGTTATACCGCTGCTCAGTTTGTATCTGATGATTTAAATCTTGAAGCTGTGGTTAAAGATGCACAGAATACAGAGCGCCGCCAAAGCTATTTAATGGATATTGTTTCTGCTGATGTTCCAGTAACGCAAGGAGCGATTACTGTTGTAATGAATCCGAATAAAGTTGGTACAGATGATTCAACAGGTATTTATTATAACTGGCAAGCTTCAGTACAAGTGGTTGATTTGGATGGTCGCCCAGTTGCAGATCAAAAGGTAACAATGGATATTCGTGCTACAGAGTTTGTTCGTGGTCAATGGACAGTAGTAGAAGACCCTAGCACAAAAGAAAAGGCTTGGGTGCAACATCTACCACCAACATTAGCTCCACCGTTGTCATGTGCTGTTCCAGCAACAGATGACCCATCGACACCTTATGATGATCGTAATGTGACTATACATGGTTTGCATAAATTTGATCAAATTCTTAACGCTTACAGGGATGTGTTAACACTTGATCGGAATGGAAACCAAGTATTA
Source organism: Acinetobacter sp. (assembly GCF_041911495.1). Lineage (GTDB taxonomy): Bacteria > Pseudomonadota > Gammaproteobacteria > Pseudomonadales > Moraxellaceae > Acinetobacter. Next base: position 19,158 of record NZ_JAYROT010000023.1, on the reverse strand, counting down.
GAAACACTTAATGCTGTACGTTTTATTGGTGCAAGTGAAGCTAATCCTTATACTGCAACATATACTACAGATAGGGAAGGAAAATTTGATTTCCAATTACGTTATCCTAAAACCTATGGCGCATGGTTATCTGTTCAAGTTGGAGCAACGACTACCTTATCAACTTATCCAGTACATGGATATCGTACTGTGACCTTACCTACAGTAGCTAATGATTTTGATAAATCAAACTGGGCTTATACACCATCTTTAGATAATACAAGTCCATTTGGTACACTACATACTTGTAAATAAGTTTTATGATTAATGGAAGCTTTCGAGCTTCCATTTTTATTTGAAGATTTTTTATTAATCCTCCAACAAATCCATTTGTTTTGCCAACTGATATAGGTTGTTAGAGCGATTACCTGTACGGCAGAACATCAGGATTGGCTTTGGCAGTTCGTTATAATGGTTTGCAAATGTGCGGACATCAAACTCAGTGATCTGACCTGCAATAATAGGTTGATAGACATAATCTAAACCTGCTGTACGAGCAGCTTCTTCGATCTGTGCGCTAGTTGGTTGTTCAGCGCCACCTTCCATATCTGGACGGTTGTTGATCACAGAGCGAAAGCCTTTTTCGACGACTTGAGGAATTTGTTCAGCAGAGATTTGTCCTGCAAAGCCAACAGGATTTTGCATAGCTTGTGTCATATTCATGTCCTCAATAAAGCAAAATATTATTAGAAAGTACCTAATCGTAGAGGTTTTATCATAGCACTTTTACAACGACTTGCAGATGCTTATCGCTACGATAACCAGTGATAAATTGTCTGGCTGGGTTTAAAGTAATTTTTAAATCCGCAAAAGAAAAACCCCAAACTCATATTTAAGTTTAGGGTTTTAGGAATTTTGTTTTCCTACGATTTTCGAACTATGGTCCCGAGGGTCGGACTCGAACCGACACGTCATCTCTGACAGTGGATTTTGAGTCCACCGCGTCTACCAATTTCACCACCTCGGGAAGGCAGGAAGTGATGCACATATTACGTTGTTCTAAAATTCTGTCAATATATTTCATGACTTGAATGATTAATTTTAGTACATATAAGAGGTTGTTATATCATTTTGAATAGCATTTAAGCGATGCTTGGTATTCTGCCAGTCAATGCCTCGTTTATCACGTATAATAAGTTGAGTTTTTATTCGATGACGTATTATGCAACTGTCTGATTTTTCTTATCACTTACCTGAAGCACTGATTGCACATTATCCACTGGCAGAGCGCAGTGCTTCCCGCTTATTACATCTCGATCAAGATGGGCAGTATCATGATCATCAGTTCATTGATATTTTGGATTTGTTGAATGCAGGCGATGTGCTGATCCTCAATGACACCAAAGTGATGAAAGCACGGTTAAAAGGAAAGCGTGCTTCGGGCGGAGCGATAGAGGTCTTAGTAGAGCGTTTAACGTCTGATATCACAGCATATTGTCATATTAAGGCAAGTAATACACCAAAAGCAGGCGCACAAATTTTCATCGGGGAAGATGGGATTCCTGCGACAGTGCAAGGTCGGCATGAGAATTTATTTATTGTCGAGTTTTCTCAGCCCATCTTGCCGATCTTAGAACAATATGGACAGCTTCCGATTCCGCCTTATTTTAACCGTGAGGCAGAAGAGATCGATCGTGAGCGTTATCAAACGGTATTTCATGATCCTGATAAGCTTGCCAGTGTTGCAGCACCGACGGCAAGTTTACACTTTGATGAAGCGATGTTAGAAAAATTAAAAGCCAAAGGCATTGAATATCATTTTGTTACGTTACACGTTGGTGCAGGGACATTTTTACCTGTACGGGTGGAAAAAGTCGAAACGCATGTCATGCACGCTGAATGGTGCGAAGTGCCTGAAAAGACAGTCGAAAAAATTCAAGCAGCCAAAGCACGAGGTAATCAAGTAGTTGCAGTCGGAACAACCGCAACACGTGCGCTAGAAAGTGCAGCATCGGCACATGGTGGTGAGTTGAAAGCATGGTCTGGCGACACGCAGATTTTTATTTATCCAGGCTTTGCGTTTAAGGTGGTTGATCGTTTAATTACCAATTTTCATTTACCAGAATCGACCTTATTGATGTTGGTGTCTGCGTTATCGAGTCGTGAACATATTTTGTCGGCGTATGCACATGCGGTAGCGGAAAAGTATCGTTTCTTTAGCTATGGTGATGCAATGCTTATTGACCAGTTACGTACGGCAATTTCTCCATAAATTTAGACAATGAATAACCATTAGGATCGTCATGCCAGTCAATAAAATTTATGAGCGGTGGCACTTTCATCAACGGATGAATCAGAAAGTCGCACATAATATTGAAAAACTTATTGATCTCTATAGCACTGCTAAATCCAAGCAGGCGATTTTGGATGGTTTACATCCATGGCGTGTATCGACCAATCTGCGCTACAACAATTTATTAAGCTACTTTTTATTATTGTGTTGTGCAGGAAGTATCTTATTTGCATCAATATTTTTGTACGATCACGGTGGCTTGTTGATTACAGTGTGGTTGTTGAGCATTGCGGTTGGATGTTTTGCTTATTTGTCCGTAGAGCATCAGAGTGATGTGGAAGGCATTATCAATAACCTAGAAACACTCACTTTTCAATATCAATATAATGTTCGTTTTGCACATTTCCCAAATTTCAATACCCAAGCAGGCATGAATCCAAACTATATGCTCGCTCGGGTTCGACAGGGCTTTGCAAGCTTAAATCAGGGTAATGCAGGCAATGAAATCGTGGATTTTGCAGCGACGTCGTGGCAAGTTCAAGGTCATGATTTTCCAGTGTTACTATTCCAATATTTGGCTTTGACTGAAGTTGAAATTCCAACAAGCAAGGGTGAGCCCATTACCAAACAGATTAGAAAAAACTTTTGGGGTGCATGTGTGTTTGACATGCCAAATTTGGCATTTTGCGTAAGTAATGAACGACAAAAATATGAACGATATCCGATCTCTTGGACGAGTAGCGATGCGCAGTTCAATCGGGACTTTCATCTCTATGGGCAGCAAGAGTTTGAACTTGCGAAGAATTTAACGCCAAGTCGTATTCTCACTTTAGCCAGTCAGCTTGATCATATGCGTGGTACATTGATGTTTCACGATCAGATGCAGGCCTTTTGTTATATCAGCACGCAAGATATTTTCCAAACTCGTGTACGATCTAAGTCGATTGATGATATTTCACAGCTTCGTGGGCATTTGCGAACATTAAAAGCACCGCACTATGAGCGTATGCAGAAAAGCTTACAGGCGATTATTCGAAGTTTTATGGATGAACGTGTTTTTATAAAAGAAGACAAAAAGATTGAGTTTTATTAAATCACTCTGAGTTTATTGGTGTTGTCTGAATTTTTAGCGTTGTGAATTTAGGACTAATTAGGAGTAAATCATCAATCTAATTATCAAAGCTCATCATGGATTTAAACCAAAAATAGATTACAATCAGATCAATGGAAGATTTGCGTCGCAATTTTTTCGATTAATAACAATTTCTAAAACCTACTTGAACACAGCTTAGCTTTGTATCAACAACATCTTCGGGGGAGTTTGGCAATGGGTTTAATTATTTTTCTGAGCATTATCGTCTTAGTGATTTTCTTCTTTATCGTGATTCGCAATAATATCGTCAAAAATGAAAATGCGGCAAAACGTGCGTGGTCTGATGTGGCAAGTTTTGAGCGTCAAAAAGTTAAAATTCTCGATGATTTGCAACCTTTGATTGACCGTTATGATGATTTTGAACAAAGCACGATGACACAAATCAGTGCACTGCGTCAGAATATTTTAAACCTTAATCAAAATACCCAAGATGTGGCAAAGCTTGAGCAAATTGAGCAGCAAACTTCACAATTGCTGAAAGGCATTCATGTGCAAGTGGAAGCTTATCCTGAGCTCAAAGCCAATGAGATTTATCAAAAACTCATGCACGAAATCACCGATCAGAATGAAAATGTTGGCGCAGCGATTAGCATTTTTAACCGCAATGTTGAGCACTTTAATAACAGTATTCAGATTTTCCCGAATAATGTCGTGAATAGCATGAGCTTAAATAAAAAACCGTTAAAGCCGTTTCAAGATCGGGTGATGGATATTGGCTTTGATTATAAGCCGAATTTTGAGTCGTCGAAGTAATTTAATTCACTACTGTGTTAACCTCACTCGATGTACTGAATGTACACCATCGTTCGGTTGCCTTGTATTGAACCTAAATTACATCAACAATTACATCAACTACATTATTGCAGATGTGAAATTGAAGCTAACATTAGCTTCAACTTCAGACTAAAAAATCTTTTAAATTTGTGAGTTTTGCAGCGCAAAATTACTGATGAAACAGACGTGCTTTATCACGTTGCCAGTCACGGTCTTTCTCTGTTTGGCGTTTGTCGTGTAACTGTTTACCTTTTACTAAGGCGATTTCTAATTTTGCCAAATGACCTTTCCAGTAACATGCCAATGGCACGCAGGTATAACCTTTTTGATTGACTGCGCCAAGTAACTTATCTAACTCACGGCGAGAAAGCAGAAGTTTACGCGTACGAGTAGCTTCTGCGACTACATGCGTGGATGCTGAAAGTAGCGGTTGGATTTGCGCACCAAATAAAAACGCTTCGTTATTTTTAAAGGTAATATAGCTTTCGACCAAGCTCATCCGCCCAGCACGTAAAGATTTGACTTCCCAGCCTTGCAATGACAAACCTGCTTCAAATTTTTCTTCAATAAAATAATCATGGCGAGCACGTTTGTTCTGTGCGATGGTGCCAGAGTTATTTTTTTTGACGACTTTTGCATTTGCCATAAATCAATTTTTTCCAAAAAATTTTATAAAAAACCAACAACAAACCATCATGTATACAATGGTTGATTATTTTAGCGTTGTTTTTTCAATGGTGACTTTAGCTAAAAAATCAAGTTTTTGCTAGAATAAAGCATGATTTAATTATCACACTATTTAACCTGTCGCAGTTTCTAATTTCGCAAGATTTGATTAACCACAGTGATGCACAAGGCACAATAAGCATGACACAGAATCGCATGACGAAAACACGTATTATTTATCCAGGGACTTTTGATCCAATTACCAATGGACATATTGATTTGGTGACGAGAGCATCCAAAATGTTTGATGAAGTGGTGGTGGCGATTGCGATCGGGCATCATAAGAATCCTGTATTTAGTTTAGAAGAACGGGTTGCTTTTGCTAAAAGCTCACTGAGCCATTTGGATAATGTTGAATTTGTTGGTTTTGATGGATTGTTGGTAAATTTTTTCCAAGAACAAAAAGCAACGGCTGTACTGCGTGGCTTGCGTGCGATTTCTGACTTTGAATATGAATTTCAATTGGCAAATATGAATCGTCAGTTGGATAGCAATTTTGAATCCGTCTTTTTGACACCATCGGAGCAATATTCATTTATTTCTTCGACTTTGGTGCGTGAGATTGCTCGATTAAATGGTGATGTGAGCAAGTTTGTACCAAAAGTAGTGACAGAGGCGTTTGAGCGTAAGCATCATCAAGGTTGGTAGTTTGTTACAGCACTTCGAACTGATAACTTTATTGATGATAAGCTAAACTTATTTTAAGGGAGCAATTATGGCGTTAACAATCACAGATGAATGCATCAATTGCGATGTCTGTGAGCCTGCGTGCCCGAATGAAGCAATCTATATGGGCGAGGACATTTATGAAATTGATCCTGCGCTATGTACCGAATGCGTTGGGCATTATGATACGCCACAGTGCGCATTACTCTGTCCAGTTAGCTGTATTCCAAAAGATGAACGGCACATCGAAACAGAAGAGCAACTCCTTGAAAAGTATCAACGCATCATCGATGCAAAAAGTTGATATGAAAAATAGTTGATGCAAAAAATATTTTTTCTCCAAGTTTTTTGCTTGGTTTTTTGCTAAGATGTGCGCCGAAGTGAGCCAGACGATCGCTGCTACGGAGGTCTTCGTGACTGAGGTAGGGGAGGAAAGTCCGGGCTTCAAAGGGTAAGGTGCCAGATAACGTCTGGGCGGCGTGAGCCGACGGCAAGTGCAGCAGAGAGTAGACCGCCGAAATCCCCCTAAATCTCCCTTTTACTAAGGGGGAACTCCTCCCTTTTCTAAAGGGAGGTTGGGAGGGATTACGGTAAGGGTGAAAGGGTGCGGTAAGAGCGCACCGCATGGCTGGTAACAGTGCATGGCAAGGTAAACCCCACCTGAAGCAAGACCAAATAGGAATCCTGAGGCGTGACCCGCGCTGGATTCGGGTAGGTTGCTGGAGCGTATGAGTGATTGTGCGCCTAGAGGAATGATCGTTCACGACAGAACCCGGCTTATCGGCTCACTTCGTCAGATTTTGATAACTATATTTAAAAGCGCAAAATTTAAAAGCGCAAAATAAAATCAGACCCGCAAAGGTCTCATTTTTAATTTTCAGCTTTTTATTTCTAACGCGTTTATTCAGTCAATATATCTTCTGGGTTGCCATAAATAGGCTGTGCTTCATCTGCGACAGGTTCTTGATCTGCTGTTGCGTCATCATTGATTTGCTCAACAGGTTCAACCTCAACGTCAAAAATTTCAACTTATACTTTGGATTTGCTAGTCGCTTCTGTTGCTTCAGAAGTATCATCTGCAAAAGTCGTTGTAGTGAGGGCGAATAGGCTAGTCATAAGAAGTGCGTTTAGGAGTTTCATGAGGGGTTCTTTTACACTTGGATCAATAATAGATTGTCGCTATAAATTTAACTATTCGCATTATTAAGGTAGTTGGTCCATTCGCTACTTTTTATGCACTTGTTATCTAGCTCGCTAAACATAGCGTGAGATTGATCTGAAATTAATAATGTGTGACTAAATTTATATATTTTGAAATGATTTTTGATTTAATTTTTTTGTACTTAGAATAGTAAAAGGTTGAGCTCACCAAATGATGATCTCAATCCCAACAAAGTTTTAAGACGAACTCTTAAAGACAAGCACTTTCAGCTTATTGCTTATCTTTTTTGTCTTGCTCTTCTTCTAGAGCAACTTTGTCACCGGCTTTATCCGATGCTTTTACATCAGCAGCAGCTTGATTCAATTGTTCTTCAGTTGGTGCAGTACCTTGAGCTAAAGCATCTTGTGTAGATACGATAGTTGCATCTTGAGGTGCTTGCGCATCAGCTTGTACGTTGAGCTGTGCTTCAGGTGTAGTTGCAGGTGCTTGCTCAATCGTTTCACCAGCTAAAGCTGAGATAGAAAGCGTTGTTAAACCTGTGATCAATAATGTTTTAACCAGTTTCATAATAGGCATCCTTTAAAAATTCAGAACAATTTGTCCAAAGTCATCGAAGTATTTAAGTGCTCAAACTCGCTCACTCTAATGTGCAATGGAATAAATCGTACTGCATTAGGCATCAATGCAAGGTACGGAAGCCATGCTAGTAAAAAAATGTAGAAATGATGAATAGGGTTTACAGTTTGGTGATAAATTCTAGTTATAAGATAACATTACAATGGAGATTGTCAGTGCTTCGTAATGACGAACGCAAAAATGCAAAATAATTTGTCAGGAATTATGAAAAATAGATCAAACATTAGACATAAAAATTACAGAGCGTTTACAGATTTTCTTCACTCTATTTTTTATGAAAATAAAAATTGAGTGTTTAGTTTGATTAAAGTCAATCAATTAATTGAAATAAGCGATTATCCAAAAGACCTTCTTTGCACTTCGTCTTCTTTTTTATGATTTGTCTTTATGCTTAAATAGGCATCTATTTTTTCGCCCATTTTATGAGGACATCCCATGCGTGCCTATAATTTCTGTGCAGGTCCAGCTGCATTGCCTACTGCTGTTTTAGAAAAAGCACAGCAAGAGTTGACCAATTGGCAGGGCAAAGGATTGTCGATCATGGAAATGAGTCATCGTAGCGCTGATTTTGTGGCTGTGGCGGAAAAGGCTGAAGCCGATTTACGCACATTGCTTGCGATTCCTGAGAATTATAAAGTGTTGTTTCTACAAGGTGGTGCATCACTTCAGTTTTCTGCGATCCCACTGAACTTGCTTGGTAAAAATAGCAAAGCAGACTATATCAATACTGGGATTTGGTCTGAGAAAGCATTCAAAGAAGCAAAGCGTTATGGCGAGGTCAATGTCATTGATGCAGTAACTACTGTCGATGGCAAGATGGCTATCGCTGATCAATCTGCATGGAATCTCTCAAATGACGTAGCTTATGTGCATTATGCTGATAATGAAACGATTGGCGGAATTCAGTTTGCAGGCATTCCAAATGCGAATGCGCCACTGGTGTGTGATTATTCTTCGAGTATTTTGTCTGCGCCACTCGATGTATCAAAATTTGGCGTGATCTACGCAGGTGCACAAAAGAACATTGGCCCTGCGGGTTTGACCATCGTCATCGTGCGTGATGATTTACTCGATCAAAGCAAAGCAGAAATCCCAAGTATCTTGAAATATGCCGATCAAGCGAAGAATGGTTCAATGGTGAATACACCAGCGACCTATTCTTGGTATCTATCAGGATTGGTATTTGAATGGTTACTTGAGCAGGGCGGGGTAGATGCGATGCATCAAATTAACCTGCAAAAAGCCAATCTGCTTTATGGTTATATTGATCAAAGTGGTTTTTATCAAAATCCAATTGCCAAAGCCAATCGTTCGATCATGAATGTGCCATTCACTTTGGCAGATGAGAAGCTTGAGAAAACTTTCTTGGTAGAGGCGGAAAAACGCAATTTATTGAATCTTGCAGGACATCGTTCTGTGGGCGGTATGCGTGCCAGTATTTATAATGCGGTGCCGTTGGCAGGTGTAGAAGCTTTAGTTGAATTTATGCAGGACTTTGCAAAACAGTATGGTTGATCTGTTGATTGGTTTGTTCATTATCAAAACATGGACATTAAAAAATCGGTTGCAATTACATTGTACCGATTTTTTATTTAGATAATGAAACTGTGTAGAAACCAAGCGCTAAGCACAATACCCAAACAGAAGAACAGACATGCAAACTTGTCTACCTTTAGACTGGATAAAGAGATGGCTTCCATCGGCTGAGGCTGTTGGACATCGCTTTTCATTGTTATGCCTTGTAATTGCATAGTAATTAGACTTAGCTGTCAGTTGTAGCATATATTTTTGTTTGAATCCATACATTTCCGCGAATAAATTCACCAATTTCAAATTCTTGCTGAGTCTTTGCAACAGCTAAGCGCAAAATGACAGGTTTGGCTTTTTCTTCACGCATGATCGCTACATCATAAAGTGTGATGGATTTATCAAAAAACTGTCCGTGGCTTTTCCCAACGATATCGCCTTGAAACCACGCTTCATCTTCTTGACCCATGGTTTCGCCGTAAAGATAAGCGACCATTTTGGAAATATCGAGGGTCACAGGCATTTCATCTTCAGGACTTGTAGGTTGCCATGCAGCAAGTAAATCTTGCAGATTGTCAGGTGTTTCACCATTATGATCTGCCAAAATATCATTTAAAGCGCGATGGTGACGAATCGCCGCAGGGTCTTCGATGAGCATGGTTTCTTTATTTGGCACAGCTTCGAGTCCATAGCCCCATGCAGAGAGTTCGGCTTGATAAGTGGTGTTGGCATCGTATTGTTGTTGATTGACTACATAGAGCGCATCATAGGCATAGATTACGCTAGTATCATCAAGCTCAAGACGAAGTACGGCTTCATGGTTATTCGGACAAGCAAGAATACGTCCAACTTTGGCATTGACTTTGTACGGACTGTCGAAGGATGGAAATGCGGTAATAAAGTGCTTTGGATGATTATTTTCTACAGCGACGATTTGTTGTAGATGAATTGGTTGCTGTGGACCTTGAAGTAGCCAAACATCTTTGGGTAAATCATCTTCACTCGCACAAAGCCCCATTGGCGAACTTGCAGTATCGAGCGCTTGTTGCATCCAACCACTGACCTCATTTTCAGGCTGTTGGCTTAAGATGCGCCAATGTTCGGCATGACCGCCGAAGTTTTCACAGCTTACAGAGATGATTTCAGGTTGTTGCTTGTTACTCGACTGTTGGCTCATAAGTATTCGACTTTAATGGGTTGGATTTTTTTATAGTTATAAGGCATAAATGATTATTTTCAAGTGTTTGTCAGTAAAACAGAATTTATGTTACTTAAACATATTGACGAAAATGACAATGCGAAATGACGGTTTACGCTAAAGAGGATACACATTTGTTGTGCTAGTGTATGTGGCAAAGTAAGCGAGGTGAGAAGTATATGGATCTGGAAAATAAAGTAGCCATTATTACTGGTGGTGCATCAGGATTGGGTTTGGCAACTGTTAAGCGGTTTGTTCAGTTGGGCGCAAAAATAGCGGTTTTGGATTTTAACGAATCTGCAGGAGCAACACTGGCATCTGAATTTTCAGATCAGGTTTTATTTGTCAAAACCAATGTCGCTGATGAGTCTTCTGTACAGCAGGCAGTAGCGCAAACCATGTCGCGTTTTGGGGCGATTCATATTTGTATCAACTACGCTGGAGTGGGCGGAGCAGTGAAAACGCTTGGTAAGAATGGCGTTTTCCCACTTGAAGAATTTAATCGAATCATTCAAATTAATTTAGTGGGTACATTTAACGTACTACGCCTTGCGGCAGAGCAAATGGCAAAAAATGAATTGGTTGACGGTGAGCGTGGGGTAATTATTAATACTGCATCGGTCGCCGCTTTTGAGGGGCAAGTTGGTCAAGCTGCCTATAGTGCGTCCAAAGGTGGCATTGTGGGAATGACCTTGCCGATTGCTCGTGATCTTGCGCAGTATGCTATCCGTGTAAATACCATTGCACCTGGATTGATTCACACACCACTCTTTGATAGTTTAGGTGACAAAGTCATTGAGTCACTTTCTGCGACGGTGTTGAACCCACAGCGTCTTGGGCAACCTGATGAAATCGCTCAAACAGCACAATTCATCATTGAAAATGCCTATATGAATGGTGAAACGATCCGTGTTGATGGTGGAATTCGGATGCAACCACGGTAAAACGCTCTATTTTTATAGGGTAAATTCAGCGAAATATGACTACAATGCAGATTATTCTAGATGATCTGCATTTTTTTCATGGCTACTGAACCTCAATTTCACCTTTGGATCGACGCCGATGCCATTCCCAATGTGCTTAAAGATATTATCTATCGTGCATCAGATCGCTTCGCCCTTGAAGTGACCTTTGTGGCGAATCAAGCCTTAAATATTCCACGTTCAACACGGATTAAGACTTTGCAAGTATTATCGGGTGCAGATGTGGCGGATCAAACCATTGTTGAGCGTATGCAAGCCAATGATATTGTTGTTACGCAAGATATTCCCTTAGCGGCACAAGTGATCGAAAAAGGTGGTGTGGCGATTCATCCACGTGGTGAGATTTTCACCGTCAATAATATTAAAGCACGATTGCATCTGCGAGATTATATGGATAGCCTACGTGGAGCAGGAGTGCAAACGGGTGGTCCTGCAGCAATGAATGAGCGTGATAAACGTGAGTTTGCCAATGCGTTAGAGCAGACGATTCGTAAACAGATTCGAGTGACTAAAGCTTAAAATTATTTTATCTGCGACCAAATTTTCACAATACACATTCTTGAGTAAAGCATGAATATCTCCAAGCAAAATGCGGTGATTACTTACATCGCACTTATTTTTATTTGGGCATCGACACCGCTTGCGATCGTCTGGAGTGTGGATACGATTGCACCGATGTGGTCGATGGTACTGCGTTTCTTCCTTGCTTTGCCGCTGACACTTGGCTTGGTGTGGTTGATGAAGATTCCGCTCACATTCACACGGCAGACTTGTCTGAGCTATCTCGCAGGAAGCCTTAGTCTGATTGTATCGCAGACGTTTACTTATCTTGCTACAGCACATTTGTCCTCAAGTATTATTGCGATGGTATTTGGCATGGCACCTGTAATCACAGGTTTAGTTGGTGCAACTTGGTTTTCTGTACAACTTCGAACTCTGCAGTGGTTAGGGATGTTTGTGGCGCTCGCAGGGCTAAGTAGCATGTGTTTGCTTGCGCAAGAGAGTATGCACTTCAATGTGATTGGGATTTTCTTGGTGTTGGCGAGTGTGACGATTTATTGTTTTTCCATGTATTTCGTCAAACAGATTAATGCGCCAGTCACACCATTTGCGCAGGCTTCGGGTTCTATTATTTTCTCAACCATTATTGCGATTGGTTTTATTCCATTTATTTGGGATCAAGTGCCAACAACAATGCCATCGCTCAAGTCGATTTCTGCATTATTATTTACCGCTGTGGTGGCTTCGATTGTGGCGATGTTTTGCTATTTTAAATTGATTCAAAATATCTCAGCGACCACGCTGTCATTGACGACCGTGATGACCCCTATTATTGCGTTGATTTTGGGTGCGGTGCTCAATCAAGAGTATTTGTCGATGCAGGTGTATTTTGGCATTGTGGTGATTTTTATTGGCTTATTGATTTATTTTTATCATGATATTCAACGTATGCTTCGTGAGCGCATACGTTGAAATCATCATCTATTTAGCCAAATTTAGTTCTAGCTTTCAGCGTTGTCAGCGTCTTCATGTTCTTCGTTGTGGATGCGCTCTACACAGGTCGCCAGTTTTTCACGATCTTCATCATGTAGATTGACAAAGTGCGCACCGATACGATATTTGCCATCGTCACCTTCAAGGGTGTAGACCACGTGTGCAGTGGCAGCGACTTGGAGGTGCTTTTCGGTATCCATAAAGGTAAGATGGATGTAGCTGTCATTTTGCATTGATGATTTGGTGAAGAATGACAAACCACTTTCAGAGATGTTCACTCGTTCAGGGCTAGGCAACATGCCTTTGAGAGAATCGTAAGTGCTATGATTGATCAAATCGATTTTTTGATTGAGCAAACTGAAAATGTGTCCAAATCCCGGATGTTCTGTTTTAATTGCGTCAATTTCCCACTCAAGAACGCTGTCAATTTGTGCAAGTTCTGAAAGTAAAAGAAAATATCGTGGTATCATAAATTCTGGATTGTAGGGATCAAGTTCTGCTTGTTCTTTGCTGATCTCCTGATAATTAAATCTCAATAATGCATCAGCTCGTGAGCTTTGGCGACGTTCGCCGTGGGGAGCTGTGTGCTGAGTTTGAACCATTTTTTACTTCCTCGGATTTGATCGTATGTATAAACCGATCGCTTTTTACATAGGCTTACGCTACACGCGAGCGCGTCGTAGTAATCGTTTTATCTCTTTTCATGCTTTATCTTCTATGATTGGCATGATGCTCGGTGTTGCGGTACTCATCATTGTTTTATCAGTGATGAACGGATTCCAAAATGAAATTAAAAACCGTGTCCTTGGTATGGTGCCACAGGCGACCGTGTCTTCAAATCATATCATCACTGACTGGCAAAATATATTACCTGTCGTAGAAAATATTGAACATGTACAAGGTGCTGCGCCATTTACCCAATTGCAGGGGATGATCACCTCACAGGGACAGGTGACAGGGCTTGTGGTGAATGGGATTGACCCAAAATATGAGCCACGTGTATCCATTATTCAAGACAATATGGTGCAAGGTTCACTGGATAATCTGCAACAAGGCGAATACGGCATCATCTTGGGTAAGAGCCTCACTGATGCGCTTGGACTACGTGTCAATGACAAAATCACTTTGATTCTGCCTGAAGCGACACCATCACCAGCGGGTGTTGTGCCTCGTTTTAAGCGCTTTACTTTAGTTGGTATCTTTAGCGTCGGTGCAGATGTTGATGGTTTGATCGGTTATATTGCTTTAAATGATGCAGCAACTTTGCTTCGACTGCCTGAGGGTGCGCAAAGTGTACGTATGAAGCTTGATGATGTATTCGCAGCGCCTGATGTGGTTGATCAAGCGTTAAGTCAACTTCCTCCACATTTCTATGGTTCGGATTGGAGTTATACACACGGTAGCTTGTTTAGTGCGATCCAAATGGAAAAATTCATGATTGGATTATTACTTTTCCTCATCGTACTGGTTGCTGCATTTAACATCGTATCGTCATTGGTGCTGATCGTCGCTGATAAACAAGCTGATATTGCGATTTTACGGACATTGGGCGCAACGCCATCCACCATTACCAAAATCTTTATTGTGCATGGCACCGTCATTGGTGTGATCGGCACATTCTTCGGGACGATACTCGGTGTCACCGTGGCACTGTCGATTAGCTCAGTATTTAGCTGGGTGACCAATGCTTTAGGATTGAATCCACTCGCTGCGTATGTGATTAATTATTTACCGTCAGAGCTGCTATGGCGTGATGTGGCAGTGATTGTGGTGTTGTCTTTGCTACTCAGCTTCCTTGCAACGATCTATCCTGCTTTGCGTGCAGCCAAGACACAACCTGCGGAGGCGCTACGTTATGAGTAATGAAAATATGACTAATGAAAAGCGTCAAGCGATGAACAGCCAAAGCAATATTGTCCTTGAAGCAAAAAATGTACATCGTCGTTTTGATGATGGGCGTAATCAAGTGGATGTACTACGTGGCTTAGACTTATCAGTACAACAAGGTGAATTCGTTTCCGTCATCGGTGCAAGTGGTTCGGGTAAAAGTACGCTACTGCATGTGCTTGGTGGTTTGGATACGCCAACGCAAGGCGAAATTTTCCTCAAAGGACAACGCTTTGATACATTAAAAGAAGCGGAGCGTGGACATCAGCGCAACCTCTATTTAGGTTTTGTCTATCAGTTTCATCATCTCTTGCCTGAGTTTAATGCCTTAGAAAATGTTTGTATGCCATTGATGCTTCGTCAGGGCACGACTTTTCTTGAAGTAAAAATGAAAGCAGAAAAGCTACTTGAGCAAGTCGGTTTAAGCCACCGTATGGATCATAAACCAGGTGAGCTATCAGGTGGCGAACGTCAGCGTGTGGCACTCGCTCGTGCATTGGTGACTGATCCTGATTTGATTCTTGCTGATGAACCGACAGGGAATCTTGATCGTCAAACGGCACAAGGCATTTTTAGTTTGCTGAAAGAATTGCAGACAGATCGTCAAATGGCGATGTTGATCGTGACGCATGACGAATCGCTTGCCCAGTCCGCAGATCGAATCTTGCATATGCGTGATGGTGCATGGTTTAACGCAGAATAATCGTTGATCTTGATTGAAATTTATAAGAACTGATCTATGCAAATGGGTCAGTTTTTTTCTAAACAGTTTTAAATAAATCGCTCGACAATTCACTGGGCTTCAATTACTTTTAAATTTATCAGAATATAAAATATTAATTATGGTCAAGCAGTGATTCATTATAAAAAATTTATTTTAATAACTTGTACTAAAAAGGCGACAAGGTCGTGATTCGCTGGTTGTGTTTGGCATGGATTATCGGTATCGCCACGCTTGGTGTGCCACTTGGACTGATTGAAAATTTTTATTCATTTTATTGGCTGATTCCTTGCCTCATTTCATTATCACTATTGCTTTTAGTGTGGCGTTTTGATCGAGCTTTGCAGTGGAAATGGCTCAAATTTTCACTCAAATCCATTGCTTTTATTTCAACGTTGATGTTGGCAATGAGCTATGCCGATCAGCGTTTACAGCATCGACTTGCCAATGATGTGGTTGAACGACAAACCGTTGAAGGCATTGTCTATATTTCACAACTTAGTGAAGGTAAATTAGAAAATTGGCGACAGCCCGCACAGCTCCTCATTCCCGAACAAAATCGTAGTCTAAAAATATTACTTTATCCCAAACGGATTTATGATGCGCAAGGTGAAGTGATTGGCATGAGTACCGATCAGTTGGGACTTGGACAATTTTATCAAATGACTTTGGACATTAAGCCACCGCATGGCTATGTTAATCGTGGTGGCTTTGATCAAGAAAAATGGTTGCTTCAGCAAGCTATTCAAGGCACAGCAACTGTACTTTATAGTCAGCCGATTACGGCTTCTGATGTTCAGTCGATGGGTTGGTATCGCTTCGTCGTGGATCAACGTGGAGTGCTCAATGATTGGCGATTACAGGTTGAAAAGTTACGGCTAAGGTTTCGTGAACAGCTTTTAGAGCAAAACAATTTTAGTCATCACAACGACTTTGAAACAGCACAGCATAGCCAAGAACTAGGGTTACTTTTAGCTTTATTGACAGGTGATCGAAGCGGTATTGATCAAGCCACCACACAGCGTTTTCAGGTGCTGGGCATTAGTCATCTTTTAGCAATTTCAGGACCACATGTGTTGCTTTTGGCTGCGATGTTGACGTGGGCTTTGATGAAAACGTTACATCTGTCTATGCGAGTCGGTCGATTAGAAACGCTCTATTTAAAGTTTCCACGACAATTATTCTATATCCCGATCTTTCTAAGCCTTGTCAGTTTTTATGTGGTGTTTACAGGCTTTGAGATTCCAGCATTACGCACGTGGTTGATTGCCTGCATTGCCAGTATTTGTCTATGGCAACGGTGGCAGATTTCAACTTTGACGATGTTGCTACTGGCGGCGGTGATTGTATTAATTTTGGATTGTTTTGCGATTTTATCCGCAGCATTTTGGCTATCTTTTGTCGCATCAGGGATTTTACTCCTGATCTATCGCCAAGTACAAAAACATGAAACGCATCCTGAAGATACTTTTGTCGATCATTTAAAATATGCTTTTTCCGTATTGTTGCAGACGCAATGGCGTGTATTTATTGCCTTATTACCAATCGTGCTGTGGCAGTTTAAGGCAGTTTCAATTCTTTCACCATTGGTCAATTTGCTTGCGATTCCATTTTTAAGTTTGATTATTGTGCCGCTGAATATTTTATCGGCGTTGATTTGGCAAGTGATTCCGATCATTGGTGAGCCTTCAGGTGAATTGCTGTGGGGATTCTCAGTATTTTTATTGTCCATTTTTCATTCGATTTTAAAGGCGATTGAGCCGATTGCGACGGCGTTATATTTACCGAGCTTTTTCACTGGTATGAGCTTATTGTGTATTGCGATTGCTGTTGCGATTTTGATGTTGCCTAAAGGGTTGATTGCTCGTTATTGGGCAATATTTTTTCTGATTCCGATATTTTTTCAACAAAGTTTGCGTGCACATTTGACGGTGGATATTCTTGATGTGGGGCAGGGGCAAGCCATTGCGGTACATACACAGAAGCATCATATGTTGCTAGATACAGGTATGGGGGCATGGCAAGCAGGTCAACCGACGATGGGCGACCGAGTGATCGTGCCGTATTTGCGTGATCAAGGTATTCGTAAATTGGATGAAATATTATTGACGCATCTTGATCTTGATCATCGTGGTGGTACAGATGCGATTGTGCGAGAGATCGCTGTAAAACAATTGCGCAGTAATGAACAAGAAGACGGTGTGACCAATTATCCCGATGTGCCATTTATCCAATGTGAGCGAGGTCAATCTTGGCAATGGGGTGAGGTGAAATTTGAGGTACTTTCACCAATATCAAATGAACCGATTGAAAGTGGCTTATTACAAAGTACAAATGAAAGCTCATGTGTGGTTTTAATCACTTCGAATCATGCGACCGACATTTTCAAAATTCTCATGATGGGCGATGCAGGTTGGCTCACCGAATACCAATTGATGCGAGATTATCCTGATTTAGAAGCTGATATTTTAGTGCTTGGGCATCATGGTAGTCGGCATAGTTCAGCCTATGATTTTTTAAAACAAATTCAACCGAAACTAGCTGTCATCTCTGTGGGAGTCGACAACCGTTATGGACATCCAACACCTGAAACCATTGCACGATTAAATGCTTTAAACATTCCTTATGTAGACACCGCACAAATGGGTGGCATTCATATTGAGCAGAAAGATGCTGACTCAGCTTGGACATGGCAATATCGACGAGCAGATCGAAAGTGGATTGAGCCGACCGACGATTCAGTCTTGCATAGTGCGGGTTTAGCTATCCCGAGCTTGAATGGTGCGAATTAAGTCGATGCTTTCTGCATGAGGCAAGCTATATACTTTTTTGCTTTCAGGGTTGGCTTTGAAGCGTTTATAACTCCAATGATAATGCTGCGGATGACGTCGAATAAGCTGTTCAATATGTTGATGAATGATTGCTGTACCATTTAGACTACGATCATAAATCTGCGGATCCATCGCTTCGATATGTATGTCAAAGCCTGATTGGTCATTTCGAAGCGCATAAAGTATCAATGCACGTGCGCCTGTCTTCTGAATCATTTTTGCACAGAGCTGGCTACTTTCCACAGGGACACCAAACCACGGCACGAGCTCACCACCTTGCTTTGGTGTATGATCTGGAAGAATCACCGTCGTGCCACCATTCTTTAATGCTTTGAAGATTTGCTTCACACCAGTTTCATTGGTTTGTACCAGTGTTCCACCTTCACGTTGGCGCGCCTCAAGTACGATCTGATCCATGTTTGGATTTTTGATCGGCATATACATGATGGTGAGATCGGTATGTTGTGAAATCCACGCATTCATCACTTCCCAAGTGCCAAAGTGTGGCACAATCAGAACAGCACCTTTTTCTTCAGCTAAAGCTTGCTTCAGGCGTTCATGTCCATGGACTTGATGAATCAATGCGAGGTTTTGTTGATTGTTGTTGCTCCAAACGTGGAAGAACTCAAAATAGGAGCACAATTCATTTCTGATGGCTTGTTGAGTAACGTGTTCTCGTTCAGGAGCTGATAAATCGGTAAGTGCAATTTCGATATTCAGCCGAATCGCTTGAATGGTCTTAAACGATGGCATAATCGACAAAATATTAGCGATCATCACCGCTAAAAGTTGTAACAACTTTAAAGGCGTGTAATGAAATAGGCGTAGTAGCCAAGCTAATCCATTAGACTTGTTTTGCATAACTCACAGAAAAATCAATAAACCAAAATAATAATGAAAAAATTTACCTGAATTATAAGCTAAAAACAACGAGATAAAGAAGATTTACAGATCAATATAGGCAGGTGAATTGATTAACTGTATCATGTGCCAAAACCTTTATTTAGGAAAGCATAATGTCAGATTGGCCACCAAAACCATCTTCAGAACAACAATCAAACAGTCCTTCAAATCATTCGGATCAAAACCTAGTTCAAGGTCAAGAGTGGAAAATATTAGAAAAAGCGG
>NZ_JAYROT010000022.1:0-20763 GCF_041911495.1 Acinetobacter sp. | reverse complement strand
TAATTGTATTCAAAGCATGTCTAGACGAGGAAACTGTTGGGACAATGCAGTGACTGAAAGCTTCTTTCATACATTGAAAGGTCATGTAATCCATGGCAGTGTGTTTGCCACTCGAAAAGAAGCGAATGCTGTCTTGTTTGAGTATATTGAAGTTTACTACAATCGAGTCAGAAGGCATTCTGCAAATGGTTGGTTAAGCCCTGAGGCTTTTGAGCAGAAATATTTTAAGAATTTAGAGGGAAATGCTGTCCACAATACTGTCTAGGATCAAGCCCAATGCGTTTAACTTAATGAGTTGTGTGTGTTAGCCAACAATATCTCTCTTAACTCTCGCACCGAATCCACAATCGCCACAGGTGCAAACTGTTCAAGCACCTCAACAGAATGCACGCCATAACTCACGCCGATTCGTGGCATATTGATACGCTGCGCCATTTCCAAATCATAACTGGTATCACCCAGCATCAAGGCACGATGCGCAGGCACGCCAGTCACATTTAAGATTTCTAGAAGCATTAACGGATCAGGCTTAGAACGAGTTTCACTAGCTGCACGTGTGGTAACAAACAGATCTGCACTTTGGGTCTGCGCAAGTACCCGGTCAAGCCCTTTTCGGCTTTTTCCTGTAGCGACAGCGAGCAATTTGCCTTGTGCTTTTAATGCATCGAGCAACTCTGCCACACCATCAAACCACACATCGCCACCCGAATTTTCGACATAATGTTGTGAATAGCTCGTTAAAATCTGCTCATGTAACTCAGGCGCTTGTGGGAATAAGCGTTGCATTACTTCAGGTAAGCCAAGTCCAATGACACTTTTTGCATCATCGTCTAACAGCGGTTGCTCAAACTGACGTGCAGCAAATTGCAAACTTCTGACAATCTGTCCGACAGAATCAAACAACGTCCCATCCCAATCAAAAATGATCAGATCAATATTTTGCATATCCAATGTGCTTGTGGTGTCTGCATCAGGAGAAAATTGCGTTAAATCATTCATCAGTAAAATATCTATCTCGTCCACATTCATTGCATAAGCTAAGCGATTTCAATTGCCGTCTGATGACTTACGCAAACTTTGAATCAACTTCTGCATATCATCAGGTAACGGCGCTTCGATCACAGGATAATTCGGTATTTCCAAACGCATGGCATGTAGGCAGAGTCGCTTAACATCGTGATGCGAAAACGGCACTTGATGCCCATATTTATCATCGCCGACCAGCGGATGACCAATACTCCAACCATGCACACGGATTTGATGGGTACGCCCAGACAATGGCGATGCGTGAATTAGCGTCGCGCCAGTATAACGCTTAACCACATTCCACTGGGTTTGGCTAGGCTTACCTTCTTTGGATACACGAACACGACGTTCGCCGTTGTTCAGCTCGTAGCGTAACAATGGCGCATCAATCAATTGCTTATCTAAAGCCACCACGCCTTTCACGATCGCAGCATAGGTCTTTTTAATGCGATGCTCTCGCAGATCATCTTGCAAGGTTTTCAGTGTAGAACGCTTTTTGGAAATCATCACCAAGCCCGACGTATCACGGTCAATACGGTGAATCAATTCTAAATATTTCTTGCCAGTCGCTTGGCGCATCGCTTCGATCAAGCCATACGCCACACCGCTACCACCATGTACCGCAATACCCGACGGTTTATTGACCACGATCAAACCCTCATCTTCATAGACGATGCGAGCCAGTAGACCATTCGCCACGCTATCCCCGATCGGAGCATGATCCTCTTGTTGTTGCATGCGAATCGGTGCGATACGGATTTGATCACCAATATTGAGCTTGGTTTCTGCTTTAATGCGCTTTTTATTGACACGTACTTCACCTTCACGAATCAGGCGGTAAATCCGACTTTTCGGCACACCTTTTAAAGTGCGAAAGAGAAAGTTATCAATGCGTTGTCCCTCATGATGTTCTGTCACATCAATCCACGTCACGCTTTGCCATGCACCTGCTGTATCCACATCAACCTTTTCTTCTTTAAACTTTTCTTCTTCGAACTTTGCAGGTCTTGAAGGTGCTGATTTTGAAGATGCCAATTTAAAAGTCGAACGTTTTGAAGACGAGGAATTTGAAGATGAGGACGTTGAAGATCTTCCTCGTGTAGATGCTTTTGACGATGATTTATAATTAGATGGACTCATTAAACACACAACTTTTTATGGGCAGGGTTTGAACGCTTGGGCGTAGCGATCTTTCAAGATCAATATTTTACAACGATATTTCAATCAGATTCAGATTAAGGTACGGATACAGCATAATTTCACAATTTTTGCCTATTTTTTAAGCAAATAACCTCAATTAATCGCAAATATCATATAGGCAGATGGCGATGTATTTGCTATATTCAGCGCACGGATACCAACGTCACCGTCCATCACAAAATATCTTCTTTTGAGAAAATAAGACGATAGATGCACTTAAGATGACGTGTCGGTCCTCAAAGATTATGCCTAAGCCGATGGCAGATTATATCGGCAAAACTGTGATGTGCATGTGTTTATTTTAACCATGTCCACCGCACAGCATGCAAATGTCGCTGACCGTCACGCCAAAACATCGTGATGTGAGTTAGTTTAATTGATAACGGATTGCATCAGACACATTGCACCACGCAAGATATTCAGGCAACCCATTTGATCATTTAAGGTTTGTTAGCCCTCGCCACGATGAGCATTCCGTGGCTTGAGAGAAATGACTAGCAAAAGATCGGATGATTTAGATTTAACGATTTAACGCTTACAACGTAATTCTTGATGTCTAAATCCATGCGTCTTATCGCAAATTGTGAATAGCAAATAGCGAATAGATAGTCACCTTAAATACAATGCGTCCCTCCAGTGAATATCGTTGCAACGAATCTCAACAGAGACTTGGCAACAGTATGCAGACACAGGATTAGACAATTTCATTTTTACAATCACAAAATGTACCGTCGATCTCCACTGTCGCAACATTGCGAAAACGATTTGAACGAACCGATGTAAAGAACATCTCATCAAATGTTTTCGCTTGCCAAGCTCAATGCTGTATGACTGTGGTGAAAATGCGTTTGGGTCATCCTTGATTAGGTATTACCCCCATGAAACGTATGTTGATCAATGCAACACATGCCGAAGAAGTTCGTGTTGCACTTGTCACAGATAATCGTCTGTATGATTTTGACCTTGAAAATCGCACGCGTGAACAGAAAAAATCAAACATCTATAAAGGTCATGTGACCCGAGTAGAGCCCTCTTTAGAAGCAGTCTTTGTAGAATACGGCGCAGGACGTCAAGGCTTCTTGTCTTTACGTGAAATCGCACATTCTTATCTACAAGGCGACCCTCGCCAAAACCACAATATTCGCGAACTGATTACCGAAGGTACTGAGCTTTTGGTACAAGTGGAAAAAGAAGAACGTGGCAACAAAGGTGCTGCGCTTTCGACCTATATTTCACTTGCAGGACGTTATTTGGTATTGATGCCAAACAACCCGAAAGGTGGTGGTATCAGCCGTCAAATTTCAGGTTCGACCCGTGAAGAATTGAAAGAAATTTTAGCCTCACTCAATCTACCTCGTGGCATGAGCTTGATCATCCGCACCGCAGGGATTGGTCGTAGCAAAGAAGAATTACAACTCGATTTGCAACACTTGCTAGACCTTTGGAATCAAATCCAAAACTCAGCAAAAAATGGTCCATCGCCGATGCTCGTGCATCAAGAAGCGGGTGTAGTGACACGTGCCATCCGTGACTATCTCCGTGATGATGTCTCAGAAATTTTGATTGATAGCGAAAATGCTTATAACGAAGCCTATAACTTCGTCAAAGCAGTGATGCCAAATCAATTGGATAAACTGAAAACTTATACCCTGAACGATCCATTATTTGCGCATTTTGGTGTTGAAAGCCAAATCCAAACAGCTTATGAGCGTGAAGTGAAGTTGCCATCAGGTGGTTCGATCGTGATTGATCAAACCGAAGCATTGGTCGCAATCGACATCAACTCAGCTAAGGCAACTCGTGGTCAAGATGTGGAAGATACAGCGCTTCACACCAACCTAGAAGCTGCTGAAGAAATCGCTCGTCAACTGCGCCTACGTGATATGGGCGGTTTGATCGTGATCGACTTCATCGACATGGGTCGTGAGCGCAACCAACGTATGGTTGAAGCAAAACTACGTGAAGCTACGCAAAGCGACCGTGCACGTATCCAATTTGGGCAATTGTCACGTTTTGGCTTGATGGAAATGAGCCGTCAACGTCTACGTCCATCACTCGAAGAATCAACAGGCTACGTCTGCCCTCGCTGTCATGGCACAGGCATGGTGCGTGATCAACGCTCATTGTCATTGTCGATCATGCGCAAAGTGGAAGAGATTGCACTACAACATCGTCAAGGTGAGGTTCAAGTTCAAGTTCCTGTAGAGATCGCTGCTTTCTTACTCAATGAGAAGCGTCACAGCCTTGTCTACCTTGAGCAAACTTCAGGTGTACGTGTCACCGTGTTGCCACATCCACACTTAGAAACGCCACATTACGAAATTCAATTTAATCCTGAAGGCTATGCACCGACCAGCTATGAACGTACCGAAGCAACCCGTTCAAGCGAAAAAGACATCGGTTATGAATCTTCAACTTGGCATATTGAAGAAGCCACCCATGTTGCACAAAATGCGCCAGCTGATAGCGCTAACTTAGTAGCAAAAAGCGCCAGCAAAAACAATTTGAAACAAACTGCTGCGCCCGTTGCACCAGCGCCTACAGCACCTGCTCAAAGTAGTAGTCCATGCGCTTGGTTAGAAAACTTGTTTGTTCCAAAACAAGCCAAAACCACCGATCAAGCCCGCAGTGCACAAAATGCTGCTGCTGCGATCGAGCAATTGGTCAACACAGGTGCGGTGAGCCGTGGTCAGTTTGGTCAAATTGATGCCAATATTGAGCAACAAGTGCAAGCAGTCAATGGATACCTCAATCCAAATGCTTCGACTGCAAATGATGCTCAAGACAAAGATGACCGTCCACGTCGTAAAGACAAACGTAAGCGTAAAGATCAACGTACGGATCGTGTAGAACGCACAGACAACCGTAGTGAGCAACGTACAGAAAACCGTTCTGAACAACGCAATGAACAGCGTAACGAACTTCGCAATGATCAACCACAAGTCGATCAAGAGGATAACGGTCAGCGTAAACAAAAGAATGATCGTCGCAACAGACAAAATGGCGATCAAGAGCAAAACGGCAACCGCAATCAAAATGCCGTGCCACGCCGTGAACGCAATCAAAACCGTCCGCAACGCCCTCAACGTGAACGTGATAACAGCGTACTCGGTGAGCAATCGAATAGTGGCGAAGAGTACATCAATGTACAGACCTTTGAACAAGGTACGCCGGAGATTTTACCGACTGCACTCTTGGTCAATACTGATACAGCACAAACTGAGATCGTTGCTTTAGAGCGCTCGAATAGCACACCACCAGTCACTGCGCTTGAGAATAAATCAAGCGAAGTAGGAACGGCTGATCAAAGTGCGAATGCTGTAGACAACCCAGCTCAAAACCGAAATGAGTCAGCAACTCAAGCAGATGCACATCAATCGAAAGGTAAAAAGAAAGGTAAACCACAGGCTCGCAATGCGGAGCAAAGTGACGCTAGGGATGAACCTGCTACACGTGCAAGCAATGATCCACGTGAAAAGCGTCGCCGTAAAGCTGAAAAGCGTGCACAAAAATCAACGCAAAAATCACCATTGAATGCCAAATCTTTGGCAAGCTTGGCGCAGTTTAGCGTGGTTGATTTGATTCGCCATGTCTACGGTGAAGACTACAATGTATTGATTGAACAGTTTGGACTTATCCCAACTTTCAACCGCGCTGTCGCAAAACACACCGAAGCATTCCAATCAAGTGAAATTGAGGAAGATGAAGACGACGTTTTCACAGGTCCTGTGACACGTGATGTCGAATTGCCTCGTGAACAAAATCAGGAACCTGTTGAAGCACTGTCTTTAACACCACCTGAGCCAACAGTTCGACTAAGCAATGACCCACGTCAAAAGCGTAAACTTGCACAGCAAAATGCTGACGCACCACAACCTGAAACCACTCAAGCTGACGATGTGCAAGTGATTGCCAGTGGCACAGTGGCGACGATTGTGGCAGATGCAACGCAAGAAGCTGTGGAAAGTGATGTCGAGCAAAAAGCTGACGTAGAGCCACCCACTTCCGTATCAACCACTGCAGCAACTCAACAGGCTGATCTTGAACTCACAACAGAAGAAGATACCTCATCTGAAAATGATGACTCACCTGAATCTGACGACACATCTGAGTCAAATGACGACAATTCTGATGACGATGAGAAGTCAGACCGCCCAAGCAAAGCGAAAGGCAAAGATGATAAACTTGCTCGCCCACGTCGCCCAAGAGGTAGACCACCGAAGAAAGCGAGTCAGGATGCTGATCAAGCTTAATTCAAAAGCGCAATACCTATTGACTTAAGTATTGCGCTTTTTCTTAAGTATGATCAAAGACACGTAGAGTATTTTACTGTACGTTATTTTCCCAAAGCATCAATGTGAATTATTGAACATTGGTGTTTGTTTCATTGATAGATAGTATAACAGGAGCTCTGATATGAGCCACGATGCGACCAAAGATATTATTTCCCTCTCAGACGTGATTAAACAAGTTCCTCAATTCGCCAAGAAATTACCCAATATCTTGAATGGATTGAGGCATGCTTATTTGCGACGACCAAGCACTGCTTGTGGTCTAGGTTGGGCATTTGAAAAAGCAGTTAATGAAAATCCATCGGGCATTGCCCTGTTATACGAAGATCAAAAATTTAGCTATACCGAACTTAATGCTTGGGCAAACCAAATCGCCGATTACTTCTTAAAACAAGGTGCAAAAAAAGGCGACGTCATTGCAGTAATGATCGAAAACCGCCCTGAACTCGTTGCAACCGTACTCGGTCTTGCCAAAATTGGGGTTGTTACTGCACTCGTGAACACCTCGCAATGTAGCAAGGTTTTGAGTCACAGTATCAACTTGGTTAAACCTTTTGCTGTTGTCATTGGTGAAGAAGTACAGCAAGCCGTGCTCGATGTACAAAATGACCTAGAACTCGCAAAAGATAAATACTATTGGTTTGCAGATGATGCCTCTAAAACAACAGCGCCAAATCCTTTTGTTGATCTTGCTCAAGCGATTCAAACGTGCAAAGAGCATAATCCATCAACCACCAATCAAGTTTGTGGCAAAGACGGTTTATTCTATATCTACACTTCAGGTACGACAGGCTTACCAAAAGCCGTGATTTTCAAACACAGCCGTTGGATGCTTGCCTATGGTACTTATGGTCATGTGCTTGATTTAGATCAAGATGACGTCATGTATGCAACGCTACCGCTCTATCACGCAACTGGCATGGTCGTGTGTTGGTGTGGCGTGATTGCAGGTGCATCAACATTGGCAATCCGTCGTAAGTTTTCAAAATCAAACTTTTGGAAAGATGTTCAAAAGTTCGATGCTTCAGCGATCGGTTATGTGGGTGAACTTTGTCGTTATCTACTCGATTGCGAACCATCACCTGAAGAACGCAACCACCGTGTCCGCAAGATGATTGGTAATGGTATGCGTTCAAACATTTGGCACGAGTTCAAAGAACGCTTCAACGTAGACGAAGTCTTAGAGCTCTATGCTTCAAGTGAAGGCAATGTCGGCTTTAGTAATATTTTCAACTTTGAAAATACCGTTGGTTTCTCACCAACACCGTATGCGATCATCGCTTTTGACAAAGAGAAAAATGAGCCAATTCGTGGTGCAGATGGCTTTTGTCAAAAAGTCAAAAAAGGTGAATCTGGATTATTGATCGGCAAAATTACCAGTCGTTCACCGTTCGATGGCTATACCGATCCTGAAAAGAACAAATCCGTAATTATGGAAAATGTCTTAAAGTCTGGTGATAAATTCTTTAATACTGGTGACTTGGTACGTGATATTGGCTTCCGCCATGCGCAGTTCGTTGACCGTTTAGGCGATACTTTCCGCTGGAAAGGTGAAAATGTATCGACCACACAAGTCGAAAATATCGTATCGGAATACGAAAAAATCTCTGAAGCAGTGGTCTACGGTGTCGAGATTCCAAATACCAATGGTCGTGCAGGTATGGCGGCGATCACTTTGCAAGAAGGTAAATCACTCGACGAGAATGACCTCGCAAATATGGTTAATGCCTTTAAAGCTGAGCTTCCTGCCTATGCTATCCCTATATTTTTACGGATTCAAAAGCAAATCGAAACCACTGGTACGTTCAAATACTCAAAGAATAAGTTAAAAGAGCAAGCTTTCGATCCTGAAAAATGCCAAGAACAAATCTTTGTTTTATTACCAAGTGACACTGCGTATAGTGAAGTCGATGCAACGGTATTTAAGCAAATCAATCAGGGGAAATATCGCTTCTAAGCTGATTCGATTCATGAAAAATCCCATGAAAAGCAAAGTTTAGACTTTGCTTTTCTGCTTTAAAATGGTGTAATTATAGACAAACATACGGTGCAAATAGAATTTCCCCTTGTGTTCATCAGATAAATTGCTACAATACGCTCCATCGAAATGAAGACACATTATTTTTTAATGTGGCAAGGGAAATTGAAATTTTATTGCTTTTTCTCTTGCGTCGAAAAAATTGATACTGAATTAGTTTTTTCACTTGCGCTTCGATTGTTGTAAGAAATAAACCTCTTGCGTCGAAATCATCGATAATTAATCGATAATTTCTCCTCAGGGTCGTTAGCTCAGTTGGTAGAGCAGCGGACTTTTAATCCGTTGGTCCCGCGTTCGAGTCGCGGACGACCCACCATTTATTTCGAACTGTTTGCAAAATCTTTGTAAACAACCAACTCAGAAAATCATAGATTTTCTCTTGTGTTGGAAAATTGATAACTTTTAATTTTTTGATGCAATAACTGATTTGGATCCGATACTCAAGAAAATCATAGATTTTCTCTTGCGTTCGAGTCCTCATAGAAATTGATACACTTCAATTTCTCTTGCGCTTCAAAAAAGCAATGCTTTTTTTTCGCTCAGGGTCGTTAGCTCAGTTGGTAGAGCAGCGGACTTTTAATCCGTTGGTCCCGCGTTCGAGTCGCGGACGACCCACCATTTCCTCTTAAAATAAAAAATTGAATATCAGCTCAAGCTCATATCCAATCTCTATTTTCTAGATTGATATTTAGCAGACTTTCTTTTAAGCAATTTCCTTAAGATATGACCACGGAAATATGCCTTTATCATGTCCATCACTAAAGCAAATCTGTACTCCATACCGCTGTGAATTGATCGCTTTCACGGCAATGTCTTCTTGCACGACAAAGAACGGCGGTCGTATGCGCTGTGCTCGACAAAAAGCGCATGGACAATGAAGTCGCAGCTGATGTGGCTGAAATGCTAAAGTCAAATCATCATCCGACCAAATGAACTGAATCATTTGGCTGTGTGGATCAAATTCAATACGATTCGGTTCATTCTGCATGCTGGTTTTCTCGGATTTGCTGAACTCAGATTTGCTTAACTTGAATTTGATTTAAGCTGATACGGATGGCTTTACGCACTTCAGGATCAGGGTCTTCGGCATGTTGATTTAACAATTGTTCTGCTTGATCACCACCAATTTCACCGAGTGCCAAAGCAACTTCTTTTCTTAAATTACTGATTTCAAAATTAAAGTTAAGCGCCAATTCTTCAAAAGCATGTTGTGACTGAATCAGCCCTAGACTTCATACTGTCGCAATACAGACTTGCCAATAATTGTCCTGCAAGCTATCAATCAAGATCTGCTCAAGTGCAACCAATTTTAAACGTCCGATGGTTAATGCAGATTCGATACGTAACTGCCAATCATCTGCAACCAATGCAGCTTGCAAAGCCTGTTGAACAATCGGCGTAACTTGCTTTGCATACGCCAAGCCACCTGTTGCTATACGTCGTGTTTCCACATCCGTTTCTTTTTCTACAATTTTGGCAAGTACAGCAATGCCCTGTGGTTGTTGCAACCAAATGAGCGCACTCACCGCTTCACGGCGAATCAATGGATTTTCATGCGCTGTATGCGCCTCGATATGTGTATAAAGCTGTACCGCACGAAGCGGTTTCAGCGCACGTAAAATCGCAGTCTTTACAGTAACTTGCGGTTGATCTAAAAATTGCCAAAGTACATCCGTAGACTGGCTTTGTTTTACTTCACTGAGGCTTTGCGTTGCGGTATCAACAACGTGTGCAGAATCATCATATAAAGCAGTCACAAGGGCTTTGATCGACGCCTCATCTTCCCAACCTTCGAGCCGTTTTGCAGCTTCGAGTCGAACCAGTTCAGCAGGATCATGTTGCACTGCATAATGTAACCACGGCAACAATTCCTCTCGTTCTTCATCTGCAATATTTAGGATCGCTACAAAACGTACCCTTTCATCCGATTGATTAAGCTGTGTCCAATATGCAAAATAATCGTCATCTAATGTGTCGATTTCAGGATAATTCAGACCTTGACTTAATGACAACCTCATGCTGTTTAATTTGTTCAATGTGCATAATTTATCCTTCATTTATCTGTAGGATTCTAACGGGTTGTTTACAGTACTTAATAGATTAGCAATTTTAGGATAAAAAACACTTTAGACTCGAATCTGCGCTTTATAAAAACGATGACAACACCGTATTTAAAAATAACCTACCCTGCGCTGTACATTGCAGTCTTTTAACATTTTGATCTAGTAAATGCTTTTGACGTAATTCATTTAAAACTGGTTGAATCGTTGATAATTGTTGGCCTGTTCGTTTTAAATAAAAATCTTTGGGTACACCTGCATTTAAGCGCAACGCATTCATCATAAACTCAAAAGGCATGTCATCCTCGGCAATCGCTTTAAATTGCAAATTTTGCGCAGGAATTTGCTCCAAATAATCTTTTGGCATGCGTGTTTTTTGAAAACGATAAATACCATTAGGTAAAGTCACCTTACCGTGCGCCCCTGCGCCAATCGCCAAATAATCACCAAACTGCCAATAGTTGAGATTGTGCTGACTTGGTCGCTCTTTTGCCCATGCCGACACTTCATAATTGACAAAGCCATGCGCACGGAGCAACGCTTCACCTTGTAATTGAATCTGTTCAAGCACCTCTTCATCAGGCAAAGTCGGCTGTGAACGATAAAATACCGTATTCGGCTCAATGGTCAGTTGATACCATGAAATATGTGTCGCACCACAGTCGATTGCCATCTGCAAATCAGCTAAGGCTTGCTTAACCGTTTGCTGTGGTAAGCCGTGCATCAGATCGACATTGATGCGCTGAAAGCCTGCACTCTTAGCATTTTGAATCGCAGATTTGGCATTGTCAGGATTGTGAATCCGTCCAAGTCGCTTTAAATGCGCCTCATCAAAACTTTGTACGCCGATTGATAGTCGATTAATTCCAGCGTTTAAATAGTCTTCAAAAGGATCGTGTTCTACCGTGCCAGGGTTGGCTTCCATAGTAATTTCACAATTTTCTTGGAATGGAATTTGTGATTTCAACGCTTCGAATAATCGCTGATACGCAGGCGCAGAAATCAGCGATGGCGTGCCACCACCAATAAAAATACTTTGCAATTCACGCCCTTGAATAAATTCTTTTTGCGTCGCAAAATCCACAATCAGCGCATCAATATATTGCTGTTCCAAATCCTGACTGAGCTGTCCTGCTGCTAATTCATGCGAATTAAAATCACAATACGGGCATTTGCGCACACACCACGGCATATGGATATATAGCGAGAGCGGAATTTCGGCAATTAGACTTGGATGCATGCAACACTCAGCAAGATAAAAAAAACTGTTGAGCTCGAATAAATCAGCTCAAACAAAAGATGAGTAGTTTAACACGCCAAGGCAAGATCATTTTATGAATTGAAACGTAGAATCGGCAATCAAATCATGTTTTACTCATTCAAAGATAAAAAACCAATGAGAAATAAACCATGCGTGCGACCGAGATGTTGATTCCTTTGTTTTTTGCTGCAGTTGTTGGCTTGGCAATGGCAACGCAAACTGCTGTCAATAGTCAGCTCCGTCAATATCTCAACAGCCCGATTCAAGCTGCATTTTTTTCCTTCTTAGTGGGGACGATCTGTTTGGCAATCATGATGCTCGTCATGATGTGGAATGGTTCGGCATTAAAGCCAACATTATCACAACTAAATGAAATACCAGTTTGGCTTTGGGTTGGCGGGTTGCTTGGGGTGTATGCGGTCACAGCCAGTATTTATACTGCACCGAAACTCGGTTTTTTAACATTTACTGGATTGGTGCTGTTTGGTCAGGTGATCATGTCGATGTTGTTAGATCATTTTGGACTCATCGGTGTGGAGAAAAATCCTGTAAACTGGCAACGTCTTTTGGGTGCGATACTCATCGCCATCGGGATTATCTTTACCTTACAACGCTAGTTTGATCGAAGAACTCTCACCGTTTACACACGCTTAATTCATTTACGATTCACATTTTATTTTCCCACTGAGATTTTATGTCTACGCCATCGCATTTCACTTTTGAATTGAAACAACTGCTACATTTGATGATTCCAATTTTAGTCACGCAATTTGCGCAGGCTGGTTTTGGCTTGATCGACACCATTATGGCAGGTCAGCTTTCCGCTGCGGATTTGGCTGCGGTAGCTGTTGCGGTGGGAATTTGGATGCCTGTCATGTTGCTATGTAGTGGTATTATGCTCGCTACTTCGCCTTTAATCGCAGCTGCACTGGGCGCAAAGAAAACCGATGAGATTCCAACCATTAGCCATCAATCTTTATGGATTGCGTTATTTCTTGGCTTAGTCGGCATGATGATTCTGCATGTGATGCCACAGTTTTTTCATCTGCTTAAAGTCCCTGAAAATCTCCATGCCAAAGCAGGATTGTTCTTACATACCATTGCTTTTGGTATTCCTGCGATTACGCTCTATACCGTATTGCGTTGCTATGCCGAAGCTTTGGGGCATCCTCGTGTGGTGACGACGATTAGTCTTTTAGCGTTGCCGATACTCGTGCCGTTGAATTATGTATTTATGCATGGTCTGTTTGGTTTGCCTGCGATGGGTAGTGCAGGTTGTGGTGTGGCAAATGCGATCTTGCAATGGCTCATGCTGATTGTTTTATTTTTCTACATTAAACATGCCAAAAGCTTTGCGCATGTTCGGTTATTTGAGCGATTTGAGAAACTTGATCCGACGTGGTGTAAACGCATCGCGGTTCTCGGTTTACCAATTGGTTTAGCGATTTTCTTTGAGGTGAGTATTTTTAGCACCGCTGCATTGGTGGTTAGTCCACTTGGGGAAATTATCACCGCAGCCCATCAGATCGCCATTTCGATCACTTCGCAGTTGTTTATGATTCCATTGTCTTTGGCGTTGGCACTAACTATTCGAGTCGGACAATATTATGGCGCACAAAACTTTGATGCAATGCGTCAAGTGCAAAAACTGGGCTTTATCGTTGGGACTTTTTTTGCATCGGCGACGATGATTTTATTGTGGTTATGCCGTGCATGGATTATTCAAATTTATAATGACAATCCTGAAGTGTTCAGCGTGGCGTATGGTTTGGTGATTTATGCGGTGGCATATCAGTTGGTGGATGCGTGGCAAGTCACGGCGGCAGGTTGTTTGCGTGGTATGCAAGACACCAAAAGCCCAATGTGGATCACGCTATTTGCCTATTGGATTGTGGCATTTCCAATTGGCGTTTACCTCACTCGTTATACCGATTTCTCCGCTGCGGGGGTTTGGGTTGGCTTAATTATTGGTTTGTTTGTGGCGTGTATTTTGTTGATTTGGCGATTGTTGCATCGCAATGCTCAGCTCAAACTTTCCCAACACACTTAATTGATCATTTTAATCAGCAAGTCGTAACTCTTGCTCACATAAGCTCACTTGTAAAATGCACGTTTGGAAATTAAAGTCAGAGCATGAGATAACAATCTCTTGGTAATTTCAAACACATTCAATAACACGATAAAACAGCGCACACGGTAAATAGATTATGGCAGACAATAAAGCATCGGCAGGACGACGTTTTATGAAGCTGGCAGGCATGACAGCAAGTATCGCAGGCAAAGCCGTCACCAGTTCGATCAAAAACATCAATGCTGATGAAGAAAAAAAACTACAAGCTCGCTCCGCCCTGTATCAAGAGATCGGTATCAAAATCGCTGAAACCTTAGGGGAAATGAAAGGCGCAGTGATGAAAGTCGGGCAAATCGCCTCGCAGTACAAAGACATCTTCCCTGCCGAAGTGCAAACTGCGATTGCCAAACTACAACGCCAAGCGCCTGCCATGCCTTTTGCACTCATTAAAAATCAAGTGGAAAAAGAGCTGGGCAAGCCACTCGCTGAATTGTTCCAATCTTTTGATGAAACGCCATTTGCCGCTGCCTCGATTGGTCAAGTACATAAAGCAACACTAAAAAATGGTCAAGCCGTCGTCGTCAAAGTGCAATATCCAGGAGTCGATGAAGCCTGTGAAAGTGATCTCAAACAAGTTCGCTTGGCACTCCGTTTGATGGGTGTATTGAAAATTGACCGTAAATTACAAGATGAGATTTTCGATGAAATTCGGGAAAGTCTTTACACCGAACTCAATTACGAAATCGAAGCGCAAAATCTGCACGTCTTTAAAACTTTCCACGCCGAGCTGGATGACAAAATTATTATTCCCTCAGTTTTTCCCGAATATTCTTCACGACGCATTTTGACCTTGAGTCAAGAAGTCGGTGAAAGCATTGAAACTGCAAGTACGTGGGATTTGGAAAAACGTAATGAGCTCGGACGACGACTTTTCCAAGCGATTGGACAAGAGATTTTCTATCTCAAGCGTTTTCACTGCGATCCACACCCAGGCAATTTTGCCTTTCGTGAAGATGGCAGCGTGATTGTTTATGATTATGGAGGTGTGAAGACTTTAAATAACGAGATCGTCAATACCTATAAACATCTGATCAATGCTGCACGTCAAAAAAATATTCCTGCGATTGAAGACGATTTAAGAGCATTGAACGTACGCACGGACAAAGGACAGATTCCACAACAATTGTATTTAGATTGGTTGGAAGTGCTTATGCGCCCATTGGTGACCAATTATGATTTTGCAGAAAATTCATCGCATCATGATGGTGTCGCATTAGTCAAACAATCTTTGAAATATTGGGATAGCTTTCAACCTTCGCCTGATACTTTGATGGTCAACCGAACGGTTTCAGGGCATTACTGGAATCTGATCAACCTCAAGGTCCATGATAATTTGAATGATTTATTTGAACAGCTCATCCCAAATCAGCACATCTAAGACGTATTAAGGTTTGGTTCGTTGTGAGTTTACAGTGTTGCAGGGATGTAATGACAGTTACACCACGCTTTCAAACCCTTACATTGTTATAATATAACATCAGCTTACTTCTTGCTAATATGCTTTTATTCCCTGATGACATTCCCTAGATGTAATCTTGATGTAGCTTTTAAATGTTTTGAGCATTTTTCATGGGATTGAGGCAAGTAGCTAGTTTACTCTGCAACTATCCTCCTCTGCGAAGTAACTTCCCCCGAGTTACTTCGTTTTTTTTGCCTACCACGTCTGTTCTTATTCTTCTGTAACTTTCAATGCTTCAGGATGTTTCGCTTGTTTTGCCATGTTTAAGTATTTCGCTTGGGATTTTTTATTTTTGCGCACATTGTTACCATCTCGATAGGCTTGGTACAGCGCATACATGGCATCCGCATCGCCATTGTCCGCAGAGGTTTTGAGTAACTCAATGGCTTTGTTACTATCCACATCAACACCGAGTCCATCACGATAAGCCACTGCAAGCATATAGTCCGCTCGAAGCTCACCACGAGATTTTGCCAATTCGAACCACTTTAAACCTTGCTCCGCTTGTCCATGATTCTGCGCATAGATTCCCATACAAATCATGGCTTTGGTATGACCTTGATCGGCAGCA
Source organism: Acinetobacter sp. (assembly GCF_041911495.1). Lineage (GTDB taxonomy): Bacteria > Pseudomonadota > Gammaproteobacteria > Pseudomonadales > Moraxellaceae > Acinetobacter. The sequence continues at coordinate 4,725 of NZ_JAYROT010000022.1, read as the reverse complement.
TGTTTGAGCAATGGTAAATGTTGTTCATGATCCACAGGCAGATTCAACGCCAAAGCAAAGGCCGCATCAACATTGCCCTGCTGTGCTGCACGCTCTATCCACGCCATGCCTTCTTTTGGATTTTTCTCTACACCAATGCCTTGTAGCCAACATTGCCCCAGTGAGAACTGTGCTGCTGCAAAACCTGACTGCGCTGCTTGCGCAAGCAGTTGCAAGCTCTGCTGTAACATCTGCTTTTTCGATACCTCATCAGGAAGTTGATCAACCTGTTGCAAACTGGTCATACCCGCACGATATGCAGCTTCGACATGACCAAACTGCGCCGCTTGGAGCATATATTGATGTGCTTTTTCTGCATCGCCTTTTTTATCTTGAAGTTCGATCAAGGCACGCACGTAGAATCCAATCGGGTTGTTCGCTTGAATCGCACGTTCTGCATAGCCTTTGGCTTGTTTTGCATCGTCTGCTTGGAGTAGTCGAAACGCATATAGCGCACTGGCAAATTGATCTTGCTCGGCATTTTCCTTGAGGTATTGCTGTACTTTGTCCTGATCAAGTTGCTGTGCATCATTGATAAACAATAAACTTTTTAAATGCTTTTGTTTTTTATAATTATCTTTGAGCAGTTGAAAGGCTTGCGCCGTATCGGTTTTCAGCAGTTGACTCGCATAGGTGAAAATCGCCTCTGGATTATTCATCGCCACCGCTTTTTTCAAATAATCCAAACCTTTTTCGGTATTAACGCTCACGCCTTTACCCGTTTGGAACATTTCCGCCAACTGATAAAAGCCAAAAGAGTCTTTACACACATTGCCTGCATGTTCAAAAAACATAATCGCTTTGGCAGAATCTTTCGCCACATAGTGACCTGTCAAGTACCAACGACCAAGCAAAATACTCGCTGCGCCAACGCCTTGATTCGATGATTGCACCAAGAGATTGATGCGATTTTGTGATTCCAGTTTGTTCTGTGCAGGTGCTTTACGTTCAAAATGCTCCACCAACTGAAAACATGCCACGCCATCACCTTGTTGCGCTTTTTGGCGAAGTTGTTGTTCAAATGCAGATTGCGATTGCTGTGCTGTATTTTTAGTCACATTATTATTGTTTTCAATCTGTTGCGTTGGTTTCGTCATAGTCTTTCCGAGAGTTAATCTAAAAATTTGAATTGAAAAATGAAGGCTCTATTCTACGAGCCAAGTGCTGATCGCTCAAGTACATCAATGATCTGAACCTGCGAAATCATTTATTAAACTCAATAATTCGGCATAAGGTGAGTAGAAATCATTTGATTCGTGAGAACGTCAGTCGCACTGTTCGAGGTCAAGAATAACTTTAGCAAGATGACGTTTTTCAAGGTATTGTATAAATTTCAGTGTATGACCGAGTTTGCGACTGACAAATGGTTTTGCCTACTTTTCCCGAAAGAAAAGTAGGTCGAACCTGAGCAAAGTCAAAGCATTGCTTTGGCTGTAGCGTAAGACGCAGTGGTTAATCCCTACATATGCACACACGCCACTAGACCTTGCCCCAGATGCTCAGCTTTTCAATTTATAATTTGTCAAACTCAGGCTATTGAAAAATAAACGCTCTAAAACCGTAATAGCTTAAAGCCAACGCACAAATCCCAACCAGCACACTACTTAACACATAACTTAAAACCAAACCGTAATGCCCGAATTTCAGTAGTTGAAAGCTCTCTAAACCAAAACTCGAAAATGTGGTAAAGCCACCTAAAATCCCGACCATCAAGAACAGTCGCCATTCACCTTGCAAACTGACAAAGCGCTCACTGGCAGCAAAGAATGCTCCTGCGCAGATACAGCCGATGATATTCGCCCACCACGTCGCCCATGGAAAGGTGCCTTGTGCCACAGGCAGTAATAGGCTGAGTGCATAGCGTCCGCTTGCACCGATCGCACCGCCCAATGCTACCCATAAAAACATCATGCAAACTTTTCCTAAAAAGCTAACCTAAAAATGACGAAACTCTAAACCAATAACTAAAACTTAACCAATACCCCTGACTAAATCCAACGACTTGCCAAACGTAGTAGCGCATTCGGTGTGACCTGTTGAATACCATACAATATTTTCCACGGCAATGGTGGCACGATGGCTTCGGCTTTTCTTGCATCAATAGCTTGATACATCAGCTTTGCCACATGGTCAGGCTCTGCAAGCAAAGCTGAACTCGTTTTAAAATTCCCCAAAATATCTGTCTTCACAAATCCTGGATAAAGTATCGTGACATTAATATTTCGTTTAGTGAGCAACGGGCGAATCGCATTAAAATAACTTGCTACCGCCGCCTTGCTCGCCGAGTAACTGGCTGCTTTTGGTAAAGCAATAAATGCGCTATACGATGACACCACAGCGATCTGCCCACCACCGCCTTGATATTGAAAAAGATGCTGTGCCGCATCACTGCACGCAATCGCAGAAATCACATTGATATTTAAATTGTGCGCATCATTCTCAAGACGATGATCTGCAAGCTTACGCAGTGACAGCACACCTGCATTGATCACCACACAATCAATCTGTCCAAGCAAGTCGTGAAATCCCATAAAGATCGGCAAAATCTTGTCATGCTCACTGACATCAAGCTGTGCGACCTCAACACGGACATGGTACTGCTCACGAATTTGCTCAGCGATCTGTTCAAGATTTTCTAGGCGACGTGCCACCAATGCTAAATTGCACCCTTGACTGGCACTATATCGTGCCAATGCCTCGCCCAATCCACTCGATGCGCCAGTGATCAGAATATTTCGCTTTGCCATATCGTCTTCTAATATTTTTTGATTGAAAAACCTAACATACACCAATTTCTATCGAGATGAAATTGCTGTACAAAGGCAGATTCAAATTGTACTTATCACAACATCTTGTTAGGCTAAGCGCAGTTTGATGAAAATCCTTTTTGACGTGGAACATGACACATGAAAACTCATTTAAAAGCTGACTTATTAAATGACTTATTGGCACGACTTGAAGCAGGTACAGCGCAGTTCGCCGATGTGATCAGCTTGATCGATATGCACTATCAACACACCCCAACTGCATTTCAAAATGGTGCACAGCACAACTCTGCCGAGCAAAATCAAGGCAGTGCCAAAGTATTGAGTTTTGCTAAGCTCAATGGTCTGGATCAAGCGCAGACTTTGCGTTTATTTGCTGAACATTATCAGTCGGTTTTGGCGACACCTGAAGGCACTGATCATCAGAATATTCGTCAGTTTATGGCAAATGGTTGGTATGGCGTGACGTTTGAGAGTGAGGCGTTGGCTGGGAAATAGTGTAAAAGATTAAATCAAATTAATTCACTATAAATGATATTGATTATCATTTTATGCTGGTATAACTTTACTTTTTCTTTTATACTTGCACTCTTCTTAATTTAATAGTTTAGTGCTTTTCTAATGTGTGACTCTAAAGTAAAGCAAGATTCCGAGTGTTGTATTTACACAATGGGTTATGAAGGTTCAAGTATTGAAGATTTCATTGCAACACTTAAAAAAATGAATATCGATACTATTATCGATGTGAGAGAATTCCCTATCTCTCGAAAAAAGGGGTTTTCTAAAACTACTTTTTCGAAAGAACTAAATGAGGCTGGAATAAAATACACGCATTTAGTTAATCTAGGATGTCCCAAACATATACGAGATCAGTATAAGATCGATAACAATTGGGAAAAATACAGCTCTGCTTTCAATGAATACCTAAACTCTCAAGCTGAAACCATTAATGAACTAGCAAAATTATCCCAACATTCACAATTTTGCCTAGTATGTTTTGAGCGTGATCAAAATTTTTGTCATCGTAGTTTAATTGCAAAAGAAATAAAAATTAATCACTCCGTCCGAATTCACCATTTAGGCGTTAAAAAAGGTCTTGCTGAACTTGCGATCTATTAGGCGGATATATAACACTGATTATTAGCCATTGATTTTGAAATCTATGAATATTGCCCATTAAAAAATATAAATTTTTTTGTGCCAAATCTTTTTCATATTTTTGTCTTAACTTCTCCTCCCATTTATCTCCATAATCTTTTACACATGTCCAATAAAGTGCTCCGAGTTCCCAATCAACAATTTTGTGCTTATAGTTGAAAACAACACCATTATTATCCTTACAGGTATAATGATAGTAAAAATCATATGGGATTTTTCTAAGTAACTTTTTAGAGGAATTGTTATTATTCGATTCGAATAAACCTTGTTCATGTCGTGTTAGTTTTTCAATTTCATCTTTATTCCATTCTTTATCCGACTCTTTTATTTCAAGGGCAGTAACTGAAAAAGGATGTAGTAAAGCCAAACTCACATTTAAACTTTCTTGGTTTAACCTAATTTCATCAAATGTTTCAAATACAGGTAACCGATCAATCCAATAATAACGATCTTTCCATCTATTTTTTGACGATACTTTTTCCAAAGGTTTTATTGTATCAATAGAAATTTTATAACTTTCTTTACGATGATCGTCCGTAGCCTTTTTTATCAAAGCCTCAATCCATTGCCATTTAGAAAATTGGTTAGGATTTTCTAAATCTCTAAATGGTATTGGAAACAAACGAACAAATTCACCTGCTTCTGTCATAGCAGGGCAGAGTAAAACTTGAAGTGCGACATAAACCACCTAATTAATTTAAAGGGTTTATGGAGTATATAAAATTGTCATACCATCATCTTAACTTTGAAGATCGTACTGCAT
>NZ_JAYROT010000021.1:0-5802 GCF_041911495.1 Acinetobacter sp. | reverse complement strand
GATTCGATTGAACAACACATAGATGACACTATGATTGCAGGCGCTCATTTATGTCATTTAGATGCGGTTAAATTCACCGTTGAAGGTGGGCAAGATGCCGTTGACTTTCTACTTAAGCAAGGTGTGCAGTTTACTTTAGATGAACATGAAAATTTACACCTTACTCGTGAAGGCGGACATTCACAGCGTCGTATCATCCATGCTGCTGATGCCACAGGCAAAGCGATTTCCACGACTTTGGTTGAGCGTGCTCAAGAAAAAGAAAATATTCATTTATTTGAAAATGTGGTGGCGATCGATGTCATCACCACTCAAAAAGCCCAGATAGAACATTCTGAAAATCGTGCAATTGGTGTTTATGCGCTGGATGAAACAACAGGCGAAGTCAAAACGTTTTTAGCACCATTTACTGCGCTCGCCTGTGGCGGTGCAATGAAAGCCTACCTCTATACATCCAATCCTGACATTGCGACGGGTGATGGCATTGCTATGGCGTGGCGTGCAGGTTGCCGTATTGCCAATATGGAATTTAACCAATTCCACCCAACCTGTCTTTACCATCCTAAAGCTCGTTCGTTTTTAATTACCGAAGCAATGCGTGGTGAAGGTGCATATTTACGCCTGCCTGATGGTGAGCGTTTTATGCTTCGTTTTGATGAACGTGCCGAACTTGCTCCACGTGATGTGGTGGCTCGTGCAATTGACTATGAGATGAAACGGCTTGGTCTACGTCATGTCTGGCTCGATATTACCCACCAACCCGAAAGTTTTGTCAAAGAACATTTCCCAACGCTTTATACACGCTTACTTGAACTCGGCATAGACATTACCAAAGATATGATCCCTGTGGTTCCCGCAGCACATTACACTTGTGGCGGTGTGATCGTCGATCAGCATAGTGAAACTGATATTGCAGGGCTGTATGCGATTGGCGAAACTTCCTCGACTGGCTTACATGGTGCCAACCGTATGGCGAGCAACTCCCTTTTAGAATGTTTTGTCTATGGCATGAGCGCAGCCAAGCATATTCAATCCCAAATCAACAATGCGCCACGATTTGATCAAGTCAATCCTTGGGATGCCTCACAAGTAGAACATCCTGACGAAGATGTCGTCATTCTACAAAACTGGGATGAACTGCGTACTTCGATGTGGAACTATGTCGGCATTGTGCGTACAACCAAACGCTTGGAACGTGCTTTGCATCGTATCGAAATGCTGAAACGAGAAATTGAAGAATATTATCAAGGCTATAAGGTCAGTAAAAATCTGATCGAACTGCGTAATTTGGTTTTAGTGTCTGAAATGATTGTGCGTTGTGCGATGCAGCGCAAAGAATCTCGTGGCTTGCATTACACGTTGGATTATCCTGAGTTATCCAATGAAATCCGAGATACCATTTTGACACCACCTGACTTTTTGGTCAGTCAGCCTCTAGTAGACAATTAAACAGGTATTCGCCACTGTAAATTTCAAAAAATAATCGAGCTGAATCAATCAGCTCGAGATTTTATACTTGCGCTGACTTTGGTGAATTACGCTGTTTATTTTCCCAATAGACAATCAAAAACGCCAAAGCAAACAAGACCATAAAACCACCTACCGATGGTTTTATGGTCATTTACAATATATTTAACCCAAGAAACGTCGTGCATTTCTAAACATACGCAACCATGCGCCATCTTGTTGCCAATCTTCAGGTTTCCAAGAGTGTTGTAGCGCACGGAAGTTACGCTCTGGATGTGGCATCATGATCGTTGCACGTCCATCGCGCGAGGTCAGACCTGTAATTGCTTCAGGTGAACCGTTCGGATTCAGTGGATAATGTTGGGTCGGATTGCCTTGACTATCGACATAGCGCATCACTACTTGGCTGTTCGCATTTAGTGTTGCGATATTTTCTGTACTTGCCACCAAGCGCCCTTCACCGTGCGCCACAGCGATCGGTAAGATCGACCCTTGCATACCGTCTAAAAGCACAGATGTTGATTTTTCGATACGAACATTGACGCTACGTGCTTCAAAGACTTCCGAAGTATTACGGTGGAAACGTCCCCAATGATCAGCACCAGGAATTAATGGCGCAAGCTGTGACAACATTTGACAGCCATTACACACACCGAGGCTGAAAGTCTCATCACGATTAAAGAATTTTTCAAACTGATCGCGCAACTTGGCATTGAACAGCACGGATTTCGCCCAGCCACCACCTGCACCGAGTACGTCACCGTATGAGAAGCCGCCGCACGCCACTAAACCTTCAAAATCATCAAGGTTAATACGACCTGAAAGTAAATCACTCATGTGCACATCGACCGTATTAAAGCCAACTTTATCAAAAGCAGCAGCCATTTCCACATGACCATTGACGCCTTGTTCACGCAGGATCACCATGTTTGGACGGCGTACATTGATCATGGACGCTTCAATCGCTTCATTTAAATCAAAGGTCGGTTTGGCAATCAAACCTTGATGATTGCGATCTGCGATCAAAGCAAATTCTTGATCAGCAGTTTCTACATTGTCACGTAGACGTTGGATTTGATGCGATACTTCTGACCATGCCTGTTGGAGTGCAACACGTTCAAAGGTCAGACCATTCACGCTCAATTGATCATTGTTATTGACTTGACCAAGTAATGAAATGGCATCATTTAAGCTAGAATTGGCAATTTTGCTTTGAAGGCTGTCCCAATCTAAAGATTTAATTTGTAAAACTGCACCAATTTCTTCTGCGAATAAGCTTTCAATCGTTTGTGGCTCAAGTGCAACACCTAGACGAGAGGCAAACATCATCTCTGCCACGGTCGCCAATACACCACCATCACCGATATCGTGATAAGCCTGAATCAAATCACGATTATTCCAATCTTGAATCAGTGCAAAGAATGCTTTCAGATCATCAAAGCTATCAACGTCAGGTGCTGTCGTACCAATCGCCTTATAAACTTGCGCTAAGATCGATGCACCAAGACGGAATTGACCTTTGGATAAATCAATACGCACGAGTACTGAATCGGTATTTTTAAGCTCTGGCGTGAGTGTTTTACGTACATCGTTCACAGGCGCGAATGCCGTCATCACACCTGCAACAGGTGAAGTGACTGATTTATCCACACCATCATCTTGCCATGTGGTACGCATCGACAACGAGTCTTTACCCACAGGAATCGCAATACCAAGCGCAGGACAGATCTCCATACCGACGGTTTTCACCGCTTCAAACAAGGCTTGATCTTCACCTTTTTGTCCTGCGGCTGCCATCCAGTTTGCAGAGAGTTTAATGTCGCTGAGTTGTTCAATATTTGCTGAAGCAATATTGGTAATCGCCTCTGCCACCGCAAGACGTACCGATGCCGCAGGATTAAGCAATGCCACTGGTGGACGCTCACCCATTGCCATCGCTTCACCTGTAAAGCCTTGCAAACTGGTGGTGGTCACTGCCGCATCTGCGACAGGCACTTGCCAACGTCCGACCATCTGATCACGAGCAACCATGCCTGTGATTGAGCGGTCGCCAATGGTGATCAAGAATGATTTTGAGGCCACAGTTGGATTTTTTAGCACACGGAAAATCGCATCGCTGAGATCAATTTTCGACGCATCAAAGTCATTGCCTTGACGAGTCACTGTTTCATAGCTGCGTTGCATACGTGGTGTACCGCCAAGCATGACCTGCATCGGCATATCCACCGCATTATTTTCAAATAGCGGATCTTCAACGGTCAGATGACGTGCTTCAGTCGCTTCACCCAATACCGCAAACGGGCAACGCTCACGGGCACAGATGTCTTCAAACTGCGCCAACGAACTTGGACGAATCGCCAAGACGTAACGCTCTTGCGCTTCATTCGACCAAATTTCCATCGGAGACATACCCGGTTCAAGCGATGGAATCTTACGCAGATTGAGCACCGCACCGAGCTCATGGTCATTGACTAATTCAGGCATGGCATTCGAAATCCCGCCCGCACCGACATCATGTACCGATACGATTGGATTGGCATCCTCTAAACGCCAACAAGTATCAATCACTTCTTGGCAACGACGTTCCATTTCAGGATTTTCACGTTGTACCGAAGCAAAATCTAAACTCTCACCCATGGTGCCACTATCGACAGAAGACGCTGCACCACCGCCAAGACCGATCAGCATGGCAGGGCCACCAAGCACGATCAGCAAATCACCCTCTTGGATGGCATCTTTTTCTACATGGTCAGGGCGAATGTTGCCATAACCGCCTGCGATCATGATCGGCTTATGGAAGCCTTTCACTTCACCATTGACATTTTGTTCAAAAGTACGGAAATAACCATTCAGGTTTGGACGACCAAATTCATTATTAAATGCTGCACCACCAAGTGGTCCATCAATCATGATTTGTAGCGGTGATGCCATACGAGATGGTTTGCCGTAGTTGTCTTCCCACGGTTGTTCAAAGCCTGGAATGTTCAGATTCGATACGGTAAAGCCTGTCAAACCTGCTTTAGGCTTACCGCCACGACCAGTTGCACCTTCGTCACGAATCTCACCACCCGAACCAGTCGCTGCCCCTGCAAACGGAGAAATCGCCGTTGGATGGTTGTGGGTTTCCACCTTCATCAAGATATGGGCAGCTTGGCTCTTATATTTGTAGACATATTGACCATTGTCATCCGCTTTTGGATAAAAGCGCATGGTGTCATAGCCAACGATCACCGACGCATTGTCTTTATAAGCAGACAGGACGTCCGTTGGCGATTCTTTATAGGTATTTTTAATCATTTGGAACAAGGAGAGTGGTTGTTTTTCACCGTCGATTGTCCACTGTGCATTAAAGATTTTATGACGGCAATGCTCTGAGTTTGCCTGTGCAAACATCATCAATTCGATGTCATGCGGATTACGTCCGAGCTTATTGAACGCATCAGTTAAATAATCAATTTCTTCATCAGAAAGTGCAAAACCAAATTCACGATTGGCTTGAACTAAGGCTTCTTTACCTTGTCCAAGAATATCAATGCTATTTAATGGTTTTGGTGCTGTTTCCACAAATAATGCTTTGGCATCGTCAATCTGATCAAACACGCTTTCAGTCATGCGATCGTGTAGCGCCAATTTCAACGCATTCGAAACGCTTGATACACCTTTCAAGGTGTACAGTACGCCACGTTCTAGACGATGCACTGGAGTATTACAGTTCTTAAAAATATCAGTTGCTTTTGATGACCACGGCGAAATCGTCCCGACACGAGGTGTCACCAAAACTTGTACTTCATCGCTTTCAGTTTGGCGAAGCACAAAGCTTTGATTGTCATTTAACAGCGCATTTGCCGATTGCAAAGTTTCATCATTTAAGGCTTGATCAAACAAGTAAACCCATTGACTTTCCACAGTTTGGACAGTATCAATTGACGAGAGGCGAGAGAGTAATTGAGCTTGCTTAAAAGCAGAATGTGCAGACGCACCGGCCACGATAAACATGTTGATTTTGGCTCCACGGCAAGTCTTTTGAACCTGCGCAATGTGACTAAGATTGTGACAAAGAAAAAATCTGTGACAATACGGCAAAAATGAAGAGTCATATTCTACTTCGAATCGACATTTTCAGCTAGCGACAGTGGACAATTAATTCCAATTTCATGGAATTGTTCGAGTTTATTTTTCAGCTTCAATGTTGTAATTAGGGTCTGTTGACATTTCAACCATGCATTGCGTTATAGGCTAAAATCACATAAACGAGGCATGAAACGCAGAGAATGGTCACTCCCTTGTCAAGTTTCATAACGAAGTTTATGGCAATTTTAGCCATAACCCTTCGGG
>NZ_JAYROT010000020.1:0-13036 GCF_041911495.1 Acinetobacter sp. | reverse complement strand
TAGAGTTCGGTTCTGTCATGAGAAAGCCCATATAAATGGGTAATGTACAAGTTGCTGTAGAAGCATGTTTAGTTCGTCTGATCACAGATACTTTATAAACTATTTTAATACTTTTTTGAATCCGTCAATGCGTAAGTCCTAGATGTATTGATTCGACTTTTGATGTTTTTGATGTTGTTATTTGAGTGTAGGCCATGTTGCGTAAGTTGTGGTTATTGATGAAATGGTTGATCATCATTTTAGTGATTTTGATTGTATTGGCTTATTTATTTTTAAGCTTTGCGCCAACTTTTGGCGGACAACCTGATGCACAAAGTCAGCAGAAGATTGAGGCATCAAAACATTTTAATGGTCAACTTTTTAAAAACTTAATTGAAACCAAAAATGATACATCAACTGCAGAGAGCCCATCCTTAGCATCGACGCTGTATCAACTTGTATATCCACCTGCGGAGAAGAATCCAACTGATATACTGGTGACGCGTGCTTTAAATTTACATCAACAACCTTTGCAAAATGGGCAATTGGTCTGGCTTGGGCATTCTTCGGTGCTGTTTCGGACAGATGATATCACCATCATGACTGATCCTGTATTTAATCGTGCCTCACCGATTCCAATCGGTGGAAAAGCCTTTGCAATGGTACATACGCCAAAGATCGACGACATGCCTAAGATTGATGCCGTAATCATTTCTCATGATCATTATGACCATCTCGATCATCAGGCGATTCAAGAGTTAAACGAAAAAGTTACGCATTTTTACGTGCCACTTGTGTCTTTTTACATTAATGTCTTAAACTGGCAAAATGTAAAATCAACAACTTACATCAAATCTAATTGAATAAATCTACATTACAGTTCTAAACTCAATGGAGTTTCAGTTTAGAAAAATAGCGGTTTTTTACAATATAGTTGTAAACCTAGCTTTCCAAATTGGTAAAACTTCTTCAAAGGAAACTAGACTCAGTGCAACAGTATCACGAAAAATTCGAGGGTTTGATCAAACAAATATCTTCAAGGCTTTAGATGAGTTGGACAGACGTAGAGAGTTGCAACTGGGGCAACAACGTAAAAATGATAGGAGTTTTTCACCTAGATTTTAACTTATTTAGTTATTTGATTAATGATATTTTCTACTTGTGTACGGTTCATGTTTTCCGTAGATAACGAATAATATCTATTATTATAATTGAAGTGAACATTATAAATGTCTTGCCCATTTTCATTTCTCAATGTTTCAATAGTCATTGGAACATTGTTTACATTATGATTTAAACTTTCTTGGAAAACTTCTACAATAGCACTGTTATTTGGATTCAAATACATTTCGGTTATTTCAAATTTAATACTACCATCTTGGTTTTCATATAACCGATAAAGGGAGTTGTATTTTCCTTCATTTATTGCACCAGAATACCACTTTCCTGATAGTTTTAAATCTGGAACTAAACCATCTGTATTTATTGGTTTAAAATCTAAAGGTTTTTCTTCTTTTAATGCAGCTCTTTTTTTATCTAAGTTAGAAAATTCATTAGTAATCTTTCCACCACTAAAGCTTCCATAACGATTTAAATTGTCGAAATTTTTTGCTAAATCGTCTTTTTGAGCTTTGCTTAGCTTAGCTTCTGATAATTTAGTATATATGACACCATCAGGATATTTTTCTCTTAAAGCTTTTAAATCAGAATTAAATATAAATGATTCATCATTTTGATTTTTAGCTAACGAACTTTGATTTGTATTCGATAATTCTGTATTTTGATTTGTATTTTGAATAGATGGTTTGGAAGATGAACTCGTTTCATTATGGTTGGTATTTTCTCCGTTACCCAATCTTTTTGTTTCTGTAACTGCTTGAGATTTTATAAAAATTACAATACCTAAAACAATAATACCAACCACAAGAACTATTAATAGAATTTTATTCTTTTTCATAAGATTTTATAAAAACTGCCCAAATTTAAAATTGCAATCTTTTGCAGATGTGTATTGAGAAACAGCTCGCCCATTATCTAGGATTTCATAGTGTGTACCGGATACATTCCAAAATCTTTTATCACTTTTAGGATCAACAAACCCTGCTCTAACACGATACCCACTTGGGTTACTTGAATTATCTGTTCGTTGGTTGCCATTAGTAGCTTTTTGATCTGTTTTTGCATATAGATTTTTATGTACACCTGTTAAAGCATCATAAGAAATAGATTCATTATACCAACCATATCCAAAACTTGGAATATATGCTTCACAATTGGCACGGCTGAATGCTTCTGCTGGAACTGTAGCAGCATAAGGTGAGGCAGAAATAAAGCTTATTAAGCCAAGAATAATTTTAACTTTCATTTTATTACCCTATTTTTGATTTTTATTATTTTACCATTTGGTTTAATTTTTTTGCACTAAAAATATATAAGTTTATATGTCTAATCAAATGTAAAATTTGACATTTTTTTTAATCTCTCTTTGTTTACAACTATAATGTTAAAGTTTAGGACTTTAATGTCCAGTTTACGTTTGTGTTTTCAAATCACAACTTGGCATCAAAGCACATCTGCAGCGTTGGGGTGTGAGTGATACCAAAATCACCGAAATGGATTGGTATGAAGAAGTAATGCTTAAAAATACCCGTTTAGTGTTTACGCCATCTCGTCATTTCAGTGGGCGTAAGTTTGAGCGTAATCTTACATTGTGGGGCTCTTGGGTGGTGAAGTCGCCGAATCTGTCTTTGTATTTTAGCGGTGATGGTGGTTATTCACCTGAGTTTGCCAAGATCGGTGAACAGTTTGGTCCATTTGATATTGCCCTGATGGAAGATGGTGCATACAACCAAGCTTGGGCACAGATACACATGTTCCCAGAGCAATCTGTGCAAGCGGCGGTTGATTTGAATGCCAAAGCGATGCTACCTATTCATTGGGGCAAGTTTGATTTGGCATTACATGAATGGCGTGATCCAATCGAGCGTGCACAAAAAGCCATTGCGAATACAACAATAAAACTCACCACACCGATGATTGGAGAAGTATTTTCCATTCAGAATTTGCCACAAAGCGAATGGTGGAAATCACCTTATGCACCAAGAGAATCGTATCAAGCGAATTAATATCTTTTCATGATTGTAAGTTTGGAGTAATGACAATGTCTATGCACGAAATCGAAGATCTTGTGGAAGCCACAATTCGCACTATTGATATATTAGATATTCCAAGTCATGAAAAACGCCAACTCATCGCCAATTGTTATCGGTTACAGGCTTATTTTGATACCAGTTATACCCACTTTCGGCTGATGGATATATTGCTTAAAAATGACTATATGCAAACTTTTCGCATACATAATTTTCCATTAGCAAAGCAATATCCTGAATATTATCAATCGCTACAAGATAAAGATTTTGAGTATATTTATGAATCTCCTGAAAGCGATCAGGATGATGAAGAACAGTTCAATGACAATGAAGTCATTGCGGTTTGGGATCGAGATTCAGATTTCATCTATGTCGAGTTTGGTACGCCATATTATGCTTTACATAGTGAAGCTGTGGTCTATGACAAAGCATTGGAGGCTGCTAAAAAGATCATTCTGTTAATTCATTAGTCACACCCAAATCTTGCTTATGATTGGGCATTATTTATGATTTTTTATTTATTCGAAGAAGTGGAAGTAGGTGAGGCAGATCAGAAGATTCAGGATTATTTTGCTGACATTCAACCGATCATTGCCGAGATCAAAGCTGATAAAGAAGATTTGTGTCTTATTGAAGTTTTTGAATATGAGAACGAAGAACGAGCAGAGTGGTTAGGTGAAACCACCAACCACATTTTGCAATACATGAAGATGTAAATCAGTTAAACAACGATGCGCACTAAATAAAACTATGCATTTTCTATGCAGATTATTCAGCCAGTTGATCTGCAGATATTACGTGTATTCCAAGCTTTTGCTCTAGCGCAGATTGTAATAGTGCTTTGGCAATATTTTGTGCAGGGCTTAAACGCCAAGATTTCGGCAATAATTCATTGATCGGTCGTAGTAAATTCAATGCCAGTTTCTCACCTAAGCGAAACTCATCACGATTGCCATCAATCAATCCAGGTCGGATTAGGGTCAATGATGGGAAATGTAATGCCTTTAAAGCCTGTTCCAACTCACCTTTGACTTGATTATAAAAAATCATCGAATCTGCATTTGCGCCCATTGCAGAATTTAGCACATAGGTGGAAATATGATTTTGCTTAGCAATTTCAGCGAATGTTAATGGATAGTGATGATCGACTTGGCGAAAAGCATCTTTTGAACCCGCTTGTTTCATCGTCGTACCGAGTGCGCAGATCACTGCGTCTATTTCTTTTAAATTGATCTGTGTTGGCAGTAGCGCCTGTATATGCTCAAAATCGAGTTGAAATTGGCTAAGTTTATCGTGTTGCATCGGCATCGGTTTACGCACAGGACAAAAGACTTTAGTCACTCGTGGATGATGTAAAGCTTGCGCCAGAACTTGTTGACCAACCACACCTGTCGCACCGAGGAGTAAAATATTCATCTTATAAATTCCTTAACTTTTCAATCTTTCATCTTTTCTATTTCCAATATAAATAAGACAATGTCTAAAACAAGGTTTTCTTTGTGAATTTTTACAATTTTGAAATTATAGCCAACAAAAAACCTTTAACAGATTTCTCCATTAAAGGTTTCGAGTTTTTTTAAAGCTGAGCTTTAAATATTAGTTTTCTTCAGGTGCTGGGCTATGCTCTTCGACCAATGTGCGAAGTTCGCCATTTTGGAACATTTCCATCATGATATCGCTACCACCGATCAACTCTTTATTCACCCAAAGTTGTGGGAAAGTCGGCCAGTTCGCAATCGCAGGAAGTGTTGCACGAATATCTTGATTTTCAAGAATATTTACATAAGCAAAAGGGCGACCGATTTGGCTCAAGATTTCGACTGCACGTGCAGAAAAACCACACTGTGGAAATTGTGGTGTGCCTTTCATATAAAGTAATACCGCATGCTTCTCGATTTGATCACGGATCAATGCTTCGGTATCACGAGCTTGTTCAGTCATTTTCATTTCCTCTATTTCAATGCGGCTATTATAGCCAAAATCCGATCATGACTAAAGCATCATTTTTACTGGATTACATATGATCAAGGTATTTCCACAAAACAAAAAATCACTTGGATTGAACTAGCTTTCGTTATACATTGGAAAGGCTTTTATTAGTTTCTTTTTGTAGAAGTTTTTTAATTTATTCCATTTATTTTTTATATAGAGATAAATCATGGCACAGTTTACTAAAGCTCCTGTTCAAACCAATCAACCATCACATCTGATGCAGACTTATGCACGTCAGCCGATTGCGTTTGTACGAGGACGAGGTGCTTATCTCTATACCGAAGATGGTACGGAATACTTAGATGCACTATCAGGTATTGCCGTGTGTGGTTTAGGTCATGCACATCCTGCGATCGCCGAAGCGATTGCCGATCAAGCACAGACCTTAGTTCATACCAGTAATCTGTATGAAATTCCGTGGCAAACTGCCGCAGCGCAAAAACTCGCTGAAATATCAGGCATGGACGAGGTGTTTTTCTCCAATAGCGGTGCAGAAGCCAATGAAGGTGCGATCAAGATCGCCCGTAAATATGGCAATGATCGAGATATTCTCAATGGCAAAATTATCGTTGCTGAAAAATCTTTTCATGGTCGTACTTTAGCAACACTCTCTGCAACGGGTAATGCCAAAGTTCAAGAAGGCTTTGCGCCATTGGTAGATAGCTTTTTACGTGTTCCATTTGGTGATATGGATGCCATTGAAAAGCTTGCGTTGACTAATCCTGACATTGTGGCGATTTTTGTGGAACCGATTCAGGGCGAAGGTGGTATCAATACTGCTCCACAAGGCTTTCAATATCTGCAACAGCTTCGTGATATCTGTGATAAAAACGATTGGCTATTAATGCTCGATGAAATCCAAACAGGTAATGGTCGTACAGGCAAATATTTCGCCTATCAACATACCAATATTCGTCCTGATGTCGTGACTACGGCAAAAGGTTTGGGTAATGGTTTTCCCATTGGTGCAGTACTCACCAGTGGTAAAGCAGTTGGTGTACTTGCTGCAGGCAATCATGGTTCGACCTATGGCGGTACGGCACTAGGTAGCCGTGTAGTTTGTACCGTGATTGATAGTTTGATTGGAGAAGCTGCGATTATCAACGCATCAAAAATTGGTCAATATCTTGCGGATGAGTTTAGCCGTAGACTTTCTGTGCATAATGTCAATGTACGTGGCTTTGGTATGATGATTGGTATTGAATTGCCAAAAGATTGCGCAGAATTGGTTGCTCGTGCACGAGATGAAAAGCAACTGATCCTCAATGTCACAGCAGGAAACGTAGTGCGTTTATTACCACCGTTGAATCTGACACAAGATCAAGCCGATGATTTACTCAATCGTTTGGTACCATTGATTGAAGATTTCTTGGCTTAAAGGTTTTTATTAATCCCACCTAACCTCCCTTTTAAAAAGGGAGGAGTTTCTCAATCCCAGCCAGCCTCTTTAAAAAAAGAGGCGTTATTTAGATGGTATTAGAACAAACCACTAAAGAACAATTTGATATGGTCGATCAAACGAGCAAAGAAACCTGATTCTTCAACCGCTTTTAGAACCACTAAAGGCTGCTCAGCAACGATTTTATCATTTGAAATAGCAGTGATTTTACCAACGACTTGACCTTGCTTCAGTGGTGCACGAAGCTCAGGGTTAACTTGCAGTTTGGTTTCGATATTGTCTGCTTGACCTTTTGGCATGGTCGTCGCAAGCGCGTCAACGATACCTAGCTGTACAACATCTTCTTGACCAAACCACACTGGACTTGTAGCTAATGCCTGTTTGGCAGGGCGGATAATTGTTGTTTCAAAGTTGCCAAAGCCCCAGTTGAGCAATTCACGTGTTTGCGTTGCACGTGCTTGCATGGTTGGTGCGCCCATGATTACCGTGATCAAACGCATTGGACCACGCTTACTTGAAGTGGTTAAACAAAATCCTGCTTCTTCGGTATGTCCAGTCTTAAGACCATCTACACTAGGATCGGTATAAAGTAATGCGTTACGGTTGCCTTGTTTAATACCGTTAAAGCTAAACTCTTTTTCAGAATAAATTGGATAATATTTTGAACTATCGTGGATAATGTGCTTCGCCAATTTTGCCATATCGAGCGCACTTGAATAGTGACCTTCGGCAGGCATACCTGTTGAGTTGACAAAGTTGGTGTTACTCATCCCAATGCGCTTGGCTTCTTGGTTCATCATATGGGCAAATGTACCTTCATTGCCTGCAATATGTTCAGCCATCGCCTTTGACGCATCATTACCCGACTGGACGATGATGCCACGAAGCATTTCTAAAGCTGTTGCTGTACCGTTTAGCGGAACGTACATACAAGATTCGCTACTGCTCCCACGACACCATGCCGATTCATTCATACGAACTTTTTCGTCTTCGGTGAGTTCACCTTTGAGTAATTTTTGTTCGATGATGTAGCTCGTCATCATCTTGGTCATAGATGCAGGCGCAAGATGCTCATTTTCATTTTTTGATGCGAGGATTTTACCTGAGTCAAAATCCATGATGACGTATGATTTATTGTCTAGTTCAGGTGGTGAGGGGATCACCGTTGCAGCATAGCTCAGCTGGGCAGTTGAAGCGATCAGTGTTGCTGTGAGAGTTGTTGTGTAGGTCATTGTTGATGCGAAACGGCGAGCCATGCGATGTTATCCAATACGAAATTTAACAAAATCTAAAAACAACATTCTAAAATAGCAATGCGCTTAAACCAAATGATTTAAGCGCATTTCAGCTGTATTTTTGTTAATTACTTTTTCATGATGAAAAGTAAAGCAGTCAAGAGGCTTTCTGACCCCATTGCACCATTTCTAAACAGACTTCACGATTGTCTTCGCGACTATGTTTAGAGGCATTTTGGCGGGCTTCCGCAAGAACTTCTTGATAGTCGCCTTCTTCGCTTAAAGCTTCAACGGCAAGTACAGGATCTGAGATTCCTGGCAACAATTCAGTCAACATGCGTTCATAGCCTTTGTCAAAATTTTGATTTTTACCAATAATTTCAGGACAAATTTCAGAAAGTACATGCACTACTGCGACTTCTTCTTTAGTCGTTTGAATCGCAGGAGTGATCTCGATGTTGTTTTCTGCTTTATCAGCAGATTTTTTGTCAGCTTCAGCAAATGCTGAAAAACTTGAAAACGTTAAAAGCGTAGTGCTTAAAGTTATCATCAATACATTTTTTACCGATTTTTGCATTATAAAAAACCTTCGATTCATACAGAGTTTGCTAATTTCTTTTACAATAGCCAAGCTTACAATTCATGACTAGATGACTTTTGTAGACTTTTTTTCTAGATTGTTTAACCGAGTAATAACGTGAATATATTAATTTCTAATGATGACGGTGTGTTCGCACCGGGTATTCAAGCCTTAGCAAAAGCTTTATCTGAAATCGCCAATGTGACTATTGTAGCACCTGAAAGTGAGCGTAGTGGATTTTCATCTGCACTCACTTTAGACCGTCCGCTTCGTGCGACAGAGATTTCTCCAAATGTATGGGCGGTGAATGGTACGCCAGCGGATTGCGTCTATCTTTCGATGAATGGGTTGTTTAATCATCTTGCGCAGAGCGATACGCCAGATCAGCATTTTGACTTGGTGGTGTCAGGGATTAATAGTGGTCCAAATCTCGGCGATGATGTGTTGTATTCGGGTACGGTTGGCGCTGCATTTGAGGGCCGGTTGATGAAACAACCTGCGATTGCTATTTCTTTTGCAGGGCCAAATGTGCGTAGCTATGAACATCCTGATGATTATGCAAAAGCTGCAAATTGGGTTAAAGACTTTATCAAATCAGGGCTACCGAGTTTGCCACCACGTCATATTTTGAATATTAATATTCCAGATGTCGAAGAATATGCAGGCGTACAGATTACCCATCTAGGAAGACGCTCTCAGTCGAAACCTGTAACTAGTCATGTTGACCCACGTGGTCGCCAAGTCTACTGGATTGGACTGTCTGGTGAAGCCATCGTTGAAGGTACTAAAGAAGCAGGTGGGATTCAATCTGACTTCCATGCGGTACTTAACAACTATATTAGTATTACGCCGATTCAAATGGATTCGACCAATTATGAAGTCTTAGAAACTTTGGCTGAATCGTTTTCTAGATAAAACGATTGCCAAATTTCGTCTGATACGGCGATAAGGTGCTGAAACTAGATAAAATGTGAGTAAAAAAACAGCAAATGTGAGCAAATATGTTATTGCTTTGTGACATTATTGAAGTGTGTTGAAAATTTTCAATCTGTATTTGGTATGCTCCATGCTAGTAAATATAAATGGACGTTTTAACTTGTTTGATCGTGGGTTTTGATCGTCTGATTTTATTCAAAGGGTTTGTTAGTAGGAAGTTTTGTTCATGGAATCTCGTGTTTTTCGCAATATGATGACGCTTGGCGTTTTATCAAGTGCACTTTTGGTCGTGGGTTGTGCATCGAAGCCGACCTTTAATCAACAAGGCTCACGTGTATTCTTTGTACCAGAGTTTTATACCGTCAAATCAGGCGATAGCCTGAGCAAAATTGCGCAGAAATACGGCTTGGATTATCGGGAGATCGCTCGAATTAATAATATCGAGGCAATGGATACGATCTATGTCAATCAATCTTTACGCCTACGTGGTAATGGTCGTGTAGATACTCGCTTGGTGCAAACACGTCCGATCCAAGAACAAGGGACGATCAAACGTGAAAGCGTATTAACTCAAGCTCAAAATGCAACAGTGCCTGAACAAGTCAATGTGGTGAAACCAACAGTACCAACGACTACACCTGCTGTAGGGCTTGGCAATACACCTGCGCCATCAATCAATCCAATTCCAGTTGGTGCGTCGGCTCAAGGGTTGAGTTGGGTGATGCCGAGTAATGGTCAAGTGATAGATCGTTATGACCTGAGTCAGAATAAAAAAGGTATTCGTTTTGCAGGCAATACAGGCGATCCAATCTACGCAGCAGCAGCGGGTGAAGTGGTTTATGCGGATGATGGGCTCAAAGAATATGGTCAATTGGTCTTAGTGCGACACTCCAATGGCTATATCACTGCCTATGCACATAACAGCAAACTGGTCGTGAAGAACGGTGATAAGGTCACAGCAGGTCAGAAGATCGCTGAGATGGGTAGTACAGGAACGAACAAAACCATGTTGGAATTCCAAGTTCGACTTGACGGTAAGCCTATTGATCCTGTAAGTATTTTGCCAATTAGTTAAGCTGATTGTATTTTATTTACGAATCTTTTCGTTTAATATCAAACTATTAAATATGCTGAGAATCAAATTGTGTTAGAAAATCTTCGTGCGATGGGGGTCTTTGCCTGCGTAGTTGAGCGTGGCTC
The DNA here is from genome assembly GCF_041911495.1 of Acinetobacter sp. Taxonomy (GTDB): domain Bacteria; phylum Pseudomonadota; class Gammaproteobacteria; order Pseudomonadales; family Moraxellaceae; genus Acinetobacter. The sequence goes on along the minus strand of NZ_JAYROT010000020.1, from coordinate 2,566 downwards.
TTTTAGTGGTGCTGCCAAAGATTTGGGCATCACCACCAGTGCTGTAAGTCAGCAAATCCGCTCATTAGAACAAGAGCTGAATGTGACCTTGCTACATCGTTCGACACGTAAGATCAGTATGACTGAGGCAGGACAGGCTTTTTTTCAAAGCTGTCAAGAAATGATGTCGGCTGCGGAACGCGGTAAAATTCGCATCAGCGAGTTGCAGGACAATTTGATTGGCGAGTTACGTTTAGCCACTTCGCCAGAGCTTGCTTCACTGCATATTGTGCCAGCTTTGTCGCGTTGGATCATGGCACATGAAACATTGAAGGTAAATATCCTTGCATCTGAACAGTATTTAAATTTGATTGAAGAACGCATCGATGTCGCCGTGCGGATGAGTCAACATGTCAATGACGATGAGTTCGAAGCCTATCCGATGGCACGGGTTCAGCAAATCTTGATTGCCTCGCCAAGTTATCTCAATCAGCGTCCTGCGATTGAACATCCCAATGATCTCTTAACACACCAATTACTCCCTGTTGATCAGATGAAGAATTTTTCTAAACTCAAATTTAGCAATGAAAAAACTGGCGAAAATGTTGAGCTTGAAGTCCCTGTAAAAGTACGCACTAATAATGTTTTTGTGATGAAAACATTATGTCATGAAGGGCATGGTATCGGTCGAATTTTGCACCTCGATGCACAGCAAGAGCTGAAGCGTGGTGAGTTTGTCGAAGTATTGCCTGATTGGAAACTTCCTGAATATACCTTGTATGCAGTGACTTTGAAGCGTGAGCAACAACCTGTAAAAGTGTTGCGTTGTATCGAAGCATTGAAGAGTTATTTTACTCAACTCCCAGGTGGACGTTAACGAAGACACATTAAACGCCGATATTTAAAAATACCAATTAAGGCTTATTCTCTGGAATGAGCCTTAATTTTTTCCATGAACTTTTATAATTTATGGCTTTATCATAGCAATTGTAGATGATGTGACATACATTGCAGATACAGACAAGCGCCTTTTAATCTCGGTAATATGCAAAGACAGTCACGTTCAACTATCATAAAGAATAAGGGAAAATCTCATGACAAATTTAGCCAGTTTAGTTGAAGCTATCGCCAAGCAAGCACTTGGCGGTCAAAATGGTACTCAGCAAGGTTCGACTCAGAATCAGCATAATCAACAGCAAAATGCCAATAATGCAGGTGGCTTAGGCGGTATCTTGGGTTCTGTGCTGGGCAATCTAGGCGGTGCATCTCAGCAAAATGCCAATACTGGTGGTGGACTTGCTGGTGGCGGACTGGGTAGTATCTTGGGTTCTGTACTTGGCCAACTTGGCGGTACGCAAAGCAGTAGCAATGGTGGTGGGAAGAGTGCACTATTGGTTGCTGTGCTACCGATCGTATTGGCTTGGATTCAGAAGCAAGGTGGCTTGCAAGGTGCACTCGATAAATTGACTAAATCAGGATTAGGCAGTCAAGCACAGTCTTGGGTTGATCCAAGCACCACGCAAAATCAAAGCGTACAAAATGAGCAAGTGGAGCAACTGTTTGATGATCAAGAGGTTGAACAAGTTGCGAATCAGATGAACGAGCCAAAGCAAAATGTCTATGGTGCAATCGCCACGGTATTACCACAAATCATTGATTCGTTGACACCACAAGGTCAGACAAGCAACTCAGGTGAAGCGAATAATGATATTCAAAATATCCTGAATAGCTTGAATATCAAATAAGCTTTCAGTTTAAAATTGATATAAACGCAAAAAGCTGAGCATCATGCTCAGCTTTTTGTTTTCTGAAAAAATTTATCGAACCGTTTTAAAAAATTACTTCAACTTTTTCAGCTCCTTTTTCAGCTTTTTAACTTTGCTTTCTTGCTTACCGATTTTGCTTAAGCGTTGTTTGATTTCAAGTTTTACAGACTGCAATTTTTTCTTTGCCGCAGTTTTTTTGCTGACTTTCTTCGCCATTCTAATACTCCTGTGCTTGGTATGGTTTTCAAAAGACTTGTTGTACAAGATCTATTTCAAAAACCTCTACAAATTTTTAATCATTAAAAAAATTGGCTTAAGCTACCTCAGGTAATTTAAGTCCTACATACTTACCTTAAAGACTACGGTCGTTCGGCGCAAGTTTACTTCCGTTTTGTAATATGAATACAACATGTCCTAACGTGGTAAAAACGTACATTCAACGCATAAAGTTGCTATGCTGAAACAGTCGATTATGCTTAAATATCGGCTATTCTTGTGTATAAAAATCCAAATTTAGGGATAGTTTGTTGATGCGCTCCGATCAAAATAGCACCGATTCAGAAATCATTGTGCAGATGCGTCAGTTGATTCAGATCTTAGCCAAGCATAGCCATGCCTATTATGTGATGGATCAGCCGAGCATTAGTGATGCGGAATACGATCAACTGTTTCATCAACTGAAAGCCTTAGAACAACAATATCCTGAATCCATCCAAAATGATTCGCCAACGCAGAAAGTTGGCGGTGAGGCCTTAAAGAAATTCCAATCCATCAAACATGCTGTGCCGATGTTGTCGCTAGGTAATGTCTTCAATTTTGAT
>NZ_JAYROT010000019.1:0-19784 GCF_041911495.1 Acinetobacter sp. | reverse complement strand
TAGAGTTCGGTTCTGTCATGAGAAAGCCCATATAAATGGGTAATGTACAAGTTGCTGTAGAAGCATGTTTAGTTCGTCTGATCACAGATACTTTATAAACTATTTTAATACTTTTTTGAATCCGTCAATGCGTAAGTCCTAACATACTTTGCGTAACTCAAAGGTAGCGAAAGATGTATCTTCTGTAACTTTCACCGTAATTACTCCTTATTCTGAATTTGAAATGCCAATACGTTCACATTGTCTAAAAGTTGATGTTGTCGATAGGATTTACAATGATTTGTCGTTAAACTATGCGCCACATTGCATTGATCAATTTCACATCTTTAATGATTTTTAGTCATGGTCTTTATTCATGATTTCTATTCATTGTTTTGAAATAATTTTGATGCACCGAATTTGAAACACATTCGTTGAAGTAAAACCTAGAAATAGAATCTAGGACAAAGAGAAAGTTATTATATGAAAGAGTCGCTACGTTTACGTTTGGATCAGTTGGTCGATCGTTATGAAGAGTTAAATGCCTTATTGGCAGATGTAGAAGTTATTTCGGATAACAATAAATTCCGCAAACTCTCTCGTGAACATAGTGAACTACAAGAGATCACTGATGTCTGGCAACAATATACCCAAGCCGAAGCAGATATTGTGACTGCTGAAGGCATGCTATCCGAGCCAGATTTCAAAGAAATGGCACAAGAGGAAATCAAAGAAAATAAAGCTTTGATTGATGACCTTGAAAGTCAGCTTAACATCTTAATGATTCCCAAAGATCCGAATGATGCAAATGCTGCATTCCTTGAAATTCGTGCAGGAACGGGTGGTGACGAAGCGGCGATTTTCTCAGGTGATCTATTCCGTATGTATAGTAAATATGCCGAAACACAAGGTTGGCGTATTGAAATCTTGTCTGAAAATGAAGGCGAACATGGCGGTTATAAAGAAGTCATTTGTCGTGTTGATGGTGAAGGCGTCTATGGTCGCTTAAAATTTGAAAGTGGGGCGCATCGTGTACAACGTGTGCCTGCAACCGAGTCGCAAGGTCGTGTACATACTTCGGCATGTACTGTCGCGATCTTGCCCGAAGTCGATGTGGATACGTCGGTCGATATTAATCCTGCGGATTTGCGTATTGATACATACCGTGCATCAGGTGCGGGTGGTCAGCACATTAACAAAACTGATTCTGCGGTACGTATCACCCACATTCCAACGGGTACGGTGGTGGAATGTCAGGATGAGCGTTCACAGCATAAGAACAAAGCCAAAGCGATGGCACTACTTGCTTCACGCCTTGAAAATGCCAAACGTGCTGCTGCCGATGCGGCGACTTCAGAAATGCGTCGTGATTTGGTGGGTTCGGGTGATCGCTCGGAACGGATTCGCACCTATAACTATCCACAAGGGCGCATGACGGATCATCGTATCAATCTGACTTTATATAAGCTCGATGCGATCATGGAAGGGGATTTAACCGAAATCTTGGACAATCTGCACCGTGAATATCAAGCTGATCAATTGGCAATGTTGGCACAAGAGAATGATGCCTAATCTTTATAAAATTTTCATTGTTTCAAAAATTCAGGCCATGCGATGAATATTGCACAAGCCTTAAATCTGCGTGGGCAAGTGGATAGCTATGAACGCCAAGAGGCGACATGGTTGCTTGAGCATATTCTTAAACTTAGTCCATTGCATCTGAAAATGAATATGATGCAAGTGCTAACTGCGGAGCAAGAACAGCACTATCTTGATGGCATAATGCGCTTGGCTAAAAATGAACCGCTTGCGTATATCATCGGCTCACAGCCGTTTTGGACTTTGGATTTAAAAGTTACTTCGGACACATTGGTGCCACGTCCTGATACCGAGATTGTGATCGAAATAGTATTGGCTTTAGATTTGCCGAAAGTTGCCAATGTAGTGGACTTGGGTACAGGTACAGGCGCAATTGCATTGGCACTTGCCTCAGAAAAACCACTTTGGCAGATCACAGCTACGGATATTTATGCACCAAGTCTTGAAGTGGCAAAGTTTAATGCCGTAAAGCATGATTTAAATGCCGTTAATTTTGCGCTTGGCTCGTGGTATCAGGCTTTATCGACGCAACAGCACCATGAAAAATTTGACTTGATTGTATCAAATCCGCCGTATATTGATCCTGATGATGCGCATGTGGCTAAACTTGAATATGAACCACAGCGTGCTTTAGTCGCTGAGAATAAAGGTTTATCTGACTTAGAATTTATTATTCGTGAAGCACCGCAGTGGCTGAATGCGAATGGCTGGATTGTGCTTGAACATGGTTATGATCAGGCGAATGCTGTGCAAGATTTATTGAAACAGCATGGCTTTGAAAATGTGCGTACTGTGCAGGACTATGGTGGTAATGATCGGGTGACTTTGGGGCAATTTGTTTAATGCAAAAGTCAAACGATTTGCAAAAGATCGGTATACGACTGTCTGCATTTTACTTTTTCTACTATGCGATCGTGGGCACATTCATGCCGTATTGGAATTTATATTTGGAATTCCAACAGTTTAGTCATTTTGAAATTGGTTTGCTCAGCACCATTGCGGTGATCACTCGTTTTTTTGCCCCATTTATTTGGGGATGGCTCGCCGATCTGACGGGCAAGCGCATGTTGTGGATACGCATTGCCACTTTTGTTGAAGCGGTGATTTGGCTCACCATTTTCAGTATCGATAAAAAATTTCAAAGTATCGCCATTATCATGCTGATTTTTAGCTTTTTTCAAAATGCAATCTTGGCGCAGTTTGAAGGTGTCACGCTATTTTGGCTCGGTGATCAACATCAGACTTTATATGGCAAAATCCGTAAATGGGGCTCGATCGGCTTCATCGTTGGCGTGTTTGTGATTGGTGCAATTTTGGATTGGATTCCGATTACTAATCTGCCGATTCTTTTACTGTGTATTTCCGCTTGTGCTTTTCTGTGTTCGTTTAGCATTGCTGAGCCAACGCAAGCACCGACTGCACAGCGTAAACTTGAGCCGATTTTGCCGATCTTAAAACGTCCTGCGGTGGCGTGTTTTTTTCTCATTGAATTTTTCCTTTTGTTTTCTCATGCGCCGTTTTATAGCTTTTATAGTAATTTTCTGCATGAATATCAATTTTCCACCACGCAAACAGGGCTGTTATGGTCGATGGGGGTGGTGTCAGAAATCGTGATGTTTGCCTATGCGACATGGTTTTTTAAGCAATTTTCATGGCGTAGTTTAGTTGCCATTTGTCTTGTGTTGACCAGTATGCGTTGGATCATTGTTGGGGTGTTTGCTGAGCATTTTTGGATACAGTTTTTTGCGCAATGGATTCATGCCTTTAGTTTTGGTTTATTTCATTTGATCGCCATGCGGATGATTTTGCAACACTTTAGTGCGGGACAGCAGGGGCGAGGGCAGGCGTTGTATAGCACCATGTGGGGACTCGGTGTGGCATTCGGGAGTTTGCTTGCTGGAAAATATTGGGAAGTTTTGTCTGGACAATGGATTTTTATTATCGCAGGTGGTGTGTGTTTATTTGGGCTCGTTTTTATCAAAGCATTGCCAAACAATCAGATGGCTTAGAACTTGTCATTAACATTTGCAGTGAATCAAGTCACCATAAATAGTGAATATTTATCATTAAAATACACAAAGCTGAAAGAAGGGGTATGCTAAAAGTATCTACTGTCATTGAATTTTAATCCTGCTACAGCATTAACCTTGATTGGTTGCATTGTGTCAGAAATAAATTTCTTCGACGATATAATGGCATTTATGAAGAGAGTTGGATGGTCAAATGGATTTATTACAACGCTTAGGAATTACACATCCTATATTTGTTGCGCCGATGGCAGGTACGTCTACACCAGAGCTTGCGGCGGCAGTGTCTAATGCAGGCGGTTTAGGCGCATTAGGTCTAGGTGCGAGCAATGTCGAAACGGCAAAACAAGTCATTCTCAAGACACAGCAATTGACTGATAAATCTTTTCAAGTCAATTTTTTCTGCCATCAACCGATTGCCTATGATGCTGAGCTAGCACAACAATGGATTAATTATATTCGTCCACACTTTGATGAATTTGATGTAGAAGTGCCAACGCAACTTAATGAAATTTATCAAAGTTTCTTATCGAATGATGATTTGCTGAAAGTTGTGTTAGACACAAAACCGAAAGCAGTGAGTTTTCATTTTGGCTTACCAACGCCTGAACAGATTTCTGCTTTAAAACAAGCGGGCATCATTACACTGGTGACAGTGACTCAGTTGAGTGAAGCCTATTTGGCACAGCAGGCAGGCATTGATGTGTTGATTGCGCAAGGTGTTGAAGCAGGCGGACATCGTGGCACATTTAATCCAAGCTGTGATGCGGGATTGACGACTTTAGATTTGGTGATTATTTTGAATCAATATTTTGATCTACCGATCGTTGCAGCGGGTGGCATCATGACAGGTGAAGATATTCGATTGTATTTGGAGCTTGGTGCTAGTGCAGCGCAATTGGGGACAGCATTTGTGCAGTGTAAAGAATCCGCTACCAATGACGCCTATCGAGAATTGCTTTTTGAACAGCCGATTACCCAAATCACAGATAATATTTCAGGTCGTCCTGCACGTGGTTTACTCAATGCGTGGCATCAATTTGTTGATTTGCCAGATCGACCATCTCATGCGGGCTATCCATATACTTATGACTTGGCAAAACAACTGCATGCAGTTGCATCAAAACAAGATGAACAAGCTTTTGGTGCATATTGGGCAGGCAGTAATGTGGCAAATATTCGCCGTTTGGATGCCAAAGAATTGATGGAAAAATTGGTGCAGGAATTGCAAGAACTGTAATAAGTTTTGCTCAAATCGTAGAAAATCAGCATCAATATATGGTGCTGATTTTTTTGATAAATAAATTTTTGCTAAGTTTGCTTGTCTAATTCGTCATTAGAAATGCACCTAGGTAAACAATACGCCATAAATCAGCGCCGCTGTTAAGGTCGCCAAAATAATCTTTTTACTCAGCGCATACATCATGATCAATGCCAAAAATCCACAACTCATGGCAAAAATCCGATCATGATGCTCAATTAACGGTGGTAATGTCGCAATCATGAACATGGCACAAATCGCACTGACACCAATACTTGCCATCGCCACGCCAATCCACGCACGACCTTTATTTTTCTGTTGTTGCTGTTTTTTATGTACTAGCCAAATTGGTACAAAACGGCTAAAAAAGTTGGCTAAGCCGACCATTAAACCAATTAACAGAATCTCAATGCTCATTGGATTGTGCTCCTTGGGATGTGTGTTTATCAACGCCGTAGTATTTGACTAAAGCGACGAACATTCCCGCAATAATTCCTGAGAAAATCGCAAAAGATAAACCCAACCATAAATAACCTAGCGCACTGAATAGCAAAGCAGTGATGATAATGTGAAGGTTTTTCTTCTCAAATGCTGCCAGTAAAAAACTTAAAAATAATGCAGGCAATAAAAAGTCAAAACTGGCTTGTAAAAACTTCGGCATCAGATGCATCTGATCGGCAAACATCGCACCGACAAATGAACCAAACGCCCAAGAAGCCCAAGAGCTAAAACTCAAACCGAGCATCCACGCCTCAGACCAGTTTTGTTTGCGCCGACTGAGTTCAATCAAACCTCTTGCAAACACTTCGTCGGTCAATCCCCATGCCCAAAATCCTGTTTTTTTCATGCTTATTTTTGCTTGGACAGGTTGCGGAATTTGCTGATACATCGCTGGACCATACAGAACATGACGCAGATCTAGAATAATCACGGTAATCGCCGCCACCCAAATCGAGCTACCCGATGCCAAAAGTGCAATGACAATAAACTGACTGGCACCTGCATAAATGGTAGAAGATAAGAATAGCGCTTTCCACGAATTAAAACCAAAGCCGACCGCTGCCACACCAAATGCAAAGGCCACAGGTAGATACGTAAATACAATAACTAAGGCATCTCGTGCACCATATAAAAAGTTACTTTGCGCAGGTGTGCTTGGATTTGAAACGATATGCGAGTTGGACATAAAAACCTTTAGAAATACAGCGCAGAAATCACAAAATACTTATCGCTTCAAGATAATGTGGGAATAGCGGTTGAGTATTCTAATATAATTTTTTAATATGCGAGCCTGTCAATTGATTAGACTATGGTGGCATCGTATGAAATTTCAACTTCAATGTTCCGTTGTACTGATGAGCGTGTTGTGTGTTGCATGTGGAAATCCTCAGAATATTAATATGAACGAGAAAAGTGCAAACTCGCAGAGTACAAACAGTCAAAATGAGCTGAATACAAATACAAGTCAGAAAATCCAGCCTGCAAAAAAATTAACAAATGATGCTTCTGCTGTTGCGAATGAAGCATGGATTTTGATTAATCAATTGGATCAACTCATTTATGCTGATAATGCGAAAAGTAATCCTGATCTTGATGGCATGGTGCGAGAACCACTACGTGAACTTTCAACACGTTGGCGCATTGAAGTTAAAATGACAGACTCAGTGACCGAAGGGAAGTATGCACTTTGCCGTAAATCATTGAATAGCTTGGATGCTTGGGCGAGAAGTGTACAAGAGCAGAGCAGTGATCGTGCGCAGAAGCAACTGAACTATGAGCGTGATAAACAATATTGCAAAGATGCGATTGAAAATCCGAAGTATGGCAATACACCACCGAAAATTAGCCAAGCGCCGATTTGATTTAAACAATCACAGGAAAGTTGCGTATAAAAAAGCTGACGTAGAGTCAGCTTTTTTATACAGCTATTTATGAATTAATTATTGCAAAGCAGGTTGAGCGGCTTTCATTGCTGCTGCTACAGCATCATCTTCAGTGGCATCAGCAGCAGATAACGCATGTTCATCATTCACGACATCTTTGCTCACAGTATTTGCATTGTTTGCAGATGATGTATTATTCGAACTACTGTTATTCGATGAAGAACTATTCGAGCTCGTAGAACTACTACTTGGTGCAGGTGTTGGATCAACATAAGCATCTTGTTCGCTTGCAGTGATTTCCGCTGTGCCAGAATTGTCATTTATCTCTTCAAGATCGGTGTATTCAGCTTGTTCTTGACCATTGTCCAATTCTTGAAAGTCTGATTCTTGCACTTCAGTTTGATTGGTTTGCTCTTGCTCAGCGTCTTCAGGCTTTTCTTTTTTCATGCACGCAGTAAGTAGTAGTGCACTTATAGAACTGACCATGATCAATTTTAAAAAAGTAGATTTCATAATCGTTTTCTTCATTTCACAAAACATAAAATTATGTGAATTATATCAAACTAAAAACTTAAATTGTAAAAATTCATAACTCGAATTGTGCTTTTATGGTACGTAGACGCTTTAATCAGCATTTCGATAAAATTATTGCCCAAAAGATGCGATTAGTTTTGCTTTATGAGGGGGGTTTACAGTAAAATCGCCAAACATTGTATGCCGTTTTTCGGTGCCATTGTACGAGAATTCGAATGACTCATTTTATTTTTGTCACAGGTGGTGTGGTTTCATCACTTGGTAAAGGTATTTCTGCTGCTTCTGTTGCTGCACTTTTGGAGGCGCGTGGTCTTAAGGTCACGATGGTCAAAATGGATCCGTACATTAACGTCGATCCAGGTACAATGAGCCCATTCCAACACGGTGAAGTTTTTGTTACCGAAGATGGAGCGGAAACTGACCTCGATCTAGGCTATTACGAGCGTTTTCTCAAGCGCTCAAAAATGACAAAACTCAATAACTTCACCAGTGGTCGTGTTTATCAAGACGTGCTGAATAAAGAGCGTCGTGGTGACTATCTTGGTGGTACAGTGCAAGTGATTCCACACATTACAGATAATATTAAAGCACGTGTGCTTGCTGCAGGTAAGGGCTTTGACGTGGCGATTGTGGAAATCGGTGGTACAGTCGGTGACATCGAATCATTGCCATTTATGGAATCCGTGCGTCAGCTCATGGTGGAGCTTGGGCATAAGCATTCGATGCTGATGCACTTGACCTTATTGCCTTATATCAAATCTGCAGCTGAGCTAAAAACTAAACCTACACAGCACTCGGTTAAAGAATTACTTTCAATCGGTATTCAGCCTGACATTCTCATCTGCCGTACTGAACATGATGTCGATGCAGATACACGTCGTAAAATTGCGCTCTTTACCAATGTTCGTCCAGAAGCCGTTGTGGTCTGTAAAGATGCCAAAACCATTTATGAAATCCCACGTAATTTTTATGAACAAGACGTTGATGATCTCATCTGTGAGCGTTTTGGTTTTGACAATTTACCAGAAGCTGATTTAACTGATTGGGATCAAGTCTGCGAGGCTTTATTCAACCCTGAATTTACTGTGCGTGTAGCAATGGTGGGTAAATACGTTGAGCTTCCTGATGCCTATAAATCTGTCAATGAAGCGTTGCTTCATGCAGGGATTCGCAATCGTGTGAAAGTACAAATCGACTATATTGATGCTGAGCAACTTGAAACACTTGATGTTTATGAAACCTTATGTGATGCGGATGCGATCCTTGTTCCGGGTGGTTTTGGTGAGCGTGGCACAGAGGGCAAGATGAAAGCGATTCGTTACGCTCGTGAAAATAAAGTACCGTATCTTGGTATTTGCTTGGGTATGCAACTTGCGGTGATTGAGTTTGCACGTAATGTTGCAGGTATGCCTGAAGCAACTTCAACAGAATTTAACCGTAATACCAAACAACCATTGATTGGCCTAATCACAGAGTGGTTAGATGAACGTGGCGAATTGCAACAACGTAATAATGAATCGAATCTCGGCGGTACCATGCGTCTTGGTACGCAAACGTCCGAGTTGGTTAAAGGCACGAAAATTCGTGATACCTATGGACTTGCGGAGATCAGTGAGCGCCATCGCCATCGCTATGAGATGAACAACCGTTATATTGATGATCTTGAAAAAGTAGGTATGAAGATTTCGGGTTATTCTGCGGTGCAACACTTAGTGGAAACGGTAGAAATTTCTGATCACCCGTGGTTTATTGCGGTTCAGTTCCACCCAGAATTTACCAGTTCACCACGTGATGGACACCCATTGTTTGCTGGATTTATCGCTGCGGCAAAAAATCAGTTTCAAGGAAAGGCGTAAGGCTTTACACAAATTGATTCAAGATTAGGAAAAGAGTTTAAGGAAATTTCATGACAGAACTTAAAGCAAAACAAATCGTTGAATTAGGTGACATTCAGATGGCGAACCATTTGCCATTTGTATTGTTCGGTGGCATGAATGTGCTTGAGTCGAAAGACTTGGCATTTGAAATCGCTGAAACTTATATCGACATTTGTAAGCGTCTTGGAATTCCTTATGTTTTTAAAGCAAGCTTTGATAAAGCAAACCGTTCAAGCTTAAACTCTTTTCGTGGGCCAGGTTTGGAAAAAGGTGTTGAGTGGCTCGGTGAGATAAAAAAACACTTTAACGTGCCGATCATTACCGATGTACATGAGCCATACCAAGCTGCACCTGTTGCCGAAGTTGCGGATATTATTCAACTGCCTGCGTTTTTAAGTCGTCAGACTGATCTCGTTGAAGCGATGGCGAAAACCGATGCAATCATTAACATCAAAAAAGCGCAATTCCTCTCACCACGTGAGATGGGGCATATCCTGCATAAGTGCTTAGAAGCGGGTAATGATAAGCTGATTCTGTGTGAGCGTGGTTCTGCATTCGGCTATAACAACCTTGTGGTGGATATGCTTGGCTTTGATACCATGAAAGCGATGGATGTGCCTGTATTCTTTGATGTGACACATGCTTTGCAAACTCCGGGTGGTCGTGAAGACTCAGCGGGTGGTCGTCGTGCGCAAATCACCACGCTTGCTCGTGCGGGCATGGCAACTGGACTTGCAGGGCTGTTCTTAGAAGCGCATCCTGATCCGAATAAAGCAAAATGTGATGGACCATGTGCATTACGTCTTTCTCAACTTGAGCCATTCTTGTCGCAGTTGAAAGAATTGGATACATTGGTTAAAGGTTTTAAACAACTGGATACGCATTAAGTTGCCACAATTGAGCCTGCTACGTCGTTAACCTCACTCGAAGTATTCATATACATCGTCGTTCGGTTGCCTCGTCGCAAACACAATTGAGACAACTCCATTACTGATTTATGATGAATGCGTAATTTTATTGATTGAACATAGTTTGATTAAAGATATTTGATAACGATTGAGGAAAAATAAATGAGCCAAATTGCTGACATTCGTGCCCGTGAAATCTTGGACTCACGTGGTAATCCAACCATTGAGGCTGACGTGATTCTTGAGTCTGGTGTAGTTGGACGTGCCTGTGCACCAAGTGGTGCATCTACAGGCTCACGTGAAGCATTAGAGCTACGTGACGGCGATAAAGCTCGTTATTTGGGTAAAGGCGTACGCCAAGCAGTACAAAATGTGAATAGTGATATTCGTGAGTTGCTTCTTGGTCAAAATGTCTTTGAGCAAAAATCACTTGATGACAAGATGATTGCTTTAGATGCAACTGATAACAAAGCAAAACTTGGTGCGAATGCGACTTTGGCAGTATCACTTGCTGCAGCGCATGCTGCGGCGACTGAGCAAAAAACTCCATTATTCCAATATATCGCTAATCTGCGTGGTCAAACCTCATTGACCATGCCAGTGCCGATGATGAATATTTTGAATGGTGGTGCACACGCAGACAATACCGTTGATATTCAAGAATTTATGATTGAACCAGTGGGCTTTACTTCTTTCTCTGAAAGCTTACGTGCAGGTGCGGAAATTTTCCATGCGCTGAAATCTGTATTGAAAAAACAAGGTTTGAATACTGCCGTAGGTGATGAGGGTGGTTTTGCGCCAAACTTACGTTCAAACGAAGAAGCGATTACCGTAATTCTTCAAGCGATTGAAACTACAGGCTATAAAGCAGGTTCTGACATCATGTTGGCTTTAGACTGCGCATCGTCTGAATTCTACAAAAATGGTCAATATGTGCTTGAAGGTGAAGGCAATAAAGCATTCACGAGTAATCAATTTGCAGACTATCTTGCAGGGCTTGTGAATCAATATCCAATTATCTCGATCGAAGATGGTTTGGATGAGTCTGATTGGGAAGGTTGGGCGTACCTCACTTCAATCTTGGGCGATAAGATTCAATTGGTCGGTGATGATTTGTTCGTCACCAATCCAAAAATTTTGCAACGTGGTATTGATGAAAAAGTCGGTAACTCAATCCTCATCAAATACAACCAAATCGGTACCTTGACTGAAACACTTGATGCAATCTATCTTGCCAAAGCCAATGGTTATACGACAGTCATTTCACATCGTTCAGGTGAAACTGAAGATTCAACGATTGCTGATCTTGCAGTAGGTACAGCAGCAGGTCAAATCAAAACTGGTTCACTATGCCGTTCTGACCGTGTGGCGAAATACAACCAATTACTTCGTATTGAAGAATTGATCAAAGCGCCGTACCGTGGTAAGGCTGAGTTTAAAGGCTTAAACTAATTTTATAGTCAGGCACTTGAATATGTTTGCTACGGCAACAGGTCGAATCATCATCGGACTTGCGATACTCATTGTCGCAAGTCTGCAATACGCCTATTGGTTTGGTGAAAGTGGTTATTTTATGCATGAAAAACTCATCAATGACATGACCACGCAGATCGAAACCAATCAGGAGTTGTCTGAACGAAATCGCATTCTCGCAGCGGAAGTGTACGACCTGAAAAATGGTTATGAAGCGATTGAGGAACATGCGCGTTTAGATCTTGGTTTGGTGAAACCACATGAAACTTTCGTACAAATGAGTATGATTAGTGGTGCTTATCAGCCGATCTATTTGAATAACCGTGAAGAAACTGCCTTAGAACGGCAAACCAATGAATCAGAATAATTCCGAGCCTGTTCAACAGCTCAATTCACAAAATAATACGCATCAAAAACCAAAACTGTGGGGTGTCATTCCAGCTGCAGGTTCAGGTCAACGCTTTTCCAAAACAAAATTAAAACAGTATTTAAAGATCGCAGGGCAGACTGTGCTTCAGCATAGCGTCAATGCTTTGTATCAGCTTCCACTTGAAAATTGTGTGATTGCCATCAGTGCAAATGATATCTATGCGAGTCAGATTCAATATGCGCATCCTGTACAGTTTTGTGTCGGTGGCAAAGAGCGTATGGATTCGGTATTTGCAACATTACAACATTTGCAAGGTATTGCCGATCAAGATGATTATATACTGGTACATGATGCGGCACGTCCTTGTTTACATCAAAGTCAGATTGAAGCGATTGCTAACTTTTGTGAAACAGATCAAGACGCAGCGATTATTGCTGTGCCAGTACGAGATACTTTAAAAAAATCAAAAGCAAACCAAGAGATTGAAACGACGATAGATCGCAACTGTCTGTGGCAAGCGCAAACACCACAGATCATCAAATATGGTGTGCTCTATCAAGCTTTGCAGCATGCGATTCAGAACAATTTATTAGTGACTGACGAAGCAAGTGCATTAGAGCACTTAAATGTCCCAGTCAAATTGTTAGAAGGGCGTAGCGACAATATTAAAATTACGTATCCTGATGATTTGGAATTTGCCACACTCATTCTGCAAAGAAACTCTCTGCATTCAAACTAATCAAATTTTGTAATGACAATGAGGTGAATGTTTCAGAATGAATTCACCTTTAGTAGTATTTTGTTATTTTTTTGATTCCATAATGATTTTATTTTTGCTAGACTTCAAAAGTCATGTATTCCACATTACTTTGTAATGACGCAAAAATAACACAAGTTAAATTACAAGGCTTTTGTCATCACAAATGAATGATGATTTATGGTAAAAAGTAAGGTGAAGGGATACAATTACTGGAGATTATTAGGGATTCACGTCATGGCAAAGACTGAGGTTTATCAAATTCGCTTAGATAGCGATGAAAAAAAACTGGCATTTGCTGTATTTCGTCAGTTGGGGCTAACACCTGCACAAGCAATTCGAATGTTTTTTCGTCAGGTTGTACTTACACAATCTATTCCATTTCAGATTGAGAGCAAAAGCATTCAACCGTCTTTATTGCACACACCTGTGATTGATAAGTCTGCCACAGTTGCTGAAAATGAAGAAAATCATCACGATATCTTTACAGAGTTAGATCAAATTTTAAATTCTGACAAAAAATAATATTGCTAAAATCTTGTTGCATTTTAATAACTAAACGACACTTTTTGGGGTGATTTTTTGTATATGCTATATGGCAATACAATGAAACTTAGCCGCTTTAACGAGCGGTTTGATTTAATCGTTTTTAAAATTTTGGAATAAAAATTATGATTGTACGTCGTGCCACAGAAGCAGATTTGCTTTTATTAACAGTATTATTTGATGAATATCGCCAGTTTCATGGCACGAGCTCGAATCTTGCACAGACGCAAGATTTTTTAACCAAGCGTATGCAAAACCAACAGACTATTATCTTTGTTAGTCAAAAAGATGATGTGATTACAGGATTTATTGTCTTATATCTTGGTTTTTCTACGGCTGATTGTCGTGAATATTATATTTTGGATGATACTTATGTCACGCCAAGCTATCGTCGTCAAGGTGCGGCACACCAGTTGATTGATACGGCAATTTTGTTTGCACGCCAACAACAAGTAAAACGTATTAGCTTACAGACTGAAGTGGACCATGTTGAAGCTCGTCGTTTGTATGAAAAGCTTGGTTTTGTTAAAGATCATGAGTTCGAGTCGTATCACTGCTTTATCTAAATCTAATTGATTTCCTAAGAGTTATTTTCTGAAATTACTCGAACCGTTGCAGATTGATATTCTGATTCACTCAAATAGCACCATTCGCCTGATTGTATGGACAATTGTTCCAATTTTAATTCGGCAATTTGATCACGATGCAATTCGTCCACATGATTGCCAACCGCTGCGATCATCCGTTTCACCTGATGATAAACACCTTGAGAAATCGCAAATCGGTAATGTCTTTCACCGATTTCTTCAAAATTTAAGGCTTGAAAAAGACCTTGTTCATTGCGTAGTTCTACGCCGTTTTGAAGTTGCTTAATTACATCTGTACTCAGCGCTTCAGCCGTGTGGATTTGATAATATTTTAAAACATGTTTCTTCGGATGCGTGAGTTGGTGTAGATATTGTCCATCGTCGGTCAGTAGAAGCAAACCTGTTGAGTCTTGATCAAGCCGTCCAATCGTTTGAACATTACGCTCGATCAGATAGTCGGGCAGTAGTTCAAATACACTGTGGTGATGATTTGTTCGGTGTGAACATTCATAGCCTTGTGGTTTATTTAAGGCAATATAGACCTTTTCTCTATAGCTAAATTCTTCACCGTGTACTGAAAATTGAAAATTTGGTGTGTTGCAACGAAATTTGTGATCATGAACGACATCATCGTTTATGCTGACGTGTCCACGATGAATCAAAATTTGACATTGTTTACGTGTACCAAAGCCTTGAGATTGCAGTAGTTTATCGAGTTGCACTGGAAAATAATCAATAAAAATAGAGTCTAAGTATAAAAGAATTGAGCCGTCATTTGTAGTTTAACAATTTTACTTTGCATGAAAAAACCACCAATTCGAGTGAATTGATGGTTTCTGTTAAATCGCTAAATTAGCAATTTAAATGATGTGATTTGTCGAAATTACTTCTCAACGATCGCAACGACGCCTTGTCCGCCTGCTGCACAGATAGAGATCAATGCACGACCTGAACCTTTTTCATTGAGTAGTTTTGCAGCAGAAGCCAAGATACGACCACCAGTTGCCGCGAATGGATGACCCGCTGCAAGTGATGAGCCTTTGACATTTAATTTGCTACGATCAATAGAACCAAGTGGCTTGTCTAGACCAAGACGTTCTTTACAGAAAGTTGGATCTTCCCAAGCTTTCAGTGTAGACAATACTTGTGATGCAAATGCTTCATGGATTTCATAGAAATCAAAATCTTGCAAAGTCAGACCAGCACGTTCAAGCATCCGTGGCATTGCATAAGCAGGAGCCATTAACAAACCTTCTTTTTTGCCAACGAAGTCAACCGCAGCAGTTTCAGAGAATGTAAGGTAAGCAAGGACTTCATGACCGTTTGCTTTCGCCCATTCTTCAGAAGCAAGTAGCACACAAGATGCACCATCTGTAAGTGGGGTAGAGTTACCCGCTGTCATGGTTGCATTTTCACCCTTACCGAAAGCTGGTTTTAATTTTGCCAATTTTTCAGCAGTAGAATCTGGGCGTAGGTTGTTGTCACGCTCAAGACCCATGAAAGGTGTGATTAAGTCATTGAAGAAACCTTCTTCGTAGGCTTTTGCCATTTTTTGATGAGAAGATGCTGCAAGTTCATCTTGATCCTCACGTGCAATGTTCCACTCAAGCGCAGTAATCGCTTGGTGATCACCCATTGACATACCAGTACGTGGTTCACCATTTTTCGGTGCATCCATCAAATCTTTCACATTGATTTTTGACAATGCTTTTAGGCGGTCTTTACCAGTTTTTGCGATGTTGAGCTCAAGTAATACTTTACGTACGCCATCACCAAGAGCGATCGGCGCATCAGAAGTTGTGTCCACACCACCTGCGATACCGACTTCGATTTGACCAAGCGCAATTTTGTTTGCAACTAAGAAAGCAGCTTGCAAGCCAGTGGCACATGCTTGTTGAATGTCATACGCAGGGGTTTCAGGAGCTAGTTCAGTGTTTAGAACACTTTCACGAGTCATGTTGAAATCACGGCTATGCTTTAATACTGCGCCAGAAACAACTTCACCAAGACGTTGACCTTGTAGGTTGTAGCGAGTGATCAAGCCATTTAATGCAGCAGTAAACATGTCGATGTTTGAAGCAGTAAAATAAGCACCATTTGAACGTGCAAATGGAATACGGTTACCGCCAATAATGGCAACACGGCGAACTGTATTTTGGCTCATAGATTGTTCCTTTTTTACAGGGGTTGAGGTTGTGGATTTTCGAGTACGTGTACTCGGTGATTTTGTCGCTGTTTGGCTCGCAGTTTTAGTCGCAGTCGCTGTTTTTGTCGCAGTTGTCTTAGGGGATGTAGCTTTGCGAGGCGTTGCTGTTTTAGCTGGAGTAGCAGTCGATGTGCTTGTACGGCGACGAGTTATACTATTTATCGCTGTGGTTTTAGCTGCATCTTTCGACTGAGTTGATGTTTCTGACAGTAAAGACGAATCGGTTGATGTCACTTTCGATGGATCTTGAGGTGTTTTGCTCATCGTGGTTTCCCAAGTGTTTTATTCATTTTCAATCATAATATTATCACAAAATAGACTTGATCAAATTGACTGTATAGACAGGATAAATCCAATCGAGAGGTCAAGACAAGTCTATCTAAACTCAGTATGATAATGGTATGTAAAATCATTTTTATCAATAGTGATTAAAATTTGGTGACAATATCGTTGGATCATTGCGATATTTACCGCTGAAACTTTGATATATATCGAAGCATTCTTATTGTAATTCATTCAGTCCAAGTTAACCCTTAGTCCGAATTAACCTTAGTTTAAGAGAACAATCATGTCTGATCAATATCAAGCCTTTGCAAAATCCCCAATTGGTAAGTTTGTCATTAAAAATTTGGGTCTACCATCTCCAACCGCTTTAGATCGTTTTCAAGCGGGTGCGCCTGTTATCCAAGGTGCGGTGCTTCTTGGTGCTGCGGTCAATAGCACTTTGACTGGTGCAATTAGCCAAGTATTGAGCAATATCCATGCGGATACCTATGCAGGCAATAATGCACAGTTACAGCAAACAGCTGCGGAAGTGGGTTTGAATCTTCGTGCATTTAATAGTGGTGATAAAGAGTCTAAATTTAAAGCATTGGTATTTGATGCATCAGGTATTGAAAATGCTGATCAATTAAAAGATTTGTACAACTTCTTTAATCCCGTTGCTCGTCAACTTGAAGCCTCTGGTCGTGTAATCGTAATTGGTACGACACCAGAGAAAGCAGGCTCTGTATCTGCAGCGATTGCGCAACGAGCACTCGAAGGTTTTGTAAAATCCGTCGGTAAAGAATTTAAAAAAGGTGTGGTTGCTGAGCTAGTCTATGTAGACAAAGGTGCAGAAGCAAATCTTGAATCTACACTTCGTTTCCTACTTTCTCCACGTTCTGCTTATGTCTCAGGTCAAGTGATTCATGTGTCTAAAGGCAAAGCGGTTAAAATCGACTGGGCTCAACCTTTGGCAGGAAAAACAGCTGTTGTGACTGGTGCAAGCCGTGGTATCGGTGAAGCGATTGCGCATGTTTTGGCACGTGATGGTGCACACGTGATTTGCTTAGACATTCCACCACAACAAGCTGATCTTGAGCGTGTTGCAGGGGAAATCGGTGGTTCTGTGTTGGCACTCGATATTACAGCTGCTGATGCAGGTGAAAAGATCAAAGCGGCAGCAGCTGACAAGGGTGGTCTAGACATCATCGTGCATAACGCAGGTGTAACACGTGACAAGACTTTGGCGAATATGAAGCCTGAGCTCTGGGACATGGTGATTAACATCAACCTTGCTTCGAATGAGCGTGTAAACGATTACTTGTTGAATAATGAAGGCTTAAATGCCAACGGTCGTATTGTTTGCGTATCTTCGATCAGCGGTATTGCAGGTAACTTGGGTCAAACCAACTATGCAGCATCAAAAGCAGGTGTGATTGGTTTGGTTAAATTCACAGCACCAACGTTGAAGAATGGTATTACCATCAATGCAGTTGCACCTGGATTTATCGAAACACAAATGACTGCTGCGATTCCATTTGCAATTCGTGAAGCAGGTCGTCGTATGAACTCAATGAGTCAAGGTGGTTTGCCAGTAGACGTTGCAGAAACGATTGCATACTTTGCATCAACTGCTTCAACAGGTCTAAATGGCAACGTGGTACGTGTCTGCGGTCAGAGCTTGCTTGGCGCTTAATCAGCTAGAATTTAACTTAGACTTATCTTTTATATAAGCTATAAAAAGATAAAAGGGTGCAAGTCACCCTTTTTTATCATGGCTATATATGAAAAGCTTTTGAGATAAAATTAGAGGATAAATCAATGAGAACACGTCATTTTGACCAATTGCCTAAAGCGTATGCTGCTTATCCAAAGGTCATTCAAGGACTGATTAAAAAAGGTGGTAGCAAAGAAAAAACATTACCACAAGTGGAGTATGTGGTTGATCGTTTAGAGATTGACGCTGATCATCTGCAAAAATATCAACAAATCTGTAATTTCCCTGCGAATAATGAAGTGCCTGCAATGTATTTGGCAGTGTTAGCACAAAGCCTACAGATGCACATGATGACCAGTGAGCCGTTTCCATTTGTACTGTTAGGTTTGGTACATATTCGTAATCAAATCAAGCAGTATCGAGTGATTCAAGCCACTGAAGCATTACAATTGAGCTGTAAATTCGGCGAGCTTAAACCACATGATAAAGGCGTACAATTTGACTTTATCATCAGTGCAAAATCAGGTGATGAACTGGTATTTGAAGGTTTAACCACCTATTTATCACGTCAAAAAGTGCAAGAAAAGCAAACTGAGAATAATAAATCTGAAACCAAGCCAAATTATCAGTTAAAACAAACATGGCGTTTGGCCGAAAATACAGGTCGTCGTTATGCGATGATTTCAGGTGATTTTAACTTGATTCATATCCATGCACTCACTGCCAAAGCATTTGGCTTTAACAATGCAATTGCGCATGGCATGTGGAGTAAAGCACGTGCATTGGCAGACTTGGCACCATTACCTGCAAGCTATAGCGCAGATGTGTGGTTTAAATTGCCAATGAAGTTGCCATCACAAGTTGAGCTTTTAACTGCAGAACAAGAACAAAGTACCGATTTTCTTGTGCAAAATGTTAAGAATAAAAAACCACATTTGTCAGGTGAATTAACCAAATTGGTTTAAGCAGACAGTTTTCGAGCAATTCATTCAAAGCATAAGTTCACTCTGAGCTTATGCTTTTTTAATCTGGCTTAAAGACTTCGTTGATTGACACGTTTAGAGAGTTGTTCTGCTGATTCACAACGTTCGGAGTAGCGGTCGGTAAAATAGTCGCTTTGTCCACGAGTGAGCAGGGTAAATTTAAATAATTCCTCCATGACATCGACGATCCGATCGTAATAAGCAGACGGCTTCATGCGTCCATTTTCATCAAACTCTAAAAAAGCTTTGGGAATAGATGATTGGTTTGGAATGGTGATCATGCGCATCCAACGTCCCAATATTCGCATTTGATTGACGCTATTAAAAGACTGTGAGCCGCCGCTAACTTGCATTAATGCTAGTGTCTTACCTTGCGTTGCACGAATTGCGCCATTGGCAAGTGGAATCCAATCTATTTGTGATTTTAAAATCGAACTCATCGCACCGTGGCGTTCAGGTGAACACCAAACACTGCCTTCCGACCAACGGAGTAATTCATGAAGTTCTGCGACTTTGGGATGATCAGTTTCAGCATCTTCGGGCAAAGGTAATCCTTTGGGATGAAAGATTTTGACCTCAGCGCCGAGATACTGCAAGATTCGACCTGCTTCTAATACAGCAAGACGACTGTATGAGCGTTCACGATTTGAGCCGTATAGCAATAAAATTCGTGGCGGATGATCTCGCTTAACCGCTTGAATCTCATTAAAACTCGGCTTTTGCAGTTGTTCAATATTTAGGTTGGGTAGACTTGGGTCAGAAATATTCATAAAGTCTCAATTGGGTTTTTTTATATAAACGATTTATTCAATG
>NZ_JAYROT010000018.1:0-25947 GCF_041911495.1 Acinetobacter sp. | reverse complement strand
GTTGCCACATCACCTGTATCAAACCAACCATCTGCTGTGAGTGCAGAAGTGCCTTTGTTAAAGTATTCCGAAACAATCCAATGTCCACGAATATGGAGATTACCTTGCGTCGTTCCATCATGTGGCAATGCTTGATTGTTGGCATCAGGATCGACAATACGAAGCTCTACACCAAACACAGGGCGACCTTGTGATAAGCGGAGTTTTTCCAATTGCTCAGCGGATAAATCTTTATGCTTCGCTTTGGTTTGGTTCGCTGTTCCGAGTGGACTGGTTTCCGTCATTCCCCAAGCATGAATCGTTTCGCATTGGTATTTATCTTTAAACATTTTGATAATTGCAGGTGGGCATGCTGCTCCGCCAACCACATTGCGCACCATGCTCTCTAACGTGGTATCACGTTTTGCTGCAGCTGCTAGCAAGCCTTGCCAAATGGTTGGTACGCCAAGTGCAACAGTGACTTTATAATCATCAATGAGGCTGACCAAGCTATCCCCATCAAGATTTGGACCGGGAAGGACTAAGCTGCTGCCTGTCATCGCAGTTGCATATGGAATGCCCCACGCATTGACATGGAACATCGGTACGACGGGGAGCACGACATCTTTTGCAGAAAGGTTTAGCGAGTCAGGCAATGCAATACCAAAAGCATGCAGTAGTGTTGAGCGGTGGCTATACAATACACCTTTGGGGTTACCTGTAGTCCCTGAAGTGTAGCAGAGTGAACTCGCTGCATTTTCATCAAGTTCGGGCCATTCAAATTCATCATTATTTGATGCAATCAAATCGTCGAAAAATAATACATCAGGCAAGGCGGCGAGAACTTTTTCATCTTTTCCACCCAAACAAATCAACTTCTCAACTGTTGGAATTTTATCTTTAATTGCAGTAATTAATGGCAAAAATGTCACATCAAAAAATAGTGCTTTATCTTTGGCATCATTGATAATAAATACTAATTGTTCAGGAAAAAGTCGAGGATTGATGGTATGGCATACGTAGCCACTACCAGAAACCGCATACCATGTTTCAAGATGACGATAATTATTCCATGCAATGGTGGCTAAACGATCACCGAGTTGCAAATTGTATTGGCTGAGTGCATTGGCAAGGCGTTTGGCATTTTTAGAAACATTGCTCCAGTTGGTGGTGGTAAATTCACCACTGACTTCTTTGGAAATGATCTGTGTATCGCCGTGGTATTGTGCTGCATGGTCAATCAGGCTACTGATCATTAATGGGCGACTCATCATTTGTCCAAACATATCGACTTCCTTGTAGGTCTGCTATTTTGAACATTTACTTTGCATGAGAAGCGAAGTAGTGACAATAGGCAAAAACTGCCAAAATCATGTGCAAATCTTTCAAAGTTAATTCATCAGTTTGCGACAAACGCACATTTTCATTTAGTCAAATGATGCTACCGATTGATAACGAATTTATGCGGATTATCGCTTTAGTCGCTTTCTAAATTCAGTTATTCTAAAAGCTTGAAATGCTGTAATTAAATCATTGAATAAGTTAAGGATAAATGGATGCAACCAATCATCATTGTTGGTGGAGGCATGGTCGGGCTTAGCCTCGGACTGATGTTGGCAAAACTTGAGCTGAAAGTTACCTTACTTGAAGCGATCAAGTATCCTGATTATCAAGCGCAAGGCGGCGAAACGCCATATCATTCGAGTTTTGATGCACGCAATACCGCATTATCTCGGCGTAGTGTAGAGATTTATCAAGAGTTGGGATTGTGGAAAACATTACAACAATACGCCACGCCAATTCATCAAGTGCATATCTCTGAACAGGGTAGTTTTGGTAAAGCAAAACTGGTCAATACTGAAGAAAAAGTCGAAAGCTTTGGACAAGTCATTGAGAATGCTTGGCTTGGTCGTGTTCTCCTACAAAGTGTGCAAAAGAATGCTTTTATTGAATTGATTGATGGTGTGCAAGTGACACAGTTATCACAAGATAAAAATACGGTATCAATCACAGCATTAAAAGATGACAATGAAATTCAGCTACAAAGCCCATTAGTCATTGCCGCTGATGGTCGAGATTCATTTTGCCGTCAGGCTTTGGGTATTGGTGTGGATGAGCATGATTATGATCAAGTCGCAATCGTCACCACAGTGCAAACCTCTAAGCCACATCAGCAAGTAGGCTTTGAGCGATTCAGTCCTTTAGGACCTTTGGCATTGTTGCCTTTGCATGGGGATTGTCGTCGTTCAGTGGTTTGGCCAGTGAAAAAAGGCACGGAGCAAGAATGGCTTGGTGAGGAAAATGATCAGCATTTCTTAGATGCGCTACAACAAACTTATGGCGATCGAGCAGGTAAATTTGAAAAAACAGG
The DNA here is from genome assembly GCF_041911495.1 of Acinetobacter sp. Classification (GTDB taxonomy): domain Bacteria; phylum Pseudomonadota; class Gammaproteobacteria; order Pseudomonadales; family Moraxellaceae; genus Acinetobacter. The sequence goes on along the minus strand of NZ_JAYROT010000018.1, from coordinate 23,597 downwards.
GAAGCGTTTTAGTTATCCATTATCCCAAGTGCTTGCGCATCAGCAGGTTTCAGGTCGTGTTGTGCTGATGGGTAATGCGGCGCATACTATTCATCCAGTGGCAGGGCAAGGCTTTAACTTGTGTCTACGAGATGCTTTTGTGTTGTGTCGCTATCTTGCACATCAACAACAGCATGGTTTGGATTTGGGTGATCATGAGATGCTGAAATCTTATGAGCAAGCACGCCTCAGTGATCAAAAGAAAGTAATTTTCTTTTGTGACAAAGTAGTGCGTGGTTTTAGCAATCACAATCCGATTTTAAAAATTGCACGTAACACAGGCTTGCTCGCATTTGATTTGATTCCGGGTGTCAAGCCGATGGTGGCGACCTTTGCCATGGGGTTAAAAGCATGAGTAAGGAAATGCACAAAACACATCAAAACAAGCACCATAGCGTGATTATCATTGGTGGTGGGTTGGTCGGTGGATTGACTGCTTTGCTACTTGCTAAAGCAGGCATTCAAGCTACCGTATTAGATGCCTCACCATTGCTTGATGCGAATAAAGTGCTCAGCCAAACTAATCCACGTGTTTTGGCTCTGAATCAAGCATCAATGCACTTGATGGAACAAGCGGGTGCATGGCAACATTTACAGAAATTACAACGCTATCAGCCCTATAGTGGCATGCAAGTGTGGCACCGTGATGGACATGGTGAAATCAATTTTGGGCAAGCCTCAATGACATCGCCGATGCCAAATGATTGGCTCGGTATTATGGTCGAGCCAAGTGTGCTTAATTTGGCATTGCAGACAGAATTACAGCAGAAAGTTCAAGATTATCGTACCAAAGTCAAAGTCACTCGACTAGAGAAAATACCACAACATTGGCAAGTGACTTTAGCAGATGGTGACGTGCTCACTACAGATTTAATCATTGGTGCAGATGGCGCAAACTCCTTTGTACGAGATCAAGTTGGGATTTTGCTGGATCGTTTGGATTATAAACAAACGGCGATTAGTTGTGCCATTCGTACCGAAAAAAAGCATCAACATGTGGCAAGACAAATTTTCTTAGATACAGGTCCTTTGGCATTTTTACCCATGAAAAGTTTAGATACGGAACAACAAGGACATTGGCAATCCATCGTTTGGACATTACCGACGGATTATGCTGATGAATACCGTGAATTAAGCGATCAGGATTTTGCGAAAAAAGTCAGTCAAGCCAGTCACTATATGCTCGGTGAGGTACAAGAAGTGGTTTCACGAGCGAGCTTTCCATTGGTTGCTCGTCAAGCGCAAAGCTATGTGACAGATGGCGTGGCATTGGTCGGTGATGCGGCGCATGTGATTCACCCATTGGCAGGGCAGGGTGTGAACTTAGGCTGTTTGGATGCGGCGGTATTGGTCGATCAGTTGATTAAAGACCACAAGCGTGGCGCATGGGCGCATATTCAAACACTGCGTAAGTATGAGCATCAACGTCGCCTGCACAACAGCTTGATGATGCACAGCATGTCGGCGTTAGGTTGGATTAACACCACACAACTTCGACCACTACAATGGGTACGTAATGAAGCAGTGCACTTTGTCGCAAATCAGCAAAATGCGGTAGATTTTTTCAATACGCAAGCCAGTGGTGCGCCTGCATTAAAAGATACCCAATACGCACTTTAAAAAGCATTCTGTATTATGTCATCGCTCAAAATTATTAAAATTCAATCAATTGATCAAAAGTGCGATAAAAATTGAATTTTTCGATGATATTTTCACCATTTTTAACAGTCAGGGGGCTAGGCGGATACAGAATTGATTGCTACATTTCGCCTGAATAGATCAATTCAAAGCGATAGAAAAAATCGCAACGTGTAGATGATGTTGTGGAGGTGGTGAGCATGAGTGACAAGATTGATTATGATGACGACGATTTGAACGAAGGCGTCGATGAAGAAGAAAGTAAATCTGCTGAAAGTGGTGCAGATGATGGCGATGGTGAAGGCTCTGGGCATACCACAGATGCAGAGCGTGAAGAAGCAGAAAGCTTATCAGTCACAGCACGTCAAAAAGCGCGTGACTCTCTCGAAGATGAATTAGCGCGTTTCCTTGCACAAGGTGGTCGGATTACTGAAGTGCCACCTGATGAATCAGCGCATGATTAATATCTTTGCGTTCCATTCACTGTAAATTGTATTCATGGCAACGTTTAACTCGACTTCGGTCGAGTTTTTTGTTTTAGATATTGTTTGTTTTTACCTTTAATGTTTAATAAGATTGCTGAGTGATATCATCAAGGTTAGTTTGTTATTAAATTAAATAACTTATTAAAGTTAATAAAAAACCAAAGAGGAAAATAGAAAACTCATATAGTTTCATTTTTGGCATGTTTTGTGGTCTGCTGAAAAAATGCACCTGTCCTAATCATTTCTAGTAAAGTTCCTATAATAGAAATATAGAAGCCTATAGAATATAAAAGATCTGAACTTATCATGCTTTCTAATTCTTTATTACGAAAGTATAGGGTAATGGATTGAAATAAGTTTTGATTTTAACGTGACCACCAGAGTGATTTAGCAAAGGGTAATCAATATAAAAACTAATAATCAGACCTTTTATATATACTTGTATTTAATATTTTCGAGATATTGTAAGTATTTATATTGAGTTGATAAAAATAACTCCGAAGATGCCGCTACTAGTCGTTACCCTTGAACCCTAAAGTTCAAGGTGGAGATGACGTATCATTTTTCGGTTTTCTACTCAAGGTAGACATACACCCAAACCATACAGAACATATCCGTAAGTGATGATATCGGCTCAGGGGAATAGACCCGTTGGCGTACATCCCAGAGTTGGCTTTATTATAACGCTTGATTAAATCAATGTACAAACACCATATCAGTGATTTCACCCATTTGTCGCTGAATTGCTAAGCAATTAACACAATCAAGGGCTAATTAAATATCACTGAATTAGCCATTAGTTGCTTGAATTTGCGTGATTTGTTGATCCAACGCATCGACCATATCAGCAAGCGCATTCTCACACTGACTGTATTGTTGTAACGATTTGTTCATCTCGATCACTTCTTGCATTAATTGTAATGAAACCATGACTGCGACTTTTTGATTGTCCATACGTGGATTGGCGCTACGCATCCCTTTGAACTTTTGCTCTAGCAAATCGCCTGCGCTACGCAGTTCATCTTGTAGATTCGCAGGGCAACCTAGTTTGTAGACGCTATCTAAAAGCCATAATTCGACGGCGGTATTCTCAGTCATTAGTTGTACTGTCCTCAAATTCTAATTGTTCTGCATGTGGATGCGCCAATTGTTGAATGCTTAAGCTGTTGCTATCCTGTGGTGTACCTAAGATCGCAAGGCGCTGGATGATCGCTTCGACTTTTTGGCGTGCTTGTTCGTTCTTTTTATGCAGTTGATCACGGAGTTGACCAAGCTCTTTCAGTTGTGACTGAAGACTTTCATTGTGTGCACCTAAATTATCATAATCGCTTTTGAGTTGATTTTTCTGTGTGATCAATGCTTCGAAGCGTTTGCGCAATTCATTGCAACTATTTTCAAGTCGTTGATATTTATCAGATAGCGTTTGATGTTCTTGTTGCAACTGCTGATGCTGATCTTTGCCTTGTGTTAAGGCGCTTGCAGTGCTTTGCTGTTGATCCTGCGCTTGTTGCAAAGCAGAACGTGCATCATCCAATTGACGTTGCAAGTTTTGTGCAGTTTGCGCATGAATATGCTGTTGATCGGTTTGCTGTTGCTGCAAATCTTGGACGTGTTTGACCAAAATTTGCACTTGCTGTTGTAAATGCTGTAATTGTTCTAACATAGTGGTATCGCACAATGCCTATTTACTCGATAATATACTAGCAGTATAGAGATTGGAAAGACGAATGCAAGACGATATTACAGGTTGGAATGAGTGGAATGATGCTTTTAACGGCGTCGAAGAGTTATCAAGTCCGAGTGAGTTACACGGTATCTTGACAGGTATTGTTTGTGTAACGCAGGCGCCGACATTGGAAGAGTGGCAAGCGATCCTCGATAGCCTACAAGTCCCTGAGTTATCTGCGGAGGCTTTACAGCTTTTAACTGATGAAGCAGAAGATATTGCCGCATCTTTACATGATGATGAATTGGACTATTTACCAATGTTGCCTGATGATCAGCATTTGCTCGGTGAACGTGTTGATGCGTTGGCAGACTGGTGTGCGGGTGTAGTGCTTGGTTTTGGAATTGCATCGGGACATATTCGTGGTGATGAAGCCGAATGGATTGAGCATTTGCAAGATGTGGCTTCAGTTGAATTCGAAGCGGAAGATGACGATGAAGAGGGCGAGCTCAGCTATAATGAGCTGTATGAGTTTGTACGTTTAATCCCAGTCAGCCTGTCTACAGGACGTAAAAAAGTCGATGTGGCAGAAACTGCATTTCTCAAAGGTTCACACTTGAAAGCCTCACAAAGCAAAAATGCGTCAAATGTGGTGGAAATGTTTACACCGCACCGTCCAAGTTAAATATAAATAGAAATTAAATTTACGCTAATTTATCAAGGTATTCCTAGTGAGAAATAAGGTATACCTACATGAAAACCCTTCTAAATCTCCCCTGAGAGTCACTGACTCGCAAGGGGGAGACTTTTTGAAAAAAGGTATGTTATGTCTACACTCGATCAATCCGTCTTTGCATCTCGTCGTGCCAAACTTGCCAAAGCAATGGGTGCAAATGCCATTGCCGTCATTGCTACCCGTGATGAAATGTATCGCAATCGAGATGCAGATTATAAATATCGTCCAGACAGTAGTTTTGACTATTTAACTGGATTTGCTGAGCCTGAAGCGGTTGCTGTACTGGAAACAGATGATCAGGGCGAATTGTGTTACACCTTATTCTGCCGTGAGCGTAATCGTGCCTTAGAAATTTGGAATGGTTATCGTGCAGGGATTGAGGGTGCATTAGCGCAATATGGCGCAGATCAAGCCTTTGTGATTGAAGATTTGGACGATGAAATCATTTCTCTACTTGCTGGCAAAGACAAATTGTATGTCCGTTTTGGTCAGACTAAGAAGTTCGATGTCCGAGTTGGCGAATGGTGTCATGCGGTTCAGCTCAAACAACGTCAAGGTGATCGAGCGCCACAGCATTTGATTCAACTTGATGGCTTACTCGATGAGATGCGTTTGATTAAATCCGCCGATGAGCTCGCATTAATGCAAATGGCTGGGAAAATCAGCGCAGAAGCGCATACGCGTGCCATGCAAAAAGTCCGACCTGAAATGATGGAATATGCCTTGGAAGCTGAGTTGCATTATGTGTTTGGACAGTATGGCGGTGTGCCTGCTTACAATACCATCGTCGGTGGTGGCGCAAACGCTTGTATTTTGCATTATGTCGAAAACAATCAAATGCTCAAATCAGGCGACTTGGTCTTGATCGATGCAGGCTGTGAATATCAATACTATGCAGGTGATATTACTCGTACTTTCCCAGTTAACGGCAAATTTACTGGGGAACAAAAAGCCTTGTATGAGGTTGTGTTGACTGCGCAACTGGCTGCGATAGATGCAACACGAGTGGGTAATCATTACAAACTGCCGCATGAGCAAGTCATTCGAATTCTCACAGAAGGCTTACTTGATCTAGGCTTACTCAAAGGTGAGCTCAATGAGCTGATCGAAACCGAAGCGTACAATCAATTCTTTATGCACGGTACAGGGCATTGGCTTGGTATGGATGTGCATGATGTCGGGCAATACAAAGTGAATGGTGAATGGCGTGCTTATCAAGAAGGTATGGTAGTCACTGTTGAGCCTGGGCTATACATTGCGCCCGATGATGAAAGCGTCGATGAGAAATGGCGTGGTATCGGTATTCGTATCGAAGATGATGTAGTGCTGACCAATGATGAACCAAAGATTCTCACTAAAGATGTGGTGAAATCCATTGATGATATTGAACATCTGATGGCAGAAAGTCGTTAAACTTATATTGATCAATATAAGGGTCTGTTGACGTTTCAGCCATGCATTGCGTTATCAGCTAAAAGTAGAGAAACGAGGCATGAAATGAAAGGAATGGTCACTCCCTTACCAAGTTTCATAACGAAGTATATGGTAGCTTTAGCCATAACCCTTCGGGACTAGGATGTTTTCCTTGCGACGCAGTGCGTCTCATACGTCGTTAGGAGAGAGTCATTTAGAATAACTAAATTTTCTCATTCCTTCCTAGTATCGTCTAAAAAACATCCGTAGTCGCAAGCATCTGTGAAATCTCAACAGACCCTATTCAAACGAATCGATAGACTTTAAACTGAAAAATCTATGTTAAAAAAACTAGGCAAAAAAAAGCAGTCTAGCGCTGATGTTAGACTGCCATATAACCGTGAAAACTCATTTTAATTTGGCATAAACTATTTAAATATATAAACAATTTAAATCTATAAACAATTTAGATGTTTCTCACTGACTTAGACAATTTATAACTGAGTCAATCACGGAATACAAGCAATAACTTTAAAATATTGAAAATAAGTCAAATTCAAATCTGAGTATGATTACGTTAAAGGCTGCCAAGTATTTGCAAATTCTTGTTTTGCCATACGATTGAGGTGATCGAGTATCACATTTTGAAATTTTTCTAAGTCTTCCTGCTGTTCGGTATGTAGTGTTGCGATCAGTTGATTTGGTTGATGTTCAAGAGTTGCATGCGCTGTTTCAGAAAATGGAATGGTAGAGATGTTATTCTCTTGGGTAATTTCCATCTTATGACGCCAATGGTTGACCAGTTTTTTGATGATGATTTCGGCATTGTCAGTGTTGATATTGAGTTGACTAGAGTGTGTTATGTGTTACTCCTGATAGCATGTCATGAGGAAAGCCCCAAATCGAAATTTGGGGCTCATACTTTTGGTGGAATTAAAGTTCTTTTTCAATATAAGGATTGTCTAATGGAAGCGTTTGATCAATCTTCATATCAAAAATATCGGTCAGCATGCTATCAAAACGCTTGATGTTGTATTCAGCGATTTGCGATGCTTCTTCGGCAGTGACAAAGTTCTGTGTGACTGCGTCGTCCAAATGTTCTTGGAAAGTTAAACCTTTGAACTGACCTTTGCTTTCAGCACGTTTAAACTTCTGCCAAAGTGGTTCGATCTTGAGCAACATTTGGAATGTACTTTCCAGGCGACCAGTCACGTCTTCAGGATCAAGGCTGTAATGCACATGTTTTTTCAGGACATCACGGAAGCTATTATCGGTCATAATCAATTGACCAAGCTTACCTTTAAGTTTATCCGATGGTTTTTCAAATGGACGACCGAATGGGAAGCAGATCAATTTTACCAAGATCGCAGGTAAGCGAATTGGGAAGTTGTCAATCAAGCCATAGAATGCTTCTTGCACTTGATACAAACTCTTGTCTAAGGCCAATTGAGCATGCAGTTGATCGGCTTCGGTACGTTGACCATTTTCATAAAACTTCAAGATCGCTGTGGCAATAAACAGATGTGAAATCATATCTGCCAAACGCCCAGAAAGCATTTCTTTTCGTTTAATATCACCTGCAAGTAAACCTAAGCACATATCTGCGGTAAAAGCGAAGTTTGCACTCAAACGATTGATCGACTTGTAATATGGTTCGCTAAAATCATCCGCAGTCGTCGGTGCATCATAGCTGCCACCAGTGAAGGCATAGGCAAATGAGCGTGCTACACGGTTAAAGGTATAACCAAGATGACGATACAAAATCTTGTCAAACTCAGGCAGGGCTGTATCAGGATTTTCCGCTTGTAGAAGTTGTAGCTCATCGAATAGATACGGATGACTACGCATTGAGCCTTGACCAAAGATCATCAATGAACGGCTCAAGATATTTGCGCCTTCCACGGTGATTGATACGGGAATCGCTTGATAAGCAAGACCTAAGAAATTGCGAGGTCCAAGCTGAATGGCACGACCACCAACCACGTCCATACCATGATTGATGCTTCGACGCATGGTTTCAGTGGCATAGTATTTGGCAATCGCAGTCATCATCGCAGGCTTACCACCTTGATTTAGACCACATGTCACCATATAGCGGAACGCTTCAAGCATGTAAGCATCACTGGCAATATCAGAAGTTGCTTCTTGTACACCTTCAAAATTACCTACAGATAGTTTGAATTGCTCACGAATCTTAGAGAATGCACCGACATTGAGGTACATCATTTCACCTGCACCAGTAGATAGGGCGGGCAGAGAAATACCACGACCCACGCTTAAACATTCCATCAGCATACGCCAGCCTTTACCCGCATTTTCCACACCACCGATGATGTAGTCGATCGGTACAAAGACATCTTTGGCTTCGACTGTACCATTCATAAATGGTGAACCTGGATTGTGACGAGGACCGACTTCAACACCTTCATGTGATGAAGGAATCAAGGCACAGGTAATACCGTAATCTTGCTTTTTACTGTCGCCGAGCAGACCGTCTGGATCATAGAGTTTAAATGCCACACCGATCACCGTTGCGATTGGTGCAAGGGTAATCCAACGCTTAGAAAAGTTCATTTTAAGACCAAGCACTTGCTGACCTTCAAACTCACCCATGCAGACCACACCTGTGTCCGGAATTGCACCTGCATCCGAGCCAGCTTCTGGACTGGTCAATCCAAAGCATGGAATCTCTGTACCATTCGCTAGACCTGGGAGATAACGATCTTTCTGCGCTTGCGTACCATAATGCAGTAATAGCTCGCCCGGTCCTAAAGAGTTCGGTACCATACAGCTCACCGCTGCTGTAAGCGAACGTGTCGAAATCTTACTCATGATGCGACTTTGCGCAAACGGCGTAAACTCTTTACCGCCATATTCTTTTGGAATGATTAAGCCGAGAAAGCCTTTATCTTTGATGAATTGCCATGCTTCAGGCGGTAAATCTTTGTGATGATGGTGAATATCCCATTCATCAAGCATGTTACACAATTCTTCAACTTCATTATCAATGAATGATTGTTCTTCGGTACTGAGCTGTGGAAATGGATATTGCTCAAAATTTTCCCAATTGGGCGCACCCATAAACAACTCTTTTTCCCACCAACTGGTCCCTGCATCCAGTGCTTCACGTTCGGTCACACTCATAGAAGGCATTGCGTTAGCAAGGGTTTTATAAGCAGGTTTTGTGATGATTGACATACGCAGTGGATCAATCACGACGATCACACTGGCAATGATCAACGGTAATCCGAGTAATAGCGACCACGGTGTCCATAGTGCCATCAAAATACTGACACCGATGACGATCAATGCACCAACAGAGCGAGAGAGTTGCCAAAAGAACACTGCCCACATGGCAAATAAAATAACAAGAAGACTTAGAAGAAAGACCATACAAACTCCTCCAAAAGTGACTGAATAGCAACATGACCATACGTCAAAAATATGAGCATAAGTCAAAGTGTTGAAATACATTCTATAGATTAATAAAACAGCGAAATCAATAATCTACAGAGCAAAAGATTAGAATGTTTTGCCAAATTTATTTTTCTAAAGTGAGCTAAACTTCTGATATACCTGAAAAATAAATATGAAGAAGATGGCAAACTCACAATTACAAATTAAGATATTCATGGAATATGTAATGACAAATTCTCATGAATTGCAAAGCACATCCTTACTTCACAATTAAAGCAATGATGAAATATTAGTAAATAGTTGAAATGATGAAGTCTTGTTTCTTTAAGTAAATATTACAATGAGTTAAAAAAATGACGCATTCGAAAACGCGTCATCTAAATTTGTTAAATTTGATTTGTAACAGGATCGAAGTGTTATTTTTATTCACTCGATGATTTACCAAGCTCACGTCGAGCAATGATGAGCTGTTGAATCTGCTGAGTCCCCTCGAAAATATCGAGAATTTTTGAGTCACGTGCCCATTCTTCCAAAAGTTCATCCTCACCATAACAAAGACTTGCAGCGAGTTCGACACATTTCAAAGTAATGTCATTACCGATACGTCCTGCTTTGGCTTTGGCGATGGATGCTTCTTTGGAGTTTGGCATCTTATTATCTGCCATCCATGTCGCTTTAAGTGTAAGCAGGCGAGCAGACTCCCATTCGGCTTCCATGCGATAGATTTGTGCCGCCAAATTTGAAGTTTGCAAATAGGGCGTAATGTAGCTGTCATCAAGCTGATCTTTGAAGATTTGCTTGATGCGCTCTAGCGATGCTTTAGCACAACCAACAGCCATTGCAGCAACCAGTGGACGTGTATTGTCAAAGGTTTCCATGACACCAGCAAAGCCTTTTGCCACATCGACTTCTGCATTACCCAACAGATTTTCCGCAGGAACACGACAGTCGGTAAAGCTAATCACTGCTGTATCAGAGGCTTTGATACCGAGCTTATGTTCTAAGCGTTCAACTTTCATGCCTTCTGTGCCTTTTTCCACCACAAAAGACTTGATCGCAGCACGACCAACTTTACGATCTAAAGTTGCCCAAACTACGACGCTATCGGCACGGTCGCCTGATGTAACAAAGATTTTTTCACCATTTAGAATATAGTGGTCACCGTCTTTCGTTGCTGTGGTGCGAATCGCAGCAGAGTCCGAACCACAGCTCGGTTCGGTAATCGCCATTGCTGCCCACGTATTTTTAAAGCGTTCGAGTTGCTCATCATTGGCAACCGCAGCGATTGCAGAGTTGCCTAAACCTTGACGTGGCATGGATAACAATAAGCCTGTATCGCCATAGCACATTTCAATGATACTGAGCGCAGTAGACATATTTGTACCGTTACGCACACCTTCATGGTTGCTTTCGCTCAGTTTATTTTCACCTCGTTTGCCTGCGCCTGCAGCACCTGCATTCATGCCTTCGCCACCTTCGTTCATGCCATCAACTAAGGATGCAAGCATGTCGAGTTCTTTTGGATAGGCGTGTTCTGCTATGTCATATTTGCGTGAAATCGGGCGTAGTACGTTGAGTGCCACTTCATGCGCTTGGGTGACGAGCATGCGGAATTTTTTTAGATTTTGTAAATTCATGGTCTTTTATTCCTTAATTATTTGTCGGATAACTTAAATTCACCGATCGTCGAATGAATTTAATTCTCCAATACAAGGCACCCGACTGAAGCTGGACATGAAGTACTGTGAGCGAGGGTAACGCAGTAGTGGAGTTGAAGTCATTTGACGATCTAAGCGTGTAAACCAGATTGCATGATTGCCGTCGCCCTTAAATCACGATACCAACGCTCTACAGGATGCTCTTTGGTAAAGCCGTGACCGCCCAGGATTTGCACGCCATCCGTACCAATTTTCATGGATTTCTCAGCGCAAAGTAGGCGTGCGAGATAAGTTTCACGATGAAAATCTTTGCCTGCTTCGGCAAGACTTGCAGCATTCCAAACCAACATGCGCATTGCATCAATCTCAATCGCCATATCCGCAATCATAAATGCCACACTTTGACGATGAGAAATCGGCTCGCCAAAGGCAGTACGCTCATTGGCATATTGGATACAGTAGGCTTTGACCGCTTCACAGGTACCAACCGCCATTGCACACCACATCAAATGTCCAAAGTCCAAGAAAGCTTGATAATCAAAATCCTCTGAACTTAAACGACGAGCAGGGGTTTGGTGAAAACGTAAGGTTACGGTTTCTGCTGCGCGTAGTCCCATCGCAGGGCTAGGGCGCATACTGATGCTGTCGTCACGCTCAATGATAAACAGTTCAGGCTGGCCTTGATACATGGCATTGACCAGTAAAATATCGGCATATTCCCCCATGACGACCATGGTCTTTTCACCACTGATTTGGAAATCTTGATCTAAGGCTTCAGCTTGTGTGGTGAGTTCAAAAGGATTGAATGCAGGTGTATTTTCTTGACTGGCAATGGTTGCCCGAATATCAGCCTGCTCGGCAAAATCTGCCAAATATTGACTTTGAATATTGCTATTTCCCCAGCGAGTAATGGCATTGATCACACTAAATGTACTAAGTAATCCTGCGGCTGAACTAAAGTCGCCACTTGCCAAATCTTCAGCGATCAAGACATTACTCACCGCACTTTGCTCAGTTGCGACACCGCCATATTGCTCTGGAAGCGCATAAAAGTTGAGTGCCAACTCATCGGCTTGTTCCAATAAATCTTTGGGGATAATGCTTTGATGATCCGCTTGCATCGCACTTGGATAAATCGCATCTTTGGCAAAGCGTTGTAAGGCTTCACGAAGCATGCTTTGCTCTGCGGTGAGGCTCAAGTCAAAAAGATTTTTAGATTGGGATTGCAGGCGTTGTTGCGGTTGTTTACTTTGTGGTTTTAAAAATTTCTGCGTTTTCGACAGTGTACTAAACCCTGTACGAGAACCATGATAAAACGAGCGCTCAACGAATTTTCGTAGTTTCAATTGATCAAGTGCATCACTCGAAGCAAGTTTGGTCATCAATGACAAGCCGATGCCTTGCGCTTTATCAAACATTGTTATACTCATCACAATCCTCTTGGCGTATTTATACGTGTGTACAACTATATTGGCACAGCCTTAAAAAAAAACTATCGCAGGGTTGACAAATTTGATTTGGATAAATTGGCAAATAATCAAATTGCTTAATTGTGATTTATATAATTGAAATATATGTTCTATTTTTTAAATGTAATTAAGTTTGTTTTCTGTGGATTGACTTTTTTGACATTTAAAATTACTTAGCTATAAGATTTCAATAAACCATTTTGGATAAATGTCTTCAAAATCTGTACGCAAGTTTTCAGCTAAATAACTGGCAGAATCTAAAACATGTGGCTTGCCTTCAATACGTTTAAACACCACCCAATGCCAAAAGGATTTCCCATTTTTCTCATGATATTTTGTTGCGAGTAAAGCAAGGTCGGGCAGTGCGTCCCACTGGGTAAATGGCGTTTCATCTTCGGAACAACGCATTCCAAAATGCTTTAATAGCCTACGGACATAATCTGTATCAGACCATAAACATTGATCTTCAGCATAGATGCCAAGTGAATTGGCAACGGCTTTGACTTCGGCGTAAGAACGACCAACGAGATTGGCAACTGAAGCAAGTCCACAACCAGTTTCTTGTTCTTGGATAATCACTTGAAATGGTTGTGGTGAGTTCATTGATTTTTATGCTAACTAAGCAATTACATCAAGGTGTAATTAAACAAATGGTGTGATCATACGACGCACATTGGTTTTGGCATCAATCACGGTCATAAAAGTATATGCACCAATGAATTTACGACTAATAAACATAAACTCTTTCGGTGGAATAGAGAAGTAGCGTGATGCCATCGACTTACTGGCACGCTGTATCACACGATTGTGCAATTGGCTACGTTTCCAGTCGTAGCGGTGCTCAGCATCCATTAATCCTTCAGGCATATCAGGATTATTGGCAGGTTCACTAAAGGCTTCGGTCGCCAATAAAAAGACTTCTGACATATCAGGTTTGACGGATTCAGGAATCGAATCGAAGAAAGTATAACCTGACATGGATTTGATCATTTCAGCTTTATCATGTTGATAACCTGAAATAATGAGATTTCGTGCGACATTCAGCAGATGTTCATCAAACTGACGAATCGCCCCAAAATCAAGGAGCACGATTTTATCTTTAATCGCTTGACCATTACCTAGTCGAACGAGATAGTTGCCAAAATTTGGGTCGGTCTGCATCTCGCCCCATTCAAACAACTCACGTACAGCAATCTCTAGAGATGCTTCACCGAGTGCATTACGGCGAGCTTGTGGCAAGGACAACATCACTGGGCTGTTAATCGGTACGCCACGCTCAAAGGTCATACACAAGATACGATCGGTACAATATTGATCAATGATTTTTGGTACCACATAGCGGTCATCGTTTTTCAAACGATCGTGGAAGCGTTGCGTGGTCGCAGCTTCCATATGATAGTTCACTTCACGGTGCATCATGCTACGCACTTCTTCGTACCACTCATCGAACTCACGCGTCTGCGGTACCATACGAGTCAGACGAAGCATACTGCGGAATAGACTCATATCCGAGTCGATCGCATCAGCAACACCTGGGTATTGGATCTTTAGCACCAATTCTAAGCCATCAGACTTACGCACCGCACGATGTACTTGCGCAAGAGATGCCGTACCTAGCGGTTCATGGTCAACTGTCAGATCATCGAGCTTTGAACCGAGTTCTTGTTGTAGATGTTTGTGGATCGCATGCCAAGACAGGGCAACAGTTTTATCATTTAAAGTATTTAGGGCTTGGGTGATTTCCGCAGGGAGAAAATGCTCACCATACAGCGCCATCATTTGCCCGATTTTGACTACAGAGCCTTTGAGTTTGCCGATTTCTGCGACGAGATAATTCGCCTGTTCGGTCATGGCTTGTTTGCGTTTTTTATCTTTTTCTTCTTCATTTGAAAACATACTGCTCGCATTGGCAGTCGCCCAACGCGTGCCTGCGAGAAACGATGCTTTTGCAATAGAGAATCGACGATCAAAAGCAGAAGTTTTGAGATTGTCCAACTTGTCATTTTTATCTGACATAAAAGCAAAATCCTGAAAATTGAAAAACATGCGAAGTTAATTGTACATTAAAGTAGAACCCAAAACGTATAAAAAACATTACATCCTTGCAAATATTAATTGATCTCAAATTTATCCTTTAAAAGAATGAAGTAGAGAATTTATTACAAAGATTCACTCCATTCTGCTAAGCATTCAGCTGTTCGGCTTCTTGTTGAATATTTAACTTGGCTTCGGCTTCAAACTGTTGGTGAAAATAATCTGTTTTGTATATTCGATCCATGTCTAAAAAGTGTTTCAAAGCCTTTTTTCGACCTATTTTATAAAGCAGATCAGGGTAGATGGCGTATTCTTTACGGACTTGTACCGTATATTGGTTATAAATTTCCCAACGCTGACCTAAAATTGATAAATCTGCATCGAGGAAATAATTGGTATCTTGATAATCAGAAAATTGATGAGATTTTGTCGCTAAAATTTGTGATTTACATAATTCAATGATTTCGTCAGGTATTTCAAGTTCTGTCATGCGTTGAACGGCTAGCTCAGCACTTTTTTCCTCATTATCTGATCTTTTTACATCATAGATGATGTCATGATAATACAGACAAAATAGCGTGCTATCCCAACAGGCAATATCACTTTTAACTGCACTCAAATGTATAAGCAGTGCTTCGAGGTGTAGCAATGTATGGTAATGCCGTCCTTGTTCAGAATAATACCGTTCGATTTCTGCCCAAAAGTTATTTTTTAATAATTCATCTGATGTATAGCGATCAAGCAAGGACATGAATGTGATTTTAAGCATTTTAATTTTTCAAAGGCTAATCACAGTTCAGTCTATACCGAATTTTCATATTATGTTGTGAAATTCTAGTCATTGTAAATGGATTGAGATGTGAATTCGTTGAGCGGTTTGGCGATCTTGCGTAGTCAAATCCACCGAAATTCAGTAGAATAGACCGTCAAATTTTTAGCGATTTTTCCATATTGGGAAATTTCGAGTTTTGGAGTAGTGCGTGGATCAATTCCTTCCAGATGATGTAGATCAAGCTGTAGACGAAACTCTTGATGAGCAAAGCAATGAAAATGAAGGTGCAATGCAAGTCAGTAGTGAAGTGCTCAAAGAAGCATTAGAGAACTTATCAACCATTCGTGATTTTATCCGTTTTGGTGTGACGATTTTACGTCAGTACGATGCACATCTGGGGCAAGGCACAGAAGACTTTTTTGCAGAAAGCTCAGCATTGGTGATGCAAACCTTATCGTTGGATTGGTCGGCTGATGCGGAAATTTTAGACGCAAAATTGCTTCCATCTGAGAAACAAGCGGTTTTAGATCTGCTCGAAGTGCGTGTCAATCAACGTATTCCAACCTCATATTTGCTGAATCTTGCCTATTTCGCAGGCAAGCCATTTTATGTCGATGATCGTGTATTAATTCCACGTTCGCCGATTGCTGAGTTGATTGCCGATCGTTTTGCGCCATTTTTCTTAGATGAACATGGTCAAATGCAAACCGATCAACATAATCTGCCAAATGCGACTCAGCCGACTGCCTTAAAAACGCCTGAGCGTATTTTGGATCTCTGTACCGGTTCGGGCTGTATCGCTATTGCGTTGGCGTATGCATATCCTGATGCGGCGGTCGATGCGACGGATATTTCCAAAGATGCTTTGGAAGTCGCTGCGATCAACGTCGAACATCACAATATGCAATATCAAGTGGCTTTGCTTGAGTCAGATTTGTTCGATCGTGTCCCTGCGGAAAATCAATATGATTTGATCGTGTCCAATCCGCCATATGTCGATGCCGAGGATATGGCAGATTTGCCTGCGGAGTTTCATCATGAGCCTGAGCTTGCATTGGCGGCAGGGCAAGATGGTTTGGACTTGGTGCGTAAGATGCTTGCTGTGGCAGCAGATTATCTCAGTGAAAATGGTTTATTGATCATCGAAGTGGGTAATAGCGAGTGGGCGCTCAAGCAGAATTTTAATAAAATCGACTTTCATTGGCTCACTTTCCAAAATGGTGGTTCAGGTATTTTTGCCTTAACAGCACAGCAATGCCGTGAGTATCAGAATATTTTCCAGCAAGCGATTGAATAGGAGTAATTGAGCGTGGCAGGTAATAGTATTGGTCAATTATTCCGTGTGACAACGTGCGGTGAGTCGCATGGTGTGGGCTTGATGGCGATCGTCGATGGTGTACCGCCAAATTTGTCACTGACAGAAAGTGATCTGCAAGCGGATTTGGATCGCCGTAAACCGGGGACTTCAAAGTTTGCGACGCAGCGTAAAGAACCTGATCAAGTCGAGATTATTTCAGGTGTATTTGAGGGTAAAACCACAGGGACGTCAATTGGTTTATTGATTCGTAATACTGACCAAAAATCAAAAGATTACGGCAATATCGCTGAAACTTTCCGTCCAGGTCATGCCGATTATACCTACACGCAAAAATACGGCTTCCGTGACTATCGTGGTGGCGGTCGCTCAAGCGCACGAGAAACAGCAATGCGTGTTGCCGCAGGCGCAATTGCCAAGAAATATTTGGCGGAAAAATTTGGCGTATTGATTCGAGGTCATGTCACGCAGATTGGCACGGAAACGGCTGAAAAGTTGGATTGGAATGAAGTGCCGAATAATCCATTTTTCTGTGGTGATGTTGATGCTGTGCCACGCTTTGAAGCATTGGTCACTTCATTGCGTGAGCAGGGTACAAGCTGTGGTGCGAAGCTCGAAATTTTGGCGGAAAATGTGCCAGTGGGTTGGGGGGAGCCCGTGTTTGATCGCCTCGATGCAGATATTGCGCATGCCATGATGAGCATCAATGCCGTCAAAGGTGTAGAGATTGGCGACGGCTTTGCCGTTGCAGGACAGTTTGGACATGAGTCACGTGACGAGCTCACTCCTGAAGGTTTTTCTGCAAATCACGCAGGTGGTATTTTAGGTGGGATTTCCAGTGGTCAGGCTATACGAGTAGCGATTGCACTCAAGCCTACCGCAAGTATCACCACCGCAGGAAAAACCATTAATCTGCAAGGTGAAGCCACTGATGTCATCACCAAAGGTCGTCATGATCCATGTGTTGGTGTACGTGCGACACCAATTGCTGAGGCGATGTTGGCGATTGTATTGATGGATCATTTCTTGAGAAATCGTGCACAAAATGCCGATGTGGTTGCGCCACTCACACCGATTGAACCGAAATAGTTTTGAGTGAATTAAAAAGCTAAATTCTGAATTAACTTATTTTGAGAACTTAGAAAGTCCCAATTTTCATTTGGGGCTTTTTTTATTAAAACTTTATATTGCTCAGTTTTTTTAAGTCGTATTTAAAATTGGCTAAAATTGGTTGTGACCATTTTGTGCTTTGCAATTTGCTTTGAGGGAAAGTCTATGGAATCAAATTCCAACAATGGTAATGGTCTACTGGATCGACTATTCCATATCAAACAGCTCAATACTAGTGTACGCACGGAAGTATTGGCAGGATTTACTACATTTTTGGCGATGTGTTACATCATCATCGTCAACCCAAGCATTCTTGCAATGACAGGAATGGATCAAGGTGCTGTATTTGTTGCGACCTGTTTAGCAGCAGCACTGGGTTGTATGGTAATGGGCTTGGTGGCGAATTATCCAATCGCACTTGCACCGGGTATGGGCTTGAATACGTACTTTACCTTTTCCGTGTGTATGGGCATGGGTGTGCCGTGGCAAACTGCTTTGGCAGCGGTATTCGTATCGGGTGTTGTGTTCTTATTTGTGAGCTTATTTAAGTTCCGTGAGGCGATGATCAATGCTATTCCAATGTCATTAAAATTGGCAATTGCGGGCGGTATCGGCTTATTTTTGGCATTGATTGCACTGAAGTCTTCTGGTGTGGTCATTGCAAATGAACCGACATTGATCAAAATGGGTGACCTATCTTCTGCATCTGTATTGTACGCTGCATTGGGCTTTTTATTAATCGTGTTTATGCATCATTTCAAAGTACGTGGTGCAATCATTATCAGTATCTTGGCGATCACCGTGCTTTCAACTTTGACAGGTCATAACGAATTCAAAGGGGTGTTTGGTGAGATTCCATCGCTTGCGCCAACCTTTATGCAAATGGATTTTGAAGGCCTATTTACTGCGTCAATGATCGGTGTAATTTTCGTCTTTTTCTTGGTAGATTTGTTTGACAGTACAGGCACATTGGTCGGTGTATCACAGCGTGCAGGCTTATTGGTTGATGGCAAATTACCACGTTTAAAACGTGCCTTGATGGCGGATTCATCGGCGATCATTGCAGGTGCAGCATTAGGTACATCATCGACTACACCTTATATCGAGTCTGCATCTGGTGTGGCAGCTGGTGGTCGTACAGGTCTGACTGCTGTTGTGATCGCTGTATTGTTCCTCTTGGCATTGTTCTTATTTCCACTAGCGCAAAGTGTCCCTGCTTATGCGACTGCGCCTGCATTGCTCTATGTGGGTGTGTTGATGGTGCATGGCATTACGGGTATTGATTGGGATGACATCACCGAAGCAGTGCCTGCATTTTTGACCATGACTTTTATGCCGTTTACCTATTCGATTGCAGACGGTATTGCCATTGGCTTTATCAGTTATGCCTTAGTGAAGCTACTCACTGGCAAGGCAAAAGCTGTACCGTATATGGTGTGGATCATTGCCATTGTGTGGGCGATTAAATTTGCAATTTATGGTGGCTAATTTTTACAAATAAACTTTATTAATGGTGTAGCTTATACAAAGTCTACGCCATTTTTCTTTTTTAATTTTCAAACTTTGGAGTACTGCTATGCAAGATCAGATGCAACACAGAGAACTGATTCAATCTCTGCCAAAAGCAGAATTGCATGTGCATATCGAGGGCACGTTTGAACCTGAGCTGATGTTTGAGATTGCACAGCGTAATCACGTGAATATTCCATATGCTTCGGTGGATGATCTCAAAAAAGCCTATGATTTTCACAACCTACAATCGTTCTTAGACATCTATTATGCAGGGGCTAATGTGCTACTACATGAGCAAGATTTCTATGATCTGACCTATGCTTATTTCGAAAAATGTAAAGCGGACAATGTGGTGCATACCGAGATTTTCTTTGATCCACAGACCCATACCGATCGTGGTGTCGCTTTTGAAACGCTGATCAATGGGATTGAACGTGCTTGCCAAGATGCCAAGAAAAACTTAGGCATTAGCTCCTATTTGATTATGTGTTTTTTACGTCATTTAAGTGAAGAAGCGGCTTTTGAAACTTTGGCACAGGCGAAACCGTATCAAGATAAAATCATCGGTGTGGGACTAGATTCAAGTGAAGTAGGGCATCCACCGAGTAAATTTGAACGTGTATTTAGTGAAGCCAAAGCACAAGGTTATCTGATCGTGGCGCATGCAGGCGAAGAGGGTCCGCCAGAGTATATTTGGGAAGCACTAGACTTGCTCAAAGTGAATCGCATTGATCATGGTGTACGCTGTGAAGAAGATGAGCAGTTGATGGCTCGCCTCATCGCTGAAAAAATGCCGTTAACCGTGTGTCCGTTAAGTAATCTGAAACTTTGTGTTATTGATGATATGCAACAGCACAATATCAAGCGTTTACTTGATCAGGGTGTCAATGTGATGGTGAACTCAGATGATCCAGCGTATTTTGGCGGCTATATGAATGATAACTTCTATGCAATCACAGACGCATTGGAATTATCTACTCTAGATATTCGTCAACTTGCATCGAACTCGTTCCAAGCGAGTTTTTTACCTGAATCTGAAAAAGCGCATTGGATGAAGAAAGTCGTCAATAGTTAAAATTTTCCACTGAGCACTAAAAAAAGCTGAACACGAGGTTCAGCTTTTTTGTTTTCACTTAGCCTAAGTCAGACTTAGAACTTAAGGTCGATACCAAGACCGAATACAGTTTCTTTGTCTTCCACTTTCGCGTCCAAATCTTTTAGCTGATACACAGCTTGTAGTGCTTCATTGATTTTGGTTTGTGCAATTACGCCGTAAAGTTTGGTTTGCTTGTTGAGTTTGTAGTCTACGCCGAGACCGTAGCGATCAATTTCACGATCATCCCAACCATCCGCAGAGGTTTCTGCTGCGACATATTCACCTTTAACAGTCCACGGTGTAGATGGGATGCTATATGCAAGTGTTAAACCAAATGCTTGCTCTTCAAGGTCGTCAAAGCCAGCAATTTCTTCTGAAGGCTCAGCTTGTTGGAATAAACCACCAATTACAAGACCTTCTGCACCGGCATTCGAGAAGTCATAAGAACCTGTCAAACGAATAGCATCTGTATAAAGTTTTTTGCCATCAAGAGCTGCCCATTTAGATTGCACGTCAAAGTTACCAGCCAAAGCTAAAGCTAAACCGATGTCGCTTTCATAAGTTACAGAAGTTGAGATACTGTCGCCAAAGCCATCACGTGCTTCTTTAGCATCGTCAGTTGAGCCTTCACCTTGTTGGAACATGATGTTGAAGCCTAGACCTGCAAGCATCGCTGGATCAGTTTCGAAACCAACTACGTTGCTCAAACGATCTTCACCAACAAGAGTGTCTTTGAAGTCAAGACGTTCGTTATCGTTGAAAATGTCTTGGTCACTACCAGCAGCTGTTTTGAAGTAAGAATCGTAGTGACCAGCTTTCAACGTACCGACGTTAGCAAACTTCAAACCAGCAAAACGGTTACGTGCTTTTAACGTATCATCATCACCGTCACCACTAACTTCCCATTCTGCTAAATATACAGCTGAAAGTGAATCCGTAATTTTCTCTTCACCTTTCACCCCAAGGCGAGAAGCATTAGAGTTTAATTCAGTGACTTTATCTTCAGTAAAGTCTGCATTAGAAACTTGGTCTAAGCTGATGTTCAATTTACCGTATAAAGTAGGAGCGGCTTGAACTGTATTTAGGCTTAAAGCTGCAACTGCAGAAGCAAGTAGCAATTTTTTCATTGAATCTTCTCCAAAATTTTTTAGGGAAAACTTATAGTGCGTTACAACCCATTGTTATTTATGCACTACAAGCGGTAAGCCTTGTTATGTCTTATGCAACTTTGACTCACAGACTTGGAAGATCAGTCTAAAAAGTTACATAAGGTTACGAACTTGGGAGCAAGTATCTATAACTAATGTTACAAAAATATGAAATTTGTGAAGACATGAAATATTTTTATGCTTTTCAAAATAAACTTTGTAACGACAACGCTGAATTGTATTATTACTGAAAAGTCGTCAAATCTATATTTTTATTTTTCAATACCTTATCACAATAATTGATTTAAAGTCTGCGTAAAAAAAAGTGGTTGATTGACGATGAGCGCATGCCCAGCTCGTGGAAAAATATGAATTTTTGGATCACTTAATTGCTTTGCAATGGCGATTTGTCCATCAGCAGGATACAGAGCAGAATGTTTTCCAATCAAGAAATACGCAGGTTTTGTAAACGAAATAAGCGTTTGACGATAGTCTTCATTATGTTGTTGATAGCTTTTGAGATACCAATACAAATAGTCTAAGGTTTGAAATGGTAAGGATTTGATTTTAAGATACTTTGTGATTTGAAATTGATCGAGAAAAGAAATAAAAGCATTTGAACTTTGTAATGCTACGAATTCATTGAATAGTGAAATGAGTTCATTTTGTACATGATGTGGAAGCGTATCTACAGCTAAGTGTTGATCTAAATAAGGCAAAAGAAGCACCAACATTCGATCTAAAATATTTAAAAAAGTCGCTTGTTGAGTACCGTATAGACCATATTCCCAGTCTGTTTGATTGCGGATACATGCGCTCTGATCAATATGAATATATTGTTTAATTTTTGCAGCAAAATTACCGTATTTCATACCGTGCATGGTTGTGGTGGCACCCATCGAGTAGGCAATCACATCAATACCATTTTCAAGGTTTTCTTTTTGGCTAATCTGCTCCAACAAACAGTTTACATCACGCCAATGGCTTGCGATCGCATCTGTTTTGAATTCTGCATCCGTTGGAATCTTACAGTGTTTTGATTGCCCAAACCCACGAAAATCAGGAATATAAAACTTTCGACGTCGTAAGCTTGGTGCGATGTAGGGTAGCCATTGCCAACTACTCATGCCTAGACCAGATAGCACTAAAACAGGCGCACCGTGTCCAATTTCTCGTACATAAAGACGTTCTTGATCGGGCATGCTGTAGTGTGGCATGGAGGTTCCTTTTCCCTAGATGTTTTCAATATTTTGTAATATAAGAAGATATTTCGTTCAGTTGATACGTTCAGGATCAAAAGAATCACTTTCTAAAATTTGAATGATTTCTTGAAGCCATGCAATCCAGCCCATTTCAAACTCAATACCGAGCTGTAAGATTTTGCGCTGAATGAGCCCAGTGCGATCAGATGTGTTGATTTGTTTTTGTTGATCTCGCTGTGCGATATGTTGATACAGTGTGTACTGCGCTTGATGTAGGTCTAAGTGGCGACGTAGTTCGGGCAATATGGTCGCACCGCCAAGCTGTGCTTCGGCACGTAGCTTGACCATGAGCGCATCACGTAGTTTGCTTGGCGCATCTTGCTGAGCCACCCAGCGTTGTAGTTCTTCTCGACCTTGTTCAACGACTTGATAGGTCTTTTTGCGTGAATCGCTATCATCGGTTGCGAGGGTGCTAATCCAATCGTTGGCAAGCATTTGTTTAAGCTCACGGTAGATTTGCTGATGCGTCGCATTCCAAAAGAAGCCCATAGAACGGTCAAAGCGACGAGCCAATTCGATGCCTGTACTTGGTTTTTCTAAAAGACTGGTCAAAAGTACGTGGGCTAAGGACATCGCTGTTCACCAATTCCATGTGATTCAAATCAAATTTAATGCAATCTATTGTGATCTTAAACGTTTAAACGTCTAGGGTCTGTTGACATTTCAACCATGCATTGCGTTATAGTCTAAAATCACATAAACGAGGCATGAAACGCAGAGAATGGTCACTCCCTTGTCAAGTTTCATAACGAAGTTTATGGCAATTTTAGCCATAACCCTTCGGGACAAGGATGTTTTTTGACGCTACGTTGTTATGAATGAATCAT
>NZ_JAYROT010000017.1:0-18863 GCF_041911495.1 Acinetobacter sp. | reverse complement strand
TGTGGCAACGATTGACCCAGACGGCTTCTTAGTCATTCGTGACCGATCTAAAGATTTGATCAAATCAGGTGGTGAATGGATTTCTTCGGTTGAACTTGAAGGTATCGCCATGAGTCATCCTGAAATTCGCATGGCAGCAGCGATAGCCGCCAAACATCCAAAATGGGACGAGCGCCCTGTTTTAGTTGCGATTAAAGAAGAAGATAGCAACATTGATGAAGAAGCGGTAAAAGCTTACTATCAAGGGAAAATTGCTGATTGGCAGATTCCAGACCGTGTGATCTTTGTTGATGTGATTCCAATCAACGGCACTGGGAAAATGGTCAAATCAGAACTGCGTGACCAATATGGTGATGTGCTACTCGGTGCATAACTCAATCCCAAATCACTCAAAATCTAATAAAGAAGTGGCGTAAGTCACTTCTTTTTTTGCGAATTAGATTAAGGTTTGTTGACATAAGATGAGTCAAAATTATTGGATTCGTGGGAGCGTCAGTCGCATTGTTCGAGGGCAGAACAATTTAAGTAAAATGACGTTTTTCAAGGTATGAGATAAATTTTAGTGTATGACCGAGTTTGCGACTGACAAATGGTTTTGCTTACTTTTCCCGAAAGAAAAGTGAGTCGAACCGAAGGTTAATCCCGAAATACAAGCGTAAACCGCAAGATCTTGTCTAAAATGCTTTTCCTTTTCACCGCTGTACAATACCAAGTCCATCGAGCTCAGGTTAAGTTCTTTGACTATCCATGATTTTTTAGTGGTAATTTGCTACTATGCACAGCCTCACTCATTAGACTTGTCCGATTCTTATGCAACCCGATTATCAGCAACAACTCGAATTTAAAGTCCAACACTTGCTTGCACAGTTTGCTGAATTTGACATACCTGAAATCGAAGTCTTTGAATCTCCTGAAAGTCACTATCGCATGCGTGCCGAGTTTCGCATTTGGCATACCGATGACGATCTGTTTTATGCCATGTTTGAACGTGATGAAGAAGGTAAAAAACAAGTCATTCACATTGATGATTTTCCAACGGCAACCCAGTCGATTAACGATCTCATGCCAATTCTTTTGGCAGAAGTGAAAGCTAATCCGCTACTCTCAGAACGCTTATTTGAAATCGACTTTTTGGCATCGAAGCATAGTGAAATGCTCGTTTCGATGATCTATCACCGTCAATTAAATGAAGCATGGACTGCAATTGCAAAAACATTACAAGAAAAATTAAACATTAAAATCATCGGTCGTAGTCGTGGACAAAAAATTGTTTTAGCTGATGATTTTGTCATTGAAAAACTCAAGGTCAATGGTCGTGAATTTACCTATAAACAAATCGAAAATGGCTTTACCCAACCCAATGCCATTGTTTGTGAAAAAATGCTGTCTTGGGCATGTGATGTCGCACAAGAAAATCAGACTGAATCACCAACTGATCTATTAGAACTGTATTGCGGCAATGGGAATTTTACCTTGCCATTGTCACAACATTATCGCAATGTGCTTGCAACAGAACTCGCCAAAAGTTCCGTTTACGCTGCCAAATGGAATATGGCAGAAAATCAGATTGAAAATATTCAACTCGCACGGCTTTCCGCGGAAGATTTTACCGAAGCCTATCAAGGCAAACGTGAGTTTCGCCGTTTAAAAGAAGAAAATATTGAATTGTCGAATTATCAATTTGATACGGTTTTTGTTGATCCGCCTCGTGCAGGCATTGATGACGACACGCTTGCCCTAATCGCACAATTTCCACAAATTATTTATATTTCCTGCAATCCTGAAACGCTGTATGACAATTTACAGACTTTAAGTGAAACCCATGACATCAAACGCTTTGCTATGTTTGACCAATTTCCATATACCCATCACGTTGAGTCAGGTGTGCTCTTAGTCAAAAAGTAAGTTTTAAATGACTGCGGACATGATGTGCGCATAACTTAAACTGGCGAGCATCAAAGCCCAAATCGGCAAACGTCCTGTATAAAAAACCGCAAAAGCAATGATCAGAAAAATACCGTCGGTGATTGATTCTACCGATTTGGGTAACATATTTTGAACTAACATCAAAATCAGCAAGGCAATCACCCCTGCACTAATACCCTGAAAGATGCCACGCAAATATTTATTTTTTGATAAATAATTCGACATCGGCAAAGCACCGATTAACACCAACGCCGCAGGCAAGAAAATCGCAAGAACCGCAAATAGTGCAGCAAGCAAACTCATTGATGGAAACGCTGAAGCTCCTAAATATGCACTAAAATTAAATAGTGGTCCAGGTAAGGTCTGAATCACACCATAGCCCGTCATAAACTGATCTTGACCAACCCAATTTTGCTCAACGATGCTCTGCTCCAAAAGCGGTAAAACCACATGACCACCACCGAACACTAATGCACTGGCTTGATAAATTTCGTAGAAGAAATTGGCAGGTTGGTCGGCTGATACAAATAATGGTGTAAACAGTAAAATGCAGAAAAATGCGCTCAAGCAAATCAACGCCGTTATTTTCGATACAGGAAAATCGAGTTGTGATAGCGCCGAATAAGATTGCTTATAAAACAAAAGCAAGCCAAGTAGCGCAGCAATTAAAATGAGTAATAATTGATTCGATTCACTACACACCAAACCAATTGCTGTCAAAATCATCACAATGGCGTAATGAAATTTGGTTTTACAGATTTGCCGACCCATCATCACAACCGCATGAGCAACGATCACCACGATTGCAAGTAACAAGCCTTTTAAAATCATCGCATTGGATAGCCAAGAGAAGTGGCTCAAGCTAATCGCAAATAAATACATCAAAATCGCCCCTGGCAAAGTAAAGCCAAGCCAAGACGCAAATGCACCAAGATATCCTGCCCGATACAGTCCTAGCCCCATGCCGACTTGGCTACTACTTGGGCCTGGTAAAAACTGACACAGCGCTACCAATTGAAGATATTGTTCTGCGCTCATCCAAGCTTTTTGATCAATAATTTTTGTTTGAAACAGTGCAATATGCGCCGCAGGACCACCAAAAGAAATGCAACCCAAATAGAAAAATAATCGAAAAATTGAAAATGGTGTGTCCATATACTTCTAAGAATTTGATCAAAGGAATTAACTTAAAGCAAATATATGACATTGCTGTGAATAAGCAAGCTTTAAAAATCAGGACTTAGATTAGCATTAAAAAAGACCGCCGAAGCGAT
Organism: Acinetobacter sp.; assembly: GCF_041911495.1. Taxonomy (GTDB): domain Bacteria; phylum Pseudomonadota; class Gammaproteobacteria; order Pseudomonadales; family Moraxellaceae; genus Acinetobacter. The sequence continues at coordinate 15,663 of NZ_JAYROT010000017.1, read as the reverse complement.
CTCTAGACGTTGTAGATTTTTCATCAATCAATCGATTGCAGGCGTGTATCGTCCAAAAGCAATATCATCTTTAATGCGATCAGATTCTGCTAAGACCATGTCGAGCAGATTTTTCACATTATCCAGTGTTGCCACAGGACTAAGTGTGGTCATCTTCAAGGATTGATTCAGACCGACTTTGGTCACACCAATGTTCGCCTCGCCACGTGCAAAGAGTTCATCTGCCACATTTTGATTTAAACTATTCAAATATTGCGCTGAATAATCTTTCGGTACGACACGGAATAATACCGATGCAAACTGTGGCTCAACCAATAGCTCTAAACCATCCGTCGCCTTGATATAGTCAGCAACTTCACGTGTCAGTTTCACACCATGATCAATCATTGAACCATAAAGCTCTTCACCGAGTGCCTCAATCGTCATCCACAATTTCAACGCATCAAAACGACGTGTGGTTTGCAATGACTTAGATACTAGATTCGGCACACCATGCTCTTCATCATAAGCAGAGTTGAGATACTCCGCTTCATAATGCATAAAGCGATAGTTTGCTTCATCTTTCAGCAAGAACGCACCACAACTAATGCTTTGGAAATAATGCTTATGGAAATCCAATGTGATCGAATCAGACAATTCAATACCGTCTAACATCGAACGGAATTCATTAGATAAAACCAATGCACCGCCCCAAGCTGCATCAATATGCATCCATGTACCATATTTATTGGTAATTTCACGGATTTGCTTAAGTGGATCAATCGCCCCAGCATCGGTTGTACCAGCAGTTGCGACCACACATGCTACGATTTTGCCTTCAGACTGGAGCAATGCCATGGTTTTTTCTAGGGCATCGACATCCATCTGCGCTTTATCATTGACAGGTACAGTCACGACCGACTGAAAGCCCATGCCCATCATCGCCATGTTCTTTTGCACAGAGAAATGTGCATTTTCAGAACAGATCACTTTGACGTTTTTCATCGCTTCATTCGGCACGCCATCACGCTGAACAGACCACGGTTTATCGTGTTCGTCTTTCCAGTTTTTAGCGATGCACCAGTCACGCGCAAGCAATACACCCATCAAATTCGACTGCGTACCACCAGAGGTAAACACCCCTGCTTGACCTGCGCCATAGCCAACTTTTTGACGAAGCCAATCAATCAGTTGCACTTCCATCAATGAACCCGCAGGACTTTGATCCCATGAATCCATCGACTGATTGGTCGCATTAATCAATACTTCGGAGATTTGACTGGTCACCATCGTTGGACAATGCAAATGCGCAAGTGAATGCGGATGATGCACTTTTAAACTTTTATTAAGGAAAAGTTCAACCATACGTTGTAATGACGCCTGCACGCCCAACCCTTCTTTTGAAGGATTAAAGGCAATGGCACTGCGAAGTTCTTTGATGCTACCGCCAGTGTACATTTTGTCATTTTGCAACCATGTCGCAACCGCTTTGGTTGCTTGCTCCATTGCCGACTCATAGTCAGCAATGGATTGTGCATCGTTACATAGCAAAGCACGGCGATGTTCTGCGAAGTCCACCATATTATGCGCCTCGAACTGTAACTAAAGCTTCTGAAACTGCTTTCTTAAAGCGTTTAATAACTTCTTCACATTCTTCTCGGGTGATGATCAAAGGGCAAAGCAAACGAATCACTGTACCGCCACGACCACCTTTTTCAAGCATCAATTTATTTTCAAAACAAGCACGTTGAATTTCAGCCGCAAGCTGTGAATCCGCAGGATACGCACCTAAATGATTTGGCGCTTGACGCTCATCAACGATCTCGATACCAATCATCAAACCACGACCACGCACATGACCAATACACGGTAATTCTTGCTGTAATTTTTTCATTTCAGCTTGTAGATAATCACCTTGAGTTTGTGCATTTTCAGCCAGTTTTTCAGACTTAATGGTGTTGAGTGTCGCAAGACCTGTACCCATCGCCATTTGGTTGCCACGGAAAGTCCCCGTATGACCCGCAGGTTGCCATGAGTCAAATTTACGCTTAATCGCAAGCACCGCAAGTGGCAAGCTACCACCGACTGCTTTAGACATCACGATCACATCAGGTTCGATGCCTGCATGTTCAAAGGCAAACATTTTACCTGAACGTGCAAAGCCTGCTTGGACTTCATCCAAGATCAATACGATATTGTGCTTTTCAGTCACTTCACGGATTTTTTGCAACCACTTAGTTGGTGCAATCACAACACCGCCTTCACCCTGAATCGCCTCTAGGATGACCGCAGCAGGACGAGTAACACCACTTTCTACATCTTGAATAAAATCTTCAAAATAATGCGTCAAAGCATCAACACCTGCCTCGCCACCAAGACCAAGTGGGCAACGGTATTCATGCGGATATGGCATAAACTGTACACCTGGCATCAAGTTATTGACCGCATTTTTTGCGCTCAAGTTACCTGTCATTGCCAATGCACCATGCGTCATACCGTGATAACCACCAGAGAAGCTGATGACTGTGCCACGACCTGTATAAGTTTTCGCAAGTTTAATCGCCGCCTCAGTCGCATCTGCGCCCGTAGGACCACAGAACTGCAGGCAATATTCTTCTTGACCACCTGGCATATGCGATAGCAATGCTTCTGTAAAGGCATCTTTTAACGGTGTGGTTAAATCAAGGGTATGCAATGGCAAGCCACTTGCGATGGTTTCTTGAATACTTTGGATGACCGCAGGATGGTTATGACCTAGGGCCAAAGTCCCTGCACCAGCTAGACAGTCAAGGTACTCATTGCCCTCAACATCAGTGACCCAACAGCCTTTTGCTTTCGCAATTGCCAAAGGTAATTTTCTAGGATAACTACGAACATTTGATTCCATCTGACTTTGGCGAGTCAAATAATATTCATTAGTTTTGGCAGTAGTTTGTGGATCGTTTGCAGATACGCTCATATCGGATTACCATCTCAGATAAGGGTGTAAGAAATATAAGTTATTATTCAACAACTTATTCCAAGTAGCTAGTTTAGGATTCGTCGCATTTGACGTGCTGTCCTAGGACGCCGATCATACCGATTTTTTATAGAAAAAAAATACTTTTTTGATCATGTTTGCATAAAAAATGAAGCCTTATCATCTTCCTGCAAGGCTCAACTGATAGTCTAACAATGATTAGATGAAAATAAATGACAATATGGAAAAATATACAAAAAAATACGCAATCTCATCACTTGGGCGCTCAATGACTTGCCTTATTTAAAAAAAATTTACTGGACATTTACTTTTTATAATATTTTGGGAAAACATAGATACGTACAACTACGATCACAACTTTAATTTAATGTATACAGAAAACAAATCTAATAAAATGGCAAATACAGTATTTAAAGATTACCAATATGATGAATGTGGCAATTGGGTGGAGAAAGACTAAAAGTGAAACAGAAACCAATTACAGCATTCAAAAAATTGAATGACCTACTACGAGCCATGTAAAAAGCCATAATTATCGCTATCGCTTAATCTAGTCCACTTAACAAAGTTAAATGTATTCACAAAGCTTATGTTGATCGTCAAATTTAAGTATGAAAGTTTGATTATTATCATCTTTAACGACAACATGATCATTCGAAATCATTACCACTTTTAGCGACGTGCCTTCTTCATAATGGATATCTTCATACCCATCCTTTGATAGTGTTTAGGCATCCTTAAGTACAATGACTTGATTAGGGTGTTTCATCACATCCTCCCATACAGTTATTTTGTTATAAAATTTTTTTAAAACTTGACATTTGCCATATTTTTACTATAGATCGTAAGATTACATGTCGTTGATTATAAAATCAACAGTCAAATAGATTTTCTGTAATAAAATTAATCACATATATACCCAAAGCGTTTCTTGATCATCCATACCTATAACAAATGTACGGTCATTATCACTTTTCACAACCACATGATCATTAAGCACAAAAAGTACTTTCAGTAATGTACCTTCATCATACTGGATATCTTCGTGACCATCTTTAGAGAGTACCAACGTATCTTTAAGCACGATTAATTCATTTACATGATGCATATTAAGACCTCCCAAAAGTTACAAGCTTGAATTCATGCTTAATATATTAGGGTGAAACCTTTTGATTAAAACCTTTTAAGCGTAAAGTTTTAGAGGTGTTTTATTATCAAATCCATCGATCAATTACACATTTCTACGTTTTATTTCACATTTTTACGTTGTATGAAGATTAGGTTTAAATCGTGTTTCGGCTTAAAGTTTTTCTCTGTGATTTTAAATTGCGTCTTAGACACTTTTTTTACCTCACCATCCCAGCATAATGACAATAATTCGTCGTCATCACGTTCAATGGTGACATTAAAGCTATCAATCGATTTTGCCCAATTCGCACCTGTTTTCAAAATATAAGAAAGTCCTGAATAAACCCCATAACTGTCGCCTCGATCAACCACCTTTTGAATATTCTGATCAACACAATGTGCTTTTGCAACCTCTTCCCCAAGCCCTAGAGAACCGCCAACCAAAGGCTGATATTGATGAGAGATTTTAGTCATTTCATTGGCTTTAAACTGTTGTTGCCAGCTATAAATAATTTGCGATTGCCAACGCACCGTATCTTCATCTTGAATCGCCAAGAGTTGCTTTACTTTTGGATGAGTACAATTCGCAACTTTTTGATTTACCTTAACTTCATCATCCATATTTTCAAACGTCCACGGTTGCATCAGTTCTTTATCATTAAGATCACAGCTTTTTAACTCCTCGGTGACATCAGCCTGAAAGTCGCCATCTTCTACATACTCTGCTTCGGTACTCGGTAAAAATGCTCGCACATGTATTTGCGGTTTTATTTTTTTGCCATTAGAAGTCACCGTAAAACTATCAACCAACCCAGTGACATCGGCATAGTCATATTCGATATAGTTTTGTACTTTATGTAATGGAAATAAGATGTTTTCGGTAATGTCTCGATCACTCAAATTTTGAAACTGATAATCGACTTTGATCTGCTTTTTACTGAGATACAAGTCTTCTCGTTTCATCTGCATGTACTTGTTTTGAATATATTGAATACCGCCTGTACCGATGTAGCCTGTGCTGTCATTGGCATTCGTCAAAGGCATTAAAAAAGTAAAAATAACAACGCATACAACGTAAATTTTCATCGAGTTCTTTTTATCGTACGTCATCTGCACAGCTCAATTATTTGAATATTTGTTAAAGTTTAACCGAGCAACCGCAACGACGTTGCAATTTCTTGTGAATTTTCTCAATTTAATTGGCACTCCACGAATTTATAAGTACAATAGCCCACAGTCGAGGGGTGCTGCGACTTTTTTACAGACTGACTTTACAAAGAAAGCTTGCAAAGACAGTAATGTGAAATCGCTAGGCTCGACTAATTCGAATCAACACACTTCATAATATAGAGTGAATTCGAAACAAATCAATAACGGCATCCGCGAACAGAATGATCATCACCAATATATTAGGAGATCCTGATGAACGCGGTTAATCCTGCATTTTCAGATTATAAAGTTGCCGACATTTCACTCGCTGAGTACGGTCGTAAAGAAATTAAACTTGCCGAAGCAGAAATGCCTGCTTTAATGGGCTTGCGCAAACGCTATTCTGCTGAAAAACCACTTGCTGGTGCAAAAATCCTCGGCTGTATCCACATGACGATTCAGACTGCAGTTCTGATCGAAACATTGGTCGAGCTCGGTGCAGAAGTACGTTGGACCTCATGTAACATCTTCTCAACACAAGACCATGCCGCAGCTGCGATCGCTGCAAGCGGTGTACCTGTATTCGCTTGGAAAGGCGAAACAGAAGAAGAATATATGTGGTGCTTAGAGCAACAAATCAATGTTGATGGTTCTCCGTGGGATGCCAACATGATTTTGGATGATGGTGGCGATTTAACCGCACTTATCCATGAAAAGTACCCTACACTTTTAGAACGCATTCACGGCATTACCGAAGAAACCACAACAGGTGTCGCACGTCTGATCGAGATGTGGAAAGACGGTACGCTGAAAGTTCCTGCGATCAACGTCAATGACTCTGTCACCAAATCTAAAAATGACAATAAATATGGTTGCCGTCATTCCTTGAATGATGCGATCAAACGTGGTACAGACATGTTGCTTTCTGGTCGCCGTGCATTGGTGATTGGTTATGGCGATGTCGGTAAAGGTTCTGCGCAATCGCTTCGTCAAGAAGGTATGATCGTTCGTGTGACTGAGATTGATCCAATCTGCGCAATGCAAGCGTGCATGGACGGTTTTGAAGTAGTTTCTCCATATAAAAATGGCGTGCAAACTGGTAATAAAGCCGACATTAACTTAGATTTATTGAAAAATACTGATTTGATCGTGACTACGACTGGTAACTACCACGTTTGCGACGCTGCAATGCTGGATACCTTAAAAGCAGGTGCTGTAGTCTGTAATATTGGTCACTTTGATACCGAGATTGATACTGCATATTTGCGTAATTACAAATGGGTTGAAGTCAAACCACAAGTACATCAAGTCTATCGTTCAGAGAATGAAAATGATTATTTAATCTTACTTTCTGAAGGTCGTTTGGTGAACTTGGGTAATGCAACAGGTCACCCATCACGTATCATGGACGGCTCTTTTGCCAACCAAGTCTTGGCACAAATGCACTTATTTGCTGAGAAATTTGCCAATTTATCTGCGGAAGACAAAACCAAACAGATTCGTGTGGAAGTTTTACCGAAGAAATTGGATGAAGAAGTTGCAGCTGCAATGGTCTTAGGTTTTGGTGGTGTGTTGACACAATTGACAACAACGCAAGCGGACTACTTAGGTGTAGCTGTTGAAGGTCCATTCAAAAATGACGCTTATAAATACTAATGATTGAGCAATGCTAATCGTTAGCATTGACGTATTTAGCGAATCTTGACTTATTCAGGATTCGCTTTTCAAAATCATGTGCTCGGAAAATACAAATTAAGGTCTGCTCATGTCAAAACGTATTCCCATTTCTTTTGAATTCTTCCCACCAAAAACTGATATTGGCGCAGAAAAACTTCGTGCAGTCCATCAAGAGCTACAACAACTCAACCCTGAGTTTTTCTCTATCACTTACGGTGCAGGTGGCTCAACACGTGAGCGCACCTTAGCGGCGATTGATGATTTTAATGGCAAAGGCACACCAGTTGCCCCACATCTGTCTTGTATTGGTGATGACAAAGCTCGAATTGCAGAGTTGCTTGATCTTTACAAAGCCAAAGGCATTGACCGTATTGTCGCACTACGTGGCGACCTTCCTTCAGGTCAAGTTGGTTTAGGTGAATTACCTTATGCACAGGATTTAGTGCGATTTATTCGCGAGCATTCAGGCGATCATTTTCATATTGAAGTGGCTGCTTATCCTGAGATGCATCCGCAAGCTGATTCATTTGACAATGACATCAAACGCTTCGTGGAAAAGGCGAATGCTGGAGCAAATGCCGCAATTACCCAGTTATTCTTTAATCCTGATGCCTACTTCTATTTCCTTGATCGTGTAGAAAAATCGGGAATCAATATTCCGATCGCCCCAGGAATCATGCCAATTACCCATGCCAGTAGCTTGATTCGCTTCGCAGATAGCACTGGTGCGGATATTCCACGTTGGATTCGTAAACAACTGGCATCTTATGGTGATGACAGCAAGAGCATTCAAGCATTTGGTCATGAAGTCGTGTTTAAACTCTGTGAGCGTTTGATCGCAGGTGGTGCACCAAGTTTGCACTTTTATAGCATGAACCAAACTGAGCCAACTCGCCAATTGGTGATTGACTTAGGCTTAAACTAAGCTTCGACTGATATTAACTTGAGAATTAAATCATGAACCGTTTCTATATGGATAGCTCACTCGCAGTTGGTGAACACGTTCAATTATCAGAAACGGTTTTCCATCATTGGACACGTGTACTGCGTGCCAAACTAGGTGATCAAGCGACATTATTTAACGGCATTGAGTTTAATGGCTTAGGCGGTGAATATCTGGTTGAATTAACACAAATTGAAAAAAAGTCTGCAACTGTTCGGGTGCTTGAGTTCAATCCTATCAGTCGTGATTTATCGATTAAAGTCACACTCGGACAAGTGATGAGTAAAGGCGATCGCATGGATTATGTGATTCAGAAATCTACCGAGCTTGGCGTATCAGAAATTCAACTTCTCACCAGTGAACGCTGTGAGATGCGCCTAAAATATGACCGTGATCAAAAGAAAATCGAACATTGGCAAAGTGTTGCGATCGCAGCCTGCGAACAATGTGGACTAAATCTCGTACCGAAGATTTTGCCACCTTTATCTGTAAATGAATGGATTGACAGCGTAGATACTGAACTAAAACTCATCATGACTTTAGCAGATCAACCATTTCAATTTTCTGATGAAAAGCCAAAATCAATCGCTCTACTCGTTGGCCCTGAAGGCGGTCTAAGTCAAAGTGAGATTGATTTTGCCCTCGCAAAGCAGTTTCAAGCTTGGACGATCGGTAAACGTGTTCTACGCACAGAAACCGCCCCTATAGCCGCACTGGGTGTCATCAATCAATATTTTGTGTAATTCATTTCCATAAATTTTAAAAAGAACTTGATTTTATAGACGCTAAATTGTAACTTTAGAACTGACGGATTGTTTTCTATTTTATCCTGAATTAACTCATTAAAATATAAATATTTAACCGTAATGATTAATTCTTTTTTGCTTTTAGCATGAGTTTTCGCCATTCTAGGGACATGATGAAATAATGGATAACAGGCAACTCAATTTAATGCTTAATTCTTCAAAAGATGAAGAGCAACTTAAGAGCTTTAAGTCGCTGTATTATTATCGTGCCTTTCAATACATATTCCTATCTCTTACCCTCCTCGTATTTATAATCAACCTATTTCTTAATTTTGAAAGTTTTTCAATTACTACAACCTTATGGGGTTTTATTACGACTGTTACTATTCTGATTTCGCTACTGATTAACCAATCTTTACTATTAGAATTACCAAGAAAGTCCTTATCTGTAAAAACCTATCTCTCTGCGAGCGCTTTTTTACATGGCGTATTATTTGCGATTTGTGTTGCATTAATTAGCAACCACCAAGAGTACAAGGTTGATCACTCACATATTGAGATGATGACTTTAGTTATAGCCTCTGTACTGATTCTTCACACTTCTGCGCTAGTGTTTTTGACACACTATTACTATGTTTTTTTACTATTCTTCTCGCCAAGTGTATTATCACTACTTAGTGTGAATGAGTTATCTAGTAGTCAACAACTTACCCTTATTGATTTTATTAGCTTCATTACCTATGGTGCTTGCTTACTGTTCATGGCACGTATGATCCATAATCGTAGAAATGAATATTATTCTCTAATTGAGAATAATAAAAGTTTAGTCTCAACAAACAATGTTAACACTTCGACAATAAACCATCTTTCAGTCGAGCTAGAGGCAGAAAAGCAGATGGCTATGCGCATTCGTGAAGAGCTTGAAACTAACAATATCTTGTTAGAGCAAAAAATTAAGCAGCGTACAGCGGATATTGAAAGTATCAATGCAAAACTGGAACGCTCACATCAAAACCTCGAATTAGCACATGAAACCGCTGGTATCGCATCTTGGGATTGGGATATTGAAAATCAGAAAATTGAAACGAGTAATTACCCGCAGATTTTCGGCTACAACATCAAAAATGTAGAGCATTATATTTCTCACTTACATGATTTTATTCATGCCGAGGACTTAGAGCATGTAAAAGAAATTATGCGCGAGCACTTGCGTGGCAATGAAGACCGCTATGAAGCGACCTTTCGAGTGTATCACCCAACAGAACGTTGGATATGGGTACATGATCTTGGTCGTATCACACAACGTGATTCCGAAACAAATCGTGCACTGCGTATGGTCGGTATTTGTCGCAATATTCAAAATGAGAAAAAAGTAGAAGAGAGTTTAAAACTCTCTGCCAGTGTATTCAAAAAGGCTGCACAAGGAATTTTTGTACTTGATGACAAGCTCAACTATATCGATGTCAATCCATTTTATCTCAAGCTCATTGAATCTGATGAGGATCAAATCATTGGTCGTCATGTCTTTGATATTTTAAAAAGCTCTAATGTCGATGCGCAGCGCTTAAATTTAACGATTTTGCGTCAGCTGATGAGCACAGGTGAGTTTGAAGGAGAAGTTGTTGAGGTGTTGCGTTCTGGGCGAGAAATTCCGCTTTGGATGCATATCAACGGCATTCGAGATAGCCACAATAAAATCACGCAGTATATCGGCATCGTCACTGACCTGACAGAGCGCAAAGCCTCTGAAAAACGTTTATCTTATCTGGAAACCTACGACACGCTCACAGATTTACCGAACCGTACCTACTTCAACAATCTCATTCACAGTTATTTGACCGAATCCCCAAGGCTACTTCAGCGCTTTGCTGTGATCCGTATCAACTTAGATCGCTTTCGTTACCATAATGAGTATCTCACCCATCAAGGTGGTGATGAGCTGTTAAAAAAAGTAGCGGATCGCCTGCGTCGCAATAACACTGATGCCGTTGTGATTGCACGACTTAATAGAGACGATTTTGCCATGATTTTAGAAGTCAAAGAAAATGTTGATGAAATCAACGACAGTGCGAAGAAAATACTCGAATCTTTTGAAGCGCCGTTTCATGTGCAAAATAAAGAACTGATGTTGAATATTTCCATCGGCGCAGCGATCTACCCTGATCATGGTCGCCAAATGGACAGCTTAAACAACTACGCTGAGCTTGCTTTGTTAGAAGCAAAACGTATCGGCGGCAATACTTTTAGAATATATCACAGCGAAAGTCGACTCTCGACCGAAGCACGCATCAACCTAGAAGCGGAAATTCGTCGAGCCCTTGCTCAAAATGAACTTACCGTCTACTACCAACCTAAAGTCGATACAAAAACTAAAAAAATTTATTGCTTTGAAGCACTTGTACGATGGAATCATCCAGAGCGTGGTGTCATTCCACCTGCTCAGTTCATTCCACTTGCTGCAGAAACCAGTCTAATCACCGACATCGGTCGTGTGGTCTTAGAACAAACTTGCGCTCAAATCAAAGTTTGGTATGATTTGGGGTATCAAGATATTGCGGTTTCGGTCAATATCGTTGTACAACAAATACAACGTGGAAGTTTGGTTGAGGAAATTGATTGTCTGCTACAAAAATACAAAATCAAACCACATCAGCTCATACTTGAGATCACCGAAACTTCATTGATGGAAAATATTGCTGAAGTCCGCCAAGTGATGTCTGCATTTCATCAACGTCACATCAAGATTGCACTTGATGACTTCGGTACAGGCTATTCATCATTGGCTTATTTAGGTATGTATGACTTTGATATTATTAAAATTGATCGAAGTTTTGTCAGCAAACTCGGACAAGCCAACCAAAACGCCATTGTTCGAGCAATTATCGCCATGGCAAAAGCGATGGATAAAAAAATCGTCGCTGAAGGCGTGGAAACTCAAGCGCAATATGACTTTTTGAGCGATGAGGGCTGTGATTATTTACAAGGTTATTTGATCGCAAAACCTATGCCTGCCGATCTTGCGACTGAATTTTTAGAAATTCAAAATATTCAGCAAAATAATCCATTGAAAATGCATTAATGAAACGTCATCACAATCAAATTTCAAAGTAAAACTGCGATATTATTTGATAAAAATTAAACCCTTTAGACTATTGTCGCCGCTTAGAAAATGGTATAGTGATGACCTTAAAAATTTAGTGTAATTTATTTTGTGATTGATGGGTCAGATTCCTGCCCCGATTTGGTATCCGCATAGAGAGTAAGATGGACGAACAAGCATTAAAGCAAGCCGCATTGTATTATCATGAGTTTCCACGCCCTGGTAAAATCAACGTCACACCAAGCAAACAAGTCGTCAATCAACGTGATCTTGCACTCGCCTACTCTCCAGGTGTGGCTGCACCTTGTTTAGAAATTGCCAAAGACCCTGCAAATGCTGCCAAGTATACCGCACGTGGTAATCTCGTCGCTGTGGTTAGTAATGGTACTGCGGTACTTGGACTGGGTAATATCGGACCACTCGCCTCAAAACCTGTGATGGAAGGTAAAGGCGTACTTTTTAAAAAATTCGCAGGTGTTGACGTATTCGACATCGAAATCGCAGAAAATGATCCTGACAAAATCGTCGATATCGTTGCCGCTTTAGAGCCTACTTTTGGCGGAATTAATCTCGAAGATATCAAAGCTCCTGAATGTTTTTACATTGAGCAAAAGCTACGTGAACGTATGAAAATTCCTGTGTTCCATGATGATCAACACGGCACAAGTATCATTGTCGGCTCAGCACTATTAAATGCCTTGCAAATCGTCAATAAAAAGATCGAAGACATAAAAATCATCGTCTCTGGTGCAGGTGCAGCAGCACTGTCTTGTTTAGACCTACTTTGTGCATTAGGTGCACGGAAAGAAAATATCATCGTTGCCGACTCTCGTGGTCTATTGACAACATCTCGTGAAGGCTTGGACGCATCAAAGTTACGTTATGTACAAGATATCCCTGAAACCAAATTACACGAAGTGATTGGCGGTTCAGATATGTTCTTAGGACTTTCTGCTGCGGGCATTTTGACCAAAGAAATGGTTAAAGACATGGCGAAAGATCCGATTATCTTTGCACTTGCCAACCCTGATCCTGAGATTCTTCCTGAACACGCGCATGAAGTCCGCCCTGATGCAATCATGGCGACAGGTCGTTCTGATTATCCAAACCAAGTGAACAATGCCCTTTGTTTCCCATATATTTTCCGTGGCGCGCTAGATGTTGGCGCAACCACCATCAATGAAGAAATGAAAATTGCCTGCGTCCATGCGATTGCTCGTATGGCACATGTTGAAGCTGATGCCGCTTCTTATGGTGAGAAGTCTGGTAGCTTTGGACGTGATTATTTGATTCCTCGTCCACTCGATCAACGTTTGATCCTTGAGATTGCACCTGCTGTGGCACGTGCTGCCATGGAGTCAGGTGTTGCAACTCGCCCGATCGAAGATTTTGCGATTTATCATCAACGTTTGTCTGAGTTTGTATACAACTCAGCTTTTATCATGAAGCCTATTTTTGCCAAAGCGAAAACTGCACCAAAACGTATTGCGTATGCTGAAGGTGAAGATATTCGAGTACTTCGAGCAGCGCAAATTGCAATCGATGAAGGCATCGCATTCCCAATCTTGGTTGGTCGCACCAAGGTGATTGAAGAAAATATTCGTAAACTTGGCTTACGTATGGTTCACGGCGAGAATATCGAAATCGTCGATCAAGAAAATAATCCATCTTATGAAGATTTTTGGAAAGACTACTACAATGCCTTAAAGCGCCAAGGTATTACTGTTGAGTTTGCTCAGCGTGAAGCACGTCGTCGCTCGACTTTGGTTGCGGCTATGCTTGTGAAGTTTGGCAAAGCTGACGGTATGCTATGTGGTACATACTCAGGTTATGATGTTCATTTAGAGTTTGTCAAAGATGTGATTGGCCTAAAAAATGGTCATCAGACATTCTTTACCTTGAATGCGTTAATGCTTGAAGATCGTAATCTCTTTATTGCTGATACTTATGTCAACACCAATCCTACAGCTGAACAATTGGCTGAGATGACGATTTTGGCTGCAGAAGAAGTGCGTCGCTTTGGTATTACACCTCGTATTGCCCTACTTTCTCATTCTAGCTTTGGTAGTGACGAGCTTGATTCTAGTGCGCAAAAAATGCGTGAAGTGTTTCGCATCTTATCTGAAAAAGCGCCAGAGCTCGAAGTTGAAGGTGAAATGCACGGTGATGCAGCGATGGATGAAACCATTCGTGATGGCGCATTCCCGAATTCACGCTTTAAAGGTTCAGCAAACTTGTTAATCATGCCGAATCTTGATGCGGCAAACATTTCATTTAACTTGCTCAAATCAACCGTCGGTAATAATGTGACGATTGGTCCGATCCTGTTAGGTGTTGCAAAACCTGTGCACATTTTGACACCGACTACAACGACTCGTCGTATCATCAACATGACTGCGTTGACTGTTGCTGAAATTCAAGAGAATGAAAAAGTTTAATTTTAAGAAAAGCTTACTTTTCTAACTTTTTCTTGATCGCTAAAACCTCTAATGTCAATTATTGGAGGTTTTTGCTTTTAGGCTTTTAATTCAAAGCGCTTTATATTTGTTATGATCAGAACAATATTTTTGCAAATTTTTATTGATACGTTGTGATGAAAATCTATTTAGTCGGCGGTGCAGTACGTGATCAGCTCTTAGATCGTGAAGTGATCGAGCGTGATTATGTCGTGGTCGGTGCAACGCCTGAGCAAATGATTGCACTTGGCTATCAACAAGTTGGTAAAGATTTTCCAGTATTTTTGCATCCAAAAAGCAAAGAGGAATATGCCCTTGCACGTACTGAGCGTAAAAATGGGCAGGGCTATCATGGCTTTGATTTTTTCACTTCGCCTGAAGTGACTTTAGAACAAGATTTATCACGTCGTGACTTGACGATTAATGCGATGGCGATGGATGAAGATGGCAATATTACCGATCCTTTTCACGGTACGCAAGATTTAAAAAATCGAGTGCTGCGCCATGTATCTGATGCTTTTATTGAAGATCCGCTACGTGTATTACGTGTCGCTCGATTTACTGCCCGCTATCATAATTATGGCTTTCAGATTGCACCCGAAACCATGCAACTGATGCAACGTATCAGTGACTCAGGTGAGTTATCACACCTTTCTGCCGAACGTGTTTGGAAAGAAACGGTGAGAGCACTGGCAGAAAATGATGCTGATGTGTATTTCTCTGTACTTCGTGAAAGTGGTGCTTTAAAAATATGGTTTCCTGAGGTCGATGCGTTGTTCGGCGTACCACAACGTGCTGAATATCATCCAGAAATTGACTGCGGTATCCATACGCTGATGTCGTTACAACAAGCCTGCAAAAACAACTTTTCCACCATCGTTCGCTTTGCGGTGCTTTGTCATGATTTAGGGACAGCATTGACACCCGCTGACGTCTTACCAAGACATATCATGCACGAACAGCGTGGTATTGAACCTGTCAAAGCCCTATGCAAACGCTTAAAAGTCCCGAGTGATTTTCAGCAATTGGCACTGAAAGTGTGTGAATATCATTTGCTCTGCCATCAACTCTTTCAGCTTAAAGCATCCACGATTTTAAAACTATTAAAAAGCCTTGATGCCTTTCGCAAGCCTGAGCAAGTGATTTACTTTGCACAGGCTTGTTTATGTGATGCACGAGGTCGTTTACATTTTGAGGACAAGCCGTATCCACAAGCTGAAGTGCTCATGGATTTGGGACAACAAATTGTGAACTATAAAATTGAGATACCTGAAGGTTTGCAAGGTAAAGCGATTGCTGAGCATCTAGATCGTGAACGATCTAAATGGATCGCTGATTTTATGAAAGAAGCAAAGCAAACACTTTCTGTTTAAATGACTGATTGAGTGTGTAAATAATTCTGTGTAAATGCAGATTTAAAAATACTTGGTTACACGCTCTTCAAAAATGATACTAAAGCGATTCATGGCAGCTTTCCAATTCTGAATAGGCATCGTCCATTTTTT
>NZ_JAYROT010000016.1:0-51198 GCF_041911495.1 Acinetobacter sp. | reverse complement strand
ATGGACGATGCCTATTCAGAATTGGAAAGCTGCCATGAATCGCTTTAGTATCATTTTTGAAGAGCGTGTAACCAAGTATTTTTAAATCTGCATTTACACAGAATTATTTACACACTCATCAGGAAATAAGTTGACGGATTTTTCTAAATCTTTTCGTTGATTTTCAAGTCTTAGATTTCCTTGCTGTAAGAGTTTGGATTGGTTTTTTAGTGTATCAAACTCTTCTTTCAGTTTTGTTAATTCGTTAACTTTTGCTTTAAGTTGTGAGTTTCTAGATTCAACGTCAGAATTCAAATGATTAATGTTATCTTGCAAAGATTTTTTTTTCAGCGCTTAGTCTAGTGATTTCATCATTTAGTTCGGATTCCGTTTCAGCCTTGTTTTTTAACAAAGTTTCAAAATCAATTCTTTTATTTTGAACTTCATTTAGAGTTTCTTGGAGCTCTGCTTTCAGGGTATTAATTTTTTCTGCATAATTTTCACGATCATTATTTACTTTATTAAACTGAATTAATTGATTGGTTATAGTTTTTAAGGAATGTCCAATTACTCTTAATGTATCAATGTTTGATTTCTTTTTAAAGGAGAGAGAAGCTTTTTCAAATTTAATCTTAAATGATTTAACTCCATCATTAATTGCGAAAACAATCCTATCATGTTGGTTGGTTTGTGAGCAATTTAACTTTTTTTCAAAACCAAGAATATTCTTATAGGTTAACTCAAATGTTCCATTCGAGTTTTCTGGATGAAACCCAATAGTAGTAATATAAAGGTTGTTATTAAAGATTACCTCATTTCCACTAGAGCTTAATTGGTACGAATCACTTTCATTTTGAAATAGCTTTGTAAGTCTGATTGTATTTTCTATTTCGGAACCATTTAAATTAGAAGCTTCTTCTATTTCAAAGAATAAGTTTTCAGTCAAGTTGTCGTTTATTTGATTACTTAATTTTTGGGTGAGTTCATCAATTTTATTATCGAGTTCTTCCTTCTTAAATTATCTCTTTTATTTTATTGACTCTAAAGTGAGATATCTTGGGATTAAATGCACTACACAGAGTGCATTTAATCTTTTAAATTACCAACTCAACGCACCACCAGTCTGATAGTCCGTTACACGTGTTTCAAAGAAGTTCTTCTCTTTACGCAAGTCCATCATCTCAGACATCCATTGGAATGGATTGTTTACACCCTTGAATTGCTCAGGCAAGCCAAGTTGTGTCAAGCGACGGTTAGAGATGAATTTCAAATATTCTTCCATCATCGCAGCGTTCATACCGAGTACGCCACGTGGCATGGTGTCACGTGCATATTCGATCTCAAGCATCGTGCCTTCCAAGATCATTTGGATCACTTCTTGTTGGAAGTCTTTCGTCCAAAGCTGTGGATTTTCGATCTTGATTTGGTTAATCATGTCGATACCGAAGTTCACGTGCATCGACTCATCACGCAAGATATATTGGAATTGCTCCGCAACACCAGTCATCTTGTTACGACGACCCATACTCAAGATTTGCGTAAAACCACAGTAGAAGAAGATGCCTTCAAGCACACAGTAGAATGCGATCAAGTTGCGGAGTAATTGTTGATCATCCTCGGTCGTACCTGTTTTAAAGCTTGGATCACCAAGCGACTGGGTGTATTTCAATCCCCAAGCAGCTTTACGTGCCACACTCGGGACTTCACGATACATATTGAAGATTTCGCCTTCGTCCATACTCAAGGATTCAATACAGTATTGATACGCATGGGTGTGAATCGCTTCTTCAAACGCTTGACGCAAGATATATTGGCGACATTCTGGATTGGTAATCAGACGATAGATCGCCAAAACCAAGTTATTCGCAACCAATGAATCTGCAGTAGAGAAGAAACCTAATGAGCGTTTCACGATCACACGTTCGTCATCGGTCAAGCCATTGTCAGACTTCCACAATGCGATGTCGTGGTTCATGTTGACTTCTTGAGGCATCCAGTGGTTAGCACAACCATCAAGATATTTTTGCCACGCCCACTCATAGCGGAAAGGTACAAGTTGGTTGAGATCGGCACGACAGTTGATCATGCGTTTGTCTTCAACTTCTACACGACCTGCGCCCATTTCCAACTCTTCAAGACCTGGTGCAACATCTAAATGTTTTAAGGATTCAGATGCTCGAGCCATCGTATCGGCTTGATTAGTTGCATTTCCATTTGCTGTTGGTGCAGGGGATTTTGCAGGAGCCACGCTCTGCGCTTGTGGCTGTCCATCAGATACCACTTTCTGTACAGGCGCTTCTTTCGGTGCGACGGGCGCAGATGGGGATGTCGCAGGAGCATGCTTTTGTGCATCATCTTCAAAGTCGTCCCAGCTTAGGATTGACATATTATAATCTCGCTATATTTCAAAATACTTAAAATCGTTTTTTATCAGACAGTCAGCGTGTTTTGAATTGGACAAACACGCTGAGCCATGATTGATCTTTGCGACGATTTATCTATTGATTCGCCTATTATTGACACGCTTCACAGTCAGGATTGTCAATGCTACAAGCTTGTGGCACTGGCGCTGCATTGGTGAAACCATCATCTTGTTGCGCAACTTCTTGAGCAACTGCTGGCTCAGGCTCAACTGCTGCTGCCATCGTTGCAGGTTTTACTGCATTGAGTGCACCTGTATTAATGGTTGATTTCTCCGCAGAAGTCGCACCCAAAGCACGGAGGTAATAGGTGGTTTTCAAGCCACGTAGCCATGCCATTTTATAAGTGATGTCGAGTTTCTTACCGTTTGCACCTGAGATATATAGGTTCAATGATTGCGCTTGGTCGATCCATTTTTGACGACGACTTGCCGCATCAACGATCCAACGAGGCTCAACTTCGAATGCCGTTGCAAACACGTCTTTCAAATCTTGTGGAATACGTGCGATCTTTTGTACCGAACCTTCATAGTGTTTCAAGTCGTTAACCATCACCACATCCCAAAGTCCACGATCTTTCAATGCACGAACAAGATACGGGTTGATCACGGTGAATTCACCTGACAAGTTCGATTTGACATACAAGTTTTGGAAGGTTGGCTCGATCGATTGCGATACACCACAGATGTTCGAGATGGTTGCCGTCGGCGCAATCGCCATCACATTCGAGTTACGCATACCGTCTTTTTGTACTTTGGCACGTAAACTATCCCAATCCAAAGTCATTGAGCGGTCAACTTCAAACATGCCTTCAGGGCGAGTTGCGGCGACTTTGTTCAATGAGTCGATTGGCAAGATGCCTTGATCCCATAGCGAGCCTTTGAATGTGGTGTACGCACCACGTTCAATCGCAAGATCACTTGAGGTTTGAATCGCAAAGTAGCTAATCGCTTCCATTGAGCGGTCGGCAAAATCCACTGCTTCATCAGAACCATAAGCAAGATTTAATTCATACAACGCATCTTGGAAGCCCATGATGCCCATACCGACAGGGCGGTGCTTGAGGTTTGAATTACGTGCTTGCTCAACAGCGTAGTAGTTAATATCAACCACGTTATCCAGCATACGTACTGCAGTTTTTACTGTGCTTTCAAGTTTTGCATGGTCAAGTTGACCGTCAGTAATGTGGCGTACAAGGTTGATCGAACCTAAGTTACATACAGCGATTTCGTCTTGATCTGTATTGAGGGTAATCTCAGTACACAGATTCGATGAATGTACGACGCCAACGTGTTGTTGCGGAGAACGTAAGTTACAGACATCTTTGAACGTGATCCACGGATGACCAGTTTCAAATAGCATTGAAAGCATCTTGCGCCACAAGTCTTGTGCTTTGACTTTCTTATGCAAGATTTCTTTTTTCGCAGCTAAATCTTCGTAGTGTGCATAACGCTCTGCAAATGCTGTCCCTGTCAAATCGTGTAGATCAGGTGCATCTGATGGGCTAAATAACGTCCATTCCGCATTTTCCAGAACACGTTGCATAAATAGATCAGGTACCCAGTTTGCTGTGTTCATGTCATGGGTACGACGACGGTCATCACCTGTGTTTTTACGCAGTTCAAGGAACTCTTCAACGTCTAAGTGCCACGTTTCGAGATAAGCACAGACCGCACCTTTACGCTTACCACCTTGGTTGACTGCAACTGCTGTGTCATTCACGACTTTGAGGAATGGCACGACACCTTGTGATTTACCATTGGTGCCTTTGATGTACGAGTTCAAAGCACGTACAGGTGTCCAGTCATTGCCTAGACCACCTGCCCACTTTGATAACATCGCATTGTCACGAATTGCGCCATAGATACCGAACAAATTGTCAGGCACAGTAGTCAAATAACAGCTCGAAAGCTGTGGACGAAGTGTCCCTGCATTAAACAAGGTCGGCGTAGAAGCCATATAGTCAAAGCTTGATAATAAGTCGTAGAACTCAATCGCACGTGCTTCACGATCATCTTCTTGGATCGCCAGACCCATCGCCACACGCATAAAGAAGAGTTGTGGTAATTCAAAACGCACACCATCTTTATGAATGAAATAACGATCAAACAAAGTCTGTAGACCTAAATAAGTAAACTGATTACTGCGCTCAGGTTTGATCGCCGTAGCAAGCTTTTTCAAATCAAAGTTGAGTAGTTCAGGATCAAGAAGCTCTAAGCTCACGCCTTTATTCAAATATGCTTCGAGTGCATCATTTTCATTGGTGTCTGTATCAAGTCCTAAGAAGGTCAGACCGACTTTAACCAATTCATCACGTAGCAGGCGAGCAGTGACATAGGTATAGTTTGGCTCATGCTCGATACGAGTACGTGTTGCCATCATCATGGTGGTGGCAATTTCAGATTCTTTTACGCCGTTATAAAGATTCTTCACCGTTTCGTCGATGATCGCTTGTGTGTCGATGCCTTCAAGATCTTGGCTGGCACGTTCTGCGCTATTGGCAAGTGCTGATAAATCAAGTGGCTTGAGCATACCATCTGCATCCGTGACTTGTAGTGTCGGGTGATGGCTTGCACCCTGACCTTGACGTTCAGAATGACGTTTATCACGGTAGATCACATAAGCACGGGCAACTTTTTGCTCCCCTGTACGCATCAATGCTAGCTCGACTTGATCTTGGATTTCTTCGATATGAATGGTGCCACCAGAAGGCAAGCGACGTTTAAAGGTATTCATCACCATTTGCGTCAGCTCAGAGATACGATCGTGAATACGGCTCGAATCATGGCTATGTTCGCCCTCTACAGCCAAGAATGCTTTGCCAATGGCAACAGAAATCTTTTCTGCATTAAAGTCGGCAACATCACCTGTGCGTTTGATCACACGTAATTCGCCTGGGGTTGTGTCGAGTACGCTCATGACGGCACTGCTCCATGTATTTAGTCGAGGGCTTCCATTTTTAAAAGTGCTTTATATTAAAGACCGTTTTCTAAAACGAAACCACTATAAGTTGTGTTGATTTAATCTATGAGACACAAGATACGGTAATTTTTCTTGTGATTCAATCTTGACTTTTCGCATCAGATCCTTTTTTTGATGCAATTGATTTAGTTTCCTACACTTAGCAATAGAAATTATTTTTCCGCTAAAAATTGTGCATATTTTTGTGCAGAAATAGACTAACAAGAAAGCTTGATTTCTCGTATAGATAAGTCTGTGGATAAGCTGTTGATATAATTTTTTACAATTCACTCATCACAAAATCATCAGGTTAAAATGTAAGCGGAGTGTAAATTTCTTTGGCTATTTTTACTTAAGTTTACAATGTAACTATGATAAGCAATACAATTTTATAGAGAGTGTAATTTTTGGTGAAAGGGGGCTTGTTTACATTGTAAACGCGTGTATATTGGGTACATCAGAAGATGCGTTGTTATTCTAATTTTTTATTTAATTTGAATAAGATGCGTCATTAATTTAGAGGAATGGAAATGTCGCAAGAAGAAAAATTGCCGAAAATTTTAATTGTAGAAGATGATGAGCGTCTTGCGAATTTGACGCAAGAATATCTGATTCGCAATGGTTTGGAAGTAGGGGTGGAAACAGATGGTAATCGTGCGATTCGCCGTATTATTAGCGAGCAACCAGATTTGGTGGTACTCGATGTAATGTTGCCGGGTGCGGACGGTTTGACAGTTTGTCGTGAAGTGCGTTCACAATATCATCATCCAATTTTGATGCTTACAGCTCGTACCGAAGATATGGATCAGGTACTTGGTTTAGAGATGGGTGCGGACGATTATGTACCAAAACCAGTTCAACCACGTGTATTGCTTGCTCGTATTCGTGCATTGCTTCGTCGTACAGATAACTCTGTAGAAGAAGAAGTATCACAACGTGTTGAGTTTGATGATCTCGTGATCGACAACGGTGGTCGCTCGGTTACGCTTGGTGGTGAGTTAGTTGACTTCACTAGTGCAGAGTATGATTTGTTGTGGTTACTTGCATCGAATGCAGGTCGCATCTTATCTCGTGAAGATATTTTCGAGCGTCTACGTGGTATCGAATATGACGGTCAAGATCGTTCAATTGACGTGCGTATCTCTCGCATCCGTCCAAAAATCGGTGATGATCCTGAAAATCCAAAACGTATTAAGACCGTACGTAGTAAAGGTTATCTATTCGTCAAAGAGTCAAATAATGCCTAAGTGCATTATTTGACGATAGTTATTATTTTATAAGTTCAAGAGGCATCCGTGTCATCATTTAAACATAGTGTTTTCCTTCGTATCTATGCTGGACTGGTATGTTTGGTGGCATTGGTTGCAATCTTGGCGTATATCATCGTTCAAGTCATCAATTATCAACGTGCGCAAGATTACCGTGAGCAAATGGCAGACGGTGTAGCACATGTGATCTCTGAAGTGGTGGCAAGACAGCCGACACCACAAAGTCAAGAAGATTGGCTCGCTGATGTATCTAGAGTGCTCGAACTGCAACTCGATTTTGTACCACGTGACCAGCTCGATTTATCCCGCACAGAACGTCGTCGCCTCAGCGATGGGCGTGCTATTGTGCGTTATGATGCCAGTAAAATTATTGGTGATATTTATACCCAAGTTGATGGTCAGCCAAATGTCTATTTGCATATGAAGGTGGATAAACTTTCAGAAGTGCAAATTAAAATGATCGCAATTTTGGTGTTAGAGGATCTGAGTTATTATCCAGGTGCGGAACAGCAGCGTTTAGAAGAGCTACAACCTTATTTTGCATATCCGATCGCATTCAAAAAATTATCTGATATGAATCTAGATATGGATCAAATTAGCCGCTTGCGTACAGATAAGACGCAGACCTTGATGCTGTATCGTGATAGTGCGACGATGCAAGGCACGACAATTTCTGTTATTTCTGCCTATACCAATGTACCTAATCAGGTTTTGGTCTTAGGACCTGTACCAATTTTTAATTGGTTACCTTTTACTGTCTTTGCGGGAATTGTTTTATTTAGCTTATTCCTGTTAATTATGGGTGTGTATTTCCTCATTCTGCCACTCGAGCGAAAAATTGGCAAAGTGCGTCAGGCCTTAAACCGTGTGCGCAAAGGCGATCTTGATACTCGAGTTACTGTTGAGGGTAACGATGAGATGGCGAATCTTGGCTTAAGCTTCAATATGATGACTGAGCACATCCAACGTCTGATTGAAGCACAGCAAGAATTGACTCGTGCAGTTTCTCATGAGCTCAGAACACCAGTTGCCCGAGTACGCTTTGGCATGGAAATGCTGACAGATACTGATGATTATGATGCACGTATCTCGCAGATGGAAATGATCGACAAAGACATCGAAGAGTTGAATAAGCTCATTGACGAGATCATGACCTATGCCAAGCTTGAGCAAGGGACACCGTCATTGCACTTTGAAAAAGTAGTTTTGAAAAATCTACTTCAACAAGTGATAGATGAAACGGCTGTCATTAAGAAAGATAAAAATATCACCAGTCTACTACCTGCTCAGGATCTAGAGGTGGAAGCGGAGTATCGCTATCTGCATCGTGTCGTACAGAATTTTGTTGGTAATGCACTTCGTTATAGCAACTCAATGGTGCGGGTGAGTGGCGGTGTACAAGATGGCTATGCTTTTGTCTGCGTTGAAGATGATGGGCAGGGCATTGATGAAAAAGATCGTGAAAAAGTCTTTGAGGCTTTTACTCGTCTAGATGATAGTCGGACGCGTGCATCTGGTGGTTATGGGTTGGGCTTGTCGATCGTGAGCCGTATTGCTTATTGGTTTGGTGGGAAGGTTGAGGTTGATCAAAGTCCAGTGCTAGGTGGTGCTCGATTTACCATGACATGGCCAGTAAAACAAAGTGTAACTAAAACGCCTTTGCATAAATCGACTAAATAAGACTGTGTTATTTTATTAACGATATTTATTGTGGTTGAATATTAAGTGTTCATTGCAATTTGAATCTGATCTCTACCCGCTGATTTTGCTTGATACAAAGCTTTATCAGCTTGTGAAATCCAATAGTCGAGTGGGCGAAATGCTTGTTTGTAGGTAATGCTAGATACGCCAATACTAATATTAATTAAAATACTTTGATTAAAAGAAAGGTTTAAAGGGTGTTGTTTTAGTGTACTTTGAATCCGTTCAGCAATCTGTTTAGCTGATTCCAAATCTGTATTTTGTAGCAAGATTGCAAACTCTTCACCACCCAAGCGCCCGTATAAATCGTGTTGTCGCAAAATACTTTGCGTAATCTTAACGAAGTGTTGCAGAGCCTCATCGCCTGCCTGATGTCCAAACTCATCATTAATTCTTTTAAAATAATCAATATCGACCATCATCAGGGTGGTATCACGCTGACTTTTTTGCGCATGTTGAATGGCAGTAGAAGCGGATTGCATAAAATGATGTCGGGATAGGCTTTTGGTTAATGAGTCGTACTGCACATGAAATAAAATTTCCTCAAATAAGTGCTTGCGGTTCGAGCTAATTAAGCACACCGTCATTGCAGATATGGCAAGCATGAATAAGCCAACACGCGTTGATGTAGTCGTATATAAGTAGTCGGCTGAATGTACGTCCAAGATACTTAAAGTTGTGCTGTAGAAAAGCACTGTGCATACCACAAAATTAATAATCGCAAGGCTAAAAAAATCATACCGCAAGGCTGCCCAAATGAGTGCAGCAATAGGGAACGTGAGAGCTCCTGGGCCACCAAAAGTTATAGCGACAAATGTGGCAATCACAATAGCGATCAAAGGGAGGAAATCATGCCACTGGATCTCAATCAGATTAAACCGATGTTGAAAATCTCTTAGCTTATTCCAAGTTGGGAAGCTTAAAATTAATGGAAGAATAAGCACGTGATTTTGAATCTCTGCTGTCCACCACAAACAAAATTCTTGGATGAGGTGTTGCTTATCCATAAAGCTATTCGGATGATTTGGGACTGTGCTCACCGCAACAAGTGCACTCATCGCCGAGCTAAATGTGACGATAATGAGCATATAGAAGAATGTTAAACCATGATTGTATTTGCGATAACTAAGTTGGAAGAGCTGAAATAATACGATTGCGGTTAAAACTTCAAACAGATTTGCAAAAGTCAGCGCAAAAGCAAGTAGAAAATAATTGCCAGTAATGAAGTCGGCGAGCATAAAACCAACAAACGCACCAAGCCATGTTTCGATGCCACGTAATTGTGGATAGCGCAGAATTAAGCCAAGTAAAAGTGCATTTGCTGGCCAAAAAGACGCCAAAAGAATAGAGGGCGTGAAAAAATTCCTGCTAAAGCTGCACAAAAAACAACCCCGCTAATAAGCGCAAAAATCCCTACACGAGTTGATAAGTGCATATTGCGCATTGTGTTAAATACAGGTTTAAACATCAGTGTGCAAAGTTGTATGGTGGTGAGTTTGTGATTATACTGAAAAAATTGTGAAAGTATCTATTTTTTGAGCAAAATAGACTTTTGTATATTAAGACGTGGAGATGATTTTGATATTATTATCAAAATGAAAATGCTTCTTATTTATTAATGATCAGACTGTTAAAATGGATTTTTACTGCGAAAGTATGAGTTTAACGTCTAGAAACATAATTCAAAAATCAGGTACAATAAAAAGGATATTATGTCTGTGTTTGATGAAAGATTTTATCAAATACAACAAACTTTTTTTATTTTGTAAGGCCTGCTAGGAGTTCACCCCGCATGAGTGCCATTACTCCATATGATTGGGCAATTATTGCTTTTGTGATTGGCGTAACATTTTTATGCGCCTTTATGTTGACTGTCCCGCTACTACTTGGTGGCAAAGCTTGGGGGCGTGCAAAGCAAGAACAGTTCGAGTCTGGTGTTGTTAGCGCTGGTGGCGCACGTATTCGCTTATCAGCCAAATTTTATCTTGTTGCGATTTTCTTTGTTGTCTTTGATCTAGAGGCTCTGTATCTCTACGCTTGGGCGACTTCCGTACGTGAAGTTGGTTGGGTCGGTTTTGCGACGGCTGCGATTTTTATTTTGGTGTTGTTGATCGGTTTGATTTACGAGATGAGCACAGGTGCGCTGAATTGGGCGCCACATGATCGCCGTAAAGCTGCTGGTATCAAGCCAAAAATTGGATCACCAAATATGGATATTGCATCCATTACTCGATTTAATTCGATTGAAGAGTTGGTGCAAGATCCAACAGGAAAAATTCCTGCACAATCTGCGATTAAAACATCAGCGCATCAATCAAAAATCGAAATTCAAAAAGTAAATAAGGAGTAATGCGGGATGAAATATACCCTAACCCGTGCCAATCCTAATGCGGATCAGTATCCTCTCCAAGAGCGTCAGATTGTAGGTGATCCTCTTGAAGAGGAAGTGAATAAAAATGTCTTTATGACCAAACTTGAAGACGTTTTGCATACAGCAGTGAACTGGGGACGTAAGAACTCCGTTTGGCCATTTAACTTTGGTACATCATGTTGTTATGTAGAGTATGCGACAACTTTGACAGGTGTGCATGACATGTCACGCTTTGGTGCTGAGGTTATTCGTGCGTCGCCTCGTCAGGCAGATTTGATGATTGTTGCGGGAACTTGCTTTGTCAAAATGGCACCTGTAATCCAACGTCTTTATGAGCAAATGCTTGAGCCGAAATGGGTCATCTCTATGGGGGCATGTGCGAACTCTGGTGGGATGTACGATATTTACTCAGTCGTGCAGGGTGTTGATAAAATTATTCCTGTCGATGTTTATGTACCGGGTTGTCCGCCACGCCCTGAAGCTTTAATTCAAGCTTTGATGCTATTGCAAGATCAAATCCAACTGGAGCGCCGTCCATTATCTGCGGTGATTGGTGATGATCTACAACCGATTTATAAACCAAAAATGATGCCTGAACGTGATCGAAAAAATGCCGAGCGTATTGCAGTGAAAAATCTGCGCTCAATGGATGAGATCAAGTAATAGGGCTGATTTGATGATTGATGTACTGCGTTTCGGCGCAGTCAAATCAGTTTAGCGAACCGAATTTTTTTAAAAATAGGAAGCCAAGCCAATGGCTGAAACTGAAACTACTATGCCAGAAGTGGAACATGATTCACGTCCAGCATTTGCAATCGTAGAAGAACTGAAAAATAAATTTGGTGAAAACTTCTATGTGCAAGCGACGTTTGATAATTTCCCAACCGTCTGGGTTGAGCGTTCTCGCGTTCTCGATGTATTGATGTTTTTGCGTACAGTACCACGTCCTTATGTGATGCTGTTTGACCTCTCTGCAATGGATGAGCGTCTGCGAAATCATCGTGATGGATTACCTGCTTCGGATTTTACTGTGTTTTATCACTTGTTATCTTTGGAGCGTAATACCGATATTCGTATCAAGGTCGCACTCAGAGATAATGATCTTAATATTCCAACCGCAAGCAATATTTGGCCAAATGCCAATTGGTACGAACGTGAAGCCTATGACATGTTCGGGATCAACTTCGAAGGTCACCCGATGCTTCGTCGTATCTTGTTGCCGACATACTGGGAAGGTCATCCGCTACGTAAAGAATATTCTGCACGTGCGACGGAATATACGCCGTACATGCAGGATCAAGCCAAGCAGGATTTTGAGCAAGAGCATTTGCGTTTTGTGCCTGAAGATTGGGGCTTGAAACGTGGTAATGATGACGAAGACTTTATGTTCTTAAACTTGGGTCCAAATCATCCATCTGCACATGGTGCGTTTCGTGTCATTCTTCAGCTTGATGGTGAAGAAGTGTTGGATTGTGTGCCTGATATCGGCTATCACCATCGTGGTGTGGAAAAGATGGCTGAACGTCAGACATGGCACTCATTTATTCCCTATACTGACCGTGTCGATTATCTTGGTGGTGTGGCGCAAAACATGCCGTACGTGATGGCAGTTGAGCAAATGGCGGGCATTACTGTACCAGACCGTGCGCAGTGTATTCGTGTCATGCTCTGCGAATTATTCCGCATCAATAACCACTTGCTCTATATTGGTACAGCGATTCAGGATACAGGTGGTATGACGCCAGTATTCTATATGTTTGCCGATCGTCAAAAAGTTTACGATATCGTTGAGGCGATTACTGGCTTCCGTATGCACCCAGCATGGTTCCGTCTCGGTGGTACAGCGCATGACTTGCCAAATGGCTGGCATACGTTGGTCAAAGAACTGCTCGAGTGGATGCCGAAGCGTTTGGATGAATATCACACAGCGGCGCTGAAAAACTCAGTCTTTGTTGGACGTACCAAGAATGTGGCGCAGTACGATGCAAAATCAGCATTGGCTTGGGGTGTGACAGGTACAGGTTTGCGTGCCACAGGCATTGACTTTGATGTGCGCAAATATCGTCCATATAGTGGCTATGAAAATTACGACTTTGAAGTGCCAGTCGAATATGAAGGCGATGCTTACGCGCGTGTCATGGTGCATTTCCATGAAATTCGTGAGTCGCTAAAAATCATTAAACAATGTTTGGATAATATGCCATCTGGTGCATACAAAGCCGATCATCCATTGGCTGTACCGCCACCTAAAGACAAAACACTACAAGACATTGAAACCTTGATTAATCACTTCTTGAGTGTGTCTTGGGGTCCTGTGATGCCTGCGGGTGAGTCGTCATTTATGGCGGAAGTGGTGAAAGGGGCGAGTACCTATTATCTCACCTCGGATAAAGCGACAATGAGTTATCGTACACGTATTCGTACGCCGACATTCACGCACTTACAGCAAATTCCTTCGGTAATTAACGGCAGTCTAGTGTCTGACTTAATTATTTATTTGGCGACCATTGATGTGGTTATGGCAGACGTGGATCGCTAGAGGTACAGCATTATGATGATTTTGACAGACAAAAAGCCTCGTGTCAGTGTGGAAGGGATTTTGACTCCTGAAGAAATTCACGACATTGAGCATCACATTGGACATTATCCTGATCCACGTGCGGCGTCACTTGATGCATTGAAATGTGTACAACGCCGTAATGGTTGGGTGGATGATGCGCAGATCAATGCCATTGCACAGATGCTCAGCATTAGCGTGGCTGATCTTGAAGGTGTGGCGACATTCTATAACCGTATTTACCGTCAACCTGTTGGTAAGCATGTGATTTTGTTATGTGACTCGATTGCGTGTTTCTTGATGGGTGCAGAAAGTCTTGCAGACGCATTCCAACGTGAGCTTGGCATTCAATACGGTCAGACGACGGCGGATGGACGCTTTACTTTATTGCCGATTTGTTGCTTAGGGAACTGCGATAAAGGGCCAACTCTAATGATTGATGAAGATACCCATGGTTTAGTCGATGTGTCTTCGGTCAAACAGCTCTTGGAGAAGTATCTATGAATACCGAACCAAAACCAATTTATGGCGACGGCAATCCTGAAACTCACCCATTGACATGGCGTTTGAGTAAGCAAGAACATGTGCGTAGTGCGGATGATTATGAAGCGTTGGAAGGTTATCAAGGGCTGAAAAAAGCCGTATCGATGACGCCTAATGAAGTACTTGAACTCATCAAAGCGGCGACTGTAAAAGGTCGTGGTGGTGCAGGCTTCCCCGCAGGGATCAAATGGTCGCTAATGGCACCAAATGATAACTCAGGACCACGTTACTTGATTTGTAATGCTGATGAGATGGAACCGGGTACCTTTAAAGATCGCTTGTTGATGGAAAAATTACCCCATCAATTGATCGAAGGGATGTTGATTGCAGGCTATACGCTTGAAGCAACACACGGTTATATCTTTATCCGTGGCGAATATATCGAAGCAGCGCAGTATCTGAATGAAGCACTTGAGCAAATTCGTGCCAAAGGTTATCTCGGCGAGAATATTCTCGGTACAGATTGGAGCTTTGATCTACACGTACATACAGGCGCAGGGCGATATATCTGCGGTGAAGAAACGGCATTGATTAACTCGCTTGAAGGTCGTCGAGCCAATCCTCGTACCAAACCACCTTTCCCACAAGTGGCAGGGGCATGGGGTCGTCCGACGATTGTCAATAATGTAGAAACCTTTAACAACCTCCCTGCAATCATGCTTCGTGGTGCAGAGTGGTATGTCGGTTTATCTGCAGGTAAATCGAAGGATCCAGGTACCAAGATTTATGGTGCGTCAGGTAAAGTCAAATTCCCAGGGCTATGGGAGCTGCCTTTTGGCACCACTGCGCGTGAAGTGATCGAAGAGCATGCAGGCGGTATGCGTGATGGCTTAACCCTCAAAGCATGGCTACCGGGCGGGGCTTCGACTGACTTTTTGGCAGCAGAACATATTGATCTGCCAATGGATTCTGAAAGCATCATGAAAGCGGGCTCACGTCTCGGCACGTGTTTGCTGATGGTGGTCGATGAAAGCCAGTGTATGGTGTCTGCAGTGCGTAACTTAGAAGAATTCTTTGCACGTGAGTCGTGTGGCTTCTGTACGCCGTGCCGTGATGGCTTGCCTTGGGCTGTTAAAGCATTAAAAGCACTCGAAAATGGTGAAGGGAAAATGGAAGATGTTGAACATCTGGCTGAACTGACCAAAAAGTTGTGGATCGGTAAAACCTTCTGTGCCCACGCACCAGGTGCGATGGAACCATTAATGGGTGCGCTGAAATATTTCCGTCATGAGTTTGAGGCAAAAGTGACCAATCGTCCTGTTGCAGAAGCTCAACGCGTTGAACAAGTATAAGGAATTCGACGATGGCTACTATACATGTCGATGGAAAACAATATGAGGTCAATGGCTCAGAGAACTTGCTGCAAGCATGTTTGTCTTTGGGGATTGATATTCCTTATTTTTGTTGGCATCCATCCTTAGGTTCGGTCGGCTCTTGTCGCCAGTGTGCAGTGACACAATATGCAAATCCAGAAGACACTCGTGGTCGTTTGGTGATGTCGTGTATGACACCAGCTTCAGACAATACCTATATTTCGATTGAAGACAAAGAGGCAGTGGATTTCCGTGCCTCGATTGTAGAATTGTTGATGACCAACCATCCGCACGACTGTCCAGTCTGTGAAGAGGGTGGACATTGTCACCTACAAGATATGACCGTGATGACTGGTCATGATCGTCGTCGTTATCGCTTTACCAAACGTACCCATCACAACCAAGAACTCGGCTCGTTCATAGCACATGAGATGAATCGCTGTATCGCTTGTTATCGTTGTGTACGTTATTACAAAGATTATGCGGGTGGTACAGATTTTGGCGTGTATGCGAGTGCTTCACGTGTTTACTTTGGTCGTCCAGAATCAGGGACTTTAGAATCTGAATTTTCAGGCAACTTGACTGAAGTCTGCCCAACAGGTGTATTTACCGATAAAACTCATTCGGAACGCTATAACCGTAAATGGGATATGCAGTATGCACCGAGCGTCTGTCATGGCTGTTCAAGTGGTTGTAATATCTCACCAGGTGAGCGTTATGGTGAAATTCGCCGTGTAGAAAATCGTTTCAATGGTGACGTCAACCAATACTTCTTGTGTGATAAAGGTCGTTTTGGCACTGGTTATGTCAATCGTGCCGATCGTCCACGTCAACCACAGCTTCGTGCCAATGGCAATGTCAGCACCTTAAGCACTGATGATGCTTTAGACCAAGTGATTGCGACCATTAAAGCGAAAAAGGTTTTGGGCATTGGTTCGGCACGTGCAAGTTTGGAATCAAATTTTGCGCTACGTGAATTGGTGGGTAAGGACAACTACTCAACAGGGATGAGCCAAAAAACGCAAAGTTTGGTTGAGCTTGCTGCTGATATTATGCAAACACAGGGTATTTATAACCCAAGTATGCGTGAGATTGAAAGCTACGATGCAGTATTAATTTTGGGTGAAGATTTAACTCAAACTGCACCACGTATGGCATTGTCTGTACGTCAGTCGGCAAAAAATAAAGCCAAACAAATGGCAGCGGAACGCAAAACCCAAGATTGGCTTGCTGAGCCAGTTCAACGTATTGCACAACACGCCAAATCGCCAGTGTATATCTTGGCGGCAACTCAAACGCGTCTTTCTGATATTGCAGAAGCTGAAGTGGTTGCTTCACCGAATGATATTGCACGTTTAGGTTTTGCGGTGGCAGCAGCGCTACAAGGTCAGCCGATCACAGGATTGGATGATGATGCCAAAGCATTCGCTGAAAGCATGGCGAACAGCTTAAAAACTGCGAACAAGCCACTCATTATTTCAGGTACGAGCCTACAAGATCCTGCGATCATGGAAGCGGCGGCAAGTGTGGCGCAGGCTTTGGGTGAAAATGCAGGCTTGAGTTTGACCGTGCCTGAAGTCAACTCAATGGGCTTGGCGCTATTTGGTGGTCAGAGTTTAGAGCAAGCCTTGGCACAAGATTATGATGCGTTGATCATTGTTGAAAATGATTTGTTCCGTCAATTGCCTGAAGCGCAAGTCAAAGCCGCACTGAATAAAGCAGACAGCGTGATCGTGCTCGATCATAGTGAAACTGCAACGGTGAAAGCGGCGGATTATGTATTGTCAGCGGCGAGCTTTGCAGAAGCAGATGGTACAGTGGTCAGTCAGGAGGGACGAGCCCAGCGTTTCTATCAAGTCTATGATCCAAGCTACTACAAACCTGAATATGTGATCAAAGAATCTTGGCGTTGGTTACATGCCATCGAAACAGGTTTGAAATCAAAAGAGATTTCATGGACTGTACTTGATCATGTGATCGACAGCGTGGCGAAGAATGTACCGCAACTTGAAGCGATTCGTGATGTTGCACCGAATGCCGAATATCGTATTCATGGTTTGAAAATTGCCCGTGAACCACGTCGTTATTCTGGTCGCACGGCCATGATTGCACCACTGAATGTGCATGAGCCAAAACAACCTGTAGATGCCGACTCTGCATTGACCTTCTCGATGGAAGGTTATGTGGGTCCACAAAAGGCATCTTCATTGATTCCTTTTGCGTGGGCACCAGGGTGGAACTCACCACAATCTTGGAATAAATACCAAGATCAAGTCGGTGGGCATCTCAAAGGCGGTGATGCAGGGGTTCGTTTATTCGACCGTTTGGCAAAACGTCCTGCACGAAGCTATGTTGCACCGAATGCCGTGGTTGCCAATCCTGATGCGTTCCGCCTTGTGCCGATGCACCATATCTTTGCTTCAGGTGAATTCACTGTGAAAACCCCTGCGATGCAATCACGCATTCCAGAAGCGATGTTTGCTGTGGGTGAGCAAGATGCAGCACGTATGAATCTACAAGATGGACAACGCATTACCGTCAAAGCAGGCGATAGCACTGTCAATTTACCGATTCAAGTGATTGAATATTTACCGACAGGGTATATCGGTTATCCAGTTGGACTTGCGCCAACCATTTCTTTAGCAGAGCCTGTTGCGGTGTCTGTTGAAGCGCAAGCGGTAGGAGTGTAAATCATGAATGAATCTTTACGCGTTCTACCAAGTTGGGCTGTCGGCTATGAAACCGCTTTCTTGGTGATTCAAGCTATTGTCATTATGCTTGTGGTGGTACTGATGGCAGCGTTGATGTCATTTATCGAGCGTCGTTTGCTGGGTTTATGGCAAGACCGTTATGGTCCAAACCGTGTTGGTCCTTTTGGCATGTTCCAAATCGTTGCTGACATGCTCAAGATCATGTTTAAAGAAGACTGGACACCAAAATTCGTCGATAAGTTGACATTCCGTCTTGCGCCTGCTGTGGCGATGGCGACTGCGGTTTTATCCTTTATGATGATTCCTGTGAGTCCGTCGCTGGGTGTGGCGGATATGAATATCGGGCTATTGTTCTTTATGGCAATGGCAGGTATTGCAGTCTATGCAGTATTGTTCGGTGGTTGGTCATCGAATAACAAATATGCCTTGCTCGGTGGTCTACGTTCTGCAGCACAAACCATTTCTTATGAAGTGTTCTTGGGTATTTCATTGATGGGTGTGGTGGCGATTGCAGGTTCATTTAACTTGCGTGAGATCGTTGAAGCACAGCGTGATATGTGGTTTATCATTCCACAGTTCTTAGGTTTCCTAATCTTTGTGGTCGCAGGTGTGGCGGTGACACACCGTCATCCATTTGACCAACCAGAAGCTGAGCAAGAATTGGCAGAAGGTTATCACGTCGAATATGGCGGGATGAAGTGGGGCATGTTCTTCGTTGCAGAATACGTCAATATTATTTTGATTTCAGCATTGATCGTGACGCTATTCTTTGGTGGATGGCTTGCGCCGTTTAATCTTGAGATTCCATTTGTACCGCCAATCTTTTGGTTCATTATCAAAACCTTATTCTTCATGATGATGTTTATCTTGGCACGTGGTTCGTTGATTCGCCCACGCTATGACCAAGTGATGAACTTTGGTTGGAAAGTCTGTTTACCGCTTGCGCTAGTGAATTTATTAGTCACTGGTGCTGTGATTTTATGGTAACTAAGGAGGCAGGAAAAAATGATTAATATGTTAGCTTCCTTAGGGAAAGTCGTGGTCGGTGCAGGAACGATTATTCGTTCATTGTTTATGGTATTTAGCCATGCCACACGTCCACGTGACACGATTCTTTATCCAGAAGTCAAAGGCGAGGACATTGTACCGCCACGCTATCGTGGTCGTATTGTGTTGACCCGTGATCCTGACGGTGAAGAGCGTTGTGTGGCATGTAACCTCTGTGCAGTGGCTTGTCCAGTGGGCTGTATTTCGCTGCAAAAAGCAGAGAAAGAAGATGGACGTTGGTATCCTGAATTTTTCCGCATCAACTTTTCTCGTTGTATTTTCTGTGGGATGTGTGAAGAAGCCTGTCCGACCACTGCGATTCAGTTAACACCAGACTTTGAGCTTGGTGAATATGTACGTCAAGATTTGGTTTATGAAAAAGAAAATCTACTGATCTCTGGACCAGGTAAATATCCTGATTATAACTTCTACCGCATCACAGGTATGGCAGTGACAGGTAAAGAAAAAGGACAAGCGCAACGTGAGAGTGCGCCAGTCGATGTACGGAGTTTATTACCATGATGTGGCCATTTTATTTGATGGCGTTGGTAGCCATTATTTCGACCATTCGAGTAATTACCAACTCGAATCCTGTCCATGCTTTGCTGAGCTTGATTGTGTCTTTACTTGCGGTGGCAGGGATTTTCTTTATCGTCGGTGCGCCATTTGCAGGCGCATTAGAAATCATCGTCTATGCAGGGGCAATCATGGTGTTGTTCGTGTTCGTGGTGATGATGCTTAATCTCGGTGCGCATACAGTTTTGCAAGAAAAATCATGGCTCACTTCTGAAACGTGGGCTTGGCCAACGGCGATGAGCGTGATCATGGCGGTGGTGTTGGTGTGGATGATTAGCAAAGGCAATACTGAAAATCTACCGTTAATGGGTCAAGAAGTCATTGGTCCTAAAGCAGTCGGAACTGCTTTATTTACTCAATACTTACTATTGGTTGAAGTCGCAGCGATGTTATTACTTGCAGCATTGGTAGCGGCATACCACTTGGGCAAACGTGATCCCTTTCAAGAGCAACAAGATATTGCCGAAAGCAATACCAATCGCAATGTCATTTCTAGCAAAGAAAAGGAGCAAGGTTAATGGGTCATATTCCTATCGAACACGGACTAATCCTTGCGACTATTTTGTTTGCATTGGGCTTTTGTGGGGTCATGGTTCGGCGCAATTTATTATTCATTCTGATGAGTCTTGAAGTGATGATGAATGCTGCAGCGTTGGCATTTGTTTTGGCGGGCAGTGTTTGGGCACAGCCTGATGGTCAGATCATGTTTATTTTGATTCTGACTTTGGCAGCAGCCGAGGCATGTATCGGACTTGCGATTGTCCTTCAGTTTTATCACCGCTTCCATCACTTGGATGTGGATGCAGCTAGTGAGATGCGCGGATGAGTTATTTATATTTAACAATTCTATTTCCGCTGATTGGTTTTATCTTATTGGCGGCGGGTCGCGATAAACTTTCTGAAAATGTGGCGGCACTGATCGGTGTTGGTTCAGTCGGTTTATCAGCGTTGGTGGCATTGTTTGCAGGGATTGAATTCGTCCAAGCAGACGGTACTGCTTACAATCAATACTTATGGACATGGTTTAATGTCGGTGATTTTTCAGCGACCTTTGGCTTGCACTTGGACGGCTTATCACTGTTGATGATGGGCATGATTACGGGTGTCGGTTTCCTGATTCACATCTTTGCCTCATGGTATATGCGTGGTGAAGATGGCTATGCACGCTTCTTCTCCTACTTCAACTTGTTCGTGGCGAGCATGTTGGTGTTGGTACTCGGTGACAACTTGGCGTTGTTATTCTTGGGTTGGGAAGGTGTTGGTCTGTGTTCATACCTGTTGATTGGTTTTTATTATTCAAATCCTGCCAATGGTTGGGCGGCGATCAAAGCATTTACCGTGACCCGTGTTGGTGATGTCTTCTTATTGATTGCCTTGTTCTTGTTGTATCAACAGTTTGGCACATTAGATACGGTGTATATCGTTGAAAATGCCAAAACCATTTTGACTGATAGCAATATTGCATTTTGGACAGCGTTGATGTTGTTCTTAGGCGCAGCAGGTAAATCAGCTCAGATTCCACTGCAAACTTGGCTTGCTGATGCGATGGCAGGTCCTACACCAGTATCTGCGTTGATTCATGCGGCAACGATGGTGACAGCAGGGGTGTATTTGACTTGCCGTACTTATACTGTGTTCCAAATGGCACCTGAGATTTTGCAATTTATCTCCATCGTTGGTGCGGTGACTTTATTAGTTGCAGGCTTTGGAGCATTGGTACAAACCGATATCAAACGTATTCTTGCTTACTCAACTATGAGTCAGCTCGGTTATATGTTTATGGCAGTGGGCGCAGAAGCTTATCAAGCAGGTCTGTTCCATATGCTTACCCACGCATTCTTTAAAGCATTATTGTTCTTGTCTTCTGGTGCGGTGATTCTTGCTTATCATCATGAGCAAAACATCTTCAAAATGGGTGGTTTGTTTAAGCGCAATAAATTCTTATTTGCTTGCTTTGCCATCGGTGGTGGTGCATTGGCTGCATTACCATTTATTACTGTCGGCTTCTTCTCTAAAGATGCGATTCTTTGGCAAGTTTGGGCGCATGGTCATACCACAGGAATTGAAACCTACGGCACATTATTCTGGGTTGGTGTTGCAGGTGCATTCTTGACCTCGATTTATACCTTCCGTTTGATTTGGGTGGTGTTCTTCGGTGAAGAGAAAACGCATTATCACGAGATCAAAGGGGTGAGCTATTGGTTGCCACTAGCGATTTTGGCAGTACTTTCAACTGCGGTGGGTGCAGTATTACAAACACCAGTGTTGAATATTTTGACTGAAGCAAATATTCCTGCATTTAACATGACGGCTGATCTTGAGCACTATAAGCACACGATTGAATTGTATGCAGTCGGGATTGCACTGACTGGTTTAGTACTTGGTATTATCCTATTTGCTTTCGCTTATGGTTCAGTCAAAAAACTGGCAAATACGTCGTTTGGTGCAGGTGTTGCGCACATTTGGCGTAGTGCCTTTGGCTTTGATGCTTTGTATGACTTGGTGTTTGTGAAACCATATTTATTGCTTGCACGTATTCTTGGTCGTGATCCTGTTGATGGATTGTGGTTGATGATTCCTGCGGTGGTCAAAGGTGGTCATAAGTTTACCAGTTGGCGACAAACAGGGTCTTTACGTGAATATGCGTCGAGTATTGCTTTAGGTGTTGTTGTGTTAGTGATCATCCTAATCGTCAAGCAGGTGGGGTTATAAGATGGAAAACAATTGGATTCTTCCTGCGCTGATATTAGTTCCTTTTATTGCGGGTTTTATTTGTTGGATCATTGCTAAAGCGGGTGCCAATGTCACACGTTGGATCGCATTGATCGGTATGACGATTACTTTAGTCCTATCGCTGATGTTATGGCAACAAGGTAATTTTCAGTTTGAAGCACAAGGTGCGACACCTGAATGGGCTGCTGAGTTTATGGTGCAATGGATTCCAACCTTTGGAATCAGCATTCATTTGGCAGCAGATGGTTTATCGATGCTGATGGTAGTATTGACGGCATTACTGGGTATTCTCGCAGTGGGTTGTTCGTGGTCTGAGATTCAAAAGAACGAAGGTTTCTTCTTCCTGAACTTACTTTGGAGTTTAGGCGGTGTAATCGGTGTATTCCTTGCCATTGATATGTTCCTGTTCTTCTTCTTCTGGGAGATGATGTTGGTGCCGATCTATTTCTTGATTGCACTTTGGGGACACAAAGGCTCGAACGGTCGTTCTCGTGTTTATGCTGCAACCAAGTTCTTTGTCTATACTCAAGTGTCAGGTCTGATCATGTTGGTGGGTATCTTGGCATTGGTATTGGTCAACTATACCCAACAATTGCAAGTCAGCCCTGAAACAGCACGCATCACTTTTAACTATATGGAGTTGCTTGGTACGCAGATTCCACATGGTTTGGATTATGCCTTGATGCTGTGTTTCTTCATTGGTTTTGCAGTAAAGCTACCGGTATTCCCATTTCATGGTTGGTTGCCTGATGCACATGCGCAAGCACCAACAGCAGGTTCTGTAGACTTAGCAGGGATTTTGATCAAAACAGCAGCTTATGGTTTGCTTCGTTTTGTGATTCCATTCTTCCCTGAAGCTTCAGCAGAATTTGCCAATATTGCCATTATTTTAGGTTTATTCGGTGTGTTCTACGGCGCAGTCTTAGCGTATCAACAAACTGATATGAAACGCCTTTTGGCATACACATCTATTTCACATATGGGCTTTATTCTCCTTGCGATCTACGCAGGAAATATCGTGAGCTTCCAAGGTGTGATGATCATGATGTTGGCACATGGCTTATCATCTGCGGCATTGTTCATCATGTGCGGTCAAGTTTATGAACGTATGCACACACGTGATATGCGTTTGATGGGTGGTATGCGTGGTCAGTTCCGCTATTTACCATTTTTCTTGATGTTCTTCGTGGCGGCATTGGTGGGTGTACCTGGACTCGGTAACTTTATCGGTGAGTTCTTGATTTTGATGGGTTCATTTGATCGTTTCCCTGTGTTTACGATTCTTGCTGCATCGAGTTTGGTCTTAGCAGGTTTGTACGGTTTGATCTTGATTCATCGTTCTTTATTTGGTGAGCCAAATCCTGAACAAGCGTCGCATTATGAAAGCCCACTCAAAGATTTATCTGCACGTGAAATCAGTATTTTGATGATTTGTGTGGTCGGTCTAGTGTGGCTAGGTATGTATCCGCAAACGATCTTGGATGTGTCGAACTCTAGCCTTGAATGGATCGTCAATAGTTATCTACCTCAAGTAAATTCGGTGGTTGAACCGATGACACAGATTCAGCCGATGGAGGTGCAATAACATGAACTTCACATTACAAATCTCGGAGCTCATGCCACTCGCACCTGTATTGATCGTTGCTGTGACGGCGATTATTGCCATGCTTTTGGTGGCGTTGAAACGTAACCATACTTTGGTTGCGACAGTGAGTGTGATCGGTCTAAACCTTGCGGTTGCTTATATTATTTGGCAATTTTGGCAGGGTGTTCAACCAAGCAATGTCATGGGGCTGTTTACAGTCGATCCATTTGCATTGATCTACATGATCATGATTTTGATCGCTGCATTGGCATGTTGTACCTTGTCACATGCGTATATCGACAGCTTTAAAGACAGCAAAGAAGAGCTTTATATTCTTTTGCTCAGCTCGGTTGCTGGTGCGATGTTGATGGTGACCAGTACCCATTATGCGTCGTTCTTTATGAGCTTGGAAATGATGTCGATCCCTGTGTATGGCATGTTGGCTTATACTTATCAGCGTTCACAATCTTTAGAATCAGGTGTGAAATATCTCGTTTTGTCTGCGACTGCATCGGCAATGATGTTGATGGGCTTTGCCTATCTCTATGCCTATACAGGTGAGATGTCATTCACGTCATCGGCAATGAAAGTCGTGCAAGTCATTAATGAGCCACTGGTGGTAGTTGGTCTTGCACTGATTGTCTTTGGTTCTGCATTTAAGCTATCACTTGCGCCATTTCATAAATGGACTTCTGATGTCTATCAAGGTGCGCCAACGCCAATGGCAACTTTCCTTGCCACTGTGGCAAAAGTCGCAATGCTTGGTTTAGTGCTTCGCTATTTCTTGACCTCAGGGACTTTGGTACTTGATGGTATGATGACTGTGTTGACGGTGATTGCTGTACTTTCAATCCTTGCAGGTAACTTGCTTGCAGTGACTCAAGTCAATATCAAACGTATCTTGGCATATTCATCCATTGCACATTTTGGTTATATTTTGATTGCATTGGTGAGTACTGATGTATCAAGTGTCAGCACGATTACCGTCTATATTGCGGTGTATGTGTTGACGACGATTGGTGCATTTGGTGCAGTATCGCTGATGTCGAGCCCATACAATAATTTGGATGAAGCGGAAAGCTTGGCGGACTATCGTGGTCTGTTTTGGCGTCGTCCAGTATTGACGGCGACGTTGACGGTGATGATGTTGTCTTTGGCAGGTATTCCATTGACTGCGGGCTTTATCGCAAAATTCGTTGTGATCTTGGCGGCTGTGGCGGCAACCAACTGGTTCTTAGCAGCGATGATCATCATTGGTAGTGGCATTGGTTTGTACTACTATCTGCGTGTCATGGTGGTGATGTATATGACGGCACCGTCTAAACCACGTATTGATGCACAAGGGCATTGGGGACAAACAGCAGGGGGTATCATGGTACTTGGTGCTGCATTACTGGTATTATTATTTGGTATTTATCCTGAGCCTGTATTGAAATTTGCAGAAATGGCAAAAATTGCAGTTGTTCAATAAACTGATAAATGATGTAAAAAAACCACAAATTTCGATTTGTGGTTTTTTTATAGATTTCTATATGTATCTGATCTTGATTGACACCAGTGGTTTTGCAGATCAATGGCACACAAGCGAACAGAAAGTTGTTATCATAAGCACTGTTTGATCGTAGTTCATTTAAGGTAGGCATTCGTGCATATTCAAGAAATTCGTCATCCACTCATTCGTCACAAACTGGGTTTGTTACGTCGTTCTGACATCAGCACCAAAAACTTTCGTGAGCTTGCGCAGGAAGTCACCATGCTGCTGACCTATGAGGCGACGAAAGACTTACCTGTGGAGGACTTTGAGATTGATGGCTGGGCAGGAAAAGTCACGACGCAACGTATGGTCGGTAAGAAAATTACTATTGTCCCGATTTTACGTGCGGGTATTGGTATGCTTGAGGGAGTATTAAACTTGATCCCAAGTGCCAAAGTGAGTGTGCTTGGTCTTGAGCGTGATGAGGAAACATTAGAAGCACGAACGTATTATAAAAAACTTGTACCTGATGTATGCAATCGTATTGCCATAATTATTGACCCGATGTTAGCAACAGGAAGTTCATTGGTTGCGGCGATTGATGTACTCAAGCAAAGTGGTTGTAAAGATATTCGAGTCATGATCTTGGTGGCAGCGCCAGAAGGCATCAAACGTGTACAAGATGCGCATCCTGATGTTCGAATTTACACAGCCTCGATTGATGATGGGCTGAATGAACAAGGCTATATCATTCCAGGTCTTGGTGATGCAGGGGATAAGATCTTTGGTTCGGTGCAGAAAGGATAACGATTCGGTGATTTTATAAACTGATTAAAAGTTAGAATCTTATATCAACTTAGAATTATTTCCGCTTCACCATGTTTTTGATGCATGGTGAAGCGCTTTTGAGAACGACATGATTCAATCAGGGAAAATTAAAAATTATCATCAAGCGCGTGGCTTTGGTTTTATTCAAAATGATCAAGGTCAAGACATCTTTTTTCACATCAAAGATTTTCCAAAAGGCGTTCTACCGCAAGTCGGTGAGCGACTGACCTTTGCTATTACTCAGGATAAAAAGTCCAATAAAAACAAAGCAGTGAATATCACTCGGTTGGATTATCCTGATGTACAGCAAGCGTCAGACATGCACCAGCCTGAAAGAATCAATTCTAGACCTCGACAAAGAGCACCTCGAGGAGAACCAACTACCTCTCTTTTTACTTGGTTGCTTTCAATAATAGTCGTAATAAGTGGTGGACTATTTGCTTATAACTTTGTGCAAAAATCATTACATCGTCATGACCTAGCAAACCAATCGGTGAATGAAGAAACCTTAGCGATTGCCAATATTCAGGCGGATAGCAATCCGCACGGCTTTAAATGCGATGGTCGTGTGCATTGTTCTGAGATGACTTCAAAAGCAGAAGCGAATTGGTTTGTGGCAAATTGTCCAGGTACCAAAATGGATGGTGATGGTGACAGCGATGCCTGCGAAAGTGATAGTCGCTGGTAATTTAAGCAGTTTCTAAAATTTATCAAAGAGACATTACGCCTCTTTTTTTGCTTGTGATTCACAGAACTGCATTAAAGCTTTTAAGCCCGGTCCTTGATATTTTTGGCGGTGTACGAGCATAAATAGCGGACGAGTCAATTCCCAAAATGCCGTGTCTAAAATTACCAATTGACCTTTATCTTGGAAAGGTTGAATCGCCAATTTGGATACACATCCCACACCCATACCGCCTGCAACGATTTTTAAAATGGCTTCATTATGCCCAAGTGTGAGGCGAATATTGGCATTAGGTAAATCTTGCAAAATCGCATGATCAAATACTTCACGAGTACCAGAGCCTTCTTCACGTAGAATCCACTCCACTGCATCGAAATCTTTAATCGTTAATGCGCGATCGAGTTGTGCAAGTGGGTGGCTAGGCGCACAGCACACCGCAAGTTCGTCATCTTGCCAGTGAATACATTGCAGTTGTGGCAAATGACATGAACCTTCGATGAGTGCTAAATCAAGTTGAAATTGGCTCACGGCTTCGATGATCTGACGGGTATTGCCGACTTGCAGTTGTAGGTGTGCATTTGGCTGTTGTAATAAAAAGTTTGCCATCAAATCAGGTACGAGATAATCACTAATGGTCAAGGTCGCACCAAGACGCAAATCAATGCCTTGTAGCTCACCTTTAGCGGCTTGTTCAAAGGCTTCACAGCGACCCAAAATTTCTAAAGCCTGCGGTAAGAGATAACGCCCAAGATCGTTGAGTTGTAGGCGTTTTCCCTGACGATCAAACAGTGGCGAACCGAGCCCATCTTCCAAATCTGACAATGCCATACTCGCCGCACTTTGCGTCAAACGTACTGCTTCACTAGCTTTGGTGACCGTACCTTCTTGTGCTACAGCGACAAAGACTGCAAGCTGACGAAGTGTCATGCGCATAATCAGATCCTTTCAGGAAAATAGTTCGCATAAATCGTAAAAACAAACTATATGGTCAAACAGGTGAGAACTTCAATCAGTCATGCTAACATGATCGCTCGATAAATAGTATGTCTTGAACCTTGCATGTCCGAAGATAAATTCACTTTAGAAACCGTACTTTCCGTCAAAAGATGGGCGAGTAATCTCTTTAGTTTTACCATGACACGACCTGCGCATTTCCGCTTTACCGCAGGGCAGTTTGCTCGGATTGGCATTGATGTCGATGGTGAAATGGTGGTGCGTGCATACTCGGTGGTGTCTTCACCTTTCGAGGAAACATTAGAGTTCTTTTCGATCGTTGTCCCAGACGGTGCATTTACCTCTCGACTACAATATTTAAAAGAAGGCGACCAAATTTATTTGGAAAAAATTCCGTATGGATTTTTGACCCTAGCACGTTATCAAGAGCCGTTGCCACAAGATTTATGGCTTTTAGCGACTGGGACAGGGCTTGCGCCATTTATATCCATGCTTCAAGATTTTGATACATGGAAGAATTATCAACACATCGTATTAGCATATAGTGTCAGAACACCTGAAGAGCTTGCTTATGTTGATCAGATTGGCGAGGTTCAAAGCATGTTTGCCGAAGAAGGTGCGAGTTTTACCTTCTTGCCAATTGTGACTCGTGACCCGCTTGCAAAGTTGAATCAGCGATTACCGAAATTGATTTTGTCAGGTGAGCTTGAGCAAGTTGCCAAATTAAAATTTGATGTCGATCGGAGCCACGTCATGCTTTGTGGTAATCCGCAGATGGTTGAAGATACCAAAGAGGCTTTGAAGTCGATCGGTTTGGTGATGAATCGTCGTGGTGTGGGAAATATTGCGGTGGAAAATTATTGGTAGATTCAAACCATATGATGTAATTTTGAGCTCAATGCACAAACATATCTAAAGATTGACGGATTTCACGCACTGCATCATGGACATCTGTTGAGAGCAAGATTGGGTCAAAAATACTGGCATAATGTTCAAATTGTTCAGCTGTCACAA
Source organism: Acinetobacter sp. (assembly GCF_041911495.1). Taxonomy (GTDB): domain Bacteria; phylum Pseudomonadota; class Gammaproteobacteria; order Pseudomonadales; family Moraxellaceae; genus Acinetobacter. The sequence continues at coordinate 22,478 of NZ_JAYROT010000016.1, read as the reverse complement.
CCAAACGGATTGGGCAATCTTCTTCTTGTAGGCGCCAAGCCAAGAGCATAAACTCCTGATCAACCTCAGGAATAAATGACTGCAAATCAATCACCAAAGCATTAATACAATCAGGGAAAGGCATTACAGAGAATTCTTCGACACGGCGACGGCAATATTCAATGTCATTCCACGACAGTTCGCTGTCAGGTTTGGTGAGCTCAATAATGCCAATCAAATGCTCATCACGACTACGGTGAAGCCAGCAACGATGACTGACATCAGTTGCAAGTGAGAGGCTGATCGGCGTTAAGCGAAAGGACATAAGTCAAAGCGTCGTAAAAATAAGACGCAACATTATAAACTGCTCATATATCCACGCAAGTATATTGATAAATGATCATCAAAAGAATGATAAATGGCGTGCTTAAAATAAAAATGTGTGGAGATTATGTAAATTTGAGGCATAAATTGATCATAAAATGCAGTCACATTGTTATTAAAATTATACATTTAACTTAAAATTAATATGTTAGGGTAAATAATATACAAAAACGTTAAGGAATACATTTATGCCATCGCAACATCCTAGCTCTAATCCTGACAATATGAGCACAGCTGAAAAGAAAAAACGTACAAAATTTATTACCATCGCTATCGTTGGTTTTTTGATTTTGGTCATTGTCGGCATGTTATTAGGGTTCATTAGTGATCAAGATGAGCCACCTGCAGAGGAAGCAAAAGATCAAACAACAGTGCAAGAACAAGCCCCTGAGCCTGTCATTATTGACAGTAACAGTGGAAATAGCGAATAAGCTGTAATATTCATTGCACTTTACTTGCGATTTCATATTGCTTGTGTGCACTAATTGAAATTACGCAAAAGCGTGATTTTTATCACAATAACTTAATTCGGGAGCCATTTTATGAATGACTACTTCGGTGTGGGCGGTGGTGACCGTCTAAACTTTCATTATTTATGGGATCAATTCCATCCAATCCTTGGAGCGATTGCTATTCTGATCGTGGGTTGGATTGTTGCATTACTGATCTCAGGCGGTGTAAAAAAATTATTGGGTTCTGCGGGTCTGAATGACAAGCTTAGCCGCTCTACACAGCATTCAACTGATATCGAGAAACTTTTTGCTCGAATTATATTTTGGTTCATTATGATCATTGCGATTGTTGCTGGACTAAATGTGCTGAATCTTCAGTCTGTGAGTGCGCCTTTCTCGAATATGATTGGTCAAGTTCTCGCATTTGTTCCAACATTGATTGCTGCTGCTGCTGTTGCGCTGATCGGTTGGTTATTAGCGACTTTGGTTCGTGCGGGGCTTACTCGTGTATTGGCAAGTACCAACCTTGATGACAAATTGAGCACAGATGTCGGTGTTGCACCAGTAAGTAAAAATATCGCTGATATTGCTTATTGGTTGATTTTGTTACTGTTCTTGCCGATGGTGTTGTCGATTCTTGGTCTTACTGGGCTACTTGCGCCAGTGCAAGTGATGGTGACTGAAGCGATTTCATTTATTCCTAATATTTTCATTGCGGGTATCATTGTTTTTGCGGGTTATATCTTGGCAAAAATCATCCGTGGGATTACCGAAGGTTTGTTAAGCAGTATTGGCTTGCAAGCTCAAGCAGAAAAGTTGGGTGTATTTAAATCTTCAAATCTACCAAAATTACTCGGTTCATTTGTATTCACTATCGTGATGATTACAGCATTAATCATTGCATTTGATGCACTTGGCGTAGAAGCGATTTCTCAACCTGCGACTGCGATGTTGAATCAAATCATGGCGGCGATTCCCAATATTCTTGGTGCTGCGATTATCTTGATCATTGCATACGTGGTATCACGTTTTGTTGGTCAGTTGGTTGCTGAGCTTCTTGCAGGTACGGGTGTAGATAACATCCCTGCAAAACTTGACGTGCAACGCTTTTTGGGTGAACAAAAAGTATCAAGCTTCGTTGGATTCTTGATTGTATTTTTCACCATGTTATTTGCAACTTCTGAAGCGGCGAATCGACTTGAGTTTACACAGGTGAGTGAACTGATCAGCATGTTTATCCAGTTCGGTGCGAGTATCTTGCTCGGTGCGGTGATCCTTGTCATTGGTTTTTGGCTTGCAAATACGGTGGCGAATGTCATTCAACGTGGCGAGTATAATAGCTCTCGTTGGTTGGGTAACTTGGTGCGCATCTTAATCATGGGTCTTGTCATCGCAATGGGACTTCGTGCGATGGGGATTGCAGATTCGATTGTCAATCTTGCATTTGGTCTGACACTCGGTGGTGTTGCAGTTGCCTTTGCATTGGCATTTGGTCTTGGTGGTCGAGCACCTGCTGAGCGCTTATTAACAAAGCTACTGGATACAGCTGAATCAGAAGCAAACAAACCAAATCCGCTCGCTCAATCTACAGATTCAGAAGCAAAAGTAGATTTGCCATCGAATGTTGCTGACATTGATTTGCATCCTGATACGGATAAATAATGATTTATTAATGTCACAATTTCTTCACAATTTAAACTTTTGTTTAGATTGTATTAAAAGAAGCCACTTAAGTGGCTTTTTTGTTATCTTCATCACACAAAAGGTAAATTGTTAGACAAGTTAAGAAAAAGCTTTGCATTAAATGATTAGTATAAAATCTGTTCAACTAAAGGAGGTTGATGACATGCTGAAAAATATGAAGCAACCAACAAACTTGATGTTTATCCCAGCATTTATGATGGGTACTGCAATCTATGTCGTTGGTACGGCGATCAATCTTGTTCGTGACAAGAAAGAATCAGACGAAAGCCAAGACATTACAGTTTCAGAACGAAAGCCAAATCTAGTACGTCATAACTAATCGTTATTGATGTTAGGTTTTCTTGAATTTTGAAATTGAAAACTCTCCCAAAGGACATTTTGAAGTTGTTGATTTTTTTAAAGCTATTTTTAATTCAAGCTCTTTTTGATTTAAATAGCACAACATCAAAATACAGCATGGATGCTACACCACAGCACCCGCCACATAAGCAGAAGACCACGCCCACTGAAAATTATAACCGCCTAAATGTCCAGTCACATCGACCACTTCACCTATAAAATATAAGCCTTCGACCAATTTACTTTGCATGGTTTTTGAAGAAACCTCATCAGTATTTACCCCGCCAAGAGTGACTTCAGCAGTACGGTATCCCTCTGTACCAGATGGTTTGACTGCATAGTGATGAATGAGTTCGGCAAGCTGAATAAGTTTTTGATCTGACCATTGTCCAATCGCTAATTCACTGTGATCAGCCCACATCAGCTTTTGCAATTCAAGTACGATACTTTTTGGGAAATAATCATTCAAAATCGTGCGTAAGAGCACTTTGGCTTGTTTTTGCTTTTGGCTAATCAAGATTTGTTTTAAATCATGTTGCGGTAAAAAGTTGATATGGAAAATTTCACCGCTGTGCCAATAATTTGAAAGTTGTAAACTGCTTGGACCGCTGAGTCCACGATGGGTAAAAAGGAGTGGTTCGGTAAAGCTTGCTTTGGCATTAGATAGGGTGCACACAATCGCATTGCCACTGAGCTTTTCAGTGCTTTCTTTAAATTGATCGCTAAAGGTGAAAGGCACAAGTCCTGCACGTGTCGGATAAACCTGATGACCAAATTGCTTGGCGATGTGATAACCGATACCTGAACCACCTAAAGTGGGAATGGATAAACCACCACTTGCAATGACAAGGGAATGACAATAAAAATCACCAATACTACTTTTGACCAAAAACTGATGTGGCTTTGCATCGTGTAGTTCTACATCGCTCTTTTCTATATTTAAGTTTTTAACATCAGTCACTTCGGCGGAGGTACGTATATCGACATGCTCTGTTTTTGCACATTCTTCAAGTAAAAGATTTAGGATGTGTTTTGCGCCATCTAATGTAAATAATTTGCCCAAATCACGTTCCTCATAGGCAATACCATAATCATGCACTAAACCAATAAAATCCCACTGGGTATATTGCGATAGTGCAGATTTGACGAAATGCGGATTGTGGCAGATGTAGTTGTCAGGTTCGATGCTGTAGTTGGTAAAGTTGCACTTTCCACCGCCAGACATGAGGATTTTTTTACCGACTTTATTGGCTTTTTCTAAGACTAAAACCTTGCGTCCTCGCTTGCCTGCTTGCGCTGCGCACATCAAACCTGCTGCACCTGCGCCAATCACGATGACATCATAAAACTGATTATGAGTATGGGTGAAATTTTGAGGATTTGGGTTCATAACGCACAATCAATTACGGTCGGTTGAGAATGGCGTAGTATAAGCTGTATCTAGGGAATATGAAGTATAAAAATACGAGTATGGAGATTGAGAAGAAATAAATATTACGGTTTGTTTCAATACTATTTTTTGTGCTAAAAAGTGCATATAGTATTTAGTTCAAAAAGTATTAATACACTAACCTATAATTCTCCTTTAATTTCTAAATCATTCCAAAGAGAGAATTTTTACCAACAAGGAATAAAAATGACTGAGCAAACAAACCATGATTTCAAACAATCGAATCTTAATCAGACTGATCTCAAGCAATACACCACGATTACTTATGGACTGTATATCGCAAGTTTATTGATCGGCTTTACCAGTATTGTTGCGGTCATCATGAACTATCTAAAGCGTGATGAAGCACGAGGCACTTGGCTAGAAAGTCACTTCGATTGGCAGATTAAAACCTTTTGGTATTCGTTAATTGGTGGTGTGATTGGTTTTCTATTACTCATCGTGTTGATTGGATACTTGGTGCTGATGGCTGTTGGGGTTTGGTATATCTACCGTGTGATCAAAGGTATGATTTTATTATTAGACAATAAGCCGATCGGCGATGGTTGGATTTAATATTTGCCAATCAATGCGGTGGGATGTTGTTGTGTAAGCCACCTGTGTGAATAAATAAAATTCGTGTTGATGCAGTGAAATGATTTTGCTGTATCAACTGCCACAATTGATAAAAAGCTTTTCCTGTATAGATTGGTTCTAATGGGAGTTGATATTTTTCACTGACATCTTCAATAAAGTTCAACAACCGCTCATCATATTTGGCATAACCACCGAATGTATCGTCAGGATAAATTTGCCAATTATTTTGAGTTGTCCATTTGCGCACTTCATCATTTAAAAAATCACCTTTTAATGCAGAAAATCCAATCACCTTTTGCTGTGGTGTCGATGTGTTAATTAGCCCTGCAATGGTGCCACCTGTTCCCACTGCACAGCAGATCACATCAAAATTTTCTCGATCAAAGTCCGTTAAAATCTCCGCCGTGCCTTTGATCGCTAAATCATTCGTTCCACCTTCGGGAATAATATAGGCATTCGGATAACACTGTTGTAATTCGGCTAAAAATTCAGATGTATGTTTCCGTCGATAATCTCGACGACTGATAAATTGCAATTGCATACCGAGCGTTGTTGCAGTTGCTAACATTGGATTTAAAGCTTGATCTTGTAATTCTTCACCTCGAATGATGCCAATGCTGTCAAACCCAAAAGCGTGCGCTGCTTGTGCAAGTGCATATATATGATTGGAATACCCACCGCCAAAACTCAATAATTGCGTATAGCCAAGTTTGCGTGCTTCAAGTAGGTTGTATTTGAGCTTAAAGAATTTATTGCCTGAAATGGTCGGGTGCACTAAATCAAGGCGTTTCACAGTGAGGTGGATTTCGCCAAAATCATCAATGTGTTGATTAGAAATTTCTTTGAATTGTTCAAACATGGGAGAAATTCTTTTGCTTTGCTGAAAATCTTGCGACAATGGTGAAAATTCTATCGTGAATCTATCTATAATGAATAGCTTAATTGTCAATGTATCTCTTCCGCTTTATGTCACCAGTGGTGAACCTGCGGGGATTGGTCCAGATATTTGTTTGGACTTAGCAAAGCGCAAAGGTGTCCGACCGATCGTGGTGCTTGCGGATAAAGCGCTATTGCAAAAGCGTGTCGAGCAACTCGGTATTGATGTCGAGCTGATTGAGTATCAAGGACAGGATTACGTGGCAGAGCATGGACAATTATTTGTGCATCATATTCCTGTGAATGTACCTGTGATCGCAGGGCAACTCAATCCGAAAAATGCCGATTATGTGATTCGTCAGCTTGATTTTGCTGCGCAAATGGCATTGCAGGGCAAAAGTTCAGGTGTGGTGACTGCACCAGTGCAAAAGTCGGTGATTAATGAATCTGGCATTGCATTTAGTGGTCATACCGAATTTTTCCAAGAGAAAGCGGGTGTTGATCGTGTGGTGATGATGCTGGCAACCAAGTCGCTTCGAGTAGCATTGGTCACGACACATTTACCACTTCGTCAAGTGGCGGATGCTGTCACCACAGAACGTCTACAGCAAGTGATTGATATTCTGGTAGCCGATTTACAGAACAAGTTTCATATTGCTGAGCCTAGAATATTAGTTTGTGGACTGAATCCACACGCAGGTGAGGATGGTTATCTCGGCGATGAGGAAATTCGCATCATTAATCCTGTGCTGAAACGTTATCAGCAGAACGGCGTAAATATCAGCTTAGCCATGCCTGCCGACACGCTTTTTAATCCTGAACATTTAAAAAATGCCGATGCGGTACTGGCGATGTATCACGATCAAGGGCTTCCCGTGCTAAAATCACAAGGTTTTGGTGAAGCGGTCAATATCACGTTAGGCTTGCCGTTTATTCGTACCTCGGTTGATCATGGTACAGCACTCGATTTGGCAGGCACGGGTCGTGCCAGTAGTTCGAGTTTGATGGTGGCGACCGATTTGGCATTGCAAATGGCAAGTGGTGATCAAAGTTGCTCTTCGGATTGTGGTTGAAGCTGTGAGTCACCTAAGGCTTATCATGAAGAAGCATACGAACAATTTAAATTAGTTAATACGAAGTTGGACAAGACATGTATCAAATCAATGCCCTCAATCCCAAGCAAGAAGGGCATCAAGCACGCAAACGCTTTGGACAGAATTTTTTACATGATCAACGCGTCATTGAGAAAATCGTGCGTGCGGTCAATCCGCGCCATGATGATAATGTGGTGGAAATCGGTCCTGGACTTGCCGCACTGACCTCGCCACTCATTGGTGAAGTGGATCGCTTGACTGTGGTGGAGCTGGATCGAGATTTGGCAGCTGGCTTGCCCAGTCGTGTGCCTTTTCCAGATCGCTTAAATATCATTGAAGCCGATGCACTCAAGTTTGATTTTGCACAATTGGCATCAGAAAAACCACTTCGAGTAGTGGGTAACTTGCCTTATAACATCTCTACGCCATTGTTATTTCATCTCGTTGAACAAGGCGAAATTATTCAAGACATGCATTTTATGTTGCAAAAAGAAGTGGTCGAGCGGATTACTGCCGCACCGAATAGTAAGACTTATGGTCGTCTTTCTGTCATGCTGCAGTATTATTGTAAGGCGACGTATTTGTTCGAAGTGCCTGCGGGTGCATTCAATCCACCGCCGAAAGTGACCAGTGCTGTGTTTCGCCTTGAGCCATATGCAGATAAGCCGATTAAAGCGCAAAATGAAGCCAATCTTTCGGCTTTGGTGGGGCATGTCTTTACTCAGCGTCGAAAAACCTTACGTAATAGCTTAAAAGGAAAGCTGGATGATGACGGTTTTGCCAAAGCAGGTGTAGATCCGATGGCACGACCTGAAACATTGAGCTTGGCGCAGTTTGTTGCACTGTCGGATGCGTGTATAGCTTTATTCTAAAATATGTCACTAGATAGGGCATTTTAGAAAGTAGTTGTTGCCCTGAATTGTTAAAAATTGGTTAGTTGTAAAATGAAAATTGATATAACACATTATCGCCATGTGTATGCGATTGGTGATTTGCAAGGCTGTTTTGCTGCACTCAAAGCATTACTTAAAGAAATCCAATTTGACCCAAGCCAAGACTTTATTATTTTTACTGGTGATTTGGTGGCACGCGGTGAGGACTCACTCTCTTGCTTACGCTTTGTGAAAAAACTATTTGATCAAAAAGCTGCTGCAACGATTTTGGGTAATCATGATTTGACCTTGATTGCCACGGCACGAGGCATTAAAAAAATCAAAGAAAAAGATCGTACTCAAGATATATTTGATGCGATGGATGGCAGTGACTTGATTGATTGGTTACGTCATCAGCCATTATTTATTGAAACGATTGATCATGCTCCACAACGGGTTGAACCAAAACTTTCTGCGATTGTTCATGCAGGCATTCCATATATTTGGTCGATTCAGCAAGTTACAAGTTATGCAAGCGAAGTTGAGCAAGTATTACAGGCAGATATTGCACAGCTCGATGACTTTCTTAAAGAGATGTACGGCAGTCAGCCCAATGTTTGGGCTGATACATTGTCGGGAAATATTCGACTTCGTGTGATTACCAATTATTTGACACGCATGCGCTTGAGTGATGCGCAATCTGCGCTTGAGTTTGAATTTAAAGCGGGACTTGATGATGAGATGCCTGAAGGTTATCAACCGTGGTTTAACTTCAATGGTCAAGTAGAACAAACGCATCAAATTATCTTTGGTCATTGGGCGGCATTACAGGCTAAACCAATTCGTCAAAATATTGTCGCTGTTGATGGTGGTTGCGTGTGGGGAGGGGAGCTTGTAGCGTTTAATCTTAAAAATGAGGAGCAGTTCAAAGTATTCAATCCGCTCTGACCGACCACTTGAAAATAATAGGGCGGTGAGAAGAGTGAAACATTGGAAATTTGTATTAACTATGATACAAAGATGGTAATAACACAGTATTTTGTTCAGCAAAATATAAATTAGATTCACTTGGGGTATTGAGTCAAATGGAAGAAAAACTTCAAAATTTAAAAGTGATGATCATTGATGATTCTAAGACGATTCGTCGTACAGCGGAAACATTATTGCAACGCGAAGGATGTCAGGTAGTGAGTGCTGTTGATGGATTTGATGCACTTTCTAAAATCGTAGACACCAATCCAGATATTATTTTTGTCGATATCATGATGCCTCGTCTTGATGGCTATCAGACATGTGCTTTGATTAAAAATAATCAAAATTATCAGAACGTGCCAGTGATTATGCTGTCAAGTAAAGATGGTTTGTTTGATCAAGCGAAAGGAAAAATTGTTGGTTCGGAGCAATATTTGACCAAACCGTTTAGTAAAGAAGAATTGTTCGAAGCAATTAATAATCACGTCGCAGTTTAATAGATTCGCGATTTTTGTCGAATAGGATTTGAGTAATGGCACGCATCTTAATTATTGATGATTCACCAACCGAAACGTTCCGTTTTAAAGAAATTTTAGAAAAGAATGGATTTGAAACGATTGAGGCGAGTAATGGCGCTGACGGTGTTACGGTCGCAAAAGCAGAGTTGCCTGATTTAATCTTGATGGATGTGGTCATGCCAGGTGTCAATGGTTTTCAGGCGACACGTCAGATTACACGTGCTCCTGAAACACAGCATATTCCTGTGGTAATCGTGAGTACCAAAGATCAAGCGACAGATCGTCTATGGGGAAAGCGTCAAGGCGCAAAAGACTATTTGGTTAAACCTGTCGAAGAACAGCAATTGATCGATGTGATTCATCAACACTTAAATACATAAAGTGAAAAACTATGGCAACCAAAGGATTTATCGAACTGCTAAGGCTGGCGGATCGGGGAAAGAAAAGACAAGTTAGTCAAATCGATCCTGATCAACGCTGGTCGGGTGTGGCGTTTGAAATGCTAGGAAAGTATTTTGTCGCACCTTTAGGTGATGTTGCTGAAGTGATTTATACACCAGAATGGACGCATGTGCCACATACGCAAGCATGGTCTTGTGGTATTGCCAATATTCGAGGGCGCTTGTTGTCCATTACTGATCTGCCTGCATTTGTTTCGGGAAAACAATCAGATATTGGGCGTGCTGGTAAAGTGATGTGCCTTACTCACCCTGAACACTATTGTGGTGTGATGGTGGATCAGGTGTTTGGTATTCAGCATTTTAATAAGCAAAGTTATTTTAAAAAGTCAAAAGAGCTCAATGGTCAGCTTGAACAATTTTGTCAAGGTTATTTTATGGATAGAAATAAACCGTGGCATGTGTTTATGTTGAGAGATCTTTTAAATAGTCAGCGTTTTATGAATCCATCTTTATAAGCAAAAGCAATTGATGGACTATCGGGTAAAATAGGGGAGAGCTTGAATGGGCTTATGGCGAGGAAAGAAAAATAAACCTTCAAAAGGAAGTAATGCAGCTTCTTTGCGATTTAAGAGTGAGCTTGATCGTGTGGCAGGGTTCTTTGGTGAAGATCGACAACAGTCTGTTCGTTATCTGACAGTTCTTTTGATTGCTTTATTATTTACAATTGTATTTTTTATTTGGGTGATGTGGACAAACCGTATTGAAACGCAATTAACGCGGAGTATTGGTGAGTTACAACTCTTATCTCAACAAATTTCACGTCAATCTGCTGAAGCTTCAGTACGTGGTGATGAAAAGATCATGAGTGAACTACAACAAAGTCGTACTCGATTCGAAGAAGAGCTAGATGTTGTTGTTGATAAGCATGCTGATAATGGCACCGTGGAAAAACTAGTCAACGAGTGGTCGCAAGTTGATAACAATATTGAACTCATTGTCGGTCAACAACAAACGATTAGCCAGTTGCAGGGATTGGGATTACAAATTACAGAAGCGATACCAGGGATTCAGTCGGAATACAACTTGCTTGTTGATGAAATGACACGTGGAGGTTATTCAGCATCACAGGTTGCTTTGGCGAAAAACCAAGTATATCTCTCTGAACGTATTCTTCGTTCGATCAATGCGGTATTAACTGGTGATACAAACTCAGTTGAGTATGCCGATAACTTCAATGCCGATACTTTGACTTTTGGTGAATATATCAATGGACAGTTGAATGGCAGTGCTGAGTATGGCGTGGTGCGTATTGCTGAACCAGATATGCGTGACATCTTGGAAGGTATCAAGACTGAATATGATGAAGTGTTGAAAGCGACGGCAGCTAAAGTGTTGAGTGATTCAGCGAAATTACTGGCAGTACGTCAAGCAACAAGTACGATTTTTACGCAAACAGATAATGTATCGACACAGTTGGAAGAATTGTCTGATGGTGTTAAACCAATTTGGCATAACTTTTTACCACTATTTCTGTTGTTGTCAGTTTTAGCATTGGCGTATTCAGTTTATAAGCTACTTCAACTTCGTAACCGTGCCGATCATGCGCGTGTAGAAAATCTTCAAGAAGAATACGATCGTAACCAGCACGCAATTCTACGACTTCTTGATGAAATCGCTGATTTGGCAGATGGTGACTTGCGTTCATATGCAACGGTATCGGAAGACTTCACAGGTGCGATTGCCGACTCGATTAACTTTGCGATCGACCAGTTACGTGATCTCGTTTCTCGTATTAACAGTACTTCTGAGGAAGTTGCGAAATATACCCAAGAAACACAGCAAGTGACCATGCAGTTGTCTGAAGCATCAGAACATAATGCACAAGAGATTGCAGGTGCATCAACCGCAATCAGTCTAATGGCGGCTTCAATTGACCAAGTATCTGCGAATGCTGCCGAATCAGCAGAAGTTGCGAAGCGTTCGGTAAATATTGCAACCAAAGGTGCAACGGTCGTAAACCGTACAATCCAGGGGATGGATACCATTCGTCAGCAGATTCAAGAAACCTCTAAACGTATTAAACGTTTGGGTGAGTCTTCTCAAGAGATTGGTAACATCGTATCGCTGATTAATGATATTGCCGACCAGACCAACATTCTTGCATTGAACGCTGCGATTCAAGCATCGATGGCGGGTGAAGCGGGTCGAGGCTTCGCCGTGGTTGCGGATGAGGTACAACGTCTTGCGGAACGATCTGCGGCAGCGACCAAGCAGATTGAATCACTGGTAAAAACCATTCAGGCAGATACCAACGAAGCAGTTTCATCAATGGAATTGACGACGACAGAGGTTGTGCGTGGTACGACGCTTGCGAAAGATGCGGGTGTTGCACTGGATGAGATTCAAACCGTATCGGGTGACTTGGCAACATTGATTCAAAGTATCTCGGAAGCAGCACGTGAACAGTCAACTACTGCAGGTAATATCTCGCAAACGATGAATGTCGTACAGGATATTACCCATCAGACATCGACGACAACGATGGATGCGGCGCGTTCGGTGACCGAGTTGTCGCATATGGCTGAAGCCTTGCGTGAATCTGTAACTGACTTTAAGTTGCCTGAAAACGTATAAAAGAAAACAGGATGCAATCTTCGGATTGCATCTATTGGTGATGATATTTTTCTAACACTTAAATGCTTGAAGAATACAGCTTATATATGGACAAATGTTGAGCAATATTGGAAGCTCAAATATTTAAAGTTGAATTCAAGCATCTTTGGAATGTAAAGAAGCAAAGCTTATGAACGAAGTTTTAAAACAATTAATTAGTCATATTGAGCTTCCAGAGGATCATTTAAAAGATCAAGATCCTGATATTCGTGATATTTTTATTGAAGAAGTTGAAGAGATTTTAGAGTTCCAACAGCAGGCAATTCCGAGCTGGTTGGAGAATCCATCAGATCAAGAAGTTTTAACCGATATCCGTCGCTCATTCCACACCTTAAAAGGTTCTGGTCGTATGGCTGGTGCTGTACAGTCGGGGGAGTTGGCTTGGTCGATTGAAGAAATGCTGAATCGTGTAATGTCAGGTACAGTGGTATTGACAAGAGATATTCAAGAGTTGGTTTATTCTGTTTCAACGCTATATCATACTTTGGTTGAAGATTTTAAAAAATTAGCGGCACATCAAACTGAGCTTAGAACTTGGATTGCAACTGCACAGCGACTTAGAGATGGTCAAGAAGTTGAACCAGAACTGCGCTATACCATTGATTATCACCAAAGTAAGACAATTCCAGAAGAAGCTCAATTATTTACGGATGAAGTTGCGTCTCAAGTTTCTGAAGCTGATACCCAAGCAGATGCAATTGATACCAAAGTTAGTCTAGATAAATCGACAGAGCAAAGTATAGAAAATCAGACTTTAGAAATTTTCATTGAAGAAAGTACTGAGCATCTTGAAACGATTTCAAGTTTCTTACATTTAGATCAAGAGCCTACAGTTGATGAGTTTAATCAGCTCATTCGTGCGGTGCATACGATACGTGGCAGCTCAGGAATGGTGGGCTTTGACGAAATATTTACGGCAAGCAGTAATGTCGAAAACGAGTATAAAATATTAAACTCTGAAGATTACTTAGAGCATATAGCAGAAGAGCAACTTTTGGCGGATTATTATGAATATATTCGTGCATATTTTGCTGCTTTAGTGTCGAAGCAAGACAAGGACTTTTTATCCAAGCTTACCGCTCAGTTTGATTTAACATGGCAAACTTATAAAGCAAATAATGGACATGTCACATCAGAGGCACGAAGTCAGGGTCTAGTTGCGCAGTTACTGGAGTTAGATATCAATGATATGTTGGATGCAGAGTTTTCATTTGTAGATCAAGTGAAACAATCTAGGACAGCATATCTAAGTCTACTTAATCAGCAGTCTGCAATCCTAATAGATAACTGTCATGTAAAACAAACGGATGAATTGTGCAAAATTGCTCAATATCTTCAACGGATTTACAAAGCGTTATTAGATAACACGCAGGCAACTGCAAATAGCAATGTAATTGAGCAAATCCAATCGCTACATCAATATTTAATCGATGCATTCGATGGTTTGGCTTCTGGTCAAAATATGGCTTTGACCAATTTGATCGAAGAAGAGTTTGAAGAAGCAATCGAAGCGATCAATACGGTTGAATTACAAGCGGCAGAATCTCTAGCTAATCTAGAATCTCAGGCAAGTTCTCCTGTTGATGAGCCTTTAACGACACACACTTCAAATGTAAATTGCGACTTTGACCCTGATTTATTAAATATCTTCTTGGAAGAGTCTGATGAGTTGGTGGCTGGCATGGATCAAGACTTTAATGTCTGGGAGAAGAGTCCAGAGAATACCAAAGTTCTCAATAATTTATTTCGTTATTTGCACACTTTGAAAGGTGGTGCGAATATGGTTCAAGCGACGCATTTGGGTGATATTGCACATGAATTGGAAAGTATTTATCAGCGTGTAGTTTCAGGACAACTTACGCCAACTGCGCAGACAATGCAGCGCATTCGATATGCTCAAGATGAGATCGCAGTCAGAATCCAAAAGTTGCGTGATGAAGGCATAGATGAGGCAAATCCACAACTGATTGCAGAGTTGCAGCAAGTGCTTTCAGGGGAAGCTGTTGAAAATGTAGCTGAGCTAACAAGTAGTGTAGCTAGTCAGAGTACTGATCGTGATATTGAGGAAGCCATTGAACAACCATCAATCTCCACAGAGGCAACGTATTCGTTTAGCGCAAATAGTGGTTTGACCGTTGAGAGTCCAAATCAAGACTTTGATCCAGATCTATTAAGTATTTTCTTGGATGAGTCTGATGAGCTTGTGGCCGGAATGGATGAAGACTTTACGGTTTGGGAAAAGGATTTAAAGAATACGAAAGTATTAAATAATTTATTCCGTTATTTGCATACCTTGAAAGGTGGTGCAAATATGGTTCAAGCGACTCATCTTGGTGAAATCGCACATGAACTAGAGTCAATTTATGAACGAGTTGTAAAGGGTACATTTGCTCCGAATACTCAAGCATTACAGTTAATTCGTTATGCGCAGGATGATATTGCAACAAGATTGCAGAAATTACGTGATCAAGGTGTCGATGAGCACAACCCAAGTCTAATTGCGGAACTGCAATCACTTACAGGTCAGGGCAGTACTGTTTCGACACAAAATGTATCTGTAATTGTTGAAGACTCAACGGTAGAGATTGAAAGTTCTGATGTCGAAGTTGAAGAATCCGCTATAGCTGATGAAATCTCCTTTGAGCCAACAGCAGAGGATACTCAAGACTTAGTTCAGGAAGAATCGGAAGTTGTTTCTGAGGAGCAAAAAACTACAGCGAAGCACACATCGCCTGAACCTGAGCTAGTTAAAGCAAAAGTAAGAGATAGTAGTGTTCAGCCGGCTTTTCTCACGCAAGCGATTGCTTCTGGTGACGAGTCACAAGTTGTAATCGTTGAAACATATTTAGAAGAAGCTGAAGAGCTACTAGAGCAAGCTGAAAAAGTGTTAGAACATTGGAAAGGTGATCGTGGTAACCGAAGCTTGTTATTAAGCTTACAGCGTACTTACCATACCTTAAAAGGTAACTCTCGTATTGTAAATCAGCAAGAAGTTGGCAAGATTGCATACCAGTTAGAAGTTATATTTGAGCAATTCGCATTCCATCAATTTACCTCAGATCGTTATGACGATTTAATTATTCAGTCGCATCAATGGTTACGCACGGCGATATATGATAATGAGGTTGCTGGATTAGATAAGCTCCATGCTCGTCTACAGAAAGTTGTCTACTATGATAGCGCTGTGTCTGACGATGAAGCTAGTACAACGGAAGTTATTGATTTTGCGGAATATCAAGAAAGTAAAATTGTTCAGGGTGATGGTTCTATACCACCTGAAATGTATGCCGAGAGTTTAACTACGCAAGAGCAATCAGCTCAAGAGCAAATAAGGGTGTCTGCTGATCTTGTTGAGAAGATGATTGACCTGTCAGGTGAGAGTGCAATTAACCGTTCACGTATCGAGCTTGATTTAGGGCAGATGACCAATACGCTTTCAGAGATGGAATTGGCGATATTACGTCTTGCCGATCAGCTTCGTCGTATGGATGGCGAGCTTGAATCACAGATTATTGCAAAGCATGAAGTAGAAGGGCAGCGCTATGCGGACTTTGACCCATTGGAGATGGATCAATATTCATCACTGAACCAATTGTCAAAATCGCTTGCTGAATCTGCATCGGATTTAATTGATTTTAAAACCACGTTGGCAGATAAGATTCGCGATACAGAAAGTTTGCTACTTCAACAATCTCGCTTGCAAAACGAATTACAACAGAACTTGATGGGTACTCGCCTAGTACCGTTCACTCGTCTAGTGCCACGTCTTCAGCGTTTGGTTCGTCAGGTATCGACACAGTTAAATCGCCCAGTAGATTTTAATATTGAGAATACTGAGGGTGAGCTCGATCGTAATATTCTAGAGCGTTTAGTTTCACCACTTGAGCATATGTTACGTAATGCGATTGACCACGGTATTGAAGATCAAGAGCAACGTGCGCAAGCGGGTAAATCTGCAACAGGTCGTATCAATCTGAATATTGCTCGTGAGGGGAACGACATTCTTGTGATCTTCTCTGACGATGGTAAAGGGATTGATGTCGATGCCGTAAAAGCAAAAGCAACGAATAATGGTCTGATTACTGCGGAAATGCAGGTCAGTGATGAAGATGTGATGCAATACATCTTCCATCCAGGCTTGAGTACAGCGCAAAAAGTCACGCAGATTTCTGGGCGTGGAGTTGGACTCGATGTTGTACAAAATGAGATTAAATCTCTAGGTGGTCACGTCAGTGTGAAATCGACACTTGGTCAGGGCACGGAGTTTACGATTCGTGTACCAACCTCTGTGGCGGTGAGTGATGCCTTGATGGTACGTGTGGGCGATCAACAGTTTGCATTACCACTTGCACAGATCGAACGTATTGTTCGTATATCGCCTGTGGCATTGTCTGAGTATTACGATAGCAAGAAGGAAACCTTTGAACTTGATCGTCAGCAGATCCGCCTGCGCTATGTGGGTGAGTTTGTGACTGGGCAAGCAAAACCGATGTTTAGCAATATGGGTTCATCCGTTCCTGTGATTATTTTTAATAGCTCAGGTCGTTCGGTCGCATTACAGGTCGATCAGCTAATCGGTTCTCGTGCTCAGGTTGTGATTAAATCAATCGGTCAACAGCTATCATCGGTAGGTTATGTCGGTGGTGCCACGATTTTGGCAAATGGTAAAGTGAGTTTGATTCTTGATGGTCAGACCATTGCACGTCGAGTATTGACGACGGCACGCGCACACCAGGTAGAAAAAGCGACATCCTCAAGTACACAGCGTACGGCACGTAAAACGGTCATGGTGGTAGATGACTCAGTCACAGTACGTAAAGTCACTACACGTTTGCTTGAGCGTCATGGCTATGAAGTGATTACTGCTAATGATGGTGTGGATGCGATTGAAAAGCTTGCGCAAGGCATACCTGACTTGATGTTACTTGATATCGAGATGCCTCGTATGGATGGTTTTGAGGTGGCAACGTATGTTCGTCATGACTCAAACTTCAAAGCACTACCGATTATCATGATTACTTCACGGACAGGTGAAAAGCATCGTGAACATGCCTTTAGCCTCGGTGTGAATGAATATATGGGTAAACCATTCCAAGAAGCTGACCTTGTGTCGAATATTCAAAAAGTGTTGGCAAAAACTAAAGCCAATGCGAAATCGTAAATATATGACGGAAATAAATCATGGCTAATAACACACAAAATAGCACAATTGATCTGTCACAAGAGCAGATACAAAGTCTAATCACGACGTCAACAGGGTTTTTAGATGTTTATGAAATCCCTGTACATGGTGATGTGCCGATTCTGATTCCACAAAATATGATTTTGTCAGCGATGAGTGTCAAAGCCAATGAAAAGCAAGTGGAATGGCATGACAAGCAACTGCCGACTTATGTCGTGCATCAGCCTGACCTTTCGGAAGTGACGGCTTTGGTTGTTGAAGGTGAGCAGGAAGCTACACATTTCGCATTGCTATGCGATAGTATGCCAAAAAGCTTGCGTTTGCGTATTTCAGAAGTTGTCGATGTTGAGAAAAAGACACCAGCTCGTACCTATCAATATGTGCGAGTCAATGGTGTAGATTATCAAGTCCCAAACTTACGTGCGATTCAACAGCAAGTTTTTAAGTAAAAACAGATTTTGATCTATAAAAAACGAGAGCTATGGCTCTCGTTTTTAGTTTATCGCATAAAACTTCTAGAAGAATTAAGCAAGCAACTCAATCAGCATTTGCTCATAAATCTCAGCAAGTGGCTCAAGATCATCAACGTTCACATGCTCATTAATTTGGTGAATTGTTGCATTGAGTACACCAAGCTCGATCACCTGAGCACCAGTTGGTGCAATGAAACGACCATCAGATGTGCCACCACTGGTCGAAAGTGTTGTGTCATCACCTGTCACTTTCTTGATACTGTTTTTTGCGGCATTGACGAGCTCGCCAACAGGCGTCAAGAACGGTAAACCCGACAGCGTCCAATCAATTGTGTAGTTTAGATTTTCATGGTCTAAAATTGCCTGCACACGCTGTTTTAACTCTTCAGCCGTGACTTCTGTGGAAAAGCGGAAATTAAAAGTCACTGTCAAAATATCAGGAATGACATTGGTCGCACCTGTACCTGCTTGAATATTCGAAATCTGAAAACTGGTCGCAGGGAAATATTCATTACCTTGATCCCAAATCGTTTTGCACAATTGATCAATGGCTTGTGTGGCAAGATGAATTGGGTTTTGAGCAAGATGCGGATAAGCAACGTGACCTTGTTTGCCTTGTACTTTTAGCACACCATTAAGTGAGCCACGACGACCATTTTTGATGATATCGCCAAGCTTTGCTGTGCTAGAAGGTTCACCCACTAAGCACCAATCAATTTTCTCCTCACGTGCTTCTAAAGTTTCGATGACTTTAACTGTGCCATTAATTGACGGCCCTTCTTCATCTGAGGTGATGAGAAAAGCAATTGAGCCTTTGTGATTTGGATATTTCTTTACAAAGCGTTCTGTGGCAACAACCATTGCTGCAATCGCTGTTTTCATGTCAGCACTGCCACGACCATAGAGTTTGCCGTCACGGATTTCAGGAGCAAATGGTGCAGAGTCCCATGCGCTTTGATCACCTGTCGGGACGACATCAGTATGACCAGCAAAGCAAAATAGTGGTGCTTCTGTCCCTTTACGTGCCCATAGATTATCAACATCATCAAAGCGCATAGATTCAATGTTGAAACCAATTTTTTCTAAGCGTTCAGCCATAATGTTTTGACAGTTGTGGTCCACGGGGGTAACCGATGGCTGACGTAAAAGTTGGAGGCTTAAATCGAGAGTAGCAGAAGAGGTCATGCGCATTTCAAAGTCAAAAAAACAGTCCGCACTATAATAGGCGATTAATCTCTGGAATGCGAAACTTAGCAATAAAAAAACCTTATCAATGGATAAGGTTTTGACGCAAATATTAACTACTTGCGGATTTTATCTTGGGTTTTTTCAGCGGTATTTGATACAGCATTACCTGCTGAAGAGACATCTTTACCCATACCTTTGACGGTATTACATCCAGTAAATACAATAACTGAAGCGATTGCCAAAGTAGTTAACAAAGTCTTCATAGTTCCTCTCCGAGTAAAATTGTTATGCTTTAAAAACTAGTCATTCGACTAATAATTAATTTATAAATAAATGATTTTAAATACAGTTAATAATGCGTAAGTAATTGTGAGTTAAGTGTAAGTTTTGAGCAGGCTGCATTGCGAACGTTAACGAGAACAATTGTTCAGCATCGAAAGTTTATTAAAACGCATCATGAAATATTGATTGGTTGACGCTAAGTAATACATGCCATTCGTCCAAAATCTGATTGGATATTGGGGTGTTTTTTGATTATTTCTGAGTGCAGGGCTGAGCCATTCTTCACGCTCAAGCCTTCTCCAGTTTGGAGCATTCTCACCATGATGCTTTGGGGCTGTACTTTGCCAAATGCCTAAACGTCTACACCTATTGAGCCATTCGGGTAAGTCTTGTATCGGATTATCAATGGATGTTGGTAAGAATAATTGTCCTTTCATCACGGCTATGCGTCGCTCTATGCGAAAGCCGAGTGCATGATCGAACTGAAATTGCTTTTCTGCAAAATGCGTCAATTTCTGTGCAAATGTATCTTCAGGATTTAAGCCGATCCACGTATAGATATTCAGATTGGCTTCGGCAAGATAAAATTTTAAAGATACTTCCCAGTGTTCAATCGCTTGATCTGCTCGATTACGTACGACAAAATCCATTTCTCCCAATGTTTTGCCACCATGATGGTGCTGAATGCTATGTCCTAATAATTCAAAATATTGATTGTGTGGATCGGCAAGCCAAAACCAAATCAATGCCTCAAAGCGTAAACCAAGTCGAGTGCTTTTAATCTGCTGAAGAAAAGTGTAAAGCGGGGTAGGGTTTTCATCGAGCGTTTTTAAACGAGGTTGGTAGCAGTTATACATTTTTCGCCAAAAAGCATCATTATGGAATTGAATATCTGTGCGTTGCGTTAATTCGGTTGGAAAATTTTTTAAAAGGTTAAAACTGGCAATCGCAAAAGACAGTTGACGTACTAATGGATCGCTGTAGCCATACCACGGTTCGAAATAGTGCGGTTCAAGATAGTGCGTTTCGAAATGGTCAGATGATTGAAAATGAGGTGGGTGCATTGTTGTTTTTCTGGCTAGGGTAAGGCTTCGAGAATTGACAATAAGCATATCAAATTTTAGTCGATATGTTATATGAGAAGACAGTATTGCAAGGTATGATGCTTTATATAGGAACTGATTGAACAGTTGTGTCAATCTAGAAGCTTATATCCAGTCTAGTAGTGTCTTTGTACATTAAAGTGATGGTTGTCGAGATGATCGCAAGTATTGAGCGGATATTTATGAGGAATCAGGTCATACGCTGTATTGTGTTGTTTCTGACCGTATTGATATTGGGCTTTATTGATTATAGTACGGGCTACGAATACTCATTTTCGGTCTTTTATCTGATTCCAGTATCTTTGGCAGCGTGGTATGCAAGTCGTTTTCTCACGATTGTGATGATTATTGCTTCAGCAGTGACATGGATTTTTGCAGATTTTATTGCAGGACATAACTATTCGAGTGATTGGATTCCACTATGGAATGCCTGCGTTCGTATTGGTTTCTTTAGTATTGTTGCATTTCTACTGTTTAGGGTGCGTTCACACCTCAAAGAAATGACCAATATGGCAATGAAAGATTCGCTCACATCATTAAACAATACGCGTGCATTTGACCTAAAATATCAGCTACTCCGTGCGATGCGCTTTAAGAAAAAAACCCAATGTGCAGTTGGTATTGTAGACTTGGATGGGTTTAAAGCGGTTAATGATAATTTTGGACACAGCAAAGGCGATGAGGTCTTGGTTCAATTTGCTCAGATACTGACAGATGCGACACGAAGCAATGATATCGTTGCACGAATGGGCGGCGATGAGTTTGCAGTGATTTTGCTAGAAACGGATCAATCTGGTGTACAGGAATATGATAAGCGCTTGAGAAAGGTTTTTCAGAATAGTCCATTAAAAAATGATTTTGGTATTGATTACAGTATGGGTATTACCTTATTCGATACCAATAATTTACCTGAAAAGCTAGATGATGCCACTCGCTATGCAGATCGGCTGATGTATGAGTCTAAAGCACATGGCAAATCACAAACTACGATTCGTGCAATTTAAGAAACCTTGTTTTAATCAACGGTATAAATTTCAACAGCAAAAGACTTGATCGAGCGTATAATACTTTTCGTGAACACTGAATTGTAAGAATAGATAGGTATGCGCATCCTTTTTTGGCGAAGTTTAGTCATTATTTTTATTGCACTTGGTATGATTGGCGCAGCGCTTCCTGGTATGCCAACCACAGTTTTTTTGATTCTTGCACTTTGGGCATCTTCAAAAGGTTGGCCAAGTATGTATGAGCGATTGTTGAATCATCCAAAATATGGCGCGACTCTTCGAGCGTGGCGAGAACACGGTACAGTACCTCGAAAAGCCAAATGGATTGCAACAATCATGATGTCGATCAGTGCAGTCCTGATGTTATTCACCAACGCACCGCTTGCAGTAAAAGTGTTTACTGACCTCACGATGCTTATCGTTGCGATTTGGCTTTGGCTTCGTCCAGAACCTAAAAATGAAAGCACAACAGTTGAATGAATGGTCGAATCAGCAAAAGATCAAGTTTAAAATCAAGGTATAAGCGTTATTTTCGCCGATAAGTTTTATTTTTAAACAATCAAACGCAAATTCTAAAAAAATCATGAAAAGCGTTTGACACCCTCACTAGAATCTCTATAATGCACCTCACTAAGTCAAACACTTAGGGCGCTTAGCTCAGTTGGTAGAGCGTCTGCCTTACAAGCAGAATGTCGGCGGATCGATCCCGTCAGCGCCCACCATAGTATTGATTCAAACGCTTTAATGCGAAACCTAAGTGCAGCGGTAGTTCAGTTGGTTAGAATACCGGCCTGTCACGCCGGGGGTCGCGGGTTCGAGCCCCGTCCGCTGCGCCATTTATGTTTAGCACATTACGTTTGAAATAGTACCTTTGCGATGCAGCGGTAGTTCAGTTGGTTAGAATACCGGCCTGTCACGCCGGGGGTCGCGGGTTCGAGCCCCGTCCGCTGCGAGAT
>NZ_JAYROT010000015.1:0-22268 GCF_041911495.1 Acinetobacter sp. | reverse complement strand
TGCACCACTTAATGCAATCGCTAAAGTGTTATTACACACCACACGGATTGAAGTAAATTGTGCCGTGGTGGCTAAGGTACCATCGCATGCCGTCGCCAACAGCACATAGCCATTACTGACATCATTGCCACGCAAGGCTTTACTTTGCCCTGTACGAGCCAAAGCCCACAGCTTTTTACCACCTTTGATGACACCAGCGGTTTCCAATTCAAAGCCTGATTGTTCAGTTAAGTCCCGATAGAACTCAAGAATTTGCTTGGGTTGCACTTCTTGGTATCGTTGACTCACCACTGACAAAGGTGCGTGAGTATCGGATCGGTATAAGACACGCTGATCGTTATACGGCATGATGATGCTTTGCCCTCGATCATTTGTCGGCATATAGCTGACATTTGAAGATTCTATTTTCCAATCCATGCCCGCCTGTTCAGCCCATATTTCAATGGGTTGATTTGGACTTAACGCATTGCCTAAGCCGTGCCAAGGCGTTGCGCCAACATACGCCATTTGCTCAAGAAGATGTGTCATGTGATTGCTCCTATAGCTCAAAGACGAAATTGCTTGTTGCAGTTTTGGCAATGCAGATATGCCATACCGATTGATTTAGGCTCAGGACTCATCGCTTCACCAAACAAACCACCAAGTACCGCACCAGCGACACCACCAATCAATGGACTGACTGGAATGGGTAAGTACTTGGTAACAGATGCACCAATCGTTGCAAAAGATGCCGATGCTGCAAATGCGGTTTGGGAGTTGGATTGCTGACCATGTTCTACGACTTTCACGATGTCATAAGAATGGCAGTAAGGACAATTTGTAGTATTCATAATTTACCTCTAGATGTGATTGATCTTTTCCAAGAACATAAACGTAAAAAGAGAAGATGATTCTCATCTAGATGTTGTATATCTGAGATTATTTACAATTGAGACATGCCAAAGGTTCGCATTTTAGGACTGGTCTTGACTCGTAGATGCTGACCTTTATCGGGCTGAGTAAGATAACCTAGCGTAGCTTTCATGTTATCCGCATGTGGCTTAAAGTTACAATAGATCATACCGATACCTGTCTTACCTCTACGCTCAAACTCAGCTAAATATGCCCTATCATGGCAATTAAAATATATGCCATTACCTTGAGTGACTTTTTTCCAAATTTCGCCTAAATCACTAGCAATTTTGTAAGCACCATACCTACTCGACCCATCAAACAATATAGCAATATGATAATGAAAGCCCTTCGACTCTCCCTGCTCTAAAGCCCAAACAAATAATAATTTTTCTCTGCCATATTGAGTATATGTTAGATTCTTCTTAAATCGTTCAAAATCTGACACCACTTGTTCTAAGGGTACTTTGTGTCTATAGCCAAAATCAACACGAACAACCAAGATAGAAGAATAGTTTTGTATTAAATAATCCAACCTCTTGTTTAAATTTCTTGAATTGTAACACTCGTTGTATCTCTGTTTAGTTAACTCACGCCTTCTAAAATCACTAAATGATGAAAAATACTCGAACCACTCTTTTATCGATTTTCTTTTTAACTCATATTTCAAACTTTCTTTATCAGTAAAATATATATCATAGTCAACAATTATATTCTTAAATGAATCTACAAATGGTGAGTAACAAACACCCCAATCCATCATGTTATTAAATCTAAAAAGTAGATGAACCAACTCATCATAAAATTGCTTTCTAGAATATTTATGCTTAATCAGTTTTTCTACAAAACTTTCTATGTCTACTAAAACTTCGTTCTCGGTAAAACTTCGTTCTCGGTAAAACTTCGATTAGCTAGGTACGACATTTTCATCTCCAAGTATAAGGTTCAAATGGATACTTGGATTGTGTAAATATTTAATAGGTGATTACTAAGTGGAAAGACCAGCATTGGGGTGCTGGTCTATGAAACTAAGATTAATGGATTGGAATAGAATTATTACACCTATTCTGACAGTCATTGTAGTCAAACAAACGACTGAGTGGCACGCTACAATTTACTGGAAATATTCAAAATCACTAAAAGCTGATAACAAGAAGTTATCTGATACTTAACTACTTATTAAAAATACATAAAAGAAAGAGAAAGAACATGCTAAACAAACAATACTACACTATAAAAACCCTATAAAAACCCTATTCAGATTTGATTAAAGTTCTATTTATATCCTATCAAAGTCATACTATAGATGTTACCATTAGGGAAACAAATCAAACATGTATGTAGCCTATGAACACTAACAATGATTCCCAAGTCGGTACACTAAGCGACCCTGAAAAAATAGCTAAATCTATTGCTAATCTCAGTGATGAAATGATTTTTGAGTTTTATTATTCCGATAATTCAGCTAAAGACATTTCCAAATTTAACTCTATTGATGATCTAAGAAACGAATTAATAAAGGGCACAAAAAATAATGAAAATATAAATTCATCAATAAATACAAACCTTATCAACTCACTTAAAAGTAAAACAATAAGTGCTTATGAAAAACATAAAAACAATCACAGAATTTTAATATTTATAATTAATTATATTTTTAATGCTAATCCACACTTTTTAAGTGGCTATATTTCGTATTCAGTATATTTACCCTCAGGCGCAAATCCTTATTTACTTTTACTTAAAATATTTAACGATATATATTCCAAGGACAATAACCCCAATGAAATAAACTTAATTATCAATAGATACATGCACATTTCAAACCACTACAAACTAAAAAAATACCTAGATGATAAAGCTTTCACTGAATGGCTTAAACAATATTTTTTTAAAAACTCAATTGATGAAAGAAGGTTTAGTCATTATTCTAATGATCAACATACTGAAGATTATGTTTTATCTGTATTAGACGATAAGTTAATGAAGAATGAAAGCGATTACATTATTTTAATTAATCGGATAAAAAATTCTTGGCAACAAAAAAACTATTTAGAAAAAGAGAAAGCAAAGAAAAAATATCATTTACCATTAACTAAAAAAACTAAGAGTGAGCTTACACAGTTGTCAGAAATCAGAAACTGTTCAGAAGCCAAAGTTCTAGAGGATTTAATTAAAAATGCATATAAGTTAGAGTATTGCGATGAAAACGGCAAGCCGAAGTATTAGCCTAGCCAATACTTCACCTTCTGCGTATACCACTCCATCATCTTGACACGTTCATCCCAGTACTGTGCTCGGTTATAAGCCGAACGAATTCTATTCTGAGGTACATGGGCAAGTTGGCGTTCAATAGCATCAGGATTAAATAAATTGGACTCGTTGACGACTGTACTGAATAGCGATCTAAAACCATGTGTGGTCATTCGACCTGCATAACCCGAACGTTTAATCACAGCCAAAATAGATTCACTACGCATCGGTTCTTTATTATTTAAACGATGTGGAAAAAGCAGTTCCTGATTATGAGTAAGTCTCAATGCCTGAAGCTCAGCAATCATCCTGTCCGTCAACGGTACACGATGCGGAAGTCTGTTCTTCATTCGTTCTTCAGGGATATCCCACTTACGTCCTTCCAGATCAAATTCTTCCCAGCGTGCTTGCAGCAACTCACTAACCCGAACGCCTGTCAGCATAATCAGAATAATCGCATGATGTGTCTGAGCATCACTTGGGTACGCTCTTACCTTTCTTAAAAATTCAGGCATTTCAGAGGCCGAAAGCGAAGCTAAGTTTTTGACCCGTTTATTCTTGAGGGCATAAACTAAATCACCTGCCGGGTTGTCATAGCGGTATCCATGGGCAATAGCGTATTTCATGACCATGCCGCAACGAGATAAGGTACGTTTTGCAATTTCAAGCGAGCCTCTTGCCTCAATTTTCTTAATGATCTGCAGAATCTCAGGTGCCTGAATCTGATTAATACGCTTATTAGCAAGAGCAATATAAAGCTCATCCAAGGAAGCTCGAACATTACTAATATGTTTGGATGACCAGGTTTCTTTTTGATTATTGAACCAATCCTCTGCGACTTCCTTAAAATAAGGCTGCTCCTGCTCGACCTCAGTTGTATTTCTGAGTTTATATCTCAGATCAAGCGCGATCTCCCTTGCACGCTTTAAACTTAGCTCAGGATAGATACCTAATGCTTTGGACTTCCTTTGTCCATTTTCCGTGTATCTGATAGACCAATATTTTTTGCCATTCGGATCGACTCGTAAAGACAGACCATTAATATCAGAAAGGCGGTACTGTTTTTCCTGCGGTAATGCTTTTTTACACAGCACATCAGTAAGCGACATATCTTTGTCCCACATAATTAAACTTATTTAGTGGGTCAAATTGTCCCAATTTTGACCCTAATAAAGCAAAAATAGGGTCAAACAGCTTAGAACAAGGTCGGACAATACAGCCAATAAAAAATCCTTTAAACATTGAGTTTAAAGGCTTTTTTAGATTCCGACGAATTACTTCGGAAAGAAATTTGGTGGAGATGGCGGAAACTGAATTCGCTTGTACTCCAAAACTCACTGATCAGTCTTTAGATTTACAGACCAATTGATCTAAATAATCAGACCATGCTTGCATCATGCCTTTGCGCTCTTCCAAATACTTTGTACGGTTGTATGCCCTTCCATGCATATCCCTAACCTGATGAGCAAGCTGCTGCTCTATACGCTCAATAGGAAATTTTAAAACTTCATCCAATAAGGTTCTGGCAGTTGCTCGGAATCCGTGCCCAGTCGTCTCTCCATTTTCAAAGCCATATTGTTTCAAACGCTTATTAATTGTCGATTCACTGATAGTTTTAGTTTTATCGCGCATAGATACAAAACAATATTCTGCATGTCCGGTAATGTAATATAGCTCTTGAAACATCTTTAACACTTGATCAGACAAAGGAACTATATGTTGTAAAGCGGTCTGATTCTTTGTTTTGGATGGTGTATAACTCCATGTTTTATTTTCAAAATCGATATCAGCCCATTTTGCTGCTCGCAATTCTCCAGGACGCACAAATACATGAGGTAAGATTTTCACAGCGTAATCAATGACGATATCACCACGCCCTACATTTTTATTTATATTGTTGAGTAGCTGCCCTAACTGCTGTTCGTCAGTGATAGCAGCTCTATGCTTAGTTTTGCCTACTTTCAAAACACCACTAATTTGATCAGCGACATTAAATTGACACAAACTTAAAGAGATTGCATAACGAAAGACTTGAGATGCTTTACTTCTCATTCGCTTTGCAGAATCTGTTTTGCCTTGACGCTCGTAAATACGACATACTTCCAAAACTTGTGTAGGCGTTATTTCAGTAATAACTTGATCACCAAGAGCAGCATATAATTTATCCCAAACAAATTGATTTCTTCGCTGAGTACTCGGCTCTAACTCTTCAGTTTTACGGTATTCATCTGCAATCACCTTGAAAGTATTTTTTTTATATTGGGTTGTTTCATTTTCACGCTTTTTCTGAATGGTAGGATCAATATTCTGAGCAAGCTGCTCTCTGAACTCACTTCTTTTTGCACGTGCTGATGCCAATGTACAGCTTGGATATACACCAATAGCTATAGTGGCTCTTTTCTTTGTAATTGGGCGAATATAATCAAAACGCCAGTATGCCCCGCCTTTTTTATCTAATAACAGATAAAGGCCACCACCATCTGAAAGCTTAATATTTTTTTCAAATGATTTCTTTTGCATTGATATTGCAGATTTAATTTTTGAGTCTGTAAGACTAATAACGAGTTTAGGCATTTTTACGGTATATTTTTTCAAGAAACAGAATGTACCGTAAAAAATACCGTAAAAACTTGCGGTATCCTAAAACGCCTTCGGACATTATCGGACAATAGGCAGATATAAGTTATTAATTTTTAATAATATTAGGATTAATTCGGATGTGATCAGACAAGAAAATGGTGCGCTCAGCGGGACTCGAACCCACGCCACAGGCTTCGGAGACCTGTACTCTATCCTGTTGAGCTATGAGCGCATTTAAGGCAACACATCATAGGCAATTCTCAGATGCAGGTAAAGCATCGTCTGCGTAAGCGCAGTATAATTGCCTAGATTTCAAACAGTTTGTCGTTTAAAGCGTATCCGCCATATAACAATCAACCACTCTCCCTTTGAGCTGTGCATTGATCAATGGTGTATTTTTCCCTTGTGAATACATCGACGATGCTTCCATTATCCACGATTGATTTGGATTGACCAAAACCCAACCTGATTGCTTTCGCCATGTTTGATTGAGATTAAAAACTTGAGCCGCATTGGTGGTTACGCTTTTCACCCATTGCAGTGGTGTCAACAAACCTTCATCAACCAACTGCACACCTAAAGACACAAAACTATCAAATGCACTAAATCCCGATTCAGTTTCGGCAAATGGTGCCATTTTCGCTGAACTGCTGAGTGGCTCATGATGGGTACAAATCGCATCAATCACACCCGAACGCACACCTTCACGGAGCGCTTGACGATCTTGTTCAGAGCGCAGAGGTGGACGTACATGCGCCAGCGAATTAAAACCGTCAATGATTGCATCAGTTAAATGCAGTTGATGCATTGCCACATCCGCCGTCACAAGTAAGCCTTTTGCTTTAGCATTGGCAATCAGTTGTACCGACTCACCGCACGACAATAGACCAAAATGCGCTTCGACACCTGTCGCTTCGATCATGTGCAGATATTTAGAAATCGCAACCGTTTCAGCGATCGGTGGAATCATCGGCAAACCTTGTCGAGATGCGACAAACCCTTCATGTACACAGCCATCTTTAGCAATTTCAGGTTCTTCGGCATAGAACACCACTTTTAAGCCCAAACCTGCGGCATATTCCATGGTACGAATCACCACATCATCATTGGCAAACGCCGCATTGGCATTGGATACCGCAATACAACCGCCTTTGCGCAGTCCTGCCATATTGGCAGGTTGCTGACCATTTAAGCCTTGAGTTTGTGCGCCAATAATGTGGAGATAGATGCCACCATCTTTCAGTGCTTTTTCTCGCAATCCTGCGAGCAATGCACCATTATCTTGAACGATCGGTTTGCTATCAGGCGGGGTCACAATATGCAAAATGCCATTTTTACGTGCGGCTAATCCTTCTGATTTGAGCGTACCATGTTGCTGTTGACCCGGCTCACGTAATCGTGCACACAGATCTAGCATGGTTGGCATTAGCCAATGCCCTTTGCCGTCGATCTGCGTGATTTGACTTTGATCAATTGCTTGTCCATTAACTAACCGCCCTTGATCAAGGTACACCGTTTGTATTTGATCAGTATCGGTCAATGGATTTAAGACACGAACATTTTCAATTTTTATGATTTGGCTTGCTTGGTTTTGGCTTACTTTGTTTTGATTTATTTCGACTTCGCTCACAATAGCCTCACTTTACTTTTGCAGAATAGTTTCAAATTTCATTTCAGATTTACAGACTTAAAGTGTCGATAAAGCCTTGATGTTGCAATTGTCCTTGCATACTTAAAGCAAGTACCGCCATACGCACCGCAATACCATTGGTGACCTGTTTTAAAATCACCGACTGCGCACCATCTGCAATACTCGAAGCGATTTCCACGCCACGGTTCATCGGCCCTGGATGCATCACGATGGCATTTGGTTTTGCCAAAGCCAGACGTTCTTCATTTAAGCCATACAACTTATAGAACTCTTGTTGAGAGGATAATGCAGGCGAATCAATCCGTTCATTTTGGATACGTAGCGCAATGATCACATCGCAGTCTTTCACGCCTGCATCCATGTCGGTAAATAGACGCACATCTTGCGAATAATCATCAAATGCCACAGGCAATAATGTGCGAGGACCAATCACTCGAATATCTTTGCAACCTAAAGTTTGGAGCGCTGCAATATTAGAGCGTGCTACTCGAGAATGTTTAATATCCCCGATAATCGCCACGCTTAACTCAGCAAATGGCTTGTTTGATTCACGGCGAATGGTCAGCATATCAAGCATGGCTTGGGTTGGATGGGCATGCCGTCCATCACCTGCATTGATGATCGCTACATTCGGGCAGACTGTTTCGGCAATAAAATGTGCCGCACCCGATGCCGAATGACGCACCACAAAAATATCTGCTGCCATCGCCTCAAGATTCCACAAAGTATCTCGCAAAGTTTCACCTTTACTGGTACTTGAGCGTGCAATATCAATATTCAGAACATTTGCAGAAAGACGCTTTGCTGCGGCTTCAAAAGTCATCCGTGTTCGTGTTGAATTTTCAAAAAATAGATTCATCACTGTACGCCCTTCTAATAACGGCGTGGTGATCAGATTATTATTTTCATCAAAAAAACTTTGCGCAGTATCGAGGATTTTGGTGAGATTGCTTTTACTCAGCCCTTCGATGGTGAGAAAATGTTTGAGATTTCCATCTTGATTGAGCTGAATCTGACTTGGTTGATGTAGAGCAGCAATGTGCATTATAGGCATCCTCAATCGGTACATTCTCAAATGCGCTTATTCTAACGGAAAATCTTTATGTTGCGCATTTTTTTAATTTGAAGTGATTTTGTAGAAAGCAAGGAAATTTAATGATAATAAAAAAGCATTGAGTAGCGCTCAACCCAATGCTTATTTTCATTTCAATTCAACATAGCATTACAGATTTGGATAAACCATCTGCGCAGGTTGCACCACTTCATCAAACTGCGCTGCCGTCACCAAGCCAAGCTCGACCGCAACTTGCTTGAGTGATTTATTTTCCTTATACGCCGTTTTTGCCACTTTTGCGGCGTTTTCATAACCAATCACAGGATTCAACGCCGTGACTAACATCAATGAGTTATGTAAGAAATGATCAATTTTTTCATGATTCGGCTCTATACCTACGGCACAATGATCATTAAAACTATTCGCTGCATCGCCAAGTAGTTGAATGGATTGCAACAAGTTATAGGCAATCACAGGCATAAATACATTCAGCTCAAAGTTTCCTGAAGCCCCTGCAATATTAATTGTCGTATCATTACCCATCACTTGTGCCACAACCATGGTCATCGCTTCACTTTGGGTTGGATTGACCTTGCCCGGCATGATGCTTGAACCGGGTTCATTTTCAGGAATGCGCAATTCCCCCAAACCGCAACGAGGCCCACTAGCAAGCCAACGCACATCATTGGCGATTTTATTGAGACTGGCTGCGATGGTTTTTAATGCACCCGAGGCAAAGACTGCCGCATCACGCCCTGCTAAGGCTTCGAATTTATTCGGTGCAGTGACAAAAGGAAGTTGAGTCAGTTCTGCGAGTTTTTGTGCTGATTTTTCTGCATATTTAGGATGGGCATTTAAACCCGTTCCGACTGCCGTTCCACCAAGTGGTAATTCATACAAGCCATGCAAAGCATAATCCAAACGTGCTAAACCATGCTCAAGCTGACTGACATAACCACTAAATTCTTGACCTAAAGTCAGTGGCGTTGCATCTTGCAAATGGGTACGCCCAATTTTCACGATACTTTCAAATTCAGCAGATTTTGCCGCTAGAGTATTTTTTAGATTGGTCAGTGCAGGAATCAGCAATTCATTGATCTGAATCGCAGCCGCCACATGGATCGCAGTCGGAAATGAATCGTTAGTTGATTGGGCACGATTGACATGATCATTGGGGTGTACGGGCTTTTGTGCGCCGAGCGGCTGACCGAGTTTTTGATTGGCAACATTGGCAATGACTTCGTTGCAGTTCATGTTACTTTGCGTGCCTGAACCTGTTTGCCACACCACCAAAGGAAACTGACTGTCCCATTGCCCGACAATGACTTCATCGGCTGCCCCAACGATGGCATCGCAGATATCTTGAGGAATTTGCGATAAAGAGGCATTGGTCAATGCAGCAGACTTTTTCACCAAGCCCATGGCACGAATCATCGCACGTGGCAGACGCTCTTGACCAATTTTAAAATTTAGCAGGCTACGCTGTGTTTGTGCGCCCCACATTGCATCGCTTGGTACAGCGACTTCGCCCATGGTGTCATGTTCAATACGTGTTGTAGACATACTTTCCTCTCTGTTGCTCGAACGATATTTCGATCGTGAAAAACTTTAATTGAAGTGAATGGTATGGCTGGCAACATGTGCACATGTTTGGCTGACGACGGAGAATATGATGGCAGTATTTTAAAAGTTTTGCACTTTAAATTTCCGTAGCATACGAGGTCACATCCGAAACCACATCAATTAAACACCATTTAAGCTTGCCTGATAATATGTCCATTGATCCTGAACCATTTTCTCAAGATTATGTTCTGCTTGCCAAGAAATCGTGGCATTGAGCTTATCCATATTCCCTTTCAACTGTGCAAACTCATGCACTTGATCCACTGCTTCTTGAATCTGAATGACACCACTGGTCACATCTTCCACCTTTTTAATCAAGGTGTTCAAGCTATGTAATTCAGAATGACACAAGTTAAAGTTTTCCAAGAAATTTTTCTGATCATTTGACCACAGCATCAGTTTGTACAGCGCATCAAGCATATCCATCACATGCAAATAACTACGCTCTGCCGTACCATCTTCGGTATCTAAAGATTGATTAAAAATTTCAAAGACATCTCGCTGATTTGCAATCACTTGGAGTAAGTGTTGAATCACTGATTTTGGAATGTGTTGTGTCCATTCGCCGAGCTGTCCGTCGCTATATGCGCCAACAATGTTGCCAAGTCTTAGGTTGAGAATTTGCCAATAATCATCAACCTTGAACGTATCTTGTAAAATGTGTTCGATATTCTGCTGTGCACGAATATACGGTGTACCGTGTTGATATTGGAAGTCATCTTGCTCTTTCCAATCTGTACCTGTTGCGCCGTAAACAGTCAGCGAAGATAAATTCACCAAGCGACGCACACCACTGCGTTGCATAGCACGTAGCACGCTCATCATACAGCTCAAATTATTATTATAATATTCTAGTGGCTTATGCGCAGATTCAGACAAGCTTTTAAACCCTGCACAATGAATCACATAATCAATCGGATATTGCTCAAAGACTTTTTGCAAAGCAGGTGTATTACGTACATCTAGGCGCATAAAAGGAATATAGAGTTTTGTGATATACTCCAGTCGCTCCAAACTCTCCATCGAGGCATGTGATAAATTATCCACCAGTACCACTTCGTGTCCCTTGGACATCAGGTACAATGCGATATGGCTACCTAAGTATCCCAATCCACCTGTGACTAATATCATGTGATTTCCTCGATTTAGTTTTGTGCAAAATTAAGCTTAATTCATTTGATTTATATCGTGATTACACGTTAAGACATCAGATGTATACCATGACTGAGCACCGCCACGATGCATACTTTAATTTTAATCACCGCAGCGCCAACGACAAGATTAGCCTATCATGCTTTTCAACTGGCTTGTGCAATGAAAAGTAAGCACCAATCCTTTGAAGTATTTTTTTATCAAGATGCTGTGAAGATTGCAAATGCACAGTTGTGGCATGCCGAAGATGAACTCAACCTCACCCAAGCATGGCAAACGCTTGACATTCCGCTCAATGTCTGTGTCAGTGCAGCACTCAGTCGTGGGGTAAGTGATGCAGAAAATGCCAAACGCCATCACTTAATGCATCACAACCTTGCTGAAAAATATCTTTTAACTGGGCTAGGTACATTGGCAGAAGCGATCAAAAATGCTGATCATTTACTGCAATTTTAAATATTCATTTTAAAGATAAACCATTAATGAATCATTCTATGCGCACAGTCTTGATTATCCTCTCAAAAAACGATCAATCCACAATCAATGTCAATGAAAGCCTGACCGCACTCATGTTATTTGCCAGTTTTGACATCAATATCCATGTGCTATTTCGTGATGCAGGATTAAGTCTTTTGGCAAGTCAGACCACTGCGAATCCACAGCTTAAACATTACATCAAATCTGCCAGTAAAATGGTAGAAAGTTTTGAATTTTATGACATTGAACACTTATACATTTTAAGCAAAGATCGCCAACATCCATTATTGAAAGATTGCAAATATGCGCTTCAAGAAGTCACACTTGACCAAGAATTCATTGCGCAATTCGACCACATCATTCATTGGTAAGCGAGATTGACCAAATGAAAGAAAAAAAATTTAATCAACTTTTTATTTTACAAGCGAGTTACCACCGACTTGAGCAAGCACTTTTTGAGCTTGCCAATATCGCAACTGATCAAGATGCTGTACTGTTATTAGAAGATGCTGTGCTTGCACAGTCACTTGATGCCATTTCCCACGTCAAAGCGATTTTTATCTTGAGTGCAGACGCAGATGCACAAAGACATCACAACACGGCTCAATTACAGTTCATCGACTATGCGGATTGGGCGGAGCTGTTGCAACACAGTCAAAAAGTACATACTTGGCAATAGGAAATTTGGAAACTACTTATGCTCGAACTCGATCACGACGGACATTTACTAAACTTCCAAGATTGGACACCTGAGGTTGCTCAGCAGTTGGCTGACACACTAGAGCTAACTTTGGACGCTGCACATTTTGAGATTCTCTATGCACTTCGTCGCTTCTATGATGAGTACGGATATGCACCTGCAACTCGTCCTTTGATTAAATATTTAAGCACAAAGGTCAATCCCGAGATTAGCAATCAGTTACTCATGCAACGCTTTAATACAGGTCTTGTTGCTCGTCATCTCACAAGACTTGCAGGCTTACCAAAACCGCCAAACTGCTTGTAAGATGTAGTTTTTAGACATTCTCACCATTAAAATTTAAAATCATAAAAAGCATTCTATAACTTGAGAACGACTGGCAAAAGATGATCATTTTGCACAAAAATAATTTACCTGTTCACCACAATATTTCGTTTTGTTTTTGAAATTTTTGATAGTTTTAAACATTGTAAAAAGATACAATAAGACGTATCTTGCTTCGATAAATCGGCAAATTTGGCTAAACTTGTCGAGATCTTGAACATTTATAATTCTTGCAAACTTTGGAATGCCGATCATGCAAACCCGCATTTTGCTTATTCATGGACCTAATCTCAACCTACTCGGACAGCGTGAGCCTGAAGTTTATGGCTCGATGACTCTCGACGACATCAATGTCCAACTTACAAAAAAAGCAGAATCAGCCAATATAACGCTTGAGCATTTCCAAAGCAATTGGGAAGGCGCCATCATTGATCGCATTCACCAAGCCAGTGCTAAAAATTCTCAATTTATTATTATCAATCCAGCCGCCTTAACACACACTTCGGTTGGTGTGCGTGATGCCCTCCTTGGTGTCGCCATCCCCTTTATCGAAGTCCATCTCTCCAATGTGCATGCACGTGAAAGCTTCCGCCATCACTCATTCCTCTCTGACAAAGCAGTTGGCGTAATTTGTGGTCTTGGCGCACGTGGTTATGACTATGCGTTAGATTTTGCTACGCAACATTTAGCTACACAACAACAGAAATAGACGACTCAAGGAATTCATTTGTATGGATATTCGCAAGATTAAAAAACTCATCGACCTCATGATTGAGTCTGACTTACAAGCCTTAGAAGTCAAAGAGGGAGATCAAGCCATTTCTCTGACGCGTCGTAATCCCGTTGTTGCTGGAACAGCACCTGTTGTAGCTGCACCTGAAGCGCCTGTGGTGAAATCTTCACGTGGTGCGATCGAAACTGCACCAATGGTCGGCGTGTTCTATGCCGCGGCAAATCCAGGTGAAGCGCCATTTGTCAAAATTGGGCAAACCATTTCGGCAGGTGAAACGCTTGGGATTATTGAAGCCATGAAAATCATGAACCCGATTGAAGCTACACAAAGCGGTGTTATCGAAGAGATTTTGGTCAAAAACGGCGATATTATTCAATTCGGTCAGCCTCTGTTTCGCTTTCGCCCTTAAGCAGTGAGGTCTAATCATGTTGCAAAAAGTACTCATTGCGAATCGTGGTGAAATTGCGCTTCGTATCACAAGAGCCTGCAAAGCCTTAGGCATTAAAACGGTCGGTGTCTATTCAGATGCGGACAAAGATTTGATGCATCTTCGTTTCGTCGACGAAGCGGTTTGTATTGGTCCTGGGACAAGTAGTGAAAGTTATCTGAATATTCCTGCAATTATTACTGCTGCCGAAGTGACTGGTGCAGATGCCATCCATCCGGGTTATGGCTTTTTATCTGAAAATGCTGAATTTGCAGAGATTGTTGAAAGCTCTGGTTTTACCTTTATCGGACCACGCCCCGAACACATTCGCCTGATGGGCAATAAAGTCTCTGCCATCGTCGCCATGAAAAAAGCGGGTGTGCCAACTGTACCGGGTTCTGCGCATGCTGTCACGCCACAAAATGCCCTCGCCGAAGCCAAAGAAATTGGTTTTCCATTGATCGTCAAAGCCGCAGCAGGCGGTGGTGGTCGTGGTATGCGTATTGTCGAACGTGTCGATACCCTACTTGAATCTGTACAAGCTGCACAGCGTGATGCAGAAATGTGGTTTGGTGATGATACCGTATACATGGAGCGTTTCTTACAGAAGCCACGCCATGTTGAAGTGCAAGTGCTCGCTGATGGTAATGGTCATGCCATCCATCTCTATGATCGAGATTGTTCACTACAACGTCGCCATCAAAAAGTCTTAGAAGAAGCACCCGCTCCAAACTTACCTGAGCAAGCTCGTGCAGATATTTTACAAGCCTGTGTCAATGCCTGTGAACTGATTCAGTATCGTGGCGCAGGGACGTTTGAGTTTCTCTATGAAGATGGAGAATTCTTCTTTATTGAAATGAATACACGTGTTCAAGTTGAACATCCTGTGACGGAAATGATCACTGGTATCGACATTATTGAGCAACAAATTCGTATCGCTTCTGGGCTCGGTTTAAACCTTCAGCAAGAAGATATTGAAGTGCGTGGACATGCGATGGAATGTCGTATCAATGCCGAAGACCCACAAACTTTTTTACCATCGGCAGGAAAAGTTGAGCATTACTTTACGCCGGGTGGTGCAGGAATTCGGGTGGATTCACACCTCTATGCAGGCTATAGCATTCCGCCTTTCTATGATTCAATGATCGCCAAATTGATTGCTCATGGCAAAGATCGTGAAACCGCATTGGCAAGGCTTAGTCAAGCCTTAGATGAAATGGTCATCACTGGTGTGAAGACCAATATTCCGTTGCATAAGAATATTATTCTACGTGATCCTCAGTTCCGTGAAACAGCAATGGATATTCATTACTTGGAAAAGCATCTGCTTAAACCATTTATGCCCCAAGAAAAAAAGTAAGCCGATCGCTTACTTTTCTACCTAAATATCGTCAAAAATAATCAACTAAAGAAATTATGGTAGTTGCTTATTGAGAGTCGCAAAACAGTTTTCTCCACGTTGTGTACCGCAGAACTGGATTTGATTTTGATTGACCCATTTTACAAAAAACTTTGACAGCTCATTGCTCTGATCTTGCTTCACACCTGAACAATCCATTTCATTATTATCGTAACTGATCTTAAAGATTAACATCGGTAGAGATTCGCTTCGGTTACTCGGCGCTTCGTATTGGTACTGTGCAATCGACCATTCATCAGCACTTTTTATCACCATACTATTTTCACCGCTGAAATTATAATATTCAACGCAACTTTGATTCTGAGGAATTTCCATCCCCCACAAGCCCATAATTTCAGGACGGGTTTGAATATTGATTTTTGAGCTATTGGCAGCAGCGACGAGCTCTTGCGCCTCTTCATTGGTGATTTGTTCATTATTTTGAGCCTGCGCAACTTCCGTGTCCGCAGTTTGTGCAACAGCCAAAGTCGTCCAGAAACCAAGCGACATCATCGCCACTGTGGTGCATACAATTTTTTTCATCACTTTTCATTCAAATCCAAATGTACTGGATTCAAACTTAGCATAATTTTCAAAAAATGTGTTTCACATTAACGATATATAACAATAGAAATAATCAATTTCAGCACATGCAATCTCGCCATCTCCGCAGACATTTTACAGATTTTTATGTGTTCAAAACATGCAGTGTGCACTTAATCCATTGCGCATATTTAACACCCCAGCATAGATTGCTAAACATGCCTATTTGATTTAGCATCAATACAATACTTCGCCTTAACAACAATACTTGCTTGGATGCAACACAGGATAAAAATGCATGAAATTTGAAGAATATATACAATATGATGCGCTTGGTCTTGCTGAACTGGTTCAGTCAAAGCAAATACAAGCCAGTGAAATTCTAGAAATCGCCATCAATCGTGCCGAAAAAGTAAACCCTAAGATTAATGCGATTATCACGCCGATGTATGATCGAGCCCGAAATAAGGCAAACTCAATGCCTTCTGGGATATTTTCAGGTGTACCCTTTCTTGCCAAAGACTTATTCCAAGAGTATGCAGGTGTCCCTGCTAGCTGTGGTAGCAATGCTTATATTCGTCAGCAATACACACCAAAAGAAAATTCAGAAATCGTCAACCGCTGGGAAAATGCAGGTGTACTCAGCTTTGGGCTAACCAATACGCCTGAGCTTGGTATCAAAGGAGTCACCGAACCTGTCGCTTGGGGTGCATGCAAAAATCCGTGGCATCTCAAACATAATAGTGGTGGTTCATCAGGCGGTTCTGCGTCAGCAGTTGCAGCAGGCATTACTCCGATCGCAGGTGCAAACGATGGTGGTGGTTCGATTCGTATTCCTGCGTCGTATTGTGGATTATTCGGACTTAAGCCAAGTCGCGGACGAACGCCATGGGGACCGAATCGCAGTGAACTGATGCACGGTGCAGCGACACAGCATGTCCTGACCAAATCAGTGCGTGATAGTGCAGCGATGCTTGATGTGATTCATGGTTTTGAAACTAGTTCGCTATTTCGACTACCTGATCCCGAGCAAAGCTATTTAGAACTGATTCAACGCCCTGCTCAACCCTTAAAAATTGCGTATTCAACCGTTTCACCTGTGGGCACTAAAGTGTCTAAAGATGCGATAAACGCCATCAAACAAACGGTAAAATTATTAGAATCTCTCGGACATCATGTGATCGAGGATCAACCAAACATCAACGGTACACAGCTCGCCAAAGACTTTGTCACCACATGGTTTAGTCAATGTGCGCACAATCTTTACCAAACTCGACTCGACTTAGGCAAAGGTGTTCGTGACAGTGATTTCGAACTTGATACAAGAGTCATTGCAGCTTTCGGTGCTAATACTTCGGCAGTGGACTATATTCACAACCTGCAAAATTGGGGAAAATACGTCACTGCAATGAATCACTTCTTCAATCGCTACGACCTCTATCTTGTTCCAAGCACAGCAACCGTCGCTCCTAAAAATGGCGAAGTAGCGACACCAAGTTGGCAAAAACCAATTCTCAAAACTTTGCTGACTTTAGGAAAAGCCGATTGGCTTGCACAAGGCGCATTAATGGAACAGCTCATTAAAGATAATCTCAAATGGGTACCATTTACGCAACTTGCCAATATCACAGGCTTACCTGCCATGTCCGTACCGTTGTATTGGAATAAGCATAATCTACCTTTAGGCTCACAGTTTATTGCACCATTTGCTCGGGAAGATCGCTTATTACAATTGGCATATCAGCTTGAACAAGCTCAGCCGTGGATGCCGAATTATCAAAATATTGTGGTTTAAATCATGCCGATATTTTGCATTATGAGTTTTGATTTTTAATGCTGACGTTTAATTTTGGCTTTTAGTTTTGGAAATACGCATCAAAACGAATTGCATCACCCTGCCATTGATGGTCGGGTATTTGCTCATCTAAAAAAGTCGCATGTTTTGGGCGTTTCACAATCACACGTTTGACTTTGGCTTTAGCAAGATCAAGCAAAGCATCGCCCAAATCCATTTCCCCATCTTCTGGTAAAAGCAAGTGTAACAGTTGCATTTGCTTTTTCACTTGGGCTTGTTTTTTCTCTGATTTTTGATTGTGATCTCGTGCAGGAAACATCGGATCAAGATAAATCACATCGGCTTGATCTTGTGCTATTTCAGTTAAATAATGCGCTGAATCCTGATGAATAACGATGATTCGTTGTGCAATATTGGCTAAATAATCGTGCATTTCCGCCTGCTTTTTTGCAGATTCCAATAAGGCGAAAAGAATCGGATGACGCTCAAGCAAAATCACTTCTGCACCAAGAGAAGCCATCAACAAACT
This sequence comes from Acinetobacter sp., assembly GCF_041911495.1. Lineage (GTDB taxonomy): Bacteria > Pseudomonadota > Gammaproteobacteria > Pseudomonadales > Moraxellaceae > Acinetobacter. The sequence goes on along the minus strand of NZ_JAYROT010000015.1, from coordinate 4,137 downwards.
GTCATGCCCAAGCCCTGCGGTCGCATCAATAATTTTTATTGCTGGATGAAGTTGAGGCTTAATCTGACATGCCCGAGCAATCAATTCATTCTTCGGATTGGCACGTTTCAATCTTGGCACTTCATCTTGCCAGGCAGGTTGCATTTTCATGCCATTTGCAGTCAGCCAAAGCCCACCTGCATCTACCATGAGTGACAAATTAGGATTGAATTTTAAAAACTTATTATTGATTTTTTCAGCTTCGATCAACTGACTTTGCACCGTCAAATCTGCAAGCCGAGTTTGCCAATATTGTGCATTCTCAGCATGTTCAGTCGTGTAATAAATCGACCACAATGCTGAATCTGACTTCGGCAATTGATCGTTCACTGACATGTTGCTTACCAAAGCTTCCAACCTGTCAACGCAAACAATAAAATGATCAAACCTGACGCAATCCGATACCACGCAAAGATCATAAAATCACGCTTCGCCACATACGCAACCAAAACACGAATCAAAATGAGCGCCGAAATAAACGACACAATCACACCGACTGCGATCACCATCCAATCGGTCGTACCTTGCAACACATGACGACTCTGCCAGCCATCAAGCAATCCCGCACCGACAATGACTGGAATACCGAGGAAGAATGAAAACTCGGTCGCTGCCTTACGAGATAGACCGAGCATCATACCACCAATAATGGTTGCGCCTGAACGTGACATCCCAGGAATCAACGACAAGACTTGAATTAAACCAATGTAAATCGCTTGTTTATAGCTGATATTTTCCACTTCGGGCGCATTAATCGCACGTGGATTCTTCTCCACCCACCAAATGATTAAACCGCCAACAATTAGACCAATCGCCACAGTAATGTCATTAAACAGCACATCTTTAACCCATTGCCCAAAAGTTAAGCCCATTAAGATGATCGGAATGGATGCCAAAATTAACCCAAGACCAAGACGACGCCCTTGTTCTTCACCTGTGATAATCCCTGTCGCAGCGCCCCACAGCCTTGTCCAATATTCATAGATCACCGCCGCAATCGCACCCATCTGAATCACCACCACAAACATGGCACTTTTTTCAGGTGTCCAAAAGTCCATCAACTCCGAGGCAAGAATCAAATGCCCTGTACTGGAGATCGGCAAAAATTCGGTAATACCTTCGACGATACCCATGATGATGGCTTTGATAAACAGTAGTAAATCCATGTGTAATGCCTAAACTAAAACAATAATCTAAATGTGGTTTAAAGGATAAATATGAAATGGAACTTAAGACTTGCCCTGCTCGGCAATTTTTTTCCACGCATTATCCCGCAGATAAACAGGCAATGCTTGATCCGCAGATACGCTACGCCCTGCCAACCATTCTGCTTTGGCAATTTCAGCGATATCTATGGCATTGGCATAATACAGATTTTCAGCACATGTATGACCCACTAGACTTGCGCCAGTACCCACCACATACGTATCAAAAGGCGGATTCAGTTGCATCATGGCTTGATCGTAGCCCAGTAATTGTTCATCACCGTGTAACTGCATAATGCCTTGATCATCGACAGCAAACTGCCCGAAATAGACTTCATTCATACGGGCATCAATCACCGCAGTGACTTCTGAAAATTTTGACTCTTGATAGGCATGTTGCGCCAAAGCTTGCAGTGTTGATACAGGAATCACAGGTAAATTATTCGCCCATGCAAGCGCCTGCGTGACTGCAGCATTAATCCGCACCCCACTAAATGAACCCGGTCCACGACTAAAAGCGATCGCAGAAATATCTTGCCATGTACTTTTCGATTCGGCTAAGCCTCGCTCGATCATCGGCAAAATCTGCTGGGTCTGCATCCGTGCTTCATGATGACGCTCAAAAAACAAGGTTTGCGTTGCATCGACAATCGCAACCGAGCATTGTTCATTAGCTGTTTCGAGGGCAAGAATCTTCATAGGATTATCAGGTCAATTCCAAGCAAATAAAAAACAGGAAATTTTTCAAAAAATTTGCCTGCTATGATACGCCAGTTGGATATTTTAAAAAGTATTTTTATCAGACCGACTGTACAAAAGTCGGAACAATCCCAAACACCTGAGAAATATCAACTGATCTTAGAGAGCTTTCTAAAAGCAAACGAGTAGCGTAAATTTCAAGACGCACCTCGCACAGCAACCGCAGTGTACATAGAGTACATGAGGATTGCGAGCAAGGAGCAACGCAGAAATTTGCCTACGTAGTTGGTTTTGGATGCTCTCGACATCAGTCCAATGAAAATGGCGTCAACTCATCCCGAAACTTTTTAAAATGATGCGCATAATGCATGGCGCTCATCGTGATCATTTGCGCCACTTGCTCGGAGGCTTGTTTCACCACTTGCCCCGGTGAACCCATCACGATCGAATTATCGGGAATTACTTTCCCTTCTGGAATCAAAGCATTGGCACCGATGATGCAGTTTTTACCGATCACTGCACGATTCAGAATCACCGAGTTAATCCCGATCAACGTATTATCACCAATGGTGCAGCCGTGTAGCATCGCCTGATGTCCGACAGTCACATGCTTACCGACATTCAGCTCAATGCCTGCATCGGTATGTAGCACTGCATTTTCTTGGATGTTGCTCATATCGCCGATACGAATCATCGAATTGTCACCACGAATCACAGCACCAAACCAAATGCTGACTTCACTGCCCAGTTCGACCTGTCCAATGACTGTGGCATTATCCGCCACCCAACCATTCCACGGTTGGACGGTTGTGGTTGGATGCAAATCTCCGAGTTGGTATATCATGGCTAGAATCCTTTTTAAAAAATAATGTGAAGGGTTTGGCTAAGACTAAATACATGTCACGAATATGAATGGATTAATGGTCAAAATCAAAACTGCTGTCAAAATCCGAATCAATATCCGGTGCTTGTACGAGAAAAGGCCAGTCTTTATGACATTTTAATCCACGACGAAGCAATGTCACCATAATCCGAGCTGTCATTCCCCAAATGATTTCATTATCAAAACGAAAACTCGGCATATACAAATCATGCTCTGCAAATCTAACCAAATAGGCATGTGGCGGACTTTGGATAAACTCTTGCAAAGGCACATAAAAGATGCGATCAATCTCCGCAGGCTCGGCGACCAGATTCACTTCAGGAGGAATCACGCCAACAATCGGTTTTACTCGAAGTCCCGAGCGTGCCTGTTGCATCGGTAACTCACCAAGTAGTTGTACATCAAACGGATTCAGCGCAGTTTCTTCTTGCGCTTCACGCAGTGCCACCACGATATTACTGGTATCTGCCCGCTCACGCCTACCACCGGGGAATGATACTTCACCCGCATGGTGACGCATCTGTGCTGCACGGCGAGTCAATAAAATCCGAGGTATTGGTTCTTGCGTGATTGCAATCAATACCGCCGCATCCGCCGATTGGGTGCGAGGTTGAAATGATAAATTTTGCTGTAATTGTTCGATCAATTGATCTTGTTCAAACAATTTTTGCATGCGTGTTCCCTATTCCTATTCAGCTTTACTTCAACTGCTTATCTAAGCAGATATAGCACAGTTGTAGGTGCGTTGGGAATTTTTTTGCGTTATGCTCACTAGGAATCTTGGACTCTTGAAATATACGAATAATTTATGAGCTTTTGTAGCAACTGCGGACAGCCGACTGAATATAAAATCCCGCTAGGCGACCATCAAACCCGTCAGGTCTGCCCTGCTTGCAAGACAGTACATTATGTCAATCCGAAACTCATTTGTGGCGCACTTGCCCTTTGGGAAGACAAAGTATTGCTCTGTCGTCGTGCTATCGAGCCACGCTATGGGCTATGGACATTGCCTGCGGGTTATATGGAATTGCTCGAAACGATGGAACAAGGTGCAGCTCGGGAAACACGTGAGGAAGCCGAAGCCGAGATCGAGGTTGAACAACTATACTGCATGTACAATATTCCACGCATCGGGCAAATCTATGTGCTTTTTAAAGCAAAATTAATTGAAGGAAAATTTGGCACAGGCGAAGAAAGTATCGAATGCCGCTTATTTGAAGAACATGAGATTCCGTGGAATGATCTGGCTTTTCCAAGTGTGAAGCGGACTTTAGAACATTATTTTGAAGATCGTAAAACTTTAAAAAATAC
>NZ_JAYROT010000014.1:0-26791 GCF_041911495.1 Acinetobacter sp. | reverse complement strand
TTTCATGGTAAACACCTGTGTTACCCCCAACAACGTTGAGGGATAGTTTAAGCGTTTACACAGTTTTATTTACAGTCTCTTATTTTTTTGAAAATTAATTGCTAAGTTAAAACCTACTGGATGATTGAAAAATTCATACATTATCAGTTGAATAGCTTCCTGCTCTTCATTCTCGTTTAACTCATCTATGCCAACCCAAAATGCCAGACCATTTTCAAGAAGTTCGTTATATATTAAGAATCTAGTTTCAAGTAAAAAAAACCAATCGAATGCGGAAAGCTTGTCCATGTTAGAATATCTATCAATATTAAATAGTGATGGAATAGAATCCGTAGACCTGATAGTTTTTCTCAATTATCGTCTCCCACAGCACCCAATGAATAAGAATGTTAGGTCAACATATTGGGTATATATGTTCGGATATCTCCTAAACCTAACAGTTTAATTTTAATAAAAATTATACCTGTTTTATAGTCGTGGAAAGTCGTTGCGAGTCATAGACTGGCGTGCTATTTCTTTGTGGTGTTCGTCTTCGCAATTTTCTGAACATCTTTAATCGCTTCCTCGAAGTGTCTTTCTACAGGAGTTTGATAATTAATATATTGTTGCTTATATAGTTGATATTCCGACTCGGCTTTGATTTTGGCTTGTTGATGTGAAATTTTGCCATAGTGGTCTAACACTTCACGCCCATTAAAACTCAAAAATTGATCTAGTTTTGCCAACCAATCTTTCATATACATCTGAATGCCATTTTCAGCTTGAAATTGAGCAAAGTCTAAATACATCGTCACAATGCGGTTAAGGGTGTCTATTTCTTTTTCATTCAGATAATTTTTGGCAATCGTAATATCTTTGGTTTTAGGGTGACTTTGACCACTAAAGCTAGTCATACCCATATTCGGTTTTGAGCCATCTACTCTATGAAAAACAATTTCTGCGGCTGTATGTCCATGTGCTGCCCAGTGCATCTTATTCTGTACTGTTTGAAAGAACTTGGTTGATTCTACTGCTTTGGAATCATAATCAACACTGGTCGAATATATCTCTAAAACTTTTTGGTAGAACATCTTTTCCGATGCTCTAATATCCCTAATCCGTGCAAGTAACTCATCAAAATAATTGTTATTCCCACCATTTTTAAGCCTTGCATCATCCATTGCAAAGCCTTTGACAATATATTCTCGTAAAACCTGAGTTGCCCATATTCGAAACTGTGTGCCTCGATTGGATCGGACACGATAGCCTACGGAAATAATAACATCTAAATTGTAGTGCTGTACTTCACGTTCAATACTTCTATCACCCTCTTGTTGAACTATTCGGAAATTCCGAATAGTTGAATTTTGATCAAGTTCGCCTTCGTCAAAGACATTTTTTATATGTTCATTAATGGTGCTAACATTCTTCTGAAACATTTCTGCCATTTGTTTTTGAGTAAGCCATACGGTTTCATCTAATAGCTTTACATCTATTTTTATCTCGCCATCTTCTGAGGCATAAATAATAAAGTCGCCTGTATTTATATTGGTCATTTTATTAAATCTCGATCATTCAAATTACAATGAAATGGCACGGTGTTGAAAATTATGCGATATTTTTTGTGCTTTATACAATTATATTGATATAAGTTATTGATCATTATGTGGTGGAGTCAAGGAGGATCGAACTCCTGACCTCTACAATGCCATTGTAGCGCTCTACCAACTGAGCTATGACCCCAATTCTATTTCAAACTTTATCATTATTAAAATGTCGTCTGAATAAACACGCTAAAAAGCGTTACGCCATCTTATGCAGATGGCGTAAGACTGTCAATTCAACAGGTCAACTGAGAATTATTCTGCACTGTCATTTGTTTCATTTTTAGGCAGTTTAAGCTGTTCATTTAGCTTTTCCCATACTTTTAGCTCTTTCTTACTTGGTGCGCCAACGACTTCTAAAGCATTGCGTAGACGTGCAAAAGTCAGGTCAGGACCAATGGTGACCATTGCTTGCATCACAGGGGTCGAACTGGTCGAACCCGCAATGGCATTAAAGAACGCAGGCATAAAGTCACGCAGTTTTATTTCCATTTGATTCGCCAAATCCATCAAGGTTTGACTAACCGTATCATTATTCCATGTGAATAAACTTTCTAAACGCCAAATCGCAAATTGCAAGCTTTGACGGACTTGTTCAGCACTGAGTTTTTTATTTTCAAACTGTTCAGCAGTCAACGTTGGCATGTGGTTGAAATAGAATCCTGCCCAATTCACCGCTTCAGAAAGCAAGTTAATTCGAGGTTGAATTGCTGCTGCGATCTCTTCGAGTTTTTGACGATTGCCTTGCCACGCTAGAATTGTATCGAGCAACTCAGACGGTGTTAAAGCTTTAAGCCATTGACCATTCAGCCAATTTAACTTTTCTACATCAAAGATAGGACCACCGAGAGATACACGTTGAATATCAAAATGTTCGATCATTTCTGCTAAGTTGAACTTTTCACGTTCATCAGGCATCGACCAACCCATACGTCCCAAGTAGTTCAGCAATGCTTCAGGAAGCACGCCAATATCACGATAATAATTAATCGAGGTTGGATTTTTACGTTTAGACAATTTTGATTTGTCGGGGTTGCGAAGTAGTGGCATGTGGCAAAGCACAGGCATGTCCCAACCAAAATATTGATAGAGCAATTGATGCTTCGGCGCAGATGGAATCCACTCTTCACCACGAATCACATGGGTGATTTGCATTAGATGATCATCGACGACGTTAGCAAGGTGGTAAGTTGGTAAGCCGTCGGTTTTGAGTAAGACTTGCATATCGACTTGTGCCCACGGAATTTCAACTTCGCCACGGAGCATATCTTGGAATTTGCACACACCATCTTCAGGCACTTTCATACGAATGACGTGTGGCTGATTATCCGCAAGGCGTTGTTGTACATCATCCGCAGAAAGCTTTAAACCACGACCGTCATATTTTGGTGTTTCGCCTCGTGCTTGTTGCTCTGCTCGCATTTGATCAAGCTCTTCTGCTGTGGCAAAGCAGTAAAAAGCATGACCTTGCTCAACCAATTGCACTGCGTATTGCTTATAGATACCCATACGTTCCGATTGACGGTATGGCTCATGTGGACCACCGACATCTGGGCCTTCAGACCAATTTAAGCCCAACCAACGCAGTGAATCTAAAATCATTTTTTCCGATTCTGGCGTGGAGCGCAGTTGGTCGGTGTCTTCGATGCGTAGAATAAATTCACCGCCATGTTGTTTGGCAAAGCATAAATTAAACAGTGCGATATAGGCTGTACCGACGTGTGGAAAGCCTGTTGGAGAGGGAGCAATACGTGTGCGGACGGTCATAATAAATATCTAGAAATAATGTAATGCCGAGCATTATAACGAAAAACCGCAGGGCTAAAAATCCTTTGAACAATGTATCTCGTGGCAAGGCACAAATTTCGCTACAATGACGCAGTATTGAAAATGAGTAAGACGATGCAAAGTGACAATCAAAATTCGAATAGCCGTTCAGGCAATCAAGCGGACGTGATTTCAAAAGAAAACTGGTTTGTAGACTGGAAGCCTTATCGAGGTGATTTAGAGCAAACGCCTGTGGCAATCCATGAGTATTTACCTGCGGGGCAGAATATCGCATTGGGTTTGCAGCATGTATTCGCCATGTTTGGTGCGACAGTCCTTGCACCATTATTGATGGGCTTTGATCCAAGTCTGACCATGTTGATGACTGGGATTAGCACCATTTTATTTTTCCTCATCACAGGCGGTCGAGTGCCAAGTTATCTCGGTTCGAGCTTTGCCTTTATTGGTGTGGTCGCAGCTGCAACTGGCTATGTCGGCGCAGGCAGTAATCCGAATATCAGTCTTGCACTTGGCGGGATCATGGCATGTGGTATTTTCTATGCCTTAGTCGGGTTGATCGTGATGCGCACAGGGACGCAGTGGATTGAGCGTCTGATGCCACCTGTGGTGACAGGGGCTGTGGTAATGATCATTGGTTTGAATCTTGCACCAATCACCATCAAAGGCGTGTCGAGTAATGCTTTTGATACATGGATGGCGTTGCTCACAGCGCTGAGCATTACCACCATTGCAGTGTTTACCAAAGGCATGTTGCGCCGTCTTTTGCTCCTTGTTGGTTTGGGGCTGTCCTATTTATTTTATTTTATTCTCGCCAATGTTATGGGACTAGGGACGCCGATCGACTTTGCCCCGATTATCAATGCAGCATGGATTGGCTTGCCACAGTTCCATAGTCCAAGTTTTGATGCCAAAGCGATACTGCTAATTGCGCCTGTTTTCATTATTTTGATTGCGGAAAACTTAGGTCATTTCAAAGCAGTGAGTGCAATGACAGGTCAAAATATTTCACCGTATATGGGACGTGCTTTCTTTGCGGATGGCTTGTGCACCACGATGTCAGGTGCGGTTGGTGGCACAGGGATGACGACTTATGCTGAGAATATCGGTGTGATGGCGGCAACCAAGATTTATTCGACTGTGGTCTTTGTCGTGGCAGGTGTGTTTGCGATGCTCTTAGGTCTATCACCAAAATTTGGTGCAATCATAAGCACGATTCCTGTGGCGATCTTGGGTGGTGCGTCGATCGTGGTCTTTGGTTTGATTACCATTGCAGGCGCTCGGATTTGGATTAGCAATCGTGTCGATTTTAGTCAAAATGGCAATATGCTGGTCGCTGCTGTGGTGGTGATCATGGGAACAGGCAATTTCTCTTTACACATTGCAGGTTTTGATCTTGGCGGTATTGGTACCGCAACCTTTGCGGCGATCTTGATGAATTTGATTTTTAACCGCCAAAGTCTAGGTAAAGAAAATCGAGATGAACACGATGCGTTTTCAGCGCATTAATATTTGAAATTTTAAATTCCAATGTGGAAAAACGACGAGCAATATCTCGTCGTTTTTTTAGCTTTGTATTTTAGAGATTTTTAATATTCTCAGTGTGTACTGATCTGAATATTTAGACTGTCAACAGACCCTGATTTCATTGATTGAAAATGTGACAGTTTGGTAATAAAATCCGCACATTCTTTTTATGTCTTTAGTTTTGCTTGCATGTCAGGGTTTTGAGTCAATCCGATGTGGCATCCGTCCATAAGTGCATGGGACAAAATAAAGATTTTTTCTGGGGAAACCAATGAAATTTCAACAACTTTGTGTTGCGATCGCACTTGCATCATGTGCAACGGCGAGCATGGCAAAACCAATCTGGCAAGACTTTAGCTTACTGCGCTCTACTGTGAAAACTACGAGCTGACACCTGAAGATGAGCAAACCACTGTGACCGCAGAGTATGCGGCAAAGCTGAAATACGGTGATTTCTTTGGTTTTATTGACCGTACAGAAAGTGGCGGTGCAAAAGATAGCTATTTTGAAGCATCTCCACGTCTTAGCTTCGTAGGTGTGTCGGGTAAAGATATTCAATTCGGTATTGTGAAAGATGTATTGGTTTCAACCACTTGGGAAGGTGGCGAAGGATTTAACAACTATCTTTACGGCTTTGGTGTAGATCTTGATATTCCATATTTCCAATATGCGAGTGCCAATATTTACCGTGCCAACAATGATTTGACTGAAGATGATTGGCAATTGACTTTGAGTTATGGTGTGCCGTTCAAGCTATCGAATGAAGATTTCTTATTTGATGGTTTCCTCGATTGGTCAACGGAAGAAGATGATCACGAAAGCGAAATGAACTGGACAAGTCAGTTGAAATGGAATGCAGGCAAACACATTTCTCCAGATACACAGCTATATCTCGGTGTGGAATATTCGTACTGGATTAATAAATACGGCGTCGATGGTGTCGATGAAAACAATGTCAGTGCATTGATCAAATATCACTTCTAAGCATTGAACTAGTATTGAAATTTGAAAAAAGCAGATCAGATGGTCTGCTTTTTTTATGATCTGTACATTTTATGATGCGACTTTTTACCGAGATCAAAAATATTTTAACGAATCAGCGACATGATGAATCGTCAGCATGTGTAGTATGAAAATCGACAATAGATAGAAGAAGTTCCAAGATGTTTAAAAATGGATTGGTGACATGCAAGCACTACGATTTGAACTGAATAATGAACAACGCAAATATTTGGGCTTAGCACCTGTTGAAGCGCATTGGGAATTGCAACAGCTTGGCGAGCAATATTTATATTTTGATGGCGACAGCATTCGTAAAGAAATACGGGTCACTGAAAATAGCTATTTTGAAAAAGAGCTGAATGAAAAAACCGCAGAAAATCGCACTATTTTACTCTCCAAAACGGCTCGTGGAAAGCCGAAAAAGCTCAACTTCACCGCCACAAAATCATTTGGTAGCGTCGGCGTATATTTTCAGTATTCTCATGATTATATTAGCATCTCTAGCTATGATACGCAGACCACCTTTCATGATGAAAGACTGCTAGAAAATAGCAATCTAGAATCTTTGCAGACATGGCTTGCGCAGTGGATCGCCGACAGCACTGCCGATGATCTGAAAGCAATTGAGGCATTTAAAACTGCTAAGCGCTCCCATCATAAATATCAAGAAGGTGATTTTTTTTCCTTCAAAGTCGATCGCCGTCGTTACGGTTTTGGGCGCATCTTGTTGGATGTGGTGAAATTGAAAAAGTCCAAAGGTTTTGATCAAAATAAAAACTATGGTTTGACTAATCTGATGGGACGGGCGTTGATCGTCAAGGTCTATCATAGAATCAGCGATACGCTTGATGTGGATTTTGATGAGTTGGCGCAGACTATGGCATTGCCATCGCAAGCGGTGATGGATAATCACTATTATTATGGTGAAAACCTCATTATTGGACACAAACCGCTCGAGCCGAGTGACCAAGATATGTTGATCTCATATGGGATGAGCATCCGAGCTGATGAAATTGATTTGGTCTATCTGCAATATGGTTTGATTTACAAGGAGATGCGGGTCAAACAGTTTAATCAGCTTCTGCATCCTGATGATCCGAATATCCAAAATGATACCTTAAAAATCAATCCATTTCGTAATGAAGGCATTGGCTTTGGACTGGAAATACGTCCGCTCGAAGCCTGTATTCAGGCGCAGTCCAATCAACCGTTTTGGGAGAATAGTTGGGTACGAGATTTGCGTAATCCACAATGTGCAAAAGATAAACGAGCAGTTTTTCAGGCATTTGGCTTGGATGCAGATAAAAGCTATGAGGAGAATTTGGCGTTGTTTGAGTAGTTGTGTTTTGTAATTCACTATGTGATATAAACGATATAAATGAATTGGCGTGTTTTTAAAATGAAGTCAGAATATGAGCGCATGATTAAAAATGCTTTTCCAAAACAACTACAAAGCGATGTAGATGCTGTCATCCAAATTTTGCCACTCGCAGATGAAAATCCTATATGTGGCTCATATCCACTGATTGTATCATCTTGGCAAATACGACTTGAAGATGAGCTTTTAACAGTTCCCTACCGCATTTATTTTAATGAACCTGAGCTTGAGTTAGAAAGCGCTTTAAATGAAAGACAAACAGATATTTTGAATTGTATATACTCACGACATCATAATGGATATGTCAGATCTAAGCGGCTGAAGCGTATTTCAGATCATGCAGAAAGTTGGGTGATTCCATTTGTAATACAGTTACTAGGTGAATATGTTTGGGAGTTGTTTCCGATCATTAATACTAAAATAAATGAAAGCACACTGCATTTTTATAAAGATTTTCGCTTGGAAAATCCGACATATTGGAGGCTTCTGGAGAGTCGAGTTGTGAGCTATTGGAATGAGTATTACAGAGATAGCTTTCCAAAGTGGGAAAATTATTTTGGTAATCAAGTTTTAAGTAAAATTAAATAAGTGAACCTTTTATAGAGTGAAGAGGTGTTAGCGATAATCTTCGGGCTGTTCATAATAATAAGATTGATCAATCCCTTTCATAAAGACTTCACGATCGTCCACTTTATCAGTCAACGCATTTTGCAGTAGAAAACTGATTTCTAAGTCGTTGATCGGGCTACGCTCCATCGCTTGTAAATAAAGCGTTTTATCGACTTTTTCCCAATCAACCACTTTGCCAAGTTGCTTTTTAAAGATCAAGTCCAACCAAATCCGAGTAGAACGTCCGTTACCTTCCAAAAATGGATGGGCAACATTCATTTCTACATATTTATCAATGATGTCATCAAAGGTGCTCTCAGGCATTTTTTCAATAGCACGCAAAGCCTCTTTTAAATATAAAGCATTGGCAAAGCGAAAATTGCTTTTTGAGATATTTAACTCACGGATTTGCCCTGCAAACGCATATAAACCCTCAAATAAATGAAGATGAATCTGTTGCAGTCCTTTGGTCGTACCGACCTCAAGCTGATGAATCAAACCTGAATCATAGAGATCATAGGCTTTTTGCTTGCTGAGATGATCAATCTCTTGTGTATTCATGAGGCAATTTCCGTGGCTGTTTGCGTTACTTCTGCTCAGTCCAACCTTCTGCTTTTTCCACAGAATCATCATTACTCAAGAACTTCTCACGTTGCTCTTCAAGGAATTTTTTGGCATCAGGTTCAAACACATTTAAGCGTTTTTCATTGATCAAAGTCGTTTGATGTTGAAGCCATTCTTGCCAAGCCTGCTTCGACACAGTTTCTAAATATTCCTGACCTTTCGCTCCTGGAAATGGCGCAAAATCCAGTGCGTCCATTTCCTTTTGATATTTACGACAAAATATCTGCTTTGACATAACGATTCCTTAAATTCTGCTGTAAAGTTTTTAAGCCAATATTTCGACGGTTATAGCGATGCAATACGCTGACGAGCGCGTTCAATCGCCGCTCTGACTTGCTTCGGCGCAGTGCCACCCAAGTGGTCACGAGCGGAAACAGACGCTTCCAAAGTCAACGCCAGATCAAACACATCAGCTGTAATCAAATCAGAGAATTGTTGTAACTGCTCAAGGGTGAGTTCAGACAAGTCTTTTTCCTCTTGCACACCGAGCGCAACAGCTTTACCAACAATCTCGTGCGCATCACGGAACGCCACGCCTTTTTTCACCAAATAATCGGCAAGATCGGTTGCCGTTGAGAAGCCACGCAATGCCGCTTCACGCATACTGGCAATATTTGGTACAAGCGCAGGCACCATATCTGCAAACGCCATTAAGCTACCACGAACGGTATCAATCGCATCGAATAACGGCTCTTTATCTTCTTGGTTGTCTTTGTTATATGCCAAAGGTTGACCTTTCATCAGCGTTAGTAAACTGATCAAGTCGCCAAAGACACGACCTGATTTACCACGTACCAATTCAGGCACATCAGGATTTTTTTTCTGTGGCATGATTGACGAACCTGTGCAGAAGCGATCTGGGATCTGTACAAATTTAAACTGCGCCGACGTCCATAAAATCAATTCTTCTGACATGCGAGATAGATGCATCATGATCAGAGATGCTGCCGCATTAAACTCAATCGCGAAGTCACGATCTGATACGCCATCGAGTGAATTTTCACTGACCGCTTCAAAGCCGAGCAATTCCGCAGTGTAATTACGATCAATTGGATACGTCGTACCTGCCAACGCTGCCGAACCCAGTGGCATACGATTGACACGTTTACGGCAGTCGATCAATCGCTCACTATCACGGAACAACATCTCAAACCATGCCAACAAATGATGACCGAATGTCACAGGTTGCGCAGTTTGTAGATGGGTAAAACCAGGCATGATGGTATCGGTGTTTTTTCCTGCCAAATCTAAAATACCTGATTGCAAACGCTTTAATAAGTCTAGAATGGCATCAATTTCATCACGTAAATACAGGCGAATATCGGTTGCGACTTGGTCGTTACGACTACGACCCGTGTGCAATTTTTTCCCTGTAATACCGATACGATCAGTCAGACGGGCTTCGATGTTCATATGCACATCTTCAAGATCAATGCGCCACTGGAATTGACCTGCTTCAATCTCGGCTTGAATAGCGGTTAAACCATTGATAATGTCATCACGCTCTTGTGCGGTGAGTACGCCGACTTTCGCCAGCATGGTAGCGTGCGCAATCGAACCTGCGATATCTTGTTTATAAAAGCGTTGGTCAAATTGCACAGAGGCGGTAAATTCGGCAACAAAGGCATCGGTTGCTTCACTAAAACGACCGCCCCACATACCTGAAGTTTGGGTTGGGTTTGGTGCTAAATTTTCTGTGTCAGTTGGCTGATTTGTCGGTGTAGTCATAAGATCGTCAATTCAATTTGAAACTGTTTAAAATTGAGCGAAATTATAACAGACATTGCTACCACAGGCATTGAATTGTGTATGCAAGATGAAAAAGTCATGGAGTATGCTAATTTATAGTCAGAGAACTTAAATCCTGCTACAGCGTTAACCTCACTCGCAGTACTACATGTACACCTTCGCTCGGTTGCCTTGTATCAGAAATTAATTTCTTCGACTATAGAGTTTCGATTGATCTTTAAATTTGAAATAAAAATCACTCAACAGGACGTGTCAGTGCATGGCAGTGCAAACGAAAACAAAGCAAGCGAAAACAAATCCCTCAAAACCAGTTCCACGTTTTGGCTTTCGTGACTTTAAACAGTGGCGACAAGTTTTTGAGCTTTTATTAGCCAGCAATGCTTTGGGCTTGATTTTGGCTGTGGCAAGTGTTGCACAGTTGTCGGATATCACGTGGACTTTACTGATTCATCATGTGCTATTCGTAAGTTGGGTTTGTGTGGCGTTTGCCTATTGTATTGATTATCTGCAAGGTCGTATGCCGTATTTGGCACGCAAGACATTTTATATTTTTAGCTTTTTAGTGCTCATTCTGATTGTGCTTTTTAGTGGTTTTATCATCAATATTCTGCAACATCATGCGCAGTTTCCTCGTCATGCACTGACGTGGCAAATCATCTCTGAACATAGCCTGCGTCGCATGGTGCTTGGTGGTGGTATTGGTTTGATTGTCCTGCGTTATCTATACGTGCGTGAGCTGTGGATTGAGCAACGACAATCTGAGCTGATGGCGAGAGTACAAGCCTTACAAGCTCGGATTCATCCGCATTTTTTATTTAATAGTTTGAATAGTGTGGTGAGCTTGATCGGTAGCGATCCTTTTAAAGCCGAGCAAATGCTGATTGATTTATCGAGTCTTTTTCGGGCAAGTTTAACTGAGCTACGAGAGGTCAGTTTGCGTGAAGAAGTCGAGCTATGTCAGCGTTATTTAAAGATCGAAGGTGTGCGGTTAGGTGATCGCTTACAAGTCAAATGGCGCATAGATGGTGAAAAGCTGCTCAATCAAGCCAAGATTCCACTGCTCACTTTGCAACCATTATTGGAAAATTGTATTTATCATGGTGTAGAATCATTGTCTAATGCGAGCGTGGTGAGTATATTAATCGAAATACGAGACCACCATGTCAGTATTGTTTTGACCAATCCCTACCAAACAA
The DNA here is from genome assembly GCF_041911495.1 of Acinetobacter sp. GTDB lineage: Bacteria > Pseudomonadota > Gammaproteobacteria > Pseudomonadales > Moraxellaceae > Acinetobacter. Next base: position 15,338 of record NZ_JAYROT010000014.1, on the reverse strand, counting down.
AAGTAGGTCAAACAAAATCGGAGTCAAATCAAGGCAATGGGATTGCCATTGATAACGTGAAACAACGTCTCATAGCCTATTATGGTGCAGAAGTGAAGTTTTCTACTTTTGCTCGTGATGATGTCTATACGACTTTGTTGAGTTATCGATATTCGTAGATATCAGGTGCTGAGTGATTACTTTTATAGTGATAATCACATGATATATTGCGTTGAAATGAATTAAAAAGCAGATGCAATGGAAGCAAACATCTGTATAAGAAACAATGGGGAACACAATGGATATTGTAGTCTGTGACGACGAACCATTAGCACGAGAGCGACTGGAACGGATGTTGACGCATCTGGGACATCGTGTGCTAGGGCAAGCCAAAAATGGTATAGAAGCCCTTGAAATGGTTGAACAAGAACAGCCTGATGTCATCTTACTTGATATTCGCATGCCTGAAATGAATGGGTTGGAATGTGCGCAAAAATTAAGTAGCTTAGATACACCGCCTGCGATCGCTTTTTGTACTGCATTTGATCAGTATGCGATTGATGCGTTTAAAACCAATGCCATTGCCTATTTACTCAAACCCATTGCTATGGATGATTTGTCACAAGCTTTGTCAAAAGCGACCAAGTTGAATCAAGCACAGCTCCAAGCGTTACCGACGACAGAAAAAGATCCTGAACATCAGACACGTCATCACATCGCTGCACGGACTTATCGTGGCGTAGAGCTGATTCCGTTAGATGATATTTATTATTTCTTAGCCGATCAGAAATACGTCATGGTGCGTCATAAGAATGGTCAAGTGTTGATTGATGAAACATTAAAAGATTTAGAAAATGAATTTGAAAATAACTTTATTCGTATTCATCGTAATGCTTTGATGTCACTCAAATATTTGGATGGTTTGGAAATGCAATCCAATGGGCAATATCAAGTGCGTTGTAAAGAGGTTGATGAAAAGTTGATGATTAGTCGTCGGCACTTGCCATTGATTAAAGAGCGGATTCAAAACTTATAATTAAAGTTCTTGCACCTTACTTTTTGTGAGGTGAAAACCAAAACTATCAAAATCACTTGCAATTCTCCATCAGCACGGTAGTGTAAGTCATCCGTGTTTGTTGATGAGTTTTCGCCATGCCAGTCTTAAAAATTGCCACCCGAAAAAGTCCTTTGGCACTTTGGCAGGCGGAGCATATTAAACAACGCCTTGAAGCATTACATCAAGATTTAAGCGTTGAGCTGGTGACATTTGTCACGCAAGGCGACAAGATTTTAGATACACCACTTGCCAAGATCGGCGGTAAAGGTTTATTTGTCAAAGAGCTTGAAGCTGCATTACTTGATGGTCGTGCAGATTTAGCAGTGCATTCGATGAAAGATGTGCCAATGCAGTTGCCCAAAGGTTTGGAACTCGCTGCGATCTGTACACGAGAAGATCCACTAGATGCCTTTGTATCCAATCAATATCTCCACTTTGATGATTTACCGCACGGTGCAAAGGTCGGCACATCGAGCTTACGCCGTCGTTGTCAGGTTTTGGCACGTCGTCCTGATTTAAATGTGCTTGATTTACGAGGTAATGTTGGCACACGTTTATCCAAACTCGATGAAGGGCAATACGATGCGATTATCTTGGCGAGTGCAGGGTTAAAACGATTAAAGCTACATGGGCGCATTCGCCATACACTCAGTCCTGAAGTCAGCTTGCCTGCGGTAGGACAAGGTGCACTTGGGCTGGAATGTCGTAGCGATGATGCGCAAGTACAAGGTTGGATTGCCGCTTTGAATGATGCAGAAACTTCAGCGTGCGTGCGTGCCGAACGAGCTTTTAACGCCCATCTTGAAGGTGGTTGTCAAGTCCCGATCGCCGCATTTGCCGAGTGGCTTGGCGATCAGATCCATATTGAAGGTCGTGTCGGTTCACCTGATGGCGAGCAATTACTGATTGCCAAACAACAAGGTTCACCTGCTCAAGCGGAAGAAATGGGTGTTGCACTTGCCAAAGATTTGTTGGCGCAAGGTGCGGGAGAGTTATTGCAAGCGTTGTATAATGAAAAACATCATGATCAAAACCAAGATCAGCAATAAGATGAATTAAAGCAATTTGTTGATTTAACCATGACTCAACACAGATCAAAGCCCCTGATTAATACTCGCCCTGTGGAGCGTGCGACTGCTTTAAGCGAATCTTTGCAAGCTTTGGGCTATTCAGTCTATGAGTTGCCTTTATTGTCATTAGAGGCGATTGCGCTTGATGCAGAGTTACATGCACAATTTGCTCAATTTAAAGATGCTGAACTTGTCGTTGTGGTCAGCCCAATTGCAGTCGAGTTGGGTATACAGTATGCTTCGCAATGCAATATTTCATTGGCTGAATTGCAGAAGAAAAAATGGATTGCAGTCGGTCAGTCGACGCAGAAAGCATTGGCAAAATATAAAATTGACAGTGAATGCCCAACGGTGGAAACGTCCGAAGGCATGTTACAACTTCCAATTTTAAACGATCTGATTTCAGCGCAATCCAGTGCACCACGTAACTCAAAAAGTGTGTGTATTGCGTTTTGGCGTGGCATTGGCGGACGGACTTTGATGATGGATGAGCTGAGTGCACAAGGTTGTACGGTGTTAAATATTCTGCTCTATCGCCGTGCGATGCCGAATTATACGGTAGATGATTTAAAACAACTTGCACAGCAACTGCCTGCAACCGTTCTTGTTAGCAGTGAACAAAGTTGGAAAAATTGGCAACAACTCACGGAACACATGGTTGAACATGCCATAGTCAGCAAGGATATATTTTCTGAGAATCAATATGTGGTGCTCGGCGATCGTGTAAGCCAAGTGCTTCGAGATGATTTATTTCCAGACTATAGGCTTCAAGATAATTTGGTGGACTCGGCTCAAATACTGACTGTACAACATTTACAAGCAAATGAAATTGACAGTGTTGTTCAGAATCGCAACAATGTCGAATAAGACATGAGATACGACGTCGGTGTTTTTTGATTTAGTTATTTTCTATGACCAAAGTGAGTGATAGGTCGAGTGAGTTTAGGGCAAACTGTTGATGAGCAAAGATGAATAAAATTGGCGCATTGATCCTATTGTTGATCGTGGTGTGGTTGGGCAAGCTCAGCTTCGATCTTTATTTTGTGAAAGCTGATCAATTGAATGCACTTAATCTCAGTCTGAATCAGCAAAGTCAGCGTGTTTCTGCATTGTATGATCAGTTGATTTCAATGCAACAATTTCATGAGCAAACATTCCAAGAAAATCCATCACTAACAAACACTGCAAAAAATAATACTTCACAAAACAGTCAGTCAAAAAGCAACCAGCCAAAAAATCCAAATACGCAAACAAGCCGATCGCAACAAAACCAAGCACAGCAAAACCAAGCACAGCAAAACAGCCTACAAGCTTTAAATCCAACCCTTGCCAGTATCAATGCTTCAAGTTTTGAAAATCAGCGTTTGAATCAAGATCGCTTGAGTTATGTCAAAGATCGCTTAAGCCTGATACAAGCGATGTTGCAACAACAACGTATAAGCATGGCGCTGTCACAGATTCAAAATTTAAAACAAAAATTGGCTCAAGAGCAGTTGCTTGCGAGTAGTTTGAACTCAGCCCTTATCGCAGCCTTGCAACGTGATCAGAACACCATCACCCAATATTCGCAACAGCGTAGTGAACACCTGAGTGTCCTGCAACAACAATTACAAAAGATCGAAACACAGCTTGAACCAGTTGCATTAGATCAAGCGAGTCAGTCACGCTCATGGTCGAATTGGTTTAAGTTGCAACGTGTTGAACAAGGACAACAACCTGATTTGCAACAGCGTGCGCTACATTATAAAGAGATGCAATTGCAACTCTTACTGGCACAGCAAGCCTTATATGCAGGGCAAAAAGCTTTCTATCGTCAGCAGATCGCAACACTGGTAGAAAGCTTAGCGGTGTATCCCGATGCGACTTCGCAATCGGTATTAAAAAGTTTAAAAAACCTCGATGGCATTGCGCTCAATCCTCCACCGCAACTCAGTGCAATCACTTTGCTTGGTGATACGCCATGATGGCAGAGGAGATAATGCATCATGCGTAATGTGATTTTGGCGTATCTCATTTTATTTTTGCTGTTACTTAGCGTATTTATTGTGCTGAGTTTTAATGCAGGTTTTGGCTATGTCTTTTTGCAGTGGCATGGTTGGCAGTTACAAACCAATTTATTTTTGGTGCTGATCTTATTTTTTATCTCACTCATCGCAATTTATGCGTGTTGGTATGGTTTAAAGCAGATTTTTCGTCGCAATATTCAAAATCATTTACAACCCAAGTCATTTCAAAAACTTCATCCTTACGAGCGACTTGGTATTTTGTGGTTACTCAAAGCAGAAGCTTCTGAGCAACAGCAGATTATCTCGACCTATCAGGCTTCGGCACTTTTACACCCTTTGATTCGTGCGCAAATGTCGCTGAATCAAATGGATACCTCAAGCGCCAAAGACTGGTTAAAGCAAAGTAAAAATCCACTGTTTGAATTGGCGGAACTCCTTAAAATTGATATTGCATTGGTTGAAGAGAACCATACTGAAGCCTTTGAGCGGATTGAGTTTCTCAGCGTACAGCCGCTCTCGACGTGGTTACAGCCCGTAGCAACTGCATATCACGCACAGCTTCAACAAAAATGGTTGCAACTGTCTTTGCAATATCCGTGGAAAATGTTTGATGCCACGTTTCAGCCACAGTTTGATCAAGCGCAAAATGTATTATGGTTACAGGCACTGTTTCAATTTAAAGATCGTGCGGATGAGCGTGCTATAGATCAGCTTGGAGCATGGATTCAACAGCATCAGTCGGTGATTGCTGATTATCCTGTTGAGCATAAAATTATATTATTAAAACTCATGGTGCAGTTTGAGCGTTTTGATTTACAGAGTTTTATTTTTGCAGAACAAATTTTAGCTGAGCGATTTGTGCCAGAGGTGCTGTATATTTGGCTCGATCAGGTGTTTGAACATGCACATTTGGATATTGATGTGATCGCATCGAAAATCGAAGCGTGGTCTGCGCAATATCCTGCTCAGCCGAGCATCGCTTTTGCCAAATGGCATATTGCGCAAGCCGTAGGCAATATTGATGAGGCAAACGCATTATTAGCACAATATCCTGAAGATGCGTATATGGCATATTTACGGGTAAAAAGTGCGTTGCCCTCAGACGATTTACAGCAAGATTTAAAACGATTGCTTCAGTTTAGCGATCAAGATTTTAAATTTAACCTCTAGCATGACCCAAGTATAAGGACGATATTATGCAAGCTCAGACCTCACAGCGTTCAGCGATCGGTGAATTATCAGATTATCCCTTACATTTTCAGCAAACCGTCGCTTGGGGGGATATGGATGCGTTTGGTCATGTGAATAATGTGATGTATTACCGTTATTTTGAAAGTGCACGGATTGAATATTTAGAGCAATTTAATATTTTTAATTATGATGTGATTACGGTAATTTCAAAAAGTGATTGTCGTTATTTAAGTCCTGTATTTTATCCTGATCAATTGGTCGTTGCGACACGTGTCGTGGAAATGAGAAATTCTGCACTACGTATGCGCTATACCTTATTTAGCAACAGTCAGAATAAAATCGTTGCTGATGGTGAAGCGGTTATTGTGATTTTGGATGCTAAAACAAATGCTAAAAAATCAATTCCTGAGGAGTTTAAACAACAGGTTATAGATTTTGAAAAACAAGCAGGTCATGACGTCGTTTTGCTTTAAAAAGTACACAGTGAAAGATGCGTAAAATGAAAGCGTAGAGAAATAGTAGAAAGAAATAAGCCAAATGGGATTTATGATTATAGATCCCATTGGTTATTTTAAAATTAGAATTACAAAACTCGAATAAACCAATTAAAAATAAAGTTATACACTTGTATTGAGATAATGTATTGAAATGCGTATTATTTAACGCATATTTTATCGAAACCATATTTACCAAGACTTGATTTGGTATTTAACTCGCATTAAAGGACGTCCTCATGGGAACCAATATTGACAATTTAGATTTAAACCAACTTAATCCAAATCAGTTAAAAGAATTAACTGAAAAAGCACAACAACTCATCGAACAAAAGAACAAAGAAAAAATTGATCAAGCGTATGCACAGCTTGTTGATGTCGCAAAAAGTGTCGGTTTAACCTTAGATGAGCTTTTGGCTCATGGTCAAAAGAAAAAGTCAAAACCAACTCGCAAAGTCGCACCACGCTATCGCAATCCTAAAGATGCGAGCCAAACATGGACAGGTCGTGGTAAACAACCTCGTTGGGTGGTAGATGCGCTTGCAAAAGGCAAAAAACTCGACGATCTTGCTATTTAATTGTATCGAGTCTGATGGTCAGTTTAATGGTCGTTGCGACATCATTTTCTCTATGTGAATGTGCATCGTCATTAAAGGGTCATATTTGTCTTAGATAATCCTGAAAACCAAGCAACTGCTTGGTTTTTTGTTTTGTAATTCAATTAGGGTCTGTTGACATTTCACAGATGCTTGCGACAATGGATGCTTTTTAGGCGATACTAGGCAGGAATGAGGAAATTTAGTCATTCTAAATAACTCATTTCTAACGACGTAGCGTCAAAAAGCATCCTTGTCCCGAAGGGTTATAGCTAAAATTGCCATAAACTTCGTTATGAAACTTGACAAGGGAGTGACCATTCTCTGCGTTTCATGCCTCGTTTATGTGATTTTAGCCTATAACGCAATGCATGGTTGAAATGTCAACAGACCCTATTCTGGTGTTGGTTCATTGCGCAAAATGTGCATAATGTGATGAGCATTGCGGATCAATTGAGATTCATGGAAGTAAAGAAATTTAAATGATGGGCTGTACTAGAGTATCTATGTGAATGACCAATAAGAAGATTTTTAGATTTTGGCTGATGATGTTTTTCGGTCTTTTTGCACTATTTGTGCTATTACAAGTTCCTGCGACGTGGCTTTTGGGTAAGTTTTATCCAAATATGCGATATATCCATAATGTAAATGGCAATATATGGCAGGGTGAGGCAGATTGGTCATATCAAGATTTGCAAGGCACCATGACGTGGTCTACACGACCGTGGGAAATTCTGCGATTGCGTGCGTCATCAAATATCACCTTACACTCAGGTCAGACAGAAATCAATGCCGTTGTGGCATATGGTTTGGGTAAAAATATTTACCTGAGTGATGTCAATGGTGAATTCAGTAGTGATACTCTGGCAAATCTCGTCGATTGGCAGTGGCCAAGTAGTAATATTAAGCTGAAAGACGTGTCTTTAAAGTATAAAAAGCAACACGGCTATCAAGATGCCGAAGGACAACTGACTTGGGCGGGTGGCTTGCTGAATTATCCGATTGCACAGCGTTTAGAGCGTATTGATATTCCACCATTGGTTGGACAACTCAGTGCTGAGAATGATCAGCTGAAACTTGCTGTGCAGGATAGTCAAAAGCAACGCATGGCAGATATAAGTTTGGGTAAAGACAGTATGCTTGATGTGCAAGTGACGCAACGTTTGTTGCTCAATGCACCGAGCTATCAGGGTAAAGCCGGCTTGGATACTGCGGTAATTAGCACACGTCAACCATTAGGGAGTTTGTGATGAAGCAAACAACTTGTATGTGGTGTGACGCAAAGGTGGGTTGCCGAGCGTGAATAGTATCCAACAATGGCTGAATCGCTTCGAACTGGAAAAGCTCAATAAAATTGCCCCAGTGATCTTTTTTATACTGATGCTATGGCTTTGTTGGCGGATGGCAAATTTATTTTGGTGGTTTGTCGCACCGCCAAAGGCGCCAACGGTACAGTCTGTTGTGCTCGGTTCGCAACAGCAACGAATGCCTGATATCGTGCGTTTTTCATTATTTGAAGAACAGGGTCAAAACCCACAATCACAACAGGCTGATTTGCCTGTGAAGTTGGAAGGTGTAGTATTTGCGAGTCCAAGACATTTATCATCCGCTGTAATTCGTGTGAATAATAATGCCAGTAGCTATCGTGTGGGTGAAACGATTGAAGATACCAATATGACATTGGTAGAAGTGCATTGGGATCGTGTGTTTATTCGAGAAAGTAGCGGACAGACACGTGAAGTCAAGTTTGGTGACGAAACCAGTACCGCAAATTTGCCATCAAGTGATATGGGGTTAAATAGCTCATCAAATCGTACATCAAATGCGATGCCGAGTACGCAACCTAATTATGCGACAAGTCGGAATAATCGCTCGCCGGATCGTGCGATTGATCAAGCGATCGAAAAGCTCAAACAAGATCGAGAGCAATATCTAGGTCAAATGGGTGTCAATAACACGCAAAATGGCTTTGAAGTGACAGATCAAACACCACCTGCGCTTCGTGCAAGATTGGGTTTAAAACCGGGTGATAAAGTGGTTTCGGTGAATGGACAAAACTTGTCTTCAGGGGTAAATGAAGCACAATTGCTTGAGCAGGTACGACAAGCAGGGCAAGCAAAAATTGAAATACAACGTGGTGATCAAACGATGACCATCCAACAAAGTTTTTAAGCACAGTGATGTGTAATTTAATATAAATGAGGCAAATGGTTCAATGACTTCATCTTTTGCAAAGCGTCAACTTTGGGCTGCACTTGCAGTGGCGCCGATGTTTTTTGTGGCGTCACAAGCAAGCCATGCACAGACGTGGAAAATTAATTTGCGAGATGCAGATTTGACTGCATTTATCAATGAAGTGGCAGATATTACTGGCAAGAACTTTGCGGTCGATCCACGAGTACGTGGTAATGTTACGGTGATTTCAAATAAGCCACTAAATAAAGATCAAGTGTATGACTTGTTTTTAGGCGTGTTGAATGTCAATGGCGTGGTGGCAATCCCGTCAGGGAATACCATTAAGCTTGTCCCAGATAATAATGTGAAAAATTCAGGGATTCCGTTTGATGCACGTAATAATGCACGTGGTGATCAAATCGTCACTCGGGTGATTTGGCTGGATAATACCAACCCAAATGATCTCATTCCTGCACTGCGTCCATTGATGCCACAGTTTGCACACTTGGCGGCAGTACCGGGAACCAATGCTTTGATTGTGTCTGATCGTGCGGCAAATATTTATCAGCTTGAAACCATTATTCGCAATCTTGATGGGACAGGTGATCATGATATTGAGGCGGTTGCATTACAGTCGAGTCAGGCAGAAGAGGTGCTTGGTTTACTTGATTCAATGAGCTCTACAGGTGCGGCGAAAGACATTAAAGGCTCACGTGTACGTGTGATTGCTGATGCGAGAACCAATCGGATTATTATCAAAGGTGATACACATAGCCGTAAACGGATTCGTCAATTGATCGAAATGCTTGATGTGCCATCAGCAGATCGATTGGGTGGACTTCGTGTATTCCGTTTAAAACATGCCAATGCCAAAAATCTAGCGGAAATATTACAAGGTCTAGTCACTGGGCAAGCGGTTAGCAGCTCGAGTGGTTCTAATTCAAGTAATAGTTCAAACAATCAGATCAACTCGTTAATCAATAATTCAAACTCAAGCGCAAATAGTGCCAGTGGTACAGGCTCGACCATCAATCTTACCAGTTCAAATAATAGCAATCAAAATGCCTTGACCAGTTTTAATGCCAATGGTGTGAGTATTATTGCTGATGCGACACAAAATGCTTTGGTGGTTAAAGCAGATCCGCAGTTGATGCGTGAACTCGAAAGCGCCATAGAACAACTCGATATTCGTCGTCAACAAGTGCTGATCGAAGCGGCAATCGTAGAGGTGTCAGGTACGAATGCGGACCAACTCGGTGTGCAATGGGCATTAGGTGATCTATCCAGTGGCGTCGGCTTAATTAACTTTGCCAATGCAGGAGCGAGCATAGCAAGTATCGCAGGAGCTGCTTTAGCAGGATCAACTGCGCAAGCTACAGCATTAAACGGCTTGAGTAGTGGAGCATCTATTGCGCTTGGTGACTATAATGAGAACAGCGATGGTACACGTAGCTTTTTTGGCATATTAGTTCAAGCACTTGAAAAGAGTAGCAAATCCAATTTACTGTCGGCACCATCAGTTGTGACGATGGATAATGAAGAGGCGTATATCGTTGTTGGTCAAAATGTGCCATTTGTCACAGGGTCGGTAAGTACCAATGGCGGAACGGCGAATCCTTACACGACGATTGAGCGTAAAGATGTGGGGATTACCTTAAAAGTCGTGCCACATATCGGTGAAGGCGGAACATTGCGTTTAGAAGTGGAGCAAGAGGTTTCAGCTGTAACTAATAGTACAGCTGCGTCGGATTTGATCACCAGTAAGCGTGCAATCAAAACCTCAATCTTGGCTGAAAATGGTCAAACCATTGTGCTTGGTGGCTTGATGCAAGATGACCGAGAAGAAGGGCGACAAGCCGTACCAGGACTTGGCCGTATTCCTGTAGTGGGACGTTTATTCCGCTCGGATAATGCCAGCACGGAAAAGCGTAATTTATTATTGTTCATTCATCCAACGATCATTAAAGATGCGGCAGATAGTCGTAATGTGACAGGTGATCGGTATAATCAGATCAGAAGTCTTCAATTGGCATTTGATACGGATGGAAGCTTTGCATCGTTGCCAGACACAGCGGATGATTTGTATGATCAGCGGATGACTTTGCCGATTGCCAAAGAACAGCGCACCGCAGATGGTAAGAAATATCAAACAGTACCAGTCACAGCTGTAAGTCAGCAAAATGGCGCAACAGTCGTGGATTTGCGTCCAACTACAACAGCACAACCGATCGTCAATACGCCAACGGCAGTGGATTATTCACAAGCTGAATATGCTCAACCACAAATCGAGCGAACCTCGAACACCACTACGGAAACGACAATTCGAGTGGATTAACCGAGTAGACGAACAGGGTAAGATACAATTTTTTGAAGCATCATGACTTATTTGTTTAGTGCGTGATGCTTTGGAAAGTCGATTTAAAATATTCGAAAACCATTCAGCGAAGTAAAAAATAAGGTAAAGACATGAACTGGAAATTAGTCGCCAAAAGCGAACCAATCGAAGGGCAAACGATAGTTATTGATCGTGATATGGTCATTGGTCGTCATCAGCAGGCAGATATTGTCTTGCAAGCATCACATGTGTCACGTCGTCATGCTGCTTTATTGTTGAAAGAAGATGGTAAGCAACTGTGGATACAAGACTTAGAGTCTTCAAATGGCACATTTGTGAATGGTCAGAAGATCACAGAGCATCAACTGAAAAATCTTGATGAAATCAACTTTGAATCAATTTGCTTTCAAATCATTGCAGATGCTTTGGCTTCGAAAGATGAAGCAACAGTCGCCCCTGATCTTGAGAAAATTGTACCCTCTGATGCAGGGATGCCAACGCTTTCAGAGCGTGGTGATGTGGAAGTGAAGCAAGATGGCATGCCAAGCAATATTGGAGTACCAAAGCCTGCGCCGATTCCTGAGCATGTTGACATTAGTGCAAGTGTTGAGGAGAAGTCTGAACCCAAAGTTGTGCCAATTGAACAGCCTAAAAGCCGTGTGGAAAAAGCACAGACTGAGCAAAAAAATGCCAAAGTTGGTTTGATGAGTTTAATTGTCTTGGTGATTTTGCTTGTCTTAGCAGGGTTGTTCTTCTTCGGCCAATAAACGCCTTTTAAAATGACAGAGCTTTTGATGAATTCTCTTGCTGATCTATCGCAACGACAACTGATCCTATTTGATCTCGATGGCACATTGGTTGATTCTGCACGTGATCTGTATGCCTCGATGAATATGGCGCTCGCTGAGCTGGGTCGCCCTGCCGTGACTGAGCAACAAGTGCGAACTTGGGTTGGAAAAGGTGCATCACAGCTCTGTAGTTGTGTGATTCAATATCAAGAACACGGCTTAAATCCTGAACTTCAGCAACAGCTTTTACAGCGATTTTTAGCAGTTTATCAACGCCATCTCTGTGTTGATACAGAGATCTATGAAGGTGTGCTTGAATTTCTAGATTATTGTCGAGCTGAGGGAAAAACGCTGGCTTGTGTGACCAATAAACCGTTTGATGCAGCGCACAGTTTACTCCAGCAGCTCAATATTTTAGATCGGTTTTCATTGGTGAGCGGCGGGGATTCATTGACGCATCGTAAACCACACCCTGAGCCACTACTACACACCATGCACTATTTTGAGCAAAAGCCTGCTCATACTTTGATGATTGGCGATTCACGTAACGATGTTGAAGCGGCACGAGCTGCGCATGTCGATTGTATTGTGCTGAGTTATGGCTATAATCATGGTGAAGATATCCATGCCTGTTCACCACAGATGGTGATTGATTCATTGGCTGAGCTGATTCCACGCTAAATGAATGACTGGAAATTTTCAATTTATTTGCGTCATTTGCATCTTCCACTTCAAGACTTTTGAGGAAAATATGTTTAACACAATGTTGTGCCCAATCATGTTTCGATGGCGAGACTTCGTCTAACCCTAATTTTCGAACCATTTTTCAACATTGAGTAAAGACCATGACCTCACATAACGAGCTTCAAAAAGAACAACTTCAAACAGAGCAATTTCAACGCCTCGTCCAAGCAGGCTATCAAACCATTCCAGTATTTCGTCAGCGCCTTGCGGATACCGAAACGCCGCTCACCGTATTTGCACGTTTGCGTCAGCAGGCTTTGGCGTATTTGTTTGAATCGGTCGAAGGCGGAGAAACATGGGCACGTTATTCGATCATTGGTTTGGGTGAAAGTACAGTATTCTCCTGTAATGCAGGTGTGCTCAGTATTCAAGATGAGCAAGGGCAAGTCACGACACAGTTTTGTAGTGACCCTTTTCAATATATTCGAGATTATCAAGCCCAGTTCAAAGTACCGCCACATGCTGAAATTCCAGAATTACCACAATTTACAGGCGGTCTAGTCGGTTATTTTGGCTATGACTCGGTGCGCTATATTGAGCCAAAATTAACCAATGTTCCTGAAGCCGATCCTGTTGGGCTACCAGATATTTGGATGATGCTGTCTAAAACCGTGATCGTGTTTGATAATCTCAAAGATACCATGTTTTTGATCAGTCATGCTGATGCCAGCCAAACTGATGGTTATGAAAAGGCACAAGAGCGTCTGGATGACATTGAAGCCTTGCTGGCTCAGCCTGTCAATTTGACGGCACAGCCACATTCAGCGCCACAGTTTGAATCTTTAACAGGCAAACAAAAATTCTTAGATACCATCGAAACGGTAAAAGAATATATCCGTGCAGGTGATGTGATGCAGGTGGTGCCTGGACATCGCATGGTATCCGATTTTGATGGGGATGCGATTTCGGTCTATCGTGCGCTTCGTCATCTCAATCCATCACCGTACTTATTCTTGGTACAAGGCTACACTTTGCACGATCAAAAACCTTTTCATATCGTCGGCTCATCGCCTGAGATTTTATGTCGTTTGGAAGATGGTGTGGCAACAGTGCGCCCACTGGCAGGGACTCGTCCTCGTGGCAAAACCCATGAAGAAGATCTAGCTTTAGAAAAAGACTTGCTTGCGGATGAGAAAGAAATTGCCGAACATCTGATGCTGATTGACCTTGGGCGAAACGATATCGGTCGAGTATCAAAAATTGGAAAAGTGCAAGTCACCGATCAGATGGTGATTGAACGCTATTCCCATGTCATGCACATCGTGTCCAATGTGCAAGGTGAAGTGCTCGATGATGTCGATGCGCTTGATGTGTTAAAAGCAACCTTTCCTGCAGGCACATTGTCAGGTGCACCAAAGATTCGTGCCATGGAAATCATTGATGAAGTTGAACCTGTCAAACGTGGTGTATTCGGCGGTGCCGTAGGTTATCTCGGTTGGCATGGTGAGATGGATATGTCGATTGCGATTCGTACAGGAATTATCCGAGAAGGCAAAGTCTATGTCCAAGCAGGTGCAGGCTTGGTGGCAGACTCCAATCCAGAATCAGAATGGAATGAAACACAAATCAAAGCACGTGCAGTAATCAAAGCGGTTGAATTATCATCAAATGGGTTGATTTTATAGGATTTCAGCGGATATCCTGCAAAAAACCACTTGCATCGTTTGAGAGTTTTGCTAAACTGCACACCGTTCTGATGCGAAACGTCATTGATATGTCATATAGATACTCATTGATGTTTAAATCAAAAAAAGCCGGCATAGCTCAGTTGGTAGAGCAACTGACTTGTAATCAGTAGGTCCACAGTTCGAATCCGTGTGCCGGCACCATTTTTAGAAACCTTGTTTAAAATAGGTTTTGTAAAATGTGTTAAGATTGCAACAGCAACGAGCTCTAATAAGAGTGAAAAAAGGTGAGGTTCCCGAGCGGTCAAAGGGAGCAGACTGTAACTCTGCCACGAAAGTTTCGAAGGTTCGAATCCTTCCCTCACCACCATTTTTCAACTTCGATTGAGTGCTAACTTCAATTTTGCAAATAAAATGAAGTAACCAACATCGTGCGGGAGTAGCTCAGTTGGTAGAGCGGCAGCCTTCCAAGCTGCATGTCGCGAGTTCGACCCTCGTCTCCCGCTCCATTCGAAGAGCATTGAAAATTGAAAACTACACTATTATGTAGTCTATTGCTCTTATAGCTCAGTGGTAGAGCACTCCCTTGGTAAGGGAGAGGTCTCGAGTTCAAATCTCGATAAGAGCTCCAGATTTGAAAAATGCACAAGCTACTAAATAAAGATTGGTATAGTGCAGAAAACGACAGAATTTTATATCAAAGCAGGCTTTTTAGTCTGCTTTTAAAGTATTAGGCGTTCAGGTTTTTTTAATTCTTTTAAGAGCTGAACATATTTCAGTCGATGGCTGTATGATTGATTGTTTGAGTTGATTTGTCAGAGAGTCAATACATCAGGATCGAGAGTCTCGACGTAAGCGAGGAGTATCATCATGGCTAAGGCTAAGTTTGAACGTAATAAACCACACGTAAACGTGGGCACTATCGGTCACGTTGACCATGGTAAAACAACATTGACGGCAGCGATTGCTACAATCTGTGCAAAAACGTACGGTGGTGAAGCAAAAGACTACGCAGCAATCGACTCTGCACCAGAAGAAAAAGCACGTGGTATTACCATTAATACATCACACGTAGAATATGATTCTCCTGCACGTCACTACGCACACGTAGACTGCCCAGGACACGCCGATTATGTTAAAAACATGATTACTGGTGCTGCTCAGATGGACGGTGCGATTCTTGTATGTGCTGCGACTGATGGTCCAATGCCACAAACACGTGAACACATCCTACTTTCTCGTCAGGTTGGTGTACCGTACATTCTTGTATTCTTGAAC
>NZ_JAYROT010000013.1:0-83836 GCF_041911495.1 Acinetobacter sp. | reverse complement strand
GTGACCATTCTCTGCGTTTCATGCCTCGTTTATGTGATTTTAGCCTATAACGCAATGCATGGTTGAAATGTCAACAGACCCTAATATTGGTCACCAAGGTTTTGATGATGAAAACTCAATATAAAAGAACATATCATCAGCGATTACATCAAGTTTTACAGCAGTTCAATTCGAGTTATCTAAACGATCATTGCATTTTATTTGGTGGTGGTACACGGATCGCCTTAGAGTTGGACGAATATCGCCAATCGGTAGACATTGATTTTTTCTGTGTTGGAAAAAATGCTTTTCGAGCGGTGCGCTCGGTGGTGACAGAAACCACTTTGGGAGATTTGGTCAGGCAGGATTTTAATTATCCACGAGACATACGTGCCGATCGAGATGCAGTCCGATGCTTTATTTCTGATCAAGATATTGTGATTAAGCTTGAATTCGTCCTTTTTTTAGATGAACAGATCAATGCAGACACTCGGAACATTTTTCCTGTGCCTGCGATAGATCGAACATCGTGTTATCTCAGTAAGCTACTTGCAAATGCTGATCGCTACAATACACCACCCTACAAGGATATATTTGATCTACTTGCGATGTTTGATCAATGGGGAGAGATTCCACAACAAGCTTGGCATCAGGCTGAGCAACACTATGGTCAAAAAGCCATATGGCATGGTTTGGATAAAGCGTATCGTCAAATCAAACTGCAACCGCAAAAGTATAGTGAGATCGCAACGCAAGAGCTCGATATTTCATTGGATTATGCACGGCACTTATTAAACACGGTTTTAGATCAACTCTATCAATCGATAAAATAACTTAAAAATAGTTGATCACTTTTTTGAATGTACCGTGGACTTGAGTTGGGCTCAAAAGCCGAACGATATAAAAAGCCAAATAGTGACAAATATTGTCAATCCATTGCGAGTAATATGTGATAAGAATCACGGAGCTACAAATAATCTTAAAAATGGGTTGTTTAAGAGTTTGTTTTATAATATAAATCTGAATTAGCATTAAGTTGGCACAACTTATGCAATATTACAAACAAAGCGAAACAACGCTAATAAGCGACAAAACTAACTATTCTCTAGGGAGAACACTATGAAAGCTCAAAAGGGTTTTACACTGATTGAATTGATGATCGTTGTAGCGATTATCGGTATCTTGGCAGCCGTTGCACTACCTGCTTATCAAGACTACACGGTTAAGGCGAAAGTTTCGGAAGTTGTTTTAGCGGCTTCTTCTTGCCGTACAACTGTAACAGAGGCTGTACAATCTTCTCCTGCAGTGAATGTAAGTGCTGTGTTACCAACAGTTTGTGCCTTTACACCGACTAAATATGTTACTTCAGGTGCAGTGGATGCTAATGGCAAAATTACAGTAACCGCAAATCAGGCAAATCTTACTGCTCTTACTGCTACTACTAATGCGTTGACTCTTGTTCCTATTCGAACAGGTACAACTGCTTTAGTTGGTACAACCGATGGTGGAAGAACTATAGCTGGGTGGCGTTGTGGCTTAGCTGCTGACGGCACTACGATTCCACGTAAATATTTACCTGGTTCATGTCAAGGTACTTACTAATCTATTGTTAGGTTGGTATGAGAAAAGACTGGGAAACCAGTCTTTTTTTTGACTATATTTACTGTGTTTTATGTATTTTTGAGTAAGCATGATGTCTAAACGTTTAAAATTTTTTTTTAGCCATTTAGCGATTTCTTTGTTGATTGCTTTGTTCGTGATCAGTATTGTATTTTTTGTCTGGTATCCATCACCACTTGCCACAGCCGTTGGTGTGACACATATCTTTTTGATGTTGATTGCGATAAATGTTGTTGTTGGTCCAATTTTGGGTTTTATTGTCTATAAAGAAGGCAAGAAATCTTTAAAGTTTGATTTGGCAGTAGTTATTCTATTACAACTCTCTGCGCTGAGTTTTGGCGTGTATAGTATCGCACAAGGTCGTCCTGTTTGGATCGGCTATGTGGCGGATCGTTTTGAATTGGTTCGCAATAATGATTTAATTAATGATCATGCAGATCAAGCACTGCCTCAATTTCAAAATCCATCGTGGTTACAGCCTCAATATGTTGCTGTAAAAGTTTCAGAGAACGTCAACCAACGAAATAATGATCTATTTGCTGAAGTCATGGGTGGGATTTCGCTCGCACAACGACCTGAACGCTATGTCGAATTATCCGAAGTGAAATCGTTGATTCAACAGCGTTCTCAAGATTTAGAATTATTAAAAAACTTTAATGACCCAAATCAAGTTGAGAAAGTTTTAGCAAAATATCCTATGGCGACAGCATTTGTCCCATTGAAAGCCAATGCAGTAGATATGACTGTACTCATCAATAAAGAAAACGGTGAGGTGGTTAAAATCGTTGATCTTCGACCATGGAAATAACATTGAAATTAGCTGTTCTAGCACATAAAAAATCCCGCATATAGCGGGATTTTTTTGAGAAAATGAAAAATTATTCCTCTTCCATATTCTTCTGAATAAAGTTTTCAATACCAACTTTGCCAATCAAATCAAGCTGTGTATCTGCCCAGTCGAGATAGTCTTCATCTTTCTCCAAGTTGCTAACCTATCGGCTTGCAAATACGACATTGTCGTATTACAATAATTCTATCTCATCGTATTCATGGTCTGTATGTATACAATTTGCGAAACCCCTTTATTTTCTAAATACGCTACCATCTATTGGACGGAAGAAGAATACGAAGACTTTAAAACTTATTTGGCTGTAAATCCTGAAGCAGGTGATGTTGAACCAAAATCAGGCGGTATACGAAAAATTAGATGGGTCAGTGGAGGCAAGGGCAAACGTGGCGGTGTTCGGGTGATTTACTTTAACCGTTTGGCAAATGGTGAAATATGGTTGCTCACACTTTATAGCAAAAAAGAAGTGACTCAATTGAGCAAGAAAACGCTTAATCTATTAGTGGAGAAATTAAATGCCTCGTTTAATGACTGACAAAGAGCTTGAAGCATTTGAAGCGAATCGAGATATTGAAGCTGAAATTTTGCAAGGCATAGACGATATGCTTGCAGGTAATGTTGCGAAACGGACTGTTGTCAGTGAAACCGATGTTGCTTTAGCTCGAAAAAAAATAGGCTTAACACAAGTCGAATTTGCTAAGATGTTGGATATTTCCAAACGTACACTCGAAGCATGGGAGCAAGGTAAACGCAATCCGTCTGGAGCTGCGAAAACCTTAATTAAGCTATGTATTCAAAATCCTCAAGCAATAAAAACTTTAATTGTTTGAGTAATTATTTGACAATAGTAAAAAATCCCTTGATTTCTCAAGGGATTTTAGAAAGAAGTAAAACTTATTACTCTTCCATATTCTTCTGAATAAAGTTTTCAATACCGACTTTCTCAATCAGATCAAGCTGTGTATCTGCCCAATCGAGATAGTCTTCATCTTTCTCTAAAATGCTTCGGAGTAAATCACGAGTCACATAATCCATCTCTTGCTCAGCAAGGATAATAGCAGCTTGTAGTGCCTCGATATTTTCTTTGGCTTTGCGTACATCACACTTCAACACTTCTTCGGTATGTTGACCAATATAGAGCTTGCCGAGATGTTGTAAATTTGGAAGACCTTCTAAGAACAGAATGCGCTCGATGATTTTATCTGCATGCTTCATCTGACGGATTGATTCTTTATATTCTGCTTCGCCTAAACCTTCGATACCCCAATCGTTAAACATGCGAGAGTGCAGGAAATACTGATTGATTGCAGTCAACTCATGAAAAAGCACTTGGTTCAACTGCTGAATGACTTGCTTATTACCTTGCATATCACCACTCCAAAATATAAAAACTTCAAAATCTTAATTTATAAATAGTCTAAGCGTTTCAAAGACGTGGTGCGAGGACTTTTTAGAACAGCAAATGAGAATAAAAATGAAT
This sequence comes from Acinetobacter sp., assembly GCF_041911495.1. Lineage (GTDB taxonomy): Bacteria > Pseudomonadota > Gammaproteobacteria > Pseudomonadales > Moraxellaceae > Acinetobacter. The sequence goes on along the minus strand of NZ_JAYROT010000013.1, from coordinate 79,910 downwards.
ATGGCTGTGAACAAAATTTTATCATGCATCTGAAATATGCCATTTCAAGTGACTGTGCTATATTGATTTAGAACTGAACAATACCACGCAGGTGGATGATGACCATTGCAAATAAACATCGTATAGATGAGCAAGAATATATTCAAGGTGAGCTAAACAGCACCATCAAACATGAATTAATTGATGGTGAAGTGTTTGCCATGGTGGGTGCAAGTGCTGTACATAATTTAATTAGTTTAAATATTGCTGGCGCTTTGCATCAGCATTTAAAAGGTAAGCCTTGTCGTCCGTATATGAATGATATGAAAGTACGCATTGCCGAAAACTTTTACTACCCTGATGTGTTAGTGGATTGTTCAAAATTATCGTCCAATATGTATTTTGTAGAAACGCCGATTTTGATCGTAGAGGTACTCTCTGCATCAACCAAGAGCTATGATAAAACATTTAAGTTACAGCAATATCAACTGATTCCCACACTGCAGGAGTATTTGATGGTTGATCAAGACCGACAGTTGGTGGAGCTTCGTAGTCGCTTGGACGATTGGCAACCGCAATATTATGAAATGGGCGATGAGTTGATGTTGCAGTCAGTTGGTTTAAAACTGGCGGTTGCTGATGTTTATGATGGGATCAATTTTTAAATCGATCGTCTTTATTTTTGAATAGCTTTGGACAAATAGTAAATACATGATAAGAAATATACCTATATTAAAAAAATAAACCCGCCTTGAGTCATGGCGGGGGAGGAGTAGTTTGTGAGTTGGATTATTTTTTTTATTTGGTTGTAATGGTTGCTTCTAAATCGTATTAAGCCGCTACAGAGATTCGCGCTGCGATTTCCGCAAGTTCTTCAGAAATAATTGTTTTTGCTTCAGGCACACAACGTCCACAGCATGTGCCGAGATCAAGCATTTCACGGACGTCACGAATACTTTCTGCGCCATTTTGCATCGCATCTTTGATATCTTGGTCGGTAATACCACGGCATAAACAAACGTACATCGAACAAACCTGATGAGTAAATCGGATAATTGATATTAGTGATAATTGTTATCGTTTGTCAATATGTTTGATTGTTTTTCATGTTAAATTTAATCGAAAAAAAAGATCATAAGTTGGAAATTAATCGAAAACTTATGATCTTCAGTAGTAATTAACAGTAAATTGAGGCTGAAATGGCTTATTTTTCAATGCAAACGATACCGTCCATTTCAACCAATGCCCCTTTTGGAAGGCTTGCAACACCAAGTGCAGCACGTGCAGGGTAGGGCTGTGCAAAGTATTCCCCCATGATCTGATTGACCAGTTGGAAGTGAGAAAGATCAGTCAGGAAAATGTTTAACTTCGCAATATCCGCCAAGCTTGCATCGGCGACAGTGCAAACTGCTTTGATATTGTCAAATACACGACGGATTTGCGCTTCGATGCCATCTACAAGTTCCATGCTATATGGGTCAAGTCCGATCTGCCCTGAGAGATACAGTGTATTGTCTACCAAGATCGCTTGAGAATAAGTGCCGATCGCAGCAGGGGCATGTTCGGTATGGATAACTTGTCGTGACATGGGAGTGTGTCTCCTAAAATTAATAAATTAAATGTAATGCGAAACTATTTAACTGACTTTTGCGGTTTGATGATTGGCAAAAGGCATGAGTAATCGAGTAATTTTCGGAAAGTTTAGCGTCATGCGAAGTTCACGAATAATACTTGCAAGATGGCGACGATCATTCACCACGATATTAAAATAAGTGGCATTGCTTTCGTGTAGTACAGACTCGACCCCTGCATTGGCTTTACGAGCACGATAGATCGCCTCAGAGGTTTGTTCATCATTCAATGATTCATCAATTGCAAGATAAGCGTTGAAACGTGCGCCTTCAGGATTTTGATCATACCACGTTAGCGACATGATATTTTCAGGGTGTTTATGTTGCTCTTGCAGTAGATTGTTGCATTTGGTGCGATGTACGATTAAACCACGGCGAGTAAGATGCCCCATGATTTGATCACCAAAGACAGGATTGCAACAATGCCCGTATTTCACCTCAACGCCTTCAGTGCCTTGAATTAAGATCAGTGCATTATCATCTTTGCTCGATTGCTGGTGATGTAGACGATTGGCAACCAATTGCGGTAGCAAGTCACCAACGGCGATTTGCTCGTACAAAGCTTCTTTGGTTTCAAGATGACGCCATTCCAATAAACATTGCCAGTCTTTATCGGAAAGTTGATCAATCGAATAGTTAAACATGCGTAGTGCACGATTTAAAGCTTGTTGACCAATCAAAATCTGTTCTTCAAAATCTTGATCACGCAAAATGTTTTGAATAGCACGACGTGCTTTTTGTGTGTTGATAAAGCTGAGCCAATCAGGATTTGGCGTAGCAAGTACATCAGTAATAATTTCGACGACTTGACCATTGAGAATCGGAGTCGAGAGTGGTTTTTGCGTACCATTGATTTTACAGCCGACCGCATGGTTGCCTAGGAATAAACTCGCTGCATAGGCAAAATCAACAGCCGTTGCACCACGAGGAAGTTCGTGAATATGACCGTGTGGGGTATAAGCGATGATTTTTTCTTGATGTAAATAATCGAGGAGGTCGTTGAATGTTGTTTTTGCACAATTTTCATCAATCAAATCATTGAGGCTTTGTAGCGATGCTTGAATGGCTGAGCGACATGCTTGCGGTGCAGCCTCACCAAGTACCATGCCAAAGCGTGCAGTTTTTCGCATTAACTCGGTTTGAATATTTAAGCTTAAAAAGGTCTTTTCGCCTTGCAGTTCTAAAAATAATGCTTGATTACCGCCAGGCATAGGGCGACGAATATGGTCGGTATAGCTGAGTGTGGTAAATTGAGCAGTCATTAATTTGACTAAATCATCGCAATCTTGCACACGTTGCAAAATAATGTCAAAAGTATGGCTGTGTGTGAGCTGATTAAGGTCAAGTTTGTTTTTAATAAAGTGGCGCAAGAGCTTGGTATTATTATTTTTCTTTTTGATGCGACCTTGAATGTTGTTGTCGCTAAGGATTTGGTTGAGCTTTTCTTCCCAAAAGTTTTGATATTCTTGTCGTTTGAGTTTGGTGTCTGCGAGGGCTTGCTGAATGCTGGCGTACATGTCGATATCAAGATTTTGATAACAGAGGTCTTCGAGCCAGTCCCCCATTTCGTTCATGCCGACAAGGCGAGCCATTGGCACATAAATATCAAAAGTTTCACGTGCGATGCGCTCACGTTTATCAGGGCGTAAAGCATCAAGTGTCGTCATATTGTGATAACGATCAGACAGTTTAATAATAATGACACGTGGATCGTGTAAGGTCGCTTGCAAAAATTTGCGGAATGAAGCGGCTTTGTTGTATTGCTTGTCACTCGAACTGGTGAGTTTTGTTACACCATCAACCAAATGTGCCACAGTGGCATTAAAACGTTCGGTAATTTGTTCTTTATTGACTTCAGTATCTTCGATGACATCATGTAAGAGAGCAGCCATGAGTGTATCTGCATCCATGCGCATATGGGCAAGTAAACACCCCACCGCAATCGGATGGAGAATATATGGTTCACCACTCTTTCGCGTCACTCCTGCATGTGCTTCGCCAGCGAAGTCACTGGCTTGCATCACAAGGTCTACTTTGTCTGCTGGCAAGTAGGCGACAATGATGGATTGGAGTTGTTGCTTGGCATGGCTGACGGCATCACCTGGCATAAAAGACGAATCCTAAAATCTGATTTTTCGCAAAAAATAGTTCACCCTATAATGAAATGCAAAACGACTGATTTGTCAAATTTTTTTACAAAATTGTCTAGGGTCTGTTGATATTTCAATCATGCATTGCGTTATCAGCTAAAACAACAGAAACGAGACATGAAACGAAGGGAATGGTCATTACCTTGACAAGTTTTAAACCATAATTTCAGACTTTGTTTTGAATTGAACAATGTTGTGAAGGTCGAGAAGTTTTTTTAACTCCATATTGAGAATTGCTTGGTCTAAAAACTACAGATTGTAGAAGCTGTAAATTCATAAATCTTAAATCAAAAGCTTCGTTTTAAATCCTTTAAATAAAAAAACCAATGCAACTTGGCATTGGTCTTTTGTACTTCAAAGCAATTGCGTTTAAAAGCGAATTAGAAGCTAAAGTTATCTAGGTTGATCGCTTCGCTCGAAAGCGCCATATCAAACTGGTTGTGTTCAAGGTCTTGATCACGTTGTTTCAAGATGTCTTTATTGACGTGACCTTCAGCAATTTCACGAAGTGCAACCACAGATGGTTTGTCATTGTCCCACTCTACAGTTGGCTCTACGCCTTGACGTGCGATTTGACGGGCACGTTTGCTCGCAACCAAAACCAATTCAAAGCGGTTGTCTACATTTTCTAAGCAATCTTCAACAGTTACGCGTGCCATGATCTGCCCTGTAATCTTCAAATTTAAAATAGTCGCAAATTATAGCCAAATTGACGGAGTGACTCAAGCAATATGTTTTGGTCTGCTTGCAGCTATTAGGTGATTACTTGCCGTTGGGGTTTAATAGATTCTGAATCAGCTCACTATGACGGTTGGCTTGCTGGGCTAGGGTCATGCGATTTGCAGTAATGACTGCCTCAAGCTCATGTAGCGCACGATCAAAAGAATCATTGATAATGATATAATCAAAATTGACATATTGCTGCATATCAGACACTGCACAGTCAAGACGATGCTCGATCACTTCAACACTGTCCGTGCCTCGATTGGAAAGGCGCTGTCTCAGATCAAACTGACTTGGTGGAAGAATAAAAATTTGAATCGAATCTGGAAATAATTTACGAACTTGCGCCGCACCTTGCCAGTCAATTTCGAGTAATACGTCATGACCTTGGTGGAGTTGTTCTTCAACGGTGCGCTGTGATGTGCCGTAATAATTACCAAAAACTTCGGCATACTCGATAAATCCGCCTTGCTCGATTTGCGATGTAAAGTTGTCTTTATCAGTGAAGTGATAATGAATGCCATTCAATTCGCCATTGCGTTTCGGGCGAGTGGTGTGTGATACAGACACATGTAGATTGCTCGTGCGATCGAGTAATGCTTTTACCAGTGAAGTTTTGCCTGTGCCAGATGCAGCGGCAACCACAAAAAGTAAACCCGACATGCGAAATTTTCCTGTATCATATTTATAGTGGAGATTGTAGTAGAATGTCTTTCGAAACTAAACCCACATTGCAATATATTGGCGTAATAAAATTGACATTACAATCATCATACTATTGATGAAATCAGCAATACTTCTAGTGACTAGGTGAATCATGCAAATACTGTTGGCGAATCCTCGAGGCTTTTGTGCAGGTGTAGATCGTGCGATTGCGATCGTCAACCGTGCGCTCGAATGCTTTGGTGCGCCGATCTATGTGCGCCATGAAGTGGTTCATAATAAATTCGTTGTAGATGATTTGAAGCAGCGTGGCGCAGTATTTGTGGATGAATTGGATCAAGTGCCTGATGATGCGATCGTGATCTTTAGTGCGCATGGCGTATCCAAAGCAGTTCAACAAGAAGCAGAACATCGTCAACTCAAAGTATTTGACGCAACTTGTCCACTCGTGACTAAAGTACATTTAGAAGTATTGAAATATTCTCGAGAGGGTATGGAAGCTGTACTTATTGGTCATCATGGTCATCCTGAAGTTGAGGGGACGATGGGTCAGTTTGATGTCAAATATGGTGGGCAGATTTATTTGGTTGAAGATGAGCAGGATGTTGCGCAGCTTCAAGTGAATGACCCTGAAAAATTGGCATTTGTCACCCAAACGACCTTATCTATTGATGACACATCGAAAGTGATCGAAGCATTGCGTGCAAAATATCCGCTGATTCAAGGGCCTCGAAAAGATGATATTTGCTATGCCACGCAAAACCGTCAAGATGCGGTGCGTGATCTTGCAGAGCAGTGCGATGTGGTGTTGGTAGTTGGTTCGCCAAACTCATCAAACTCGAATCGCTTGCGTGAGCTTGCGGAGCGTATGGGGAAAAAAGCATTTCTGATTGATAATGCGGATGAAATGCACCAAGCGTGGTTTGATAAAAATAGTAAGATTGGTGTGACTGCGGGGGCTTCTGCACCTGAGATTTTAATTAAACAAGTGCTTGATCGCTTGCAGGAGTGGGGGGCAACCTCTCCTGAAGAGCTTGCAGGACAAGAAGAACATATTACTTTTAGTTTGCCTAAAGAGCTTCGCATCAAAGTGATTGAAGCATAAATTTGGATACTTGATGATAATTTTGGTATCAAAATCATTTTAGCTATTTCTAGGTATTAATTTTCAAGCCAACTGATATCAGTTGGCTTTTTGCCTTTTATCTTCAAAATCAGCCATTAATCAAGAAATGTATTTCTTGACGAGCTTATTGTATTATCTTTGTATTGGGGTAATAGGATTTAAGAGGCATATCATGCCAAGTAAAGGTTTTACATTAGTAGAGTTGATGGTGACGATTGCTGTGTTGGCGGTTTTGGCAACATTAGCTGTGCCATCTTTTACAGCGACGATTCGTAAAAATCAAATACAACGTGATATGCGTGATTTTATTGCAACTTTGCAGGATGCACGTTCAGATGCGATTTTACATAAAGCGACGAAAACGGTCACTGTAGGGAGCTCGGGTTGGATACCAAGTGATGATGTGCAATGGAATACAGCTAAAAAGCCAGGTGCAAGTGTGAGTTTTAATTTTATGGGCTCGGTATCATCGATAAGTACGCAGGAGTGTTTTATCTTGGAAAGTATAAAAGATACCTCGCTAAAGGCTGTTATGTTGCTTGATAAAAATGGTTCGATCACCTATTTAAAAGGTGAAAGCACTTGTCCAGCATAGGGGGTAGTATGCGTATTCAAAAAGGTGTGGGCTTGATCGAGGTGTTGGTGGCGCTTATCTTGCTTGCCATCGCAGTGCTAGGCTTTATGGCATTACAGGTGCGTGCAATTTCTGCCAGTATAGATGCAGGTAATACAACACAAGCTACGAGCTTGGCTAAAGATTTGGCAGAAAGAATTCGAATTAATCGTGATGGTTATGCTGTATATACTGCTACCAGCACGTATACAGGTGGAGCAAGCTCCAAGGATTGTGCTTCTGTGATTTGTACAGCATCTGAAATGGCACAGTTTGATTTTGATCAAGTGGATCGACGAGCGACTAATTTAGGAATGGATGTTGCGATCAACGATTGTCAAGGATCGACTTTGAGTCGCAAATGTATCTATGTTGCATGGGATACGACAACAGCGACAAATGGTACTGCTTCACCAAGCTGCACAAATGGTACGGCGTATATTACGGGTGCTAAATGTATCATTATGGAGATCTATAATTATGGCTAAGCATCAGGGTTTTACGTTGATTGAGCTTATGGTCTCCATTGCATTAGGTCTTTTGGTTGTAGCAGCGGGGTTATCACTATATTTGGCGAGCCAGCGTTCGATGAATTTGCAGAATGGATTAGGCGAGCTCCAACAAAATGCGATATTTGGCTTATCTCAACTGACGTACGACCTTCGGCATGTCAATCTCAATACAGCGTCTGGAGAGCGTATACACAACAAAAACTTGCCTGGTTCCGGAATTGTTTTTTCAACTGCAAGTCTGCCTGGAAATTTTTCGGGAGTAAATGCTAACCTACTCACTGATCAAGAAAAAGATACTGGCGGTACTGATAAAGATACTGGCGGTACTGATATGGCGAGTGATCAGCTCACGATTCAGTTTGTGCCTCAATATGTAGCTGGTACAGGTGTTGTTGATGATAAGGGGAACCAGGATCCTTCAGATGATGATGTTGCACCGATTTCAACTTCTAATATGTTTAACTGTGAAGGTCGTCGTATCGAAACGGTAGCGGACATCAGCGTCACCAATCCAATCAAACCCGTCATTGTTCAGCGTTATTATATTGCAGAAATGAAAAAAGGGACGGCTTCCTACTCACCTAAACGCTATGCTTTGTTTTGTGATGCAGGTTGGTACGATCCTAATGCGGGTGCAGGTGCGACGATTCAGGAGTTGGGGGTTAATGGACAGCAGATTATTCAAAATGTAGACGCATTTAAAGTGCTATTGGGTGTCCAAAATAAAGATAAAGATATGCGTTATCTCTCGATTGATCAATACAATACGTTGATGTCAACGATCACTGTTCCGAAAGATTACTGGTATGTGGTTTCTGTCAATGTCGCCGTCATAGCACATTCGAGCAACCCGATTGGCGCAGACCCAAATATCAATAATGACCGCGTATTTAATATGTTTTCAAGTAGTGGCACATCGCCGTATGGCGTGGCGACACTAAAGCCTGAACAAAAGACCAATTCAAAATTTATTCGTGAAGTATTTAGCCAAGTGGTCGCCTTCCGAAATACCTTGGGAGGAGCATGGGAATGATACATCAAAAAGGTTCGACCTTGATCATTGTATTGATCGTATTATTGCTTGTCACCATCATCGGTACGATTGCGGTGAAATCCAGCATTCTTGGTTTAGGAATAGCGACTAATAATCAAGTCAATGCATTGTTGTTGGAAAATAGCGATGCTGCATTATTTAATTTGGAAAACCCAAGTACCGTTGAACGGCAGTTGGCGACAGATGGTATGTATGGTTACTTTAACTCATCTGCGAATGCTTCTGACGAATTAATCTTCTGTTACCGTGCTGCTGAGACAAATTTTTTTAGCATACAAAAATCGAGTGCGATTACAACCAGTGGTTCGATTACTAAAATTGGGACGGCAGGCTTTTGTAAAGCAAGTAGTTTTGCAACAGGGCGACGCGCTGTACTCTCTCAGGTCTATTTGACTAAAGCAACCACGACATCTTCGCCTTTTGCAAGTGTGCCTAAGGGGTCGAGTTTAGGTCAAGGGAGTATTGCGGCATCAAGCATGACGATCGGGGCAACGGTGGTATCGGTTTTGCCGAGTTTTGCTGCTGCATCATCTGCATCTATCGAAGCGTGTTTCAAGCGTCGTGCTTCTTTGGTTGGTGCATGTTTTGCCGATTTAAATATTCCATACAATATTCAACACTCTGACTTTACTGTTGGCGGACAGCCGAAGTTGGTCTCTTAGAGAGGATTACCACATGAAAATATTGAATTCAAGAAATATACTTTCTACGGCAGTCTCGGCGCTGATGACGATGATGGTCTGTAGTAGTGTCTCCCGGGCGAGTGATATCGATATCTATCAAAATGCTCAGCCAACCACGATTACCTTGATGATGCTGATCGATATCTCGGGAAGTATGGATTATAGTTCGTACGGCGGTGGTGCGGCTTGTGATCTTTTAAACTCAAATGGTAGTAGTGCGGGGGCGTGGTCTGGTAAGGCAACTCCGAACATGGCTATTGAGAAAATAAATACACATGCGGATGTACCCGTCTATCGCAGACAATGGTGTGAATACAATGGGAAAACTTATCCAGATCGTATTACTCGAGTAAAGGATGCTATGATGGATCTGCTCTTTGGTAATGATGCTAAAGGTGTGACGCCATTGTCGGATGCGAATATTATTGGTTTATCTTCGATTGGTTGGGTCAAAACGCCTACAGATCCAATGTGGGATGGAACCAATACACTTGCACCGCTATCTCCGATGAGGTGTGATGCGAGGCAGACAAAGGATAATAAAAATAATACGGTTGATAAACTTGATCAATATAATAAGAATTGCAATGACTTAACTTTGTTTCCGAGGCTAGCGGGTGATGTAAAAGGGAAAGACAAAGAGTGGGAAAATTATGGCAGTATTGTGGTGCCGGCACGACGACTTGATGAAACGCTTACAATAAATGGTGTCTCCATAACGCAGCGAAAGTATTTGGCGCAAAAAGTTGCCGAGCTAGCTGCGGTGACTAATACACCTACAGCCTCAGCATATGCAGAGACGGCTGCCTATCTGCTTGGTACATCGACGAAGATGAGTGGAGGTTATTTTGGCTTTGAGTCTTCAAATGAGAATGCTAAAAATGGGGATAACTATGTAGCACCCGCATCAATGACGCAGACAGAAGACCAAAAGCAGTGTCATGGACAAGGGATTTATGTACTTACAGATGGAGAGCCTTATGATTATACGATGAAATTTAATGACTTGGCAAAACTGGCGTTAAATTCGTCTGATAAAGTTTGCAATTCACCAAATAATAGTCAAGATGTGTGGGGTTGTATCAACAATTTAGCAGGTGCCTTGTTAGATCCAAACAAGAATCCAAAAGGGGTAAAGATTAAAACGGCTGTTGTAGGTTTTGGAAATAGTTTTAATAATATTGAGTCTTATGATCCGACAAAATCTAAGGCTGAGAATATCGAAGCATTAGGAAACATTGATGAGGCAGTCAATAAAGATGTAACTAAAAAAGCTGCAAAATGGGGGATTAATGCTGAGGGGGGGTGGTATTCAGGGAGGAATACGGAAGATGTTGTAAAAAGTGTGCAACAGTTTTTAGGACAAATCGAAGTTGAAATTCCTGCGGTAGCAACGGGTTCTCCAACCTATCCTCAGGATGCGCTGAATCCGATACGTATACAACCTTATGGTTATTACGCTTCATTTTCGCCAAAGCCTCAAGAGGTATATCAGCTGTGGCTGGGGGATCTCAATAAGTATCATGTCTATAATGGTGAACTCTACAATAGTGCGAAAACTTTAAGATTGATCAAAGCCGATGGGTCGTTAGATACGACGGCAACAGGGATTTGGACAGATGGTATGCTCGGGCAGTTACCACTTGGACTTGCGACCAAAGAGAGTGGTGATCAATATACCAAACGGACTATTTATACCAACCGTGAGATTTCTGATACTGCGCCATATCCAGCATCAGCAAGTGATGAGTTGAAAAAAGTCGATGTCACTACCTTATTTGGCACAGGGACAAGTGCTTTATTTGCCAATGATCCTGATAAGAATTATTGGCTGAACTTGCTTGGTTATAATGTGGGGGCAAATGAAACAGGGGTTACCCTTGCCAATCTCAGCGCAAAACCTGAGTTGCGTCAGCTTGGTGCAGTCATGCACTCTACACCGATCTTATTAACACAGTCAGGTAAAATTTCATATACTTCGGGCACAATTGACACCACTAATCGTGAAGATTATTTATTATTTGGTAGTACACAAGGATTACTTCATGTTGTAGATGCGGTAACAGGCAAGGAGAAGTTTGCTTTTGTACCCAATGAAATGATGAAAAATCAAAAAGATGCATTCTTGGCTGAAAATAGTACGACAGGCGGTAAGGATAAATTGTTCTATGGTATAGATGCACCATGGGTGGCTCATACTCAATATGTATCTGATGGATATGATGGGCTCACAGTGAGTAAATCTATAATCCGTGAAAGTGATGATGCAGAAGCAATCGCATTGAAAGGTTTGCAATGGGTGTATGGTGGTTTGCGTATGGGCGGTCGAAGCTACTACGCTCTCGACCTGTCAGATATTGATGATCCAAGCTTAAAGTTTCATATCAATCCTGATGCTGCTGCTAGCGGAACTGCACTGAGCTATATGGGGCAGAGTTGGTCAAAGCCTACGATTGCGTATGTCAACTTTGGTGGCGTGAAGAAATTAGTCATGTTTGTAGGTGGTGGTTATGATGCTACAGGTGCGACTACCGCATGTAATGCTACGGGAGAAACTGCGGCTAAAAATATTGGTTATGAATGTGCCCAGTATAATCAGAGTAATGGCAAAGGCGCTGGTGTCTATATGTTTGATGCCATGAATGGTAGTCTGCTTTGGTGGGCGAGCTCTAATGCAAGCTCTTCGGATAATAAAGGGGCAGAAGCCTCAACGCCAAAAGCTGAGTTGCAATATAGTGTAGTCGGCCAGATCAATGCGATTGATCGGGATAGTGATGGCTTGGTCGATCATCTGTATTTTGGTGATCTTGGTGGGCAAGCCTTCCGTGTTGATCTGAATAATGCGGCATCAGGTGAAAATAGCAGTGACAAAAAAGACAATTTTGCAACACGTGTCGTACGTCTATATTCTGGGCACAGTAATGATGGTTTAAGTCCTCGTTTCTATGAAATGCCTAGCTTTTCTGTGCATGATGGTGTGGATGGTGTATTTGGCATCGCTGCATTTAGTTCTGGCAATCGTAGCTCTCCTCTAGCAGGGACAACAGGAACGAATGCTTCGGGAGAAGGGAGTGCTAATGATGCTGTATTCGTGATTTATGATAATGATGTGGCGCGTACAGATTTGTATACCACCAGCACATTAAAAACAATGGATGTCGTTTTGACAGCACTAACATTGGCTACTGGCGTGGAGCAAATAACAGGAACGGGCAATTCAAGAGTTTATAATGGTGGTTGGAAATATGAGTATCCATCTACTACGGGTCGTTACAAAGGTTTAAATGATCTCTATGCACTAGATAGTATCTTGTATGTCAATGTCTTCGATCGAGATGGTACAGGGATTGGTGGAGACTGTGGCGCAGGTGTGAAAGGGGATAGCTATGTTTATCAATTCTGCTTGCCAACAGGTAAGTGTGACTTTTATACAAATGGTACAACTGAACCGAACCGTGTCAAAGTGGGTGCGGGTATTTTGGGTGCAGGGATGTCTACAGGCTACGGCAATGAAACAAGTACTACTAGTTTGGTTGTAAATCGAGAGTCAACTGATTGTACGGTGGCTACCAATAAAAATAAGCCAGAGTGTCAGCTCTTCGATACTTCTGCGAAACTAAAACAACTCAGATGGTATGAGTCTCGATAGGAGGAGGTATGAGATCGAATCGAGGCTTTACCTTAATTGAGTTGATGATCGTGGTGGTGGTGATCGCTGTATTAGCAGCGATTGCCATACCGTCATATCAGGTCTATATCCAAAAACGAGACTTAGCAGTTGCCAAACAAGAAGCATTGCGTATAGCAGCTGAGCTTGAGAAATTCAAAGCCAAAAACTTTAGTTATACAGGCTTTGATCCGAGTTTCATTTATAGCAGTTTCGACTCTACAGCTGGAACGTTGGCGATACCTGTGGATGCGGCATCTGGAGAAGAAAAGTATACGTTGAAATTAATGGCGTTGAATGATGTAACTCAACCACTCACTGGAGCAGGTGTAGATGGGCTTGGGTGGGCAATGGTTGTAGAGCGTGCGAAAAGTGGTAGTTTGCCAAAACAGCCTAAAAACTATGATTTGCTTCTGACAAGTGAAGGTTTAAGGTGTATGTCAAAAACCAATGATGCATTTGATGATTTTGATGATACTTTGGGCACTTGCGCAGACAACGATAGTGCAAGCGAAGCTTGGGAGTAAATGGTGAAGGGATTTACTTTAATTGAGTTAATGATTGTAGTCGCAATTATTGCAATCATTGCTGCCATCGCACTTCCGTCGTATCAGCAATACCAAATCCGAACTAAACGTGCCGAGGCGCAGTCGGAAATGATGCAAATCGCTCTGCGATTGGAAAATTACAAAGCGATTAATCATAGCTATAAAGATGCAACTGAAACGGTGATCTATGGTGGGACTGTGATTCCTTCACAAGGCACAGCTTTGTACGATATTGAGCTAACTGATATTGATGGCACAGCGTTAACTGCATCGTCGAAGACAAATACATGGAAATTAACCGCAACACCTAAAACAACAGCATCGCAAAATGGTAATGGTGATCTTGTCCTAAACCATTTGGGACAAAAATGTTGGACAAAAGGTGGAAGTTGTACGCCAGATGCGACTTCAACATGGGATGGTCGTTAATCTATTTCCGCTGAATTCACTTGAAATAGAAAATCTGACGAAACCCCTTTATAAAATTTACGTTATCGCTTAAAATATCTGCCTTTTGATGCCTCGTGTATCAAAAGGCTTCTTTTTTAAGAACACTTTTTAGTAGAGAGTATGACATGGTCGTAATTCGTTTAGCCCGTGGTGGCGCTAAAAAACGCCCGTTCTATCAAGTAATTGTGACTGATAGTCGCAATGCACGTGATGGTCGTTTTATCGAGCGTATTGGCTTCTTTAACCCAACTGCACAAGGTCAAGCAGAAAAAATCCGTTTGGATGCAGACCGTTATGCACATTGGGTAGCTCAAGGTGCACAACCTTCTGAGCGTGTTGCTGCGATTGCAAAACAAGCAGCGACTGCTTAATAGATGAGTCAAACCACCGTGCAGGATGTGCCTGAAGATCGTATCCAGATCGGACAGCTACGTTCACCGTATGGATTGAATGGTTGGCTTTGGGTCTTTTCCAAGACTGATCCAATAAGCAATATGTTTGACTATCTTCCTTGGTATATCCAAACCAAGACAGGTTGGCAGACAGTCGACGTAAAACGTTGGAAAACACAGGGCAAAGGTTTGGTGGTTGCGCTCAAAGGTGTGAGTGATCGCACAGCAGCGGAGCAGATAATCGGTGCCGAGATTTGGGTGTCCAAATCACAATTGCCTCAAGCAGGTATGGATGAATACTACTGGAATGATCTCAAAGGTCTGACAGTGCTTGGTTTAGATGATTCTGAAAATGAAGTCAATCTGGGCAAGATTCATGAGCTGTTTGAAACTGGCGCAAATGATGTCATGGTGGTTCACGCAACACCTGAGAGCATTGACGCTGAGGAACGGATGATTCCGTGGCATAAAGATGTGGTTCAACGGGTTGATATTGAAGCAGGTCGTATTTACGTCAATTGGGGCGTAGATTATTAATATCGTAATAGATATTAATTTTAAACTGGAAATGAGGAATCTCTGATGTGGTTTGCAGTGATTACATTATTTCCCGAGATGTTTGAAGCGATCACCGCATTTGGTATTAGCGGGCGTGCAGCAAAACGTGAGCAAATACAAGTCACTTGTATTAATCCACGAGATTTTGCAGAGGGCAACTATAAGCGAGTGGATGAACGTCCATTTGGTGGTGGTCCTGGTATGGTGATGATGGCTGAGCCTTTGGCAAAAGCGATTAATCATGCCAAACAGCTTGCGCAGCAAGCAGGATTTGCCAATGTCCCCGTGGTGTATATGTCACCGCAAGGGCAGACTCTGAGTGAGGTCGCAGTGCAACAATTCGTCAATTATGATGGTTTGATTGTGCTTTGCGGACGTTATGAAGGGGTGGATGAGCGTTTGATCCAGCGTTATGTCGATCAAGAATGGTCGATTGGAGATTATGTCTTGTCAGGTGGTGAGCTTCCTGCGATGGTATTACTCGACAGTGTCATTCGGCGGTTACCGAATGTGATGTCGGATGAACAATCAGCTTTGCAAGACTCTTTTGTGGATGGTCTTTTGGATTGCCCACAATATACCAAGCCTGATCATTTCGAAGGCTTAGATGTGCCAGCAGTACTCAAGTCTGGTCATCATGGCAATATTGAGAAATGGCGGTTTTTGCAGCGTTATCAGCGTACACTTGAGCGTCGTCCAGAATTGGTCGAACAAGCGAAACTGAGCAAGCAGCAAGAAAAATGGCTTAAAATGAGCAAGGAATAGCAACGATTGATAATCGTTGTCCTGAGGAACGAGTGTTCCGTAAGGAGATGAGAAGCTGTGCTTCGAATTGATTCCTCGGAATCATAAATGTGCGCTTTAAAGTTTTGACTTCATAAAAAATCAAACTTTAAGGTTTAGATAAACGGGTTGATATGCGAATAGCCTCTGTCCCCAGCGAAACAATATTTATTTTAGACATGGAAATATTGCGTTCGCATATTGGAGATTCCCACAATGAGTGGCAAACATCCTTTAGTTCAAGCAGTTGAAAATGCTCAATTGAAATCTGATATCCCTGCGTTTGCACCAGGTGATACAGTTGTCGTATCTGTAAAAGTTACAGAGGGTAACCGTGAACGTCTTCAGGCATATGAAGGTGTGGTGATTGCGAAGAAAAATCGTGGTCTAAACTCGTCTTTCACAGTACGTAAAATCTCTAGCGGTGTTGGTGTTGAGCGTGTTTTCCAAACACATTCACCAATCGTTGCAAAAATCGAAGTGAAACGTCGTGGTGACGTTCGTCGTGCGAAACTTTACTACCTACGTGGTCTTACTGGTAAAGCTGCACGTATTCGTGAAAAATTACCAGCTCGTAAAACAGAAGCATAATCGCTGTTTTAGAGTGAAAAAATGCGCCATGATTGGCGCATTTTTTATGCCTAAATATTTTTTTATTACAAACCTTGAAGCTTTAAGCGGTTTGCATGTTGACGATACAGTGTAACTGGGTCAGGTGAGAACCAACTGCGCATGCCAAGTACCATATTGACTTCATCAAGATGGGTGTAGCTGTAGTTGTCACGAATCACCTTACCAAAACGTGCGCTACAACGTGGTACAAGTCCATCGTTATCCAAACTACCATATGCCAAAGGAGCAAGTGTAGACACACCAACATCCAATAGGTCAAATGCGTTGGTCAATTGTGATGTACCAGTCCATGAATAGTAGTAACGACCATTGCTTGAACTCGCACCACTTTGACTACAGGAGCTTGCAAGTGCAGGTGTTGGATGTGCATTGTTAAATGCGGTAGAGCCTGCAACACTGATAGATTTGAGTGAGCGGTTCATGTTGATTGGTAGGTTAGTATTGTCTGATGCCCAAGTGATGACTGGTCCAAGTAAATAATCACTTACCGCAGAAATAAAAGCACTACCGCCACTGTTACTGAGTGCAAGATCAGCAACTTTTGAGCCACGGAATGTTCCACCGACACCTGTCAATGATGCAACATATTGTGGTTTGACGATTTCTATATAACGAATGGTTGGTCCACCATGTGAGTGACCGATCAAGTTCAATTTGCTTTGACCTGTGATTGCCAATACTTCTTCGACTTGGCTCAATAGTTGCTCGCCGCGAATCTCGGTAGACTCTAATGGTGATACTTGAGCAGCATAAGTCGTTGCACCATTACGTGCGAGGTCGGGTAATACTTGATAGAAGTAATCCATACCAAATGTACTGCCACCTAGACGGTCAAAACCAAACATACCGTGTACAAAAAGAATAGGATATTTCGTCTTGGCATAAGTGCCAGTTGCCTTTACGTTTGGTGTGTTGACAGCACTATGGCTGATGTTTGCGAATGCTAGCCCCAAAGCAAGAGATGCAATCGTAGCTAACTTTTTACTTTTTAACATTTTCATAATTCTTCCCTAAAAATCAGTCCTTAAATATGTGTCCTTGAAATGCGTATTCCTTATGCGTGATCGTAGGCTACATCATGTAGTCGGTTAGTCGATCAGTCGCAATGCTTAAGCAAGGTCTATAACATGATTTAGAAAATGGAACTCATCATAAATAGTTCATCTCTGCATGTTTGATAAAACTACCTAGTTAAGCTTGGTGTTTAAATGAATTAGTTAAATGGTAGTTTGCCTCCTTGATCATGAATGGTTTCAAAAGTATTCAGACGCAAACGATCTTGCTCTGAGCTGAATTGCTGTTGCTTTAAGTCATTAATCGCCGCTGATTTGGCACTGTCACTCAGACCACTTTGCATAATCGTGTCACGTTCTGAGAGGTAGCTTGTCACTTGTTGTTGCCATTGGCCACGCTGTGTATCGAGTGCTTCAAGTCGTCCAGTCGCTTCTGCACCCACGAGATTTAAGCGCATTTGGCGAATCTCTTGAGGGCTTGCATTACGTGCTTTGAGGTCTGCTGTGAGTGAGCGCAAATCTTCGAGTTTGTTCATTTGCTCAAGATTTTCTTTCCAGTCGGCAGGGAGTTGATTGAATAACAATTTCAACTGTTTGGCTTTTTCTGCTTCACTCAGTGATTTATTTTCCATTACTTCCATGCGTTTGAGCGTGTATTCATGGTAGAGGTTTTCCTCTCCAAATAATCCTTGAATCTCTTCACGAGAGAAATAGGTTTTGCGAAGGTTTTGCTGCTTCTCATAAACTTCACGATAGTATTTTGCACTGTTGGCGTTGCTCGACGGCGGCTGAAGCTTGCCTAATTGCTCACGATAGTCGATATAGCGTGACCACAAATCTAGAATTTGTGAAAGTGCGGGTTCTTGATAATTGGCTTTTATATATTTTTCAAAATCAGCTTTGATTTGGTCAATATTTTTTTCGCCATATTGCGTGATAAAAAATTCAAAACAGTTTTTGGTTTGTTCATTGACGATGAGGCGCTGCCCTGCGTCTAAACTCATCTTACAATCGACTTCGATATCTTGTTGGCTGGCACTACCAAATTGCGTATTAGGAGAAGTCGTTGAGTTGGGATTGGAAGGGTCGAATTGGTTTGAAGGAGTATTTGAGGATTCGTTTTGCTGTTGTTCTGCGTTGCTAATATTGGTATCACCTGACTTTAACCATAGCAAAGCAACGCCAATTAAAAGAATGAAAATGATTGGCAAAATTATAAAAATCGAATCCTTGCGAAAATTTAACATACACATTTTGTCCATAAGTGTGCGTTTTCGAAAAATAAACTAACATAAGCTAACTTGGCTGTCATGCATTAAAAAATAAAATCCGACGAAATGAAACTGCTTTTGCTAGAATATTAAAATTCAGAATTTTAAAAGCAAGTCTTGATCAGCTCATATGTCTAAAATTGTACGTCGCCATATTGATGGTGTTTTTCTACTGAATAAACCGCTAAATATCAGCTCAAATGCGGCATTGCAAAAAGTCCGTTGGCTATACCGTGCACAGAAAGCAGGGCATACAGGTGCATTAGATCCATTGGCGACGGGGTTACTTCCGATTTGTTTAGGTGAAGCGACGAAATTTTCACATTATTTATTGGATGCAGATAAGCGTTACCAAACCACGATTCAGCTTGGAACGGCGACCAGTACAGGTGATGTGGAAGGTGAAGTGGTTGAATCTCAAGCTATTCCCCTCTTAACAGAAGATTCGATTTCGAAAATCTTAAAGCAGTTTGAAGGTGAAACTACACAAATTCCGCCGATGTATTCTGCATTAAAAAAAGATGGTCGTCCTTTATATGAACTTGCTCGGCAGGGCATTGAGATCGAGCGTCCTGCTCGTCCAGTCAGAATTTCACAAATTAAATTACTCAGCTTTACCGAGCAGAGCATTTCCCTTGATGTGACCTGTTCTAAAGGGACTTATATTCGTGTTTTGGGTGAGGATATTGCCAAAGCGATGGGTACGGTTGGACATTTGACTAAGCTACATCGGATTCAAACAGGGCATTTTCAGCTTGATGAGCATATGACCATTGAATATTTGGAAAGCCTTGATGAAGTCGCGCGTGAAGATTTGTTGCTACCGAGCTATGCAGCGGTTGAAGGCTTGCCAAAGTTTGAACTTCCCTTAGAGCGAGTTAAATATTTTAATAACGGTCAAGAAAGTAGCGTGGATTTTCCCGAGTCAGATGGTGTATTGGTATTTTCCAATGGGCAATGTTTAGGGCTTGCAGAAGTGAATGCTGTTGGACGCTTAAAACCAAAAAGACTACTCATTCAGCGTGATGGGTAAACATTCAACTCTATGATTAACGGTGCGATTAACGCTACAACTGTACAGCAAAAAAAGGTATATTAAGCAGGGATTAGGACAAGTTTTGGATTGTGATGAAGTTACAACGTCAAGCCATGTACAAAGAGCGACAGCAGCAGATTTTACGTGTTGCGGAAAGCTTGTTATTGGAAAACCAAAACTTCACATTGGATGAAATTGCCAAAGAGCTCGATCTTGCCAAAGGCACGTTGTATAAGCATTTTGCCAGTAAGAATGAATTACTGATGCACCTCATCATCGAAAATGAGAACAATGTCCTTGCCATCTCCAAGCAATATAGCAATAACATTCAAGAATATATTCCACGCTATATGCTCTATCATTTGAATGATCCAAAGAAAGCGATTATTTTGCATCAGATCGAAGAACAACTCACCATGACGGTGATTCATTCCAATGCGACTTTTGATGAGTTGTATCAGATTCGCCAAGAACGCATCATGGCGATTCGAGATATGATCGAACAATATCTCAAAGAAATGAATTATGAAATCTCGATTCGGGATTACTCTTCATATGTTTGGTCGCTGACTTTTGGTGCATGTTTGCTCTTAAATTCAAGCTATTATCAACGTTCGATAGGCTCACGAGATAAATTAATTAATTTGTATATTCACCAAGCTTTTGCTTTTCCATCGAATACCTGCAACTTCACGGATGAGAGCAACATCAATTCAAACAGTGCTCAAGCTTAGGCTTAAAAGATTTCTAATCAAGACGTTTGAAGCAGAAATTTTTTGCGATAAAATAATTCCAAAAAGTTATTAAATTTATAAAAATGATAAATTAGTTTTATGTAATTTTTGCAGTATAATTCATATATAGATGTACAATCCTTTTCTTATTTTTACCCCCAGTCCAAATCGTGGCGCAGTTGGAGGCTTCAAAATGGCAGGCAAAACCTTATATGACAAGTTGTGGGATGACCACTTGGTTAAGCAGCGAGATGACGGCTCGAGTTTGATTTATATTGATCGTCACCTTTTGCATGAAGTGACTTCACCGCAGGCATTCGAAGGCTTGCAACTTGCTGGGCGTCAGCCGTGGCGTTTGAGTGCCAATATTGCAACACCTGATCATAATGTTCCGACCTCGCAAAAAGAACGTGCCGAAGGGATTGCAGGGATCAAAGATGATACATCACGGATTCAAGTGCAGACTTTGGATGACAACTGTGCGACCTTCAATATCGTTGAGTTTAAAATCAATGATGAACGTCAAGGCATTGTGCATGTTATCGGACCTGAGCAAGGTTTAGTCTTACCTGGTATGACCGTGGTGTGTGGTGATTCACATACGGCAACGCATGGTGCATTGGGCTGTTTGGCGCATGGTATCGGTACTTCAGAAGTAGAGCATGTACTTGCGACACAATGCTTAGTGCAAAAGAAAATGAAAAACATGCTGATCCGTGTCGATGGCAAATTGGGCAAAGGCGTGACACCAAAAGATGTGGTCTTAGCGATTATTGCCAAGATCGGTACTGCTGGTGGTACAGGTCATGCGATGGAGTTTGGCGGTCAAGTATTCCGTGATATGACGATCGAAGGACGTATGACGGTCTGCAATATGGCAATCGAAGCGGGCGCTCGTGTTGGATTAGTCGCTGTCGATCAAGAAACCATTAATTATGTCAAAGGTCGTCCATATGCACCGCAAGGCGAACAGTGGGATCAAGCCGCAGAATATTGGGGCAACTTACACTCAGATGACGATGCGGTATTCGATACAGTGATCGTAATGCAAGGTGAAGATATCGAACCACAAGTGTCTTGGGGAACGTCACCTGAGATGGTGATTCCTGTGACGCAAAATGTGCCGACTTTGCAACAAGCCAAAGATGATGTACAGCGCAAAGACTGGACACGTGCCTATCAATATATGGGCTTGAACGAAGGTCAGGCGCTTGCGGATATTCAGTTAGATCGTGTCTTTATTGGCTCATGCACCAACTCTCGAATTGAAGATATTCGTGCAGCAGCAGAAGTGGTTAAAGGGCGTAAAGTGTCGCCAACCTTGAAGCAAGCGATGATCGTTCCGGGTTCAGGTATTGTGAAAAAACAAGCCGAAGCAGAAGGTTTGGATAAAATCTTTGTTGAAGCAGGTTTTGAATGGCGTGAGCCGGGTTGCTCAATGTGCTTGGCGATGAATGCCGACAAATTGCAATCGGGTGAACACTGCGCCTCAACGTCGAACCGTAATTTTGAAGGTCGTCAAGGTAATGGTGGGCGTACGCATCTCGTCAGTCCAGCGATGGCAGCAGCGGCTGCGATCGCAGGTCATTTTGTTGATGTGAGAACGTTCTAGAATCCCCCTCTTGCGTAGCAGCACTGCTCACCTTTGTAAAGGAGGGGGTTCCCCTCTTTAATAAAAGAGGGGCTAGGGGAGATTTAAAGTGAATAAATTCTGTAGGGTAAAACATGCAAAAATATACAGTTGAACAAGGTATCGTCACGCCTTTAGATCGTGCCAATGTCGATACCGATTTGATTATTCCAAAGCAATTTTTGAAGTCGATCAAACGTACTGGTTTTGGTGACAATTTATTTGATGAATTGCGTTATATGGACGAAGGCTATCTTGGTCAAGATATTAGTAAGCGTCCGAAAAATCCTGATTTTGTCTTGAATCAGCCACGCTATCAGGGCTCAACCATTCTATTGGCACGTACAAATTTCGGTTGTGGTTCGAGTCGAGAGCATGCACCGTGGGCACTCAGTGAATATGGTTTTCGTACCGTGATTGCGCCAAGTTTTGCTGATATTTTCTTTAACAATAGTTTTAAAAATGGCATGTTGCCTGTGATTTTGACAGAGCAAGAAGTCGATCAATTGTTTAAAGAATGCGAAGCCAACGAAGGCTACCAGTTAACGGTAGATTTGGATGCGCAAGAAGTCCGTACACCGTCAGGTCAGGCGTTTAAGTTTGAAGTCGATTCATTCCGTAAGCATTGTTTGCTCAATGGGTTGGATGATATTGGTTTGACCTTGCAGGCTGAAGATGACATTCATGCTTTTGAGAATCAGATCAAACAAACTCGACCGTGGATTTTTAAGGAATTGTAACTTTTTTAAAAGAATCAATATGCTTTACAAAGCTGACTTGAAACAGCGTAGCTATCTCCGTCACATCTTGTTAAGATATTACAATTATGATCACTTTATCCATGCTGCAAAATGAATAAATTTAAAATGTCAGCTTTTTGTCGGATTTCCATATTGAGTTTGGTGATGATGGGTTTGGTTGCCTGTCAGAACTCGACGCAAATTTTGGAATCCTACATGGATAGCTATAAAATCTTGCAAAACCGTGATGATTCGAATGATGCGATGTACTTGTCATGTCAAGCAAAGCAAGGCTGTGATTTTGAGCGTGTTGATGATGTCTTAGTGATTGATGAGGAGACAAAACGTCCAACCATGGAAGCCATGGATAAGGGCATGGTTCGGTTGGAGGGTTCGGTTTTTTCAATCAATCACGACTATGCGGTATCACTACCTGCTGGCGATCATGAAGTTGCGGTGCGTTTTTATCCTGTGTCGCTAGAGCGTACCGAGCGTTTTCATTTGATTCACAACTTTCAGGCAGGGCACAACTATCAGCTTCTGATGTACCGCCAGCGAGAAAATACAGGGCAATCTTTGTTGTCTGTGGCAACGCCTGGGAAGCTATGCGTCGACTTGCTTCAAGATCAAATCGCATTACGTCGTTTCTGTCGCGATCATGATGTGATGACTGGTCTCGGTGAGTTTATCGAGCAAGATATTTAATTGATATTTTTAAAATTTTTTTCCTAATTATTTTTTAACTCAATCGTTGTGGACGATAACATGTCTAAACATATTTTAATTCTGGCTGGTGATGGTATCGGTCCAGAGATCGTTGCGTCAGCAGAACAAGTTTTAACTGCGGTCAATCAAAAATTCAATTTAGGATACACTTGGGAGCATGGTTTGCTCGGTGGTTCTGCGATTGATGCACATGGCGAGCCGTATCCTGCGGTGACCAGTGAGCAAGCGAAAAAAGCCGATGCGATTCTACTTGGCGCTGTCGGTGGTCCCAAGTGGGATAGTATTGAGCGTTCGATTCGCCCTGAACGTGGCTTACTTAAAATTCGCAGTGAATTGAATTTATTTGCGAATTTACGTCCTGCGATTTTGTATCCACAACTTGCTGATGCTTCAAGTCTAAAACCTGAAATCGTTGCAGGCTTAGATATACTCATCGTGCGTGAGTTGACTGGTGGTATCTATTTCGGTCAGCCTCGTGGTATTCGTGAACTCGAAAATGGTGAAAAGCAAGGTTACAACACTGACGTTTACGCAGAGTCAGAAATCAAACGTATTGCCAAAGTTGCCTTTGAAATGGCTGGACTGCGTGGCGGTAAAGTCTGTTCAGTAGATAAAGCCAATGTGCTTGAAGTCACAGAGCTGTGGAAGCAGACCGTGACGGATATGCAACAAGCAGACTATCCAAATATTCAGCTGTCGCATATGTATGTTGATAATGCAGCGATGCAATTGGTACGTGCGCCGAAGCAGTTTGATGTGATGGTGACAGGTAACTTATTCGGTGACATTTTGTCCGATGAAGCCGCGATGTTGACAGGTTCAATCGGTATGTTGCCATCAGCGTCGCTCGATGAAAGTGGTAAAGGTATGTACGAGCCATGTCACGGTTCTGCACCTGATATTGCAGGTCAGAATGTGGCAAATCCATTGGCAACGATTCTGTCTGTTGCAATGATGCTTCGCTATACGTTTCGTGAAGAAGCGGCTGCAAAAGCGATTGAAGATGCTGTGGGTACAGTATTGGATCAAGGCTTGCGTACCGCAGATATTATGTCAGAAGGTATGAAAAAAATTGGTACCAAAGAAATGGGCGAAGCGGTTGTAGCGACACTTGCGTGAACGCAACATCACTGATTTGAGCGCTTAAAGAAAGTCACCATTAGGTGACTTTTTTATTTATTCGAAAATATGAAAGTTCAAATCATTTTCACGATCACAACAATTTTATGCCAATTTCTAAGCACAGCATTGTTAATATAAATCTTATGTAAAAAGCATATTTTAAAAATTTGCTAAAAAATAGAATTTAATCAAAATCAATCGGAGCATCATTGATGAGTAATAATACCATTCGTGCCTATGCGGCACAGCAAGTCGGTGCAACACTTGAACGCTATGATTACGATGCAGGCGCACTGAAAAATGATGAAGTGGAAGTCAAAGTGCATTACTGCGGTATCTGCCATTCTGACCTGTCGGTGATTGATAATGAATGGGGCTTTAGTCAATATCCAGTGGTTGCAGGGCATGAAATTATCGGCGAAATCGTTGCACTCGGTGAAGATTGTAAAGGCTTAAGTATTGGGCAAATGGTTGGTGTTGGTTGGACAGCAGAATCTTGTCAACATTGTAATCCATGTATCGGCGGACATGCCAATGTTTGTGCCAAAGCGCAACCGACGATTGCAGGGCATATGGGTGGATTTGCCGACAAAGTCCGTGCGCAGTGGCAATGGGTAATTCCAATGCCAGATGGTGTAGATTTGGCGAAAGCTGGGCCTTTGCTCTGTGGTGGTATTACCGTATTTCAACCTTTGCTACAGCATGGTATTAATGCGTCACATAAAATCGGTGTGGTTGGCGTAGGTGGTCTAGGTCATATGGCATTGAGTTTTTTTAACGCATGGGGTTGTGAAGTCACTGCATTTAGCTCAAACCCTGATAAGTATGATGCGATTAAAGAGATGGGAGCGCATCATATTCTCGATTCCACTGATCCAAAAGCTTTTAAAAAAGCTATTGGTAGTTTAGATTTGATCGTTTCTACTGTGAATGTGCCACTGGATTGGAATGCATATCTTGGCTTGCTGAAACCACAAGGTAAATTGCATGTGGTCGGTGCGGTGCTCAAGCCTTTAGATATTCAGGCTTTTGCTTTGATCTCAGGGGAAAAGGGTGTAGCAGGTTCACCGACAGGCTCGCCAGTACAGCTTCGTACCATGATGGAATTTGCAGCACGTAAAGATATTTCGCCAATCGTGGAGGAGTTTGCCATGTCAGATATTAATGCAGCGATTCAGCATGTACGAGATGGTAAGGCTCGCTATCGTGTGGTACTGAAAAATGATTTTTAATTTTTATAAGGGTCTAGATAACTTTAGAGTGGATTTTCCCTTAATTCTCTAAGTAGTTTAGCATAAAGATTTTCATGTCGATGGTTAAACCTAAACTCACATTCTTTGAGGAGCAGAGTATCACTTATAGGAGTTGTTCAAATTTCCTGATCCATCTCTCACTGACCCTAATCCAATTTTCTTAAAAATTGGTACAGCAATGACAGCCGCAGCAAGCAGGACAACAGGGGAAACTAGGCTAAAAGCATGTGCTTCTGCACTCATAAGGGATTATTTCATTTCACGATTTGGCATTGGATCAAGTGTAATCTGAATAAGATCAATTGCACGATTGAAATCTAAAAATTGTTAAATTAATCACAAAATGGATGAATTTCTAAAAAATCGACTTGACCAAAATCACATAATAGATAAAATGCACGGCACAATAATGAATATATGGCGATGCTTTATTTAGAGCATAAAGACATATTTCACCATGCCGGCATAGCTCAGTTGGTAGAGCAACTGACTTGTAATCAGTAGGTCCACAGTTCGAATCCGTGTGCCGGCACCATTTCTTGATTCTCTCTTATTTTTTTAAGTCATTTTCCCAAAATTTTTTTAAAGCTATTTTTTTAAATTGCTATCCATTTTTTAAATCATTGCTTACATCTATTTTACGTTGTGTTTAGGACTGTTCCGTCAATTGCAAGTCTGCGCAAGCGGGTGATTTTCTGTTAAACTTAACGGTTTGTTACAGTTAATTATAGCGAGCGATTTGCATGTCCAATCCTGCACTACAGGCTTCACCTCAAACTGCGATTTTAAAAGAACTTCTTGCCAAGCGCATTCTGATTATTGATGGTGCAATGGGTACCATGATTCAGCGTCACAAGCTCGAAGAAGAAGACTATCGAGGTGAGCGTTTTGCAGACTGGGCATCCGATCTTAAAGGTAATAATGATTTATTAGTCCTGACCCAACCGCAGATTATCCAAGGCATTCATGAAGCGTACCTCGATGCGGGTGCCGACATTATTGAAACCAACAGCTTTAACGGTACACGTGTGTCGATGTCGGATTATCACATGGAAGATCTCGTCCCTGAGATTAACCGTGAAGCGGCTCGTCTTGCGAAAGCTGCCTGTGAAAAATATTCCACACCTGATAAGCCTCGCTTCGTTGCAGGGGTGCTTGGACCGACATCACGTACCTGTTCGATCTCGCCGAATGTCAATGATCCTGCATTTCGGAATATCACCTTTGATGAATTAAAAGAAAATTATATCGAAGCGGCGCATGCTTTAATCGAAGGCGGTGCGGATATTATCCTGATCGAAACCGTGTTCGATACTTTGAACTGTAAAGCAGCGATCTTTGCGGTCAAAGAAGTGTTTAAGCAAATCGGTCGTGAGCTCCCGATGATGATTTCGGGTACGATCACTGACGCATCTGGGCGTACTTTAACAGGTCAAACGGCGGAAGCCTTTTGGAATTCTGTACGTCATGGCGATTTACTGTCAATTGGTTTTAACTGTGCGCTCGGTGCAGATGCGATGCGTCCACACGTCAAAACCATTGCTGATGTGGCGGATACTTTTGTGTCTGCGCATCCGAATGCAGGCTTGCCGAATGCCTTTGGTGAGTATGATGAAACGCCTGAGCAGACCGCCGCATTTCTGAAAGAATTTGCTGAAAGTGGTTTGATCAATATCACAGGCGGTTGCTGTGGGACAACGCCTGATCATATCCGAGCGATTGCCAATGCGGTCAGCGGCATTGCACCTCGTCAAATCCCTGACATCAAGCCTGCGTGTCGTTTGAGTGGTTTAGAGCCATTTAATATTTATGATGATTCATTATTCGTTAATGTCGGTGAGCGAACCAACGTCACAGGCTCGAAGAAATTTTTACGTTTAATCCGTGAAGGAAATTTCGCTGAAGCACTGGAAGTTGCACAGCAACAAGTCGAAGCAGGTGCGCAGATCATCGACATCAACATGGATGAAGGCATGCTCGATTCAGAAAATGCGATGGTGCATTTTCTCAATTTAGTTGCGTCAGAACCTGAAATATCACGTGTGCCGATCATGATTGACTCCTCGAAATGGGAAATCATCGAAGCAGGTTTGAAGTGCGTACAAGGCAAAGCCGTCGTTAACTCGATCTCGTTAAAAGAAGGTTATGATGAGTTTGTCGAAAAGGCACGTCTATGTCGTCAGTACGGTGCAGCGATTATCGTCATGGCATTTGATGAAGATGGTCAGGCAGACACAGCGCAGCGCAAAAAAGAAATTTGTCAGCGTTCTTATGACGTTTTGGTCAATGAGGTGGGCTTTCCATCGGAAGATATTATCTTTGACCCGAACGTGTTCGCAGTCGCAACAGGGATTGAAGAGCATAATAATTATGCCGTGGATTTTATCGAAGCCACAGGTTGGATTAAGCAGAACCTACCGAATGCCATGATCTCTGGCGGTGTGTCAAACGTCTCGTTCTCGTTCCGTGGTAATGAGCCTGTGCGTGAAGCGATTCACTCGGTGTTTTTGTATTATGCCATTAAACAAGGCATGACCATGGGCATCGTCAATGCGGGGCAAATGGCGATTTATGACGATATTCCTGCCGAGCTGAAAGATGCGGTTGAGGATGTGATTCTCA
Organism: Acinetobacter sp.; assembly: GCF_041911495.1. Lineage (GTDB taxonomy): Bacteria > Pseudomonadota > Gammaproteobacteria > Pseudomonadales > Moraxellaceae > Acinetobacter. The sequence goes on along the minus strand of NZ_JAYROT010000013.1, from coordinate 51,598 downwards.
ATCAGAATCAGGGAGAGTCGGGTCAGATTGCTACTGAAAAATTACTCGAAGTTGCGGAAAAATATCGTGGACAGGGTGGTGCGACAAAAGAAGCAGAAAACCTTGAATGGCGTAATCAATCTGTAGAAAAACGTCTTGAATATGCACTGGTCAAAGGCATTACTAGCTTTATTGATGAAGATACTGAAGAAGCACGCCTGAAATCTAAGCGTCCACTCGATGTGATTGAAGGACCACTGATGGATGGCATGAATGTGGTCGGTGACCTGTTTGGCTCGGGCAAAATGTTCCTCCCGCAAGTGGTGAAATCGGCACGTGTGATGAAACAAGCGGTGGCATGGCTGAATCCCTTCATCGAAGCTGAAAAGGAAGAAGGGCAGTCCAAAGGTAAAGTGCTGATGGCGACGGTCAAAGGTGATGTGCACGATATTGGTAAAAATATCGTAGGCGTAGTCTTGGGTTGTAATGGCTATGACATCGTCGATCTTGGTGTGATGGTGCCTGCGGAGAAAATCCTACAAACGGCGATTGAAGAGAAATGTGACATCATCGGCTTGTCAGGGTTGATTACCCCAAGTTTGGATGAAATGGTTTTTGTCGCCAAAGAAATGCAACGTAAAGACTTTCATTTGCCATTACTGATCGGCGGTGCAACCACGTCTAAAGCACATACTGCAGTGAAAATCGAACCACAATATCAAAATGATGCGGTGATTTACGTGGCGGATGCCTCTCGTGCGGTCGGTGTGGCAACCACGTTATTGTCCAAAGAAATGCGTGGTGCATATATCGAGGAGCAACGTCAAGAGTACGCAAAAATCCGTGAACGCCTCGCCAACAAACAACCGAAAGCCGCCAAACTGTCTTATGCGGAATCGGTAGACAATGGCTTGAAAATTGAGTGGGATGCCTATGTACCGCCGAAGCCAAACTTCATCGGGCAGCAGACCATTACCAACTATTCATTAGAAAAATTGGTGCCGTATTTCGATTGGACACCGTTCTTTATCTCGTGGAGTCTTGCAGGAAAATTCCCGAAAATCCTTCAAGATGAAGTGGTTGGTGAAGCGGCGACGGATTTGTACAATCAAGCGCAAACCATGCTCAAAGACATTATCGAGAATCAACGCTTTGATGCACGTGCGGTATTTGGCATTCATCCTTCCAAACGTACTGGTAAAGACACCGTGTCGGTCTATGATGAAGCGGGTAATGTGACGCACAGCTTTGAACATCTGCGTCAGCAGTCGGATAAAGTGACAGGTAAACCGAACTTGTCTTTGGCGGATTTTATCAGTACATCTGACAATCAAACCGATCATTTGGGTGGCTTTACGGTGTCAGTCTTCGGTGTAGAAGAGATGGCAAATGAGTACAAAGCCAAAGGCGATGATTATTCAGCGATTTTGGCACAGTCTTTGGGTGATCGTTTTGCCGAGGCCTTTGCTGAGCATCTGCATGAATTGATTCGTAAAGAATATTGGGGCTATCAAGCGGATGAAAACCTTGATAATGAAGCCTTGATCAAAGAAAAGTATGTTGGGATTCGTCCTGCGCCAGGCTATCCTGCCTGCCCTGAGCATTCGGAAAAAGCGGTGTTGTTCGACTGGCTAGATTCGACTAATCAGATCGGCACGCAATTGACTGAACACTTCGCCATGATTCCGCCGTCGAGCGTGAGTGGATTCTATTACTCACATCCGCAAAGTGAATACTTTAACGTCGGTAAAATCTCTCAAGATCAGCTTGAAGATTATGCCGAGCGTAAAGGTTGGTCACTGGATGAGGCGAAACGGTGGTTAGGTCCGAACTTGGATGATTCTATTGTTTAAACTTAAGCAATAAGGAATCCCTTCAATTGAGGGGATTCTTTATTTTTTTAAATTGTTGGTATTTCTTGTAAGTTGCGTTTACCAAATTCCGCTAAATATAATGCGTTTTCAAATTCATGAAAAATATCCATGCTATCATAAAAAATTCGACTTACATTAAATGCCTGCTTTAAAATGTCCTCTTTTGATAATGTTAATGTATTATTTGCTTTATCCAAGATGTATAAAATATGAAAAAAATTAAAAAAATGGCAATCTGCGAACATTAATCCACGATTTTCATTACTGTAAAAACTACGTCCATCACTAAATTCTTCAGTAAAGTCATCTAATTTTTTGTTAATAGATCGTATGTCATTAGTTTTCGATGGATTATTACTAGAAATTTTTGCATTTAACATAACAGGGAGTACTGCATTCATTACATTAGACGTATGTAGTGATCCATAGTCAAATTGTGCTATAGAAACTTTAATAATTTCACGATCTTTCTTAAATAGCTCTACACCATCATTAAATTTAATATTATTAAAATTATTTAAAACACGTTTGTGACGATTTGCTTGAATCTGTGATGCTATTAAAGAATCACATAAATCTTTTAAAATGGCTATTTCATCACCACTTTTTGCTTTGTTTGTCAGAACTTTTTTCTTTGATTCCAAAAATACAACTCTATCATCAAACTCAATAACAATGTCTGTCTCAAGAGTTTTATTTTCACGTATGCCTAATACTTTAATTTGCTTGTGAGTTAAGTTATATTTACCTTCAGTATTCAAAACGTTAATACTTAACAAGGAAAGCTTATCTGTGATAATCTTCTCTTGTAATAATCCCACATGATTATCAATGTCAAATTTGCTACCATCTTCCAATTTTTTTAAATCTCTCAATATAGTCATTAAAGTTGTGTAGAAACCCATTGCAAAAAAAGTTTTATGTAATAATAGATATTTATTTACATTTTCAATGTTTACTTTAACAAATGGTTTGTGAAAATAATTTATTTTAGAAAAATTAAAAACCTGATCATAGTTTTTATTTGCAGATCCCTCATGACTTAAATCATTTAGAATGTTGTTCAGTATCATTTCGGAGTACTTGTCACACAACTTTTCGTAACTTATTGTTTTGTTAAAAACTATAATATCTTTATCTTTTAATTCTGACATACACAAATCAAAAATTTCAATAATGATATTTACTTTTGTTAGGATGTTGTTGGGAATACCTATATTTTCTATAGATTCTTTTAGCTTTTTAGATAAAAACAATACATGCAAAGGATTATATTGATCAATTTTATAAATCTGATCTAATTGAGAATATCTTCGAAGAATTCTTAAAATATCAGTTTTGTCAGAGAACGTTGTAGAAAAATCATGACCTGTATGTGATAGTTCTAGTAAGTGAGCTAGGTGTAATGAGTAGTCAAAAATATCTTGTATTTCCTTTGGTGTTTTTTTATTATCGTATTCTTTGCTGCATAGATGCTTAACCCCCAATCTAAATAACAGTCCTAAAGGGAATATTTTTTCGCTACTATTATCGTTGTAGTGAGACTTAAAGAAGTATAATCCATAATCTTTTTTATAAGATTTAATAAAATCAAAATAGTAAAATATAAAATTCATCCCTATTTTTGAGATTTTTAGATCGATGAGTTTAAATACATCATTAATCAACTCAATGCTATAAGACCCATCTTTAAATTTAACTTTAAAACCTTTTTTTCTAAAGAAAATAAGAGCTTGGTAGACCTTACTATCCATCGAATTTAGAGAAGTATCATGATCTAAAGATGCTTGAATAGCATACCTATTACTTTTTTCTAACTTTTGATAAAAAATTGTGCAAGCTATAAATTTGATCCATTGATTTTTATTATCAGTAAATTCTTCTCGTTGCTCAAATTTATTATTGTATTGATCAACTAATTTGATTCGCTGGTCAATACAGCAACATAGAACAACTACTTTATTTAAATCATCTTGTCTGCTTCCATTCCACCAATATTGCATCTTAAATCTATTTTTTAGTTCATGTATTTTTTTAATATTAATCCCTTGTCCATCCAACAAATCAAACATATATGTTTTAAATTGTTGATCTAAATTTGTATAAGTTGAATCTTTACCATCAGTTTCTATAAGTAGCTCTTCAGAAAGAAATTCTTCTTTTTTTAAATGTACGGCTTGTTGAAACAATTCTTCGAATTCTTTATATGTCCAACTCATATAGCTTTTTTCCATTAACGGTATGTGTTGAAACCCATAATAGATCATTCGGGCATAAACTTCACCACCTCAATATTAGGAATACATTTATAGTGCTTATCATTTGCGGTGAGTAGCATTTCACCAAACTGTACCGCAGTTGCACCAATCAGTGCATCAGCCATTTGCATCGAATGGCTAAGCCCATATTCTTGAACATAAAACATGGCGCGAGCAGAAATTTCTTGATCGATATGAATGACGTGAACATTCCAATAGTGCATCGCTTTTTGGAATTGAAGGCTTTCTTGCTTATTACGCATGCCTTGGAGCAGTTCCATATACGTCACCGCAGATATACTAAACGGAATATTTTCTTCCACGATGGTTTTTGCAGACTGCTTACCACGTAAATACCAAATCAATACATCGGTATCAATAATCAAAACTGTCTACCTTTACGTAGATTGCGGACGGTATCTTCTACAGATAAATCATTATCTTGATCTTGCCACATCGCAAAAATATCTGAACTTGCATCCTGTTGTTCAATCGGTACAATTTTCGCTAATGCTTTGCCACGATAAGTCACAGTCACTTCTTCTCCACGTTGAACTTGGTGAATAATTTTACCTGATTGAATGCGTAGTTCTTTGGTGGAAACCTGCATGGTATAACTCCTAAAGTGTGCACTTTAAAGTATACACATTGAGCAATGTATTGCCAATATAGATTAGATGAGTTATTGATAAGAGCGCTTATAGATCAAAAAAGGTTTACACAAACGTCCGTTTATATTTTTCATGAGTTTCAATATTACTGAGCTCATCCTTTTCATCCCACACTTGCAACTCCCACGGGAAGTAAAAATTCGATTTGTTCTTAAAGTAAATATGTAGTCCTCGATAGCCGTCTTTATCACGGAAATACCAATTTTTTAAGCCGTACTTTTCTTGCCAGTCATCTAACTGCTCGCTGATGGCATCGACTTCGGCAGTATTGACGATGATTCTTGCACCAAAAATATCGTTGAGCCAATTATTTACAGGATATTGGTCTGTATTTTCTGAAAACCGAGCAATTTTGTCATCAATGCTTTCCAGCGTTTTGACCCGATAATAATACTGTAATAAAAATCCTGTTTTATTTTTGATCAAATAGTCGTTGATACTTTCGTGTAGATTTAAACGGTATTTGGTGATGTGAGGATAAGGAACACGAGCAACAGTTTTAGATAAGTTGACCTTTTCAATACGTCCAGTATCAAAGTAATCTTGAGAGAAGTCAGCATGAATTTTATTAATGGTTTCAATCATTAATTCAACTTTTTCTAAGGTACTTTTGCTCATTCCATTCTCTACTTCTTAAAATTCGACAACAGCGCCGAAGTAATTGAGGTATTGTTTTTCACCACTCTGGTTTTTTTCGCTTTTGCCGATTGGTCTTTGACTCTTTCGATACGGATCGCGCGCAACTTATCTTCATTCTCGATCACGATAAATTTCACCCGTTCATTGCGCTTCGGTTCGCCATCTACCAAAGGAAAATCAGAAATATGAAAGAAAATATCCTGCTCAAGCCCATCAATAAAACCAAAGCCACGATCGGCATTGTATTGTTTGATGCGACCTTGATGAAATTCAGATTTCATAGCGATTTCCTTGATGGTGGGTGATTAAAGTTTAACGACGAGTTTATATGGTCTGAAAAACCGAAAGGCGACGCAAATAAACATTATAAAGCAAAGTGGTTAACTTCAAAATCAGCGGTTAATTATGAGTAGTTATTCAGCAGATTACTGCAACTGTGTCCACTCGACTACCACTTGATCATCACCGCCCATCAGCGTCCATTCACCATCCATGATGTTGAGTTGCAGTTGCATGGTGCGCTCGCAGAGTTTTTGAATCTCTGCTGTGGTATTTTCAGAGAGTTGCCACACTTCGACATTTTTTAATGTTTTCAGTTTGGCGCTGCGCTTATACCATTCTGCGACTGCACTGCCATAAGTAATCACCGCAACTTGATCACAGCGTGCACTGGCTTTTTTCACTTTATCTTCATCAGGACTACCGACTTCAATCCATTTCTGCAACTGACCTGTGAGGTCTTTTTGCCATAGCGCAGGCTCATTGGTTTCAAACAAATCTTTGGTAAATTCTAGTGCCTCGTCCGCATAACGTGCATATGCCAAAATTCGCACCATCAAACGCTCAATGGTTTCAGAGGGATGCAATGCCAATGTGAGCTGAAAATCACTGTAATTATGGATATCCATATCGGCAATGTTTAAATCTGCTTTATAAATGGTTGCTTTTAATGCCATGTGCTTATCCTCAAATTTTCGCATAGCATAGCGAATTACGATAGCGGTTGCAGAATAATTTCAAGTGATTTGTTTTAAATGAATTTTATAGCAATTTGCTTTATAGCTCTCGCTGAGCACGCCAATTTTTTTGATTAATCAGGAATACCCACCAACCCAAAGCTGCGCCCATGAGTTTGACGATTTGAAAGGTGAAAGGCGCAAAAATGGTTGCAAACAGAATTGCAGGAAAATTCTTCCATGACAAAGAAATTCGAGTCCAACGATGATAGAGCCACATGCCCCAACAATGATAAACCAAGTCCAAAGTCATCTTGCCAAGAATGATCAAAAGTATAGCGTAAAGCACAGGATTCGGTTGTGTAAAATCCACTTGAGCAATTAATATTCCAAGAATAATAAATGCACTCAATCCTAAAAATGGCTGAATTGCATCGAACATCTTCATCGGTAGCATCAAGCGTCCGACCGCACCATATTTATGATTTGCCATCATATCGAGATAGGCAAACTGCGTCTGCAAAAAACCACCAAACCAGCGCTTACGTTGATGGAAAAAAGCTTTAAAACCATTCGGTGCATCGGTTACGCCATAGGCTTGTCCTGTGATGCCGACAGTCCAGTCGAAATCGTGCTCCGATGCATAGCGATAGATACGATGATTGAGCTCATAATCTTCCACCATGCTGTCAGGATCAAAGCCACCAACTTGTTTCAATACCTCAGTACGGTAAATCGCAAATGCACCTGAAACCAAAAGTAGGGCATTGGCTTTGTACCACGCACCACGAGAAAGGAAAGAAAAGATGTATTCAAACTGCTGAAAAAATTCAAAAAAGAAATTGAATAATCTTGAAAAACGATTGGGGCGACAGACTGGTTGAAGCACACCACCTGAAGCCACAAGATTCGGATTGTTTTGAAAATCAGTGATGAAAGCTTGCAGTGCATTTGGTGCAATCACGGTATCTGCATCCAGTGTTACCATGAGATCGCTGTCAATATAGGATAACGCACTATTTAGTGCTTTCGCCTTGCCTTGAGAAGCTTGGCGAAGGATATAAAGATTTTCGTGATGAGTTGATTGGATCAAACCTTGCGATGTTACGAGCCCATAATCTTGTTCGAGCAAATGTGCAGAATGATCCGTAGAGCCATCGTCAATGATATAGATTTTCGCTTTCACATCTTGCTGTGCAAAAAGCGCTTCAATACATTTGGGTAAAATTAAACTTTCATTTCGTGCAGGAATCAGCACACTAATGGTTGGGTTATTTATGATTGTGCTGTGAGCTAGGGTTTGAATTGAATTTTGAGTTGTAATTTTAGCGAATGGGAAAATATGACGTTGTGTGGCGAGATGTCGAGTTTGAAATAGAACAAAGAAAATTAACCAAACATCATAAGCCAAATAAAACAAGCCTGCCGACCACGCCCAAATCCCATCAAGAAACCACCATGCACCTGCACTCAATACAAAGAGCATCAAGCAAAGGAGCATGATGAATGTTGAGAGTAGATTTAAGCGAGAGCGATGGAAAGCCATTCAAAGCCTAGAAATAAAATGCGGTGCTGACGTGGTAGCGATTATACACATGGCTTGAGATGAAAAGCGTTAATCTTGGTGAACCACCGTTTGAAAACGCATTAATCTACGATGAACAACTCACCATTACTTCAGGTTGATCACTTGGCAATGGCGCAAGGTCTTCGGCTCGTTCAATCTCAGCTTGCTTTTCAAACGGTTTGCTCAGCAAAGTAAATAAACGCTCAACTTCGGATAAGTCATCTTTTTCCGCCAGTTCGATTGCACGTTGCGCCATATGATTGCGCAAAATATAGATTGGATTGTGTTGTTGCATATTCAATTGCAAACTATCTTGATCGGCATCTTTACGAATCGCTTGATATATGCTCAGAAAGTCATCAAAGGCACGGGTATCAATACAATCATCTCGAAGGACAGTATAAGCGTGATCGGTCAAACGACGGAAACTGGTGGTATAGTCCAACTGCTCAGCTTGTAGAATCCGCAAAAATGCCATGCCACTATCAAAACAGCGTTCATCATCATGTGGCAAGCCCATTTTCTTCGCCAAACCTGAACGGTAATAATTCAGAAATGCAGGTTCGAAATCTTCAAGACAAGTCGCCAAATCCGCTTTGAATTGTTCTTTATCTTGTGCATTTGCTAGTTCTGTATTGGCTAAGCGAATCAAATTATTCAGCCATACCCAAAGATTCCAATGGGCAATACTTGGTTGATTTTGATAGGTATAGCGTCCTTGATTGTCCGAATGATTGTTCATCCAGTTCGGGCGGAATCGTTCCATGAAACCATACGGTCCAAAATCTAAAGTCGAGCCTGTGATATTCAAATTATCCGTGTTCATCACGCCATGCGCAAAGCCGACCAACTGCCAACCTGCGATCATGTAAGCGGTACGATCAATCACTTGTTTTGCCATAGCGAGGATAGGTGATTCAGCGTTTAAACAATCAGGATAATAATTTTCCAAGCAGTGTTGAGCAAATTCTTGCAATAGATCAGGTTGATATTGATTAATCCACTCAAAATGACCAAGACGAATATGACTATCCGAAGTACGTAGTAAAATCGCCGACGGCTCAAATTGCTCACGACGGATTTGTAATTCATGGGAATAAATAAAACCAAGCGCATTGCTTGATGGCACATGCAGATGATGTAGCGCATGTCCTGCAAGGTATTCTCGAATTACTGAGCGTAGTACAGCTCGACCATCACCCATACGAGAGTAGGGCGTAAGCCCAATACCTTTGAGATGTAAATCAGTTAATTTTTGCTGTTGATCTAAGACTTGCCCGATTAACAAGCCACGTCCATCGCCAAGCTGTCCTGCCCATTGACCAAACTGATGCCCTGCGTAGACCATTGCCAATGGGTCAGCTTCATTGGGTAAATTGGTGCCATTGATGATATTGACCCAATCGGCTTGCTCTGCTTCTGTCCATTGCAACTGCTCAGCCAAAGCATGGTTAAAATGTCCTGCCTTTGGTTTTGGTAGACTTTCTACAGGCTGTTTATGAAAAAGTTTTGGGCTGAGCGTGGCGTAGCGATTGTCAAATTGCATGGATAAGTTCCTTGAAGCAAGACGACTACTATAGCAATTTTAAAAAAGTAAGTATTGTGGGAAAGTTTTAATACGACTCGTCAGGAAATAAAAAAAGCTTTCCGAAGAAAGCTTTTAAGTGAATTGGTGGTGAGCTTATTAGATACGTTTTGCTTCTTTACGTAATGAACGAAGCATGAGCTCTACACGTTGACTTTGTTCAATCAAGTTTTGCTCAACAGCGTGGAATTCTTGTTTTAGCTTGATATCCATCTGATGAATACGCTCTGCAACAGCAACTTTTTTCGCTTGTAACTCTTGCTCTTTGAGCTTTGCCCATTCATTGAGTGTGTGCGTAAACGTTTCGTATTCATCAGCAATTTTCAGCTTCATTTGCGCAATGTCTTCATTGACGTTATGACCAAAGATTGCCAAATTTTTCTCTGCATATTTAAACTTCATGGCAAGCTCAGCACGCTTGATATTAAAGCTTGGAATACGACGCAGGTTTTTGGTCAGACCAACGGTAGATAACGACCAAATCAGCCACTTTGTTGGGTCATATTGCCACCATTTCACGCCATTACGATAGTCATATTGGAAGATATGATGGTAGTTGTGATAGCCTTCGCCCCACGTGAAAATCGCCAACCAAAAGTTATCACGTGCTGTATTTTCATCGGTATATGGACGTTTGCCCCACATATGGCACAGCGAATTGATAAAGAAAGTCACATGATGGCTTGCGATCAAACGCAATAAACCGCCAAGCAACATCACACCCCAGAAGTCACCAACAGCCCAACCCACTAACGCAGGAATACCGAGATTGGTCGCAAGCACCAGTGGAATATAGTAGTTGTGTTGGAACATGACTAACTTGTCATTGAGTAGGTCGGGAACATTTTTATAATCAGTTTGACTACTTGGATAATCACGAAGCATCCAACCAATGTGCGAATACCAAAAGCCTTTTTTCGCAGAGTATGGATCACGTTCAATATCATCGACATGACGATGATGGACACGGTGTCCAGATGACCAATACAAGATGCTGTTCTGAATCGCAAAAGTCCCTGCGATCATCAATGCAATACGCACAGGCAATGACGCTTCATAAGTGCGGTGCGCCCAAAGACGGTGATAGCCCGCAGTAATGCCTAGACTACTCATCGCTAAAAGCAACACAAAACTGACCCATGCAGCAACTGAAAAGTCGTGCGAATAGGTATAGAGAGGGATCAAGATCAATGCGGCTAAAGGTGTACCGAGTAAGACAATGGTGCCCGGCCAGTTAATCGGCGCTTTGCCTTTAGGCGTGATGTTTTCAGATGACATCTATTTGGTTTCTCCATTTCCACCAAAAAATCTGTAAAAGCTTTCGATGTCGAGTCGAGCTTTTGGTGCGAGTATCATAGCATTAGCATACAGTTGTACACTAATAAAAAATGATGAATTTGTGTCAAAACTCTACATGAAATCTTCATAATTTGGGTATATGCTGAATTCATTGATTTTTTGTCAAATTGCGAGTTTTTGGAGGATACAATGCAACCATTATCGACACTAAAAGCATCCCGCAAGCAGGGGGCGGAGGCTTCGATAATTCCTTCTACGATGCTATCAACAGTCATTTTGTCGGCAAGTGTATTACTTTTGACTGCCTGTCAGTCCACACCTCAAAAAACACAATATCAAACAAAAAATACCGCACAGAAGACAACAGGTCTAACCCGATTGGAAATCTCAAAACGCACCGTGCCGATCATCAAAAGTAAAGATGGTGTGCAAGATATTCCGTGGACGATCACTCAAGTAAAATATAAAAAAGCACTCTATTTCAACCAAATGCCAAACATTCTATTGCAATCGAATAGTCAGAGATTGGTTGGTAGCACAGGCTGTAATGCGCTGTTTGGAACATATCAAATCAATGTTCCAAATCGGACGCTTTCGATTGATGCTAGCGCAGGATATGAAAATTGCAACAATGCTTTAGCACAAGAAGCAGACTTGATGGACGCATTGAAACGTGTAGAAAAATTCGAAATCACCGCACAGGGCATTCGATTTTATGATGCAAATCGTCAAATTGTAATACAAGCTGAGCAACGCTAAAGATTGCCCTTGAATAAATTAGAGTTGTTCGAGCATCAACTTTGGAAAATCTGTAATCAGCCCATGAATGCCAAAATCTCTCAAAGCTTTGGCACGCTCAACATCATTGACCGTCCATACACTGGTTTTCAGTCCTGCTTGATGGCTTAAATTAATCAACGCTTGGGTGGCAAGCATATCTTTCCAACCGATACGATCGCAGCCAAAATTCACTGCCGTTTCAATTGCATGTATTCCAAATGGAAACTCCACCAAAAAGCCACGATCGAACGTAGATTGACGCTGTTGCAGTGCGGTTAAAATTTTCACATCAAAGCTGGTGATGGTCACATTAAGCGCATCATTCGCCAAAGCCGTTTCTAAATATTCAACCAATTGATCAGCTTGTTCTTGGGTGTCGACGGCTTTGACTTCGACTTCGATATGATTAAAGTCATGACAAATTTGCATCACTTGAGAGAGTAATGGTAAGGCTTCAGGTTGATGCCAATCAGGAATCGTATGGGCAAGGTTTAATGATTGAATCGCTTCATTCGAGGCGTTGGCAAGCATCAAATCGACTCCAGTCGTTCTGAGAAAGTGATCATCATGAATAATCACCAATTCCTGTTGCTTGGAGAGTCGTACATCAAACTCTACCGCACGAATGCCCAAGTCACGTAAATATTGAAAACCACCTAAGGTATTTTCTGGGGCTTCACCACGTGCGCCACGATGTCCAATGATTTGCATAAAGGCTCAATTTAAAGATGAATAGATTTTCAACTTATCTTAGCATTTGCACGAACGATTAATACTGCAGTACCTAGATTTGATCGTTGATATTTTTTTGCCACAGTACCTCAGTACCGCCTGATTGATGCTGTAATGTGCGAGATGCGACAAAAAACCAATCGGATAAACGATTTAGCAATTGCAAAGCAGTGGCTTGAATATTCTGATCACGCTCTGCAAGGCTAATCAACTGGCGCTCGGCACGGCGACACACTGCACGAGCTTGATGTGCATAACTACATGCAAGCGTACCACTCGGTAGGATAAAGTCTTTGAGCATTGGCAAGTTTTCATTCATCTGATCAATGTCATTTTCCAAAAAATCAATACATTTTTGCTGTAACAGTTGATAGTTGGGAATACAGACTTCACCACCAAGATCAAACAACCAGTGTTGAATAAGACTTAATTTTTTGTCCCAATCTTGGATTATTTTCGCATCATCCAATCGGCTACTTTGAATCTGAGCACGCAGTACGCCGACGACTGCATTTAACTCATCAATATCGCCTAAAGCGTGAATGCGTAGATCATCTTTAGCTGTGCGTGAGCCATCACCAAGTCCTGTGGTGCCTGTATCGCCAGTTCGGGTGTAGATTTTGCTGAGTCTGTGTCCCATGATTTTCCTCAATGATTTCGACTTTTAGTTGCTGTCGAAGTCGGTATAAAAAAATGGATAATGCTGGAGTGTCATTATCCATATAAATAGCCCTCTTTTTAGGCTGTTCTGGTTATTCTCTGCCTAAATTTGTAATTGCTGTTTAATAGCGTAGTGTTGCACCAATCGATGCTAAACGTCCGCCATTGATGTAATAACTACCACTGCCATAGGCTGTACGATATTTACTATCACCGACGTTTTGTACATTGGTGAATAGTTTTAAATGATCATTCACATTGGCATATGCATGTAAGTCAATACGTAAATGCCCTGGAATGGATACATCATCGTATTTGGAGTTGTCCGACTTACCATTTGCGGTGAGTGTACTCGAAATACCATACACTTCATCCGCCCAACCTGCGGTAAAGCTCGCACTTTGGCGTGGTCGACGGCTCAGATCATCGCTAGTTTCATCATTCTTAGCCTTAGCACGGACATAATGATAAGCGACATTAGCATAAAGATTTTTTCCTTGCCATTTTGCGTAGACCTCACCACCTTCCATCGTGGCTTGATCTTTATTTTGATTTTGGTATACGCCATAACCATAATCATCACAATCAGAAATACATTCAGAATCGATCAGGTTGTCTATCTCAGTGCGATAGAGTGAGATACCTGTTTGAATCGATGGTGCAAATTGATGGTCTAAACCAATTTCATACGAGACACTTTCTTCAGGCTTTAGCTCTGGATTGCCACCATAAGCATATAAATCATTAATACTTGGTGCACGAAAAGCACTGCCAATATTGCTGTAAATACTGGTTGCAGGTGTGAAGTGATAGCGAATAGCACCTTGCGCAACAGTATGTTCACCATATTTTTCATTATCTTCTACACGGACACCAACTTGGGTATTGAGCTTTTGACCGCTAAACTGATGCTGTAAATAATAGCCTGTGGTATCTACGCTTTCATCAATTGGCGAACCATAGCTGATGACATCTGCTTCACTGTTGCGGTGTGTTGCACCAATAAGAAGGTTTTGTGTCGTGGTGAAATCCCATTTGCCATAAAGCTCTGCTTCTTGGCTAGTACTATGGACAAAATCAGTTGAATCATTTTGATCAATATTATCTTGAAATTGCGATGCGCGAGCATGAATCGCCATGTTTTCATTGAGATTAACTCGACCTTTGAGGTTGACCGCTTCATTGCTAAAATCCTGTGATAGATTTTTAAAGCCGACAAAAGCATAAGTCGTCGGGTCGTAATCGCCTGTGACGTAGGTTGAACTGCCTTGATTTTGGTTATAATCTATGGAAGCTGCATAATTTTGCTGTTCCGTCCCAACTTTAGCGCTCAAGCCCTTTTGGTCGTAGTCCGCAGTTTTTAAATTGCTTTGTTTAAAATCGGTAACTGGTGTACCGTCGGTTTCTAAACGTTGACCACGGACTTGTGCATAAAAACCATTTTCAGCCAAATCTGCACCGATTATGGCTTTATAGGTATTATTTTCACCGTATTCACCCGTTAAGAATCCACCACTTTTTTCAGGTGTTTTACTGACGAGTTGCACCACACCACCGATCGCATCGGTACCATATAAAACCGATGCAGGGCCTTTTAAAATTTCAATTTGTTTGATGTCAGTGGTATCAATAAATCCTAATGAGGCAATACCTGCAGTGGTGCTATTGAGACGCACACCATCACGCAACACTAAAGTTTGATCGGACTCTGCACCACGAGTAAAAATAGACGCTTGTTGACCATAACCACCAAGTTGCACCATATTAATTGCTGATTCAGCTTGTAATAGATCAGGCAAAGAGGCGATTGGTGACTGTGCTAAAGTATTTTCGTCAATCACGTGAACACGTGCTGCAACGGTATTTAGGCTTTGCGCAGAACGTGTTGCGGTAACGACGATCGGATCGAGTTTTACAATGTCTTGTGAATTGCTTTGTTCAGCCAATGTCGTTGTACTTGCACAGGCAATAGTAATCGCACCAACCAATGGCGCAACAGGGAAGTTTTTAAACATATCAAGCTCCAGACATTCACCCCACGTGAATGATGGGTTAAAGGCGGTAGCAAGTAGGTATCCGGACTTCGATATATCAAAATGGTTATGGTTCATCATCTTGATTGCTATACACCTTCCCACAATATGCCAGTTGGGCTTTGCAGTGGTGTCAGTGTATCGTTTTGCATCGTCACACTGAAAAATAACAGTTTCATCGTTACCGTTGCGGGGGCAGTATTGGGCTTTCACCAATTTCCCTAAGACGAATTTCTTTTAAATATTAAAAAAAAACTTCGCAACTTGTTACAAATTGGCAACATTATAGAAGTTTAGGTGGTTTTTCTCAACAAAATTAGCGATAGATTTAAGATTCTGAAAAAATCTATTGAGATTTTGCATTACAATATGATGCGAATTTCTAAATCACTGATTTTAAGTTTCGATTTTCAAGTTGCAGTTTTTAAGTTAGTTTTCCATTTTAAGAAATCACAGGTTAGCCATGAGTATGATGCAACGTGTACGCGCCAAGATTTGCGGATTGACACGTATAGAAGATGTGCAAAGTGCAGTCGATGCAGGTGTAGATGCCGTGGGTTTTGTGTTTTATCCACCCAGCCCTCGTGCAGTGACTGCGAGCCAAGCAAAAAGTCTTGCACCGCATGTGCCTGCGTATGTGCAGATCGTGGGTTTATTTGTGAATGCTACGCTTGAAGATGTACAAACCGTATTGCAAAGTGTTCCGCTAGATGTGATTCAATTTCATGGCGATGAATCACCTGCGGAATGTCAGCGCATTGCCAATAGCGTTGGACGACGTTGGTACAAAGCCCTTCAAGTTAAAGCGGATCTTGATGTGGTGGCTGAGATTGAAAAATATCATCAGGTCGGTGCCAGTGCAGTTTTGCTTGACGCTTGGCATCCAGAACTCAAAGGTGGCACGGGACAGGCATTTGACTGGACGAAATTTCCTAAGCTCGACATTCCTGTGATTTTGGCAGGTGGCTTGACCCCTGAGAATGTTACAGATGCAATAAAAATGACTTGTCCGTATGCCGTAGATGTCAGCGGTGGTGTAGAATCAGCCAAAGGCATCAAAGATCAACAACGCATTTTACAATTTATGCAAGGAGTCCAATGTGGATCAACACAATATGAAGCAAAATAGCCAGATCGATTTTACTCAATTTCCAGATCAAAAAGGGCATTTTGGTATTCATGGTGGTCGATTTGTCTCTGAAACGCTCATGGCGGCATTACAAGATTTGGAACAATTGTATTTGCGCATGAAAGATGATGAACAGTTCCGTGCGGAATTTGACCATGATTTGGCGCATTATGTTGGTCGTCCAAGTCCGCTGTATTATGCCGAGCGTTGGTCGAAAGAATTGGGCGGTGCGCAGATTTATCTCAAGCGTGAAGATTTAAATCATACAGGCTCACACAAGGTCAACAATACCATTGGACAAGCCTTATTGGCGAAATTGTCTGGGAAAAAACGCATCATCGCCGAAACGGGTGCAGGGCAACATGGCGTAGCAACGGCAACGATTGCCGCACGTCTTGGGTTGGAATGTGTGGTGTTCATGGGTGCAGAAGATGTTAAACGCCAAGCGATGAATGTCTATCGCATGCGTTTGCTTGGTGCAACCGTTGTCCCTGTAGAAAGTGGCTCAAAAACCCTGAAAGATGCCATGAATGAAGCGATGCGTGACTGGGTCACCAATGTGGATTCGACTTATTATGTGATCGGTACAGTGGCAGGACCACACCCATATCCACAGTTAGTGCGTGATTTCCAAGCGATCATTGGGCGTGAAGCAAAACAGCAAATCTTAGCGCAAGCAGGTCGTTTGCCTGATGCGTTGGTTGCTTGTGTCGGTGGTGGCTCGAATGCAATGGGATTATTTTATCCATTCTTGAATGATAGCGATGTGTCGATCTATGGTGTCGAAGCGGCGGGTCATGGCGTGGAAACAGGTAAACATTCTGCACCACTCAATGCAGGTCATGTTGGTGTGTTGCATGGCAACCGTACTTATCTCATGTCGGATGCGCAAGGTCAGATTATCGAAACCCATTCGATTTCGGCAGGTTTGGATTATCCAGGGGTTGGTCCAGAACATAGCTTCTTAAAAGATATGCAACGTGTCAATTATGTGCCGATCAATGACTCCGAAGCTTTGCAAGGCTTCCGTGATTTGACCAAGATCGAGGGCATTATCCCTGCATTGGAAAGTGCGCATGCTATGGCATACGTGACGAAGCTTGCGCCAACGATGTCCAAAGATCAAATCATCATTGCCACGGTATCAGGTCGTGGAGATAAAGACTTGATGACTGTTGCCAAGATTGATGGCATTCCGATGGTTGATCTGTAATTGATCAGCTAGACGTTAGCCTTAGATGGTAATCATGATGCACGTCATCGTGATTGCCTTTTAAAGACAATGGATTGCCACGGATTTGGCAATGATTAATACAATAATGATTTAAAATGTAGACGATCAGCATGCTTGATCAATTTGCGACAACAGGATGTTTTTATGCAACTTATCCAAGACAATGCACAGCCACATTTCGGACGTTTTGAGCAAGCACCAACGTCATTTAATATCCAAGAGTATGACAATCCTTTTTTAAGTCAAGCATGGCGTCGCAAGTTACGCTTTAAAAAGTTTAGTTTTGTCGGGATTCAGCATCAGCATTACACCATCGGCTTAGCAATAGTTGATTTGGCTTGGGTAGGGCATGGTTTTTATTATTGCTACGATCGAAAGAATGATCGTTTTATCGACCTGCATGGCTTACAGCCCTTCGCACGGAAAACCCAATTGCAAACCCTTGATCGTATGCAAAATGCGAGCTTTTTTAAGCATCACGATTTACAGATTGAGCTGAAAGAACAAGGCGATCAACGTCAGATTCAAGTCACTCGACAAGGCGCAACATTATGTCAGGCAAATATTAAAAGAGTGCAGACTGAACCGTTATATATGTGTAGCCCGACAGGCATTCGAGGTTGGACATTTACTCATAAATCGATGGCGCTCAACGTATCTGGGCACTTCTATGATGCAGAGGGTTCGCAGATTTATTTTGATGATAAAAGTTTGGCGAGTCTTGATGATAGCTGTGGTTTCTTACGTCCTGAAACGGAATGGTTTTGGCTCTCTAGTCAAGCGCTGATTAATGGTCAGAAAATTGGCATCAACCTCGCCAGTGGCGTCAATGAAAGCTGTGGTAATGAAAACTGCCTATGGGTGGATGGCAAAATTTATCCTTTAAACGATGCGATTTTTCAGCAACAAGGCAACAATCTATGGAAAATTTATAGCTTAGATGGTGCAATTGATCTGCGTGTCACAACAGCGTGGCGACGTTATGAAAATACCAATCTGATCGTTGCAGCGAGTCAATTTAGCCAGTGGATTGCCAGCATCGATGGGCGACTTAAAACAGCTGATCAGTCGGTGACTTTTCATCATGTGCATGCTGTGCTCGAACAGCACTATGCCAAGTGGTGATTTGCTTAATTCATCAATCTGAGAAATGACCATAAAAAAAGCGCTTGATGATCAAGCGCTATACTCTAGGAAAAGACTAAACTCTAGATAAGTAATAAAAAGTTCAAATATGGATCAATAGCCTGCCTGCCAAAACGCATGCCCAGCTTTGATCGGGTCGCCAGTTTCTTCATAAACTTTTAGCCATACATCATATTGATGAATCACAGGATGTTGGTTCGGGTGGAAGTCTTTCTTAAACCAATCCAAATATTCGCTTCTCATACGTGTCATGATGCCCTGTTTTCCAAAGAACCACGGCAAACCCTTGCGGAACATATTGAAGCGTTCACGGCGACTAAAGCCATCATGATCGAGCATGATATTGGCACGGTACATAGTGAAGCCAAACATCAACACTGTTGTTAAAGCAAGCGCAAACTTACGTGTTGCTTCAGGCACTTCACCGACTTGCTTCATCACATCGAATGCAACGTCACGATGTTCCATCTCTTCGATCGAATGCCATGCAAACAATGCGCGTGCATAAGGGTGTGCATCTCCAAGCGTTTCTTTATAGTTATAAAATGTGTGTGCCATCAATGCGGTGAGATGCTCGGCTGCTGCGGTCATAGCAATATTGTATTGTGGCGAGCGTTTGGTCAGTTCAAACTTAAAAATCTTTTTAAGCATTGTCGTAAACTGATCAAGTGGCATGCCTTGTTCTTTCATTAAGTCATTCATTTTGTCATGGGCAATGCCGTGCTGTGCTTCTTGACGGATAAAGTCTTTGACCTTTTGTTGTAGCTCAGGATCTTCAATCTTGTCTCGGAATAGTCGAACAGATTCGATAAAGTAACGCTCGCCCTCAGGAAACGTTAGGCTCAGCGCATCAAAAATGCGAGTGCGGAAAGGATCGTCGCCAAACCAAAAGCGTGGGATGTCGTCCAGTTTAAAATCCAAGTTGGTACGAACCACTGGATCAACCTTTTGATGCTGTACGAGTGCATTCATTTTTATTTTCCTGCTGTCTTGATGATGTCATTATGGACGAGATTGTTCAAAAATGTTTTGACAGATCAAGTCAAATTTTATACAAATGACGACATTGTACAATCTCGAGTGTCAAGTTATGACTGTAAAACTCATCGTCGGATATTTACGCTTGATGCAACGTGTGATGAATCACTATGAGCTGACTTGGGAGAAGTTATCAGTTCAAGATGTTCTGGTACGTGCCTTTCAACAGAGTTTGCACGATGACCAACGCCACGAATTTGATGCCGATCAATATACCCAAATCATGCAAGCCATGCAGGTACATTTTGAGCGACCTATTGGCTTGGTCATGGCAGAGCATTTGGCACTTCAAGATATTGGGCTCATGGGTTATTTGGCATCGACCAGCATAGATCTAAAACAAGCGTTTGAGTTGTTTCAGAAATATTATTCATTGCTTTATAAAATGACTAATATCGAAGACATGACGGTCTTTGATGATCGAGAGTGTTTTTCAATTCAATGGCATGGTGGCTTTGTACGTTGGCAAAGTTTTTATGAATTAAATTTGGCGATTTTATTTCAATATATTCAGCTGATTGTGCAAAAAGAAGAATTGATTCCACCGAAAAAAGTTGCATTGGGTTATAAGCCTCAATTTGCACTGATTCATTATGAAAAGTTTTTTGAAACGAAGATTGAAATTATTCCAGCGCATTATCTGATCACTGTACCTAAAAGTAATTTAGAAGTTAAAAGCAACGCATCGGATCAAGCTTTGAATGAAATGTTGTCCATCCAAGCACAGCAGTCGATTGAGCAAAGTAGTCAAAACCTCAGCGCCAAGCAATTTCGGCATAAAGTGGTGACAATGATCGAGCAAGGTTTACAACAAGATCTGCAAACCATCCAAGCCTTTGTCGCAGAACAAATGTTTTGCTCTGAACGAACATTACAACGGCAACTTTTACAGTTTGATTTGCATTTCCAAACCTTATTGGATGAGTTTCGCTTTGAGCGTGCGAAGTCGTTACTCATTACAGGAAAGCACCTTTCTGAAATCGCTCAGCAACTGGGTTATTCTGATCAAAGTGCTTTTGGACGTGCATTCAAACGCTGGTCAGATATGACACCGAAGCAGTTTATTCAGTCGAAAAGAAGCTAGTATTGCTCAAGATTTTACGATCAATATATTAAGTCACTATCAAAATAAAGCTAACTGGTCACATTCAGTTTCACGACACTAAAATAATCTGTGCTATATGTGATGATTTAAAACGAATTCGATAAGGATTGAACGATGAATATTCAAGAAATGACAGGTTTGGAAATCATGCAAGCGTTTGCACGTGGCGAGATTCCTGCGCCAAGTATCTGTGAAACGATACCGATGCAACCTGTCGAGGTCGAATATGG
The DNA here is from genome assembly GCF_041911495.1 of Acinetobacter sp. Classification (GTDB taxonomy): domain Bacteria; phylum Pseudomonadota; class Gammaproteobacteria; order Pseudomonadales; family Moraxellaceae; genus Acinetobacter. The sequence goes on along the minus strand of NZ_JAYROT010000013.1, from coordinate 30,683 downwards.
TCGTGCGGTATTTTCTGCACAAGCGGATAAACGCCACACCAATCCTTTAGGTGGTGTGCATGGTGGCTTTGCAGCAACGGTTTTGGATTCGGTGACGGGTTGTGCTTCGCATACTGTTGTAGGTGCAGGTGAGGGTTACGGCACAACAGATTTGAACATCAAAATGTGTCGTCCAATCCCGTTTGACACCAAGATGATTGCTGAAGGGAAGGTCATCAATGTCGGACGAAATTTGATTATTGCGGAAGGTTATATCCGTGATGAAGTAGGGAAAATCTATGCGCATGCAACAGCAACCAATATGATTATTCGCCGTTAAGCGAAACAGATTCCAATTTCAATAAAAAAAGCACCGATGACAAGGTGCTTTTTTATGAGCAGTGAAACTAGACCGTAGCAGATGCCGTGGTTTTTGGTTTCCCTAATCCTGTGAAAATCGCCAAGATGGCAAAGATTGCGAGCAACCAGCAGTAGTAGACATTGCCAATCAATGCCAGTGGAGAAATGCTTGCAATCGAGCTTGCGAGTAAGATTTGTGCGCCATAAGGAATGACACCTTGTACCACACACGAGAAGATATCCAGTAAGCTTGCACTACGCTTCGGATCGACGCCATACTCAGCGGCAACTTCACGTGCAACATCACCTGAAAGTAGAATCGCAATGGTGTTGTTTGCCACGAACAAGTTAGAGAAAACCACCAAGAAGGCAATACTGACTTCACCTGCACGTTGACGAGCTAGACGAAGCTTTCCTGAAAAGGAATAGATGCGTTGTAATAACCATGCTAAACCGCCTTGCTTTTGAAGCATCGCAGACAAACCGCCTAAGAATACGGAAAGCAAAGTCACTTCAAACAAATTCACAAAGCCGTCATAGATCGAGTTGCTGAATTTCACCAAGCTATATTCAGGAGTAAAGAATGTGCCGAATAAACCTGAAACTAGAATCCCGACCATCAATACGGCAAGTACGTGCAAGCGGGTAAATGCTAAGAAAAACACCACCAAATAGGGAATAATTAACCATGCGTTAAAGTCTTTCACTTCGATTGCATTGTGGTGTGAAAAGCCAATCACGGTATAGATCACGATCGCTAGGATACTCGCAGGTAAGGCAATCCAAATGTTGCTTTTAAACTTATCTCGAAGTGTCACATTCTGACTTCGTGTCGCAGCAATCGTCGTGTCTGAGATCATCGACAAATTGTCCCCAAACATCGCACCGCCGATGACCGCACCAATGGTCAGTGGTACTGCCAAATCTGTCGCCTGAGTAAAGCCGAAGGCAATCGGTGCACAGGCAGCAATCGTACCCATCGACGTGCCCATTGCCGTAGCAATAAATGCTGAAATGATAAACAGCATCGGCAAGACGAACTGTACAGGAATTAGAGATAAACCAAACTGAACCGTGGCATCGACACTACCAATCACGCTACTGACATTGGCAAATGCCCCTGCAAGCATGAACACCATCAACATCAAGATTAGATTTGGATGGCTTGCGCCTTCCAAGAAGTCATTGATGGCTTGATTGATTGGTTTACGTGCTAAAAAAACAGCCAAAATTAATGCAGGTAAAACAGCAACAGGTGCTTTAAGTTGATAAAAGGCGAAGTCTGTACCGAGATAAGTATGATAAATCCCACTACCCAAGAATAATGCTAAAAACAGTAGCAAAGGTAACAGTGCCAATGCACTTGGGCGGATTTTTTGAATTTCTGTGGCGGTCATGTGTCGCTAAACTTTAGAAAATAGCCCTCTAGTATAAAAAAATTACAGATTTGTACAAATAACAAAAAGCAAAATTCATATCAATTAACGGATAAAAGGTGCTTTTACAGCAAGCTATGTATTGAAAGTGCGTTGAGCATTTATAAAAATCACGTGCAAATTTTGATACAAAGTATCATTGAGTGATTGGATTTAAATTTTTCAAATGCTTTCCAAGTTTTAAAGATAAAAAACATTCACCAAAAACTGCACTTTCTGCCGAATTTTCTTTATGATGGCAACAACACGATGTAATGGTAGGAAATACAATCTCATGTCACGTTTGGCACAGCGTTTTGCACAGTTACAAGCAGAAAATAAAAAAGCATTGGTGAGTTATGTGATGGCAGGTGATCCAACGCCGTCAGTTACTGTACCTTTGTTGCATGACATGGTTGCAGCAGGTGTGGATATTTTGGAAGTGGGTTTGCCATTTTCTGACCCGATGGCAGATGGTCCGGTGATTGCAGTGGCTGCTGAGCGTGCGATCGCAGGCGGTACCAATACTTTAGATGCGATCCAAATGGTCAAAGAGTTCCGTCAGAAAGATCAAGATACACCAGTGATTTTGATGGGTTATCTCAACCCTGTAGAAGTGATTGGCTATGAAAAATTTGTGGAAATCGCCAATGATGCAGGTGTCGATGGTTTAATTTTGGTGGATTTACCACCTGAAGAAGCAGAAAGCTTTGATGCGATCTTGGCAAAGCATGATATGGATCAAGTGTTTCTCCTCGCACCGACCTCGACTGATGAGCGTATTGCCCATGTGGTGAAACAAGCGCGTGGCTTTATTTATTATGTATCGCTCAAAGGCGTGACAGGTGCAGCGACATTGGATATCAAGTCGGCGGCAGAACGTATTGCCAAGATCAAGCAAGTGACCGATTTACCTGTTGGTGTCGGTTTTGGTATTAGCGATGCAGCATCAGCCAAAGCAATGGGTCAGGTTGCTGATGCAGTGATTGTTGGCAGTGCATTTGTGAAGCCATTTGCAACACTTTCACCGAGTGAGGCAAGTGCCAAAGCGGTGGAAAAAGTCAAAGAATTACGTGCTGCTTTAGATGAGTTATAAGCGCAACTTCTAAAAATAGCGCAGTGAAATGAATCGGTTGGACAAAACTTGGATGTGTAGACATGAGTGAAGTGAAGCAAGAGCAAAAGCAAGACGAGAAGCAGAGCTTGTTACAAGGTAGCTCATGGTTTGAACGTGAAGTGCCGAGCGTACAAGTTCCTGAAGAAAATAAAAATAAGCCACTGTTTACAGAGCCGACTATTGAATGTCCAGAATGTCATGCCTTGGTTACACGTACGGCGATGTCATTTAACTCCTATGTGTGTCCGCAGTGCGATGAACATTTGCGTATGAAAGCACGTGACCGTTTGAATTGGTTTTTTGATCAAGTCAATCAAGAGCTCGGGCAGGAGTTTTCTGCTGGCGATCCGTTGACTTTTGTTGATAGTCGCCCTTATCCACAGCGTATGGAAGAGGCACAGCAAAAGACTGGTGAAACCGAAGCTTTGATCAGTATGCAAGGTCAAGTCAATGGCGTGCCGATGATTGCGGTGGCTTTTGAGTTTGAATTTATGGGTGGGTCAATGGGCACAGTGGTCGGTGATCGCTTCGTCCAAGCTGCTGAATTGGCTTTGAAACTCAAACAACCAATGATCTGCTTTGCTGCATCAGGTGGTGCACGTATGCAAGAGGGCATGTTGTCTTTGATGCAAATGGCACGGACTTCGGCAGCCATCGAACGTCTGCATAATGCAAGTATTCCCTATATCGTGGTGATGACCAATCCTGTCTATGGTGGCGTAACTGCATCGTTAGCCATGCTTGGTGATGTGCATCTCGCTGAGCCAAAAGCTATGATCGGCTTTGCGGGCAAGCGTGTTATCGAACAAACGGTACGTGAGAAACTCGATGAGCCATTCCAACGTGCAGAGTATTTACTTGAGCACGGCGCGATTGATCAAATTGTGCATCGTCACGCATTACGAGATACAATCTACCGTATCGTAAGTAAACTGATGAATCTCCCTTGAGCCAGCCCAATTCTGATCAAACATTAAATATTCCAACAGCGCACGATCCATTACAGACATGGCTTGACTATTGGACTTCGGTTCATGTCACAGCTATTGATCTTGGTTTAGAAAGAGTGCTTCCAGTCGCTGAAGCTTTGGCGATTCTCAAGCCGAATCTTCAAAACAATGTCAAAGTCATCACGGTAGCAGGGACGAATGGTAAGGGCTCAACCACAACGACCATTGCCAGTATCCTCAAAGCCAGTGGCTATAACGTCGGTTTATATCAATCGCCACATATTTTCCAGTTTAATGAACGTGTCCGTTTAAATGGTCAGCCTGTCGATGATGCCTTACTCATTGAAGCTTTCGTCGCTGTGGAAAAAGTCCGCCAACAATGCAATCTCACCTTATCTTTTTTTGAAGCGACCACGCTTGCGGCGTTTTATATTTTTAAACAACAAGCCTGTGATGTTTGGGTGCTTGAAGTCGGTCTAGGCGGTCGGCTTGATGTGGTCAATATCATTGATGCAGATGTGGCAGTGATCACCAATATTGGCTTGGATCACGTCGATTGGCTCGGTGATACCATTGAAAAGATCGCTTTTGAAAAAGCAGGTATCATTCGTCCAAATATTCCAGTGATTTTTGCAAGTAGCCAAGATTTACCTCAAGCGATTGCCGTTAAAGTCGCAGAATGTGATGCCAAGCTGATTCAATTCAATCAAGATTATTTTATCAATGAAGATCAAAGTAACGATGCAGATAGTTGGTATTTAGCAACTTCAGCCATGACGCTGCGCTTGCCACATGGACATTTGGCACAGATCAATCAAGCTGCTGCCATCATGGCGGTATTGCAATCGGGCTTAAACATTTCCCAAGATGCGATTGCACAGGGTTTAGTGCAAGCAAAGCTCGCAGGACGTTTCGAACTGCGACAATTTCAAGGGCAACAACTCATCTTAGATGTGGCGCACAATCCACATGGCGCAGAATTTTTAACACAACAATTAACACGATATTTACAATTACATCCTGAAATCCGCCATGTAAATGCGGTATTTTCTATGCTCGATGATAAAGACATTATCGGTGTGATCAAATTATTATCAAATCATGTGCATCAATGGTATATTGCGCCATTAGATGTGGCTCGTGCAGCACCGATTGCAAGGCTACAACAGGATTTGGCGCAGTTTGATCAGTCCGTTGTCGTGGCGGACACTGTGCGAGAGAGCTTTTTGCAGGCGATCGCACAGCCTACATCGGATCAATTGATCTTGGTATTTGGCTCGTTTCACACTTTAGAAGCCGTTTGGGAGTGTCTGGTGGATGACAATGAATAATAAGCAACGTCTATTTGGTGGCGTTGTGCTGCTTGGTGGTGGCGTGTTATTGGCAGCAATTTTATTGAAAGGTCAACATCAAGACGACACTCGTTCACCATTGGCACAGCCTGTCGAACAGACTGCTGAGCAAAATCAAAATGGTGAAGCGAGCGCAACAGGTGAGCAATTCGACTTGCAACCTTTAGCTGTCGATGTGGAAACCGAACGTCGTCTACTCGAAGAACAGCGTAAAGCCCGTGAAAAAGCCGTTGCAGAACAAGAGCAACTGGCAGCGCAATATCTTGCTATGCAACAACAAGCCGAAGCCGATGCCGCGCGAAAAGCCGCAGAAGAACACGCCGCCTTACTTGCATCGCGTCAGGCACAGATGCAAAGCTCAGACAATATTCCACCTGAATTGGTCGAAAGCGAACAATCAAAACTGGCTGCAGCGCAAAAAACTGCCGATGAAAAAACCAAGATCGCTGAGCAAAAAGCCAAAGAGGTCGAAAAGCTGAAACAAGATGCCGAAGCAAAACGCAAAGCCAATGAAGTAGAAAAAGCCAAGAAAGCTGACGCTGAGAAAAAGGCAAAGCAAGAAGCTGACGAAAAAGCTAAAAAGGAAGCAGAAGCAAAACGCAAAGCTGACGCTGAGAAAAAGGCAAAGCAAGAAGCAGAGGAAAAACGTAAAGCTGAAGCAGATGCTAAAGCTAAAAAAGAAGCCGAAGCCAAACGTAAAGCCGAAGATGAGAAAAAAGCCAAAGAGGCTGAAAAAGCTCGTCAGCTCTTGGAGGAAGGCGATAAAAACTGGATGGTACAAGTGGCACTGGCTGCCAACCAAGCCAATGCCGATGCTGTGACTGCCAAGCTCCAAGCTAAGGGTTATAAAGTCACCCAAAGCAAAACCACTAAAGGCGTGCGCATCATGGTTGGTCCAGCCAAGAGCCGTGAAGCTGCCGATACTACACGCAAGAAAATCGCAGCGGATAGTAGTCTCAATTTGAAATCTGCATGGGTGATCGACTGGGTGCCGCTGGATCAGCGTTAAGTGGATGGTTTAAAGAAGTGATGTAAAAGAACAGCCGTAAGGCTGTTTCTTGTTTTAACCTATTACTAATGTTAAATTATTTCTATAGCATAAGTGATCACTAAAGAATTAAAGCTATACGGTAAGATTTAGTATTAGTATAGTTAAACTCAACTAGTTTAAATCATAAAGTTATTAAGGGTTGGGCTGATACTATTTTTAAGGATGATAAATGAAGCTTAAAAAAGTTAAATTTGATGAATGTGGCTTTCGTAACTTGTTTGAAATTGAGTTGGATATTGCATCAAGGCTTACAGTTATTGCAGGACATAATGGAATAGGTAAATCTACAATATTGGGATTAATTGCAAATGGTTCTGAACTAAAAGAGCCCAAGACCTTATTTAATAAAGCATTTCGCTCTGACTTCAATGAAGTTTTCTTTTTGGACTATCATTCAGATTTCTTTTCAAGATTTGGGGGAGCCTCAAGGGCTATATTGGTTTATGAGCAAGATAATGTGGAGGTTATAAAAGAATGTACAGTTTCAGGTGCTCAAAGAGCCCCAATTAAAAAGGTAAATTTTCAAAAGTTCATGGTAAAGGTTGATAATTCACTTTTAACAGAAAAACAGCAAGAGCAATTGACTGATGATAATATTTTTATACAACGTATGAGGGTCATTCCCAGAACAAAGAATAAACTAGATAGAGAGTTTGTTGAGAGAAATGATCTTGGCGTAGCTGCTAAAATAAAAATACCGACTTTATATTTAGGAATGAGTAGAATTAGTCCAATAGGCGAATTTAATTGGGAGCAGATTGAGCAGAAAAAATTTTCTAAAATTTCAGAACGTAGTTCTAGGTTTATATATGATTTTTTTAATGCAGTAATCCCGTTTAAAGCAAACTCTCAAGACTTATATTCACATACATTTGCAAATAACAATAAGCAATCATTAGTTCCTGAGTTCGATCATTCTTCATTGTCGATTTCTCTAGGTCAAGATTCATTAAGTTCGATAGCTACAGCCGTAGCATCTTTCTATAACTTAAAAGATGTTATGGGCGATTCCTATCGAGGCGGTATTTTGGTTATTGATGAGGTGGAAGCAGGGCTTCATCCGATTGCGCAAAGAAAATTAATTGATCAGTTAAAAAAATATGCAGAACAGTTAAGCTTGCAAATCATTGTTACATCCCACTCCTTAACTGTGATTAAAGAGTCATTTACGAACGGTGATAAAGATACAGTAATTTATCTTACAGATATAAGCATTCCTAGAGTTATGTCAGAGCCAACATACTTAAAAATAAAAAATGATATGCTATTAATACCATTTAATGAAAGAAACGCTCAACAAAAGCCCATTCCGGAAATTTATGTATATTTTGAAGATGAGGAGGCTCATGACTTATTGATAGGGATTTTATCATCTTTAGATATTACAGATACATATAATACTTTTGGTAAAAAATTTATTTATGTCCCAGCAGAGCTTGGGTGCTCAAACCTATTGAAATTAAGCTCTAAATCAGATCATTTCAAGGAATCTTTAATAATTTTAGATTCAGATGTTTTTGAGGGGGCAAATAATTCGATAAAAGAAGAACTGAAAAAAAACAAAAATGTAATATTGTTGCCAGTCAATAGTGAAGAATCTTTATTCAATGGGTTGCCACCGGATAAAATTGCTTATTATTTTTTACATCAAAAGTCAGAAAATGCAAAAGATAATATGGGATTTTGGAAAAATAAAGTTCCTGACTTTTATACAAATGACTATTATCGTAACTATGTAGAACCGTTAGAGAATTCCGGACAAAAACCATCAATTAGTACGTTAGATGACTTGCAAAAAATGAACCGAAAAATTATAAAAAGATGGTATAAAAAAAATAAAGAGTGTTTAAATGAAATAGGTGTTTTTAAACTTTGGGCTTTAGAAAATGTTGATGTGTGTAAAGAGTTTGTGGAAAATTTAGCAAAAGTTATTGATGAAATTTCCATGAATAGAGTTTCTGGCCAAATGTAATTTAATATGATTTAATACGCTATGGCTAAAATACATTCTGCGCTCCGGTATCCAGGTGGAAAAGCAAAATTTGCTCCATTTGTGAAAAAATTAATTCAAGAAAACAATCTTTATGGCGATTACTTTGAGCCTTATGCAGGAGGAGCAGGGGTTGCCTTAGAGCTTTTATTTAGTGGACATTGTAAAAGAATTCATATTAATGATTATGATATTGCAATCTATAATTTTTGGAAATCAATAGTTGATGACACAGAAAATTTTTTAAGACTACTTTGTGATGTTGATGTAACAATTGAGGAGTGGTATAGGCAAAAAGATGTTTTAAATAATCCATTATTATATTCACCACTTGAACATGGCTTTGCAACATTTTTTTTAAATCGAACAAATCGTTCTGGCATTTTAAAAGGAGGAGTTATTGGTGGAAAGTTACAAAATGGAAGTTATCGGCTTGATGCTAGGTTTAACAAGATTAACTTAATGAATCGGATTGAAAAAATTGGATGTTTTAGTGGTAAAATACATGTTTATAACGAAAATACTGTATCTTTACTTGATAGAATTGATTCATTGTTGCCGAAAGGCTCGCTGATATATTTAGATCCTCCTTATTATCGTAAAGGACAAGATTTATATAGAAATTATTATCAACATCAAGATCATGTAGACATCAAGGAAAAATTAGATTCAGTATCTACACCATGGATAGTGTCCTATGATAATTGTTCTGAAATCAAAAAAATTTACAAAGGGTGCTATGGATTAGAATACCAACTTAATTACAGTGCTTATAATAAAGTTAAGGGTTCTGAAATTATGTTTTTTAGTAAGAATATAATACCCACAGCTATCTAAAAGACTTACTCCTGTTTAACTGAACAATTGCTTTGCACCCCATAGCTCAGTAGAATGGACGACTCCAAAATTCTGCCAACAGAGTGGTCTATGTCAGCACGTAAAATCCTCGTCACCAATGCCTTACCCTATGCCAACGGTCCGATTCATATGGGACATTTGCTAGGTTATATCCAAGCGGATATTTGGGTGCGTGCGATGCGTGCGATGGGGCATGATGTGACCTATGTCTGCGCTGATGATGCACACGGTACAGCGATCATGCTTCGTGCCGAAGCCAACGGCATCACACCCGAAGCGCAGATCGCCAATGTACAACGTGAGCATATCCGTGACTTTGATGGTTTTGGTGTGCATTTTGATCATTACGACTCGACCCATAGCGACACCAATCGTGCTCGTTCCCAAGAGATTTATCTGAAAAACCGTGAAGCAGGCAATATTGCGGTGCGTCCAGTCAGCCAGTTATTCGATCCTGAAAAAGGCATGTTCCTCTCAGATCGTTTTATCAAAGGCACTTGCCCAAAATGTAAATCTGAAGATCAATACGGCGATGCTTGCGAAGTCTGCGGAACAACTTATAACGCCACTGAATTACTCAATCCGCACTCGACTTTAAGCGGTGCAACACCAGTCGAGAAATCATCAGATCATTACTTCTTTAAATTGCCAAACTTTGCAAACTACTTGCAGAAATGGACACGTGACGAAGGGCGTTTACCGCTATCCATCGCCAATAAACTGGATGAATGGTTTGAAAATGGTCTGAACGATTGGGATATTTCTCGTGATGCGCCGTATTTTGGCTTTGAAATTCCTGATGCGCCAAACAAATATTTCTATGTGTGGGTGGATGCGCCTATCGGTTATATGTCGAGCTTCGAGAACTATGTAAAACAGAAGCGTCCTGAGCTGAATTTTGATGACTACTGGAAAAAAGATTCACAAAACGAAGTCTATCATTTCATCGGTAAAGACATTGTCTATTTCCATGCGCTGTTTTGGCCTGCAATGCTGGACGGTGCAGGCTATCGCACGCCAACTGGTTTATTTGTGAATGGATTCCTTACCGTCAATGGTCAGAAGATGTCAAAATCTCGTGGCACATTTATCAAGGCAGAAACCTATTTACAGCATTTAAATCCTGAATATTTACGTTATTACTTTGCCTCAAAACTGTCTGATAAAGTTGAAGATTCTGACTTGAATTTGGATGATTTTGTGCAAAAAGTGAACTCGGATTTGGTTGGTAAAGTGGTCAATATCGCCAGTCGCTGTGCCAAATTTATCAACACCAAATTTGACAATACATTATCTGCCAACTGCGCCGAACCTGAATTAGTCCAGAGTTTCATTAATGCAGGTGACTCGATTGCCAAGTGTTATGAAGACCGTGAATTTTCTGCGGCAATCCGTGAAATCATGGCGCTTGCCGATCGTGCCAATCAATATATTGATGAGAAAAAGCCGTGGGCATTGGCGAAGATCGAAGGCGAAGAGCAGCAAGTGCATGAAGTCTGCTCAGTCGGGATTAACTTGTTCCGTCAGCTTGCAGTTTATCTTGCGCCCGTGTTGCCGACTTTGGCAAAGCAAGTACAAGATTTCTTAAAATTGGACAGTTTTGATTTTGCTTCACGTACTACGATTTTGACCAATCATGAGATTGCGCAATTCCAACCGTTGATGCAACGTGTCGATGCCAAAGCTGTGACGGCAATGGTTGATGATTCTAAAGATTCTTTAGCGGCAGCCGAACCTGCAAAGGCAGAAAAGAATGCCGACAAGAAAAAAACCAAAACTGCTGAAAAGACTGAAGCTAAAAAGGCTGAGCCTGCTGTGGGTGATGCTGAACAGATCAAAATTGATGATTTCCTCAAAGTTGATCTACGTGTTGCAGAAGTCATTGATGCAAATATCGTTGAAGGTTCGGACAAGCTATTACAACTGACCCTCAATGTCGGCGAAGCTGAACCACGCAATGTATTTAGTGGCATTCGTAGTCAATACGCACCTGAAGATTTGAAAGGAAAACTGGTGGTGATGGTCGCCAACCTTGCACCTCGTAAGATGCGTTTTGGTGTATCGAATGGCATGGTGCTCGCTGCGGGAAATGGCGAAGGGATCTTTATCGTGTCACCTGATAGTGGTGCAAAAGCAGGCGATAAGGTGTCTTAAGTTGCTTATTGATTATCACCTTATTCCTTCATAAGTGGTTATTCCTTTAATAGCTGTGTTCTGCGAATCAGCTTTAAAGTTTTACTTATTATTTTCAATTTCGTTAAGCAGTATAATCCTAAAATAAATAATGGCGTTCCGATATATATGGAAAAACAATGAGTAGAAAGCTTCTGATTTTTGGTAATGGTTTAGGAATGGCAATTGATGCAAACCATTATTCGTTACCTAATGCATTAAATGTTGTTTGGAACAATGATGCCCTATGGAATGATACGGAACATCGTGATCTCATCCAAAATTGCATTCCATCGGGTACGTGTCCAATCTCTGAAGAGGAATTAGATAAATTATATCTAGTTTCAACATCTTGTGATTATCTGAATGATTATCCAAATACTGTAAATGATCATCATTGGTTATCAAACTATGGTCAAGAATTTACGCAGGCTACTCAGGAGTACTTTCATACGGTAGCATCGCATTTATTTGATTCTACAAATACAATGCCAACAACATTCAAGACAGCATTGATTGATTTTGTGCGTACTACGAAATCTCATGTTGCAACGTTAAATTATGATAAGTTACTTTATGAAGAGTTTATTAATGCTGGTATCTGCAGTGGATTTACGGGTCAGCTAGTTGATGGGTTTACGAGCAGTGGCTTTGATAGTTCTAATTTAGTTCGTCTTTATGATCGAAATTTTGGGTACTATATGCATCTTCATGGATGCCCCTTATTTCGTGATTCAAATGGAATAACTTATAAATTATCGACTTCTGAGATTTCATCTGGAAATATTTTTGGTAGTAAGCACATTGTTCTAACACATATTCCGCATAAACCAAGTGTAATTACTGCATCGGAGGTTTTATCAACTTATTGGGGTTATTTGATTTTCTCTTTAAGTGAAGTAGATGAGGTTGTTTTATTTGGTTACTCGGGCTGTGATACTCATTTAAATAAAATTTTAAAAGTTCATGCTAGTGCAAAGAATAAAAAAATTATTGAATGGGATGGTGACGGACAAACAACTCAACAACGTCAACAGTTTTGGGATGATGAGTTGGGTAGTAAGGTAAACTTGCAAAGAATGACTGATATTACTCAATTTACATCATGGTAATAAAAAAACCCGCTTTCGCGGGTTTTCTTTAATAAAAAGATCAGTTTAACCAATCAATTTCTTCATCAGTTCATTGACCTGTGCAGGGTTGGCTTTGCCTTTAGAGGCTTTCATCACCTGACCGACTAGACCGTTAAAAGCTTTCTCTTTACCAGATTTATACTCTTCAACCATCTTTTCATTGGCAGCCAAGACTTCTTTGATGATCGCTTCGATCGCACCTGTGTCGGTTTCTTGCTTCAAGCCTTTTTCCGCAATGATCACATCGGCAGTCTTGCCTTCGTCCCACATATAGCCAAAGACTTGCTTGGCGATCTTACCGCTAATGGTGTTATCGACAATGCGTGCGATCATGCCACCGAGTTGTTCGGCAGATACAGGCGATTCGTTGAGCTCTAAACCTGCTTTGTTGAGCGCACCTGAGAATTCGCCCATGACCCAGTTGGCAGCGACTTTACCTTGTTTCGCACCGCCTGATGGGGCAACTACCGCTTCATAGAAGTCCGCCATTTCACGTGATAGCGTCAAGACGTGCGCATCGTATTCCGTCACACCAAATTCACTGACAAAACGCTCACGACGTGCCGCAGGTAGTTCAGGCATTTCCGATTTGATCGCTTCGATTTGTACATCTGCGATCACCACAGGTAACAAGTCTGGATCAGGGAAGTAGCGATAGTCGTTGGCTTCCTCTTTGGAGCGCATTGAGCGAGTTTCCATCTTGTTTGGATCGAACAAACGGGTTTCTTGGTCGATGCTACCGCCGTATTCCAAGATTTCCATTTGACGTTCGATTTCCACGTTGATGGCTTGTTCAATGAAACGGAACGAGTTGATATTTTTTAATTCACAACGTGTCCCAAATGGTTCATTTGGACGACGTAGCGACACGTTACAGTCGGCACGGAATGAGCCTTCTGCCATGTTGCCGTCTGAGATTCCAAGCCAACGCACAAGGGTGTGAATCGCTTTGACATAGGCAACCGCTTCTTCCACCGAGCGCATATCAGGTTCTGATACGATCTCGAGTAGCGGTGTGCCTGCACGGTTAAGGTCAATGCCCGACATACCATCAATCGCATCGTGAATCGACTTGCCTGCATCTTCTTCTAAGTGAGCACGAGTGACGCCAATGCGCTTCACTGTGCCATCTTCAAGCTGAATGTCGATGTGACCTTTGCCGACGATTGGATTGTCCATCTGGCTGATTTGGTAGCCTTTTGGTGAGTCAGGGTAGAAGTAATTTTTGCGGGCAAATACAGAGGCTTGGTCGATATAAGCATCAATGCCCAAACCAAAACGGATCGCTAAATTCACCACTTCTTTATTTAAAACTGGGAGCACACCTGGCATCGCCAAATCAACGAGGCTGGCTTGTGTGTTTGGATCTTGACCAAACTCAGTTGATGAGCCAGAAAAGATTTTAGAATTGGTCGCCAGTTGCGTGTGGATCTCAATCCCGATCACCACTTCCCAGCCGTCAATGAGATTTGATTTCGGCTTGTTTGCTTTAGCATTGTTCGCCATTATGCATTCTCCTCAGCAATCGCCGCACGTTGGGTGTGGAAGTCGGTGTGTTGTTGATATTGATGAACGATGGAAAGCAGTTGTGACTCTGACCAATAATTCCCAATCAACTGTAAACCAACAGGTAGTTGATCTTGATCAAAACCAACAGGTGCATTGATCGCAGGTAAGCCCGCCAAGTTCACTGCAATGGTATAAATATCACCGAGATACATTTCCACTGGAGTTAAATCCGCACCGATTTTATAAGCTGTGGTTGGCGCAGATGGCGCTGCGATCACATCGACACTTTCAAAGGCTTTTAAGAAATCTTGTTGAATTAAGCGACGGACTTTTTGCGCTTTGACATAGTACGCATCGTAGTAGCCTGCTGATAGGGCATAGGTACCAATCAAAATACGGCGTTGTACTTCTGCACCAAAACCTTGAGAACGAGAGCGCTTGTATAGATCGAGAATGTCTTTAGGCGCATCACAGCGATAGCCATAGCGCACACCGTCATAGCGTGACAGATTCGATGAGGCTTCCGCAGGGGCGATCAGGTAATAAGTCGGTACATAAGCTTCGGTCATGTTGAGGTCGATCTCAACCAAGATTGCGCCAAGTTCTTCCAATTTTTTTAAAGATTCTTCGACACGTGCTTTGACATCACTCGCCAAACCTTGCACATTAAAGTATTGCTTTGGAATACCGATGCGTAAGCCTTTTAAAGCTGTATCATTGAGATTTGCGACGTAATCATCGACTGATTTTTCCATCGACGTAGAATCTTTGGCGTCGTGTCCTGCCATGACATTCATCAAATAAGCACAGTCTTCGGCTGAGCGAGCCATTGGACCGCCTTGATCAAGCGATGAGGCATAAGCGATCATACCAAAACGAGAAACACGACCATAAGTTGGTTTGAGACCAGTCAGTCCACAGAATGATGCAGGCTGACGAATCGAACCTCCTGTATCTGTACCCGTAGCAAATGGTGCAAGATCGGCAGCAATCACCGCCGCAGAGCCACCTGATGAGCCACCCGGTACACGATCAAGCGCCCACGGATTTTTGGTTGCGCCAAAATATGAAGATTCACTGGTCGAGCCCATAGCGAACTCATCCATATTGACTTTGCCCAGTGTGACTAAGCCAGCATCTTTGCCTTTGGCAACGACGGTTGCATCATACGGCGAGATGAAGTTATCCAGTATCTTTGAGCCTGCAGTGGTTTTGATACCTTGCGTACAAAAGATGTCTTTATGTGCGATCGGAATACCAGTGAGTGTGGTGGCATTACCTTCTTGACGCAGTGCGTCGGCTGCATCGGCTTGTGCTAAAGCTTGCTCGGCGGTCACGGTGACATAAGATTGCACTTGGCTGTCGATTTTTGCGATGCGGTTGAGGTAATGTTGCGTGAGCTCACGAGATGAGAACTTCGCTTGAGCGAGTCCTTCTGAAAGTTCTCGAATAGATAAACGATGTAAGTCAGTCATAACATATTCAATCTGTAATTCAGTAAAAATATTAAAAATGGATTTAATTGGTGATTATTTGTTCGATTTTATTCAATCACACGAGGTACAACATATAAACCATCTTGTGTTTCAGGTGCAACAGCCTGATATTGGTCACGATGATTACTTTCGCTTACAACATCGTCACGTAATGGTTGAGGATGGTCGAATGGGCTTTTCAGTGGCTCGACACCCTCAGTATCGATCCCTTTCATGGTTTCCATCATATCCAAGATTTTATTTAAACTTTGTGCATAATCAACGCATTGCGAGTCATCTAGCGAAAGGCGAGCAAGGTTTGCAATCGCAGAAACTGTTTCGGCATTGAGCTCTTGAGCATGTTTTGCATTGTCAGCAGACATGAGTTCACCTGATCCGTTATCAAAAAATTTCAAAATATCGTGCGTTATAATAAGCGATTGACTTGTTCAAATCATCACATTTCGTTAAAGTTGCCACTTTGAATCTTCACTGAATATACTGAGAATTACCTGTGATTTTTATGAGACGCATTTTTGGCTGGTTTTCACCGAACCTCGCCATTGATCTTGGGACTGCCAATACACTGATCTATGCACCAGATCGTGGCATTATCTTAAATGAACCGACTGTGGTGGCAATCCGTCAAAGTGGCTCACAAAAGCTCGTGGCGGCTGTGGGTGAAGATGCAAAGCAGATGCTTGGTCGTACACCTGCCAATATTTCTGCAATTCGTCCGATGAAAGACGGTGTGATTGCAGATATTGAAGTGACTGAAACCATGTTGCATCAGTTTATCAATAAAGTAAACGAGCGTGGTTTGTTGCCAAATAACCCAAAAGTCGTGGTGTGCGTACCGTGCAAATCGACTTTGGTTGAGCGTCGTGTAATCCGTGAAGCGGTCTATAACGCAGGTGCGCAAGAAGTGCGCTTGATCGAAGAGCCAATGGCTGCGGCGATCGGTGCAGGTATGCCTGTAGAGCAAGCTTGTGGTTCGATGGTGGTCGATATTGGTGGTGGTACAACTGAAATCGCAATTATTTCACTGCAAGGCTGTGTCTATGCCGATTCATTGCGTGTCGGTGGCGATATGTTTGATGAACACATTATTAACTATGCCCGTAAAGCGCATGGTTGTGTGATCGGTGAAACCACTGCGGAGAAGATCAAAAAAGAAGTGGGTATGGCGTTTAATGACGGTAATGCGGTTGAGATCGAAGTGCGTGGTCGTAACCTTGCAGAGGGTGTGCCTCGTTCGTTCATTATGAGTTCGGATGAGGTTTTGTCGGCGATCGCTGATCCGTTACAAAGTATTGTCAGTGCAGTGAAAACAGCGCTTGAGCAGACACCTCCCGAGTTGTCATCAGACATTGCTGAGCGTGGAATTGTCTTAACAGGTGGCGGTGCATTACTACGTAACTTGGATAAATTGCTTGCACAAGAAACAGGCTTGCCTGTGATGGTCGCAGAAGATCCGCTGACCTGTGTTGCTCGTGGTGGTGGTAAGGTATTGGAATACTTCGATAATCCAAACCATGAAATGCTATTTGTAGAATAATTGTAGAGTAAACTGAAACTTTGAATCTATGGATTCAAATTCTTAAAGAAGGCAAGTAAAAGGAATAGACGGTGCAAACGATAATTACTAGACAACCACCGTCTTTTCGCTCACTGATACTTGCTTTAATTGTCTGTTTTGTTGCTATTTTTGTCAATTGGCGCTTCCCACAAGTGATTCAGCCTGTTCGTGATGTGCTGCAAGTTGGCTATTATCCAATTTATGCCTTTGCCAATTATCCTGTGTTGTCGCAAGAGTGGATGAAGCTTCAGCTTAAATCTGAGCAAAGCTTACGCCGTGAAAATATTGCACTTCGTGCAGAGCTCGATCAAGCCAAAGTTCGCTTACAAAAACTCTCTGAACTTTCTGCTGAAAATACGCGACTTCGAGGCTTGGTTGATACCCCTTTGATCATTGATGGACGCATGTTGATTACCGAAATTATCGGTGTCGATCCCAATCCATTGAATCACATTATTATCATCAACAAGGGTAGCCGTGATCAATTGCAAGAAGGTCAAACTGTACTTGATGATCAAGGTATTATGGGGCAGATTATTGCAGTTTATCCGCACAGCGCACGAGTGATGCTGCTTTCTGATAAAGATAGTTCTCTGTCTGTGCGTTTGGATCGTACTGGAATGCGTTCGATTGTGTCAGGCAAAGGCGATTATAGTGAACTCGTCATGCAATATGTGCCAAGTAGTGCAGATGTCAAAGTCGGCGACCTTGTCTACAGTTCAGGTCTAGGGGAGCGATATCCAGCAGGATATTTGGTTGGTAAAGTGAAACATATTGAAGTGCCGTCTTCGAGTGAGTTTGCAGATATTACCATTCAACCTTCGGCGCAGCTTTCGAGCGGTCATAATGTTGTGGTGCTCTTTTCACAAGCATTGTCGAAGGAGCAGCCAAATGGCACTCGCTAAGAAAGAAAATTTTCAAAGTCGTGATCCTCTGATTGCCATTGTCATTTCTGTGATCCTTGCATCTGTGTTCATGGTTTATCCAGTTTCTTATTTTTTAAGTGGCTGGCGCCCGATGTTTATGCTTTTGGTCATGTTTTTTTGGGTGATGTGCCAACCTGCGTGGTGTGGTGTGTGGTTTGCTTTTTTAGTTGGTATTTTTACAGACTTGTTAATGGAGTATCCATTGGGTTTAAATGCCATGACTTTTGTGATGATTGCATTTTTTGCCCGATTTTTTACACGCGAACGTCGTGTCATGACAGAAACAAACCTATGGGCAATTATCGTCATAGCCGCTACATTCCATCTACTTTTGATGTGGTTACTGTTGGTAATGACAGGTAATGAAATGAGCTTAGTTCGGCACTGGCAGACGTTGCTGAGTAGCTCATTGTTGTGGCCAGTAGTGTATTGGGGATTAAAGAAATGGCGAGCCGTGTGATACTCGCTTCGGCATCGCCAAGACGTAAAGAATTATTAGAACAAGTTAATGTCGAGTTTGAAGTTTATCCTGCAAATATTGATGAATCACAACACCCAAACGAACACATTGATCAATATGTACAGCGTGTTGCGATTGCCAAAGCACAAAATATTTTAAACCAATTTCCAAATGCGACTGTGATTGCAGCAGATACCACGGTTGGTATTGATCAGCATATTTTGAACAAGCCGAACGACGAAGATGATGCACTGCGCATGTGGCGATTGCTTTCAGGGCGAAGTCATCAAGTCAAAACAACCGTAGTGATTGCGAATAAATACAAAATTTTCCATGACACGGTAAGCACCTTAGTTTACTTTAAAGTATTAGATGAAACTGAAATGCGCCAATATTGGCAAACTGGTGAGCCACAAGATAAAGCGGCTGGTTATGCGATTCAGGGACGTGCAGGCGCTTGGGTGACTCGTATAGAAGGCAGTTATAGCAATGTGGTCGGTTTACCCTTGTATGAAACCTTGGCGTTATTGGTAAAGGTACAACAAGATATTTAACTGATATTTATAGATTTGCCAGTTTTAATTTTTATTCTTTATTTTTGGTTTTAGGTCGGGTATGGCGGAAGAGTTATTAATTAATATCACGCCGATGGAGTGTCGTGTGGCACTCATCGAAAATGGTACGGTGAATGAGCTATTTGTTGAGCGTACAGCCAAGCGTGGTTTAGTCGGCAATATTTATAATGGGAAAATTGTCCGTGTACTACCGGGTATGCAGGCTGCATTTGTCGATATTGGACAGTCACGTACAGCCTTTTTGCATATTAATGATATGGTATGGCCTCGAACACAGACAGCGCCGAATATTTTTGAAATGTTGCATCCCGGGCAGATTGTATTAGTGCAAGTGATGAAAGACATGCTCGGGACAAAGGGTGCTCGCCTGACTACCGACCTCTCTATTCCGTCGCGTTATCTTGTATTTATGCCTTTTGGCAACCATACAGGTGTATCACAAAAAATCGAACAGGAAGCTGAGCGTGATCGCTTGAGGGAAATGATTGATCGTCTGCAAGCCGAACATCAGCTACCGGGTAGTGTGATTGTGCGTACCGCCGCAGAAGGCGTCACCGAGCAAGCACTCAGCCAAGACATGGCCTATTTGGCCAAGCTTTGGAAGTTCATTCAGAAGAATCAAAAAGAAGTCGATGCCACAGCGTTGATTTTTGAAGAGTTGCCTTTGCCTGAACGGGTCATCCGTGATCTTGCCAACGGCGAAACACATAAGATTTATGTGGATTCACGAGAAATTTTTACCAAACTTCAAAGCTTTGTCGAAAAGTTCGTACCGACCATGCAAGGTCGCTTAAATCATTATCCTGGTGAAAAGCCACTTTTTGAGCTCTATAACGTCGAAGAGGATATTCAAAAAGCCCTGCGCACTCGTGTTGATCTTAAGTCTGGTGGTTATCTGATGATTGATCAGACTGAAGCGATGACCACGATTGATGTCAATACAGGCTCCTATGTGGGTGGACGTACGCTCGAAGATACGGTATTTAAAACCAATCTTGAGGCGACACAGGTCATTGTACGTCAGCTGAGATTGCGTAATCTTGGCGGGATTATCATCATTGACTTTATCGACATGCAAGAACAGGCGCATCGTGATGAAGTCATGCGTCTCCTTGAAAAGATGCTTGAGCGTGATCATGCCAAGACTAAGATTACACAAGTATCCGAGCTTGGTTTGGTCGAAATGACTCGTAAACGTACACGAGAGTCCTTGGAACATCTGCTTTGCGAGTCGTGTCCGACTTGTCAGGGGCGTGGTTACGTCAAAACTGCAGAGACAGTGTGTTACGAAATCTTTCGAGAAATTATGCGATTTGCAAGAGCTTACCAATCACAACATGCCTATACGATTGTGGCGCACCCAATGGTCATAGATCGCTTGTTGACCTCAGAGGCTTCTGCTGTGGCGGATTTGGAGCATTTTATTGATCGTGTGATTAAGTTCCAAGTTGAAAATCTGTACACGCAAGAGCAGTACGATATCATTTTGAGTTAGCATAATCTACCAAGCTGTAACAAATTGCGATAATTGTTTGTTACAACTCAAGTTTTACTTTTTTTAGCACCTCCTTAATACTGTAATCATCGTCAATATAGCCAACAAACGAGCTTTTATTTTTTTAAAAGTTGAGTTTGAAAGCCAAAGAGGTAAATACTATGGGTGCAACGAAAACGCTATTAAAAACAGGTGCAACGGCGATTGAGCTTACTCGTGTAAATCGTTGTTATATGGTGTCTGAGTCAGGCGAAGAAGTGCGTGTGACTAAAGAAATGATTCAAATGGCGTGTTCTCAACTGTTATCACGTTGCCGTAAATAATTATTTTGATTTTTGTTGACTCTATTTTTAATCATAATCTCCTTAAATAGAATGCTCCCACAAATAACAATCAAAATATAGTGTAGCAATTGAGTAATATACTGATTCCACAGATAAAAACGCCAGTGATATCACTGGCGTTTTTGCATGGAGGTTATATCAACTCAACAGTTTGATATTTTCCTTAAGCTGTGGTTCTTAAATTATCTTGATAGGTAATCTGACACATTTGCTCGAAAGTTTGGATTTCATCTTCAAGCAAAGTAAGCAAGTTTTGCATACTTGGTAAAGCTTGTCGACATGCGGTTAAACCGACTTCGAGCTTATCTAAGTAACTGGTCATGGTAATGTTGAGTGCTTGACCATCCATGACAATCGAGACGGGATAGAGCGCATCAAGTTGAGCGCCATTACAATATAAAGGCTCTTTTGGCCCCGGAACGTTAGAAATCACCAAGTTGAATGCTTGATTCTTAGGCATAAGGCCTGACAACATGTTAACACCTGCAGGACCGTAAACCAACGCACTATAATTAAATATCTGCTGTGTGGTCATACGCTTAAAGCGATCTTTGGTGTTTTGCATACTACGTTGAATGATGGCAATACGATCAAGCGGACTGGCTTTGTGTGTCGCTAAATTTGCCAAAATCATGGTGATGCTGTTGCCTGTATTCGAATCATCAGAACGAAGCGATGCAGGTACCATTGCGATTAATGGGCGTTTTGGTAGTTGATTAATGGACAATAAATAAGATCGAATCGCACCCGAGCAAACGGCAAGTACCACATCATTAATCGTTACATGGAGACAAGTGGCGATATTGCGAAAACGCTGTAACTCAAAAGATTGTGCGGCGAAACGACGTGATGAACTGACACGTTGATTTAAAATCGAAGCAGGCGCTTGAGAAGTCGAAACATAATCAGGGTTTTTACCACGCTCTTTGGTGAATGCTTGGTAAAGTTCTTTCGATACAATCGGTGCTGCTTGGAACTGTGAACGTGCAAATTTCACAATCGATTTTAGTGTATTGACAGGTTTTGGCTCAGGACGTTTCATTTTATTGTTACGCACCTGCCATGGTGGAACCATCGCTTCATTTGGAGTGCTTGAAAAAGATTTCTCGATCAAACGCATTCCTGCCACACCATCAACCATTGCGTGATGGATTTTGATGTACATGGCAAAGCGATTGTCTTCGATCCCTTCGATAATATGGCAGGTCCAAAGTGGTTTTGCACGATCGATAAGCGCACTATGTTCTTGAGAAATATAGGTGAGTAATTCACGAATACGACCTGGTGCAGGTAAGGAAATATGGCGAAAGTGATGATCTAGATCGAACTCTTGATCGACATCCCAAAATATACCGCTGAGAACTTGATTAAATGGTGCAACAGGTGGTGCTTTCGAGCGACGGATGTCTTGGACAAGATCATGAATGAAGCTACTAGGCGCATTCTCAGGTAATTTAAACAAAAATAATCCACCGACATGCATCGGCTGTTGTCTTTTCTCTAAAGACAAAAAAATAAAATCAATAGGATTGAGTGGTCTCATACTTATGCGCCTTATGTCCTGAAAAAGCTATCCCTAAGAATTATCAGTAAATTCCATTTTACCTGTCTATACTAGCATAGGCAGTGTCAAAGTGAATAGCAATAAAGCTTGATAGACCAACCATTCACCATAAAAAAAGCCACTTGGAGTGGCTTTTAATGTAAGAAAATTCATCAAACAAAATTTGTGACATATTTCACGGTACTTAGTGGCTTAGATGTAAGCCACATTCACGGTGTTCTTCACCTTTGGTTGGGTCAAAATAATCTTCGTTATCAGGCAAATTGTGTTTTTGCATATATTCCCAAAGGTCTTTTGATGTCCATTTGAGCAGTGGCGCAACTTTGATTAAACCATCTGAATTGATACTGACAGCGTCCATCTCGGCACGAACAGCGGTATCGGTTGCACGTAATGCGGTAAACCAAACCTGAGGTGCAAGCTCAGATAATGCACGCTCGAATGGCTCTAGCTTTACTTCAGCCGTAAATGCTTCATGTTTTGGATCATCAAGTGCAGGGACTTCGCCATCAATTGCTTCACGATGAGCACGTGAGCGCTTTGGTAGATATGTGGTGAGATTTAAGTTTAATAATTTACTGATTTCATCGACATATTTATAGGTGGTTTCGGTGTTATAACCATTATCCATCCACACCACTTGAATGTCAGGTTTACGTTGCGTGATCATGTGTAAGATCACCGCTTCGAAAGGACGAAAGTTCGTGGTGATAATTGCTTTTTGATCAAGGCTTAGTGACCATTCAACGATTTTTTCAGCATCATTATTCAGGTCGCTATTAATCTGTGCGATGTCTAAATCTAAACTCATGGCAAATTTCTCTAAAATAATTGCAATAATCAATAGGATGTTATTGAGGCTTAGTATAGGAGTATTCAAGGCAATACACTAGAAAAATGCGAAAACCATACAATGCTAAGTCAACATCAAGCTAAGCATACACAACACGAAGGGGCTAGAAAAGCGCCGAAATGACATCTTATTTTTGCAGACTAGTGTTAAACTAACGCCAAATTTTTAATCATCGTATACGTTGGAGCATACATGGAAATCGTTTGTTTAGACCTTGAAGGCGTTTTGGTGCCAGAGATTTGGATCAACTTTGCAAAAAAAACAGGCATTAAAGAATTAGAAGCCACCACACGTGATATTCCTGACTATGATGTGTTGATGACACAACGTCTAAATATTTTAAAAGAACATAATCTCGGTATTCATGATATTCAGGAAGTGATTGCTGAGATGGGACCATTCGAAGGCGCAAAAGAGTTCGTAGAATGGGTGCGTACCCAT
This sequence comes from Acinetobacter sp., assembly GCF_041911495.1. Taxonomy (GTDB): domain Bacteria; phylum Pseudomonadota; class Gammaproteobacteria; order Pseudomonadales; family Moraxellaceae; genus Acinetobacter. The sequence continues at coordinate 7,085 of NZ_JAYROT010000013.1, read as the reverse complement.
TTTCAATTGATTATTTTGTCAGATACTTTTTATGAATTTGCACATCCATTGATGAAACAGCTTGGTTGGCCAACGATCTTTTGTCATAAGCTTGAAGTCAACGATCAAGGCATGATTACAGATTACAAACTGCGTCAAGCTGATCCAAAGCGTCAATCTGTCAAAGCATTGCATACGCTGAATTATAAAATTATCGCAGCAGGGGATTCGTATAACGATACGACCATGCTTGGTGAAGCTGATCACGGATTCTTGTTCGATGCACCTGATAATGTGATTGCAGAATTTCCGCAGTTCCCAGCACTCAATGGTTATGAAGCATTAAAACAAGCGATTCGTTCTGTATCAGATCGTGACATTCCAAATTAAAACGATTTTTTTGGTATGGGACACACAGTATAAAGAAAAAGGAGCAATTGAATTGCTCCTTTTTTATGGCTTGATTTTTACGAAATGGTTTTCTAAATCAAGTGATTAGAAACGGTAACCAAGTTTTAAACCATACGCAATTGCAGTGTTGTCTTCAAACTCAGCAACAGAATCATCAGTTCCGAATTGTGAACCAGTTTGTGCTTCAGCATCGCCTAGCCAGAAGTATTTTACACCGCCTTGAACGAAGTAGTTTGCAGCTGGGCTATATTGGATACCAATACCAGTATTGATATAACCTTCTGTTGGACCAAGTGTAGAAACAGGGTTGCCTGCACCGCTATCCCAACCTACAGAAACACTACCAGACCATTTGTCGTTTAACTTACGTCCAACACCTGCATTTACAGACCATTGGTCATCAGAGTATGCAATCAAATCAAATCCATTAGGTGCTCCAACAGCTGCACCAACAGCATCAGCTACTGCACCAAATTGGTGTGGTTTGATAGAAAAGTCTTTCCAATTTACCCAACGTACATTAGCAAATGCTACAGTGTTCGCCATAATACCTGATTGAAGATCAAGGTTAACTGATTGTGGTGTAGTGATGTCAGTAATGCCAGGACCTGCTGCTGCAACAATAGCATTAATGGTAGGTGATGCACCTGCTCCGATGCTTTCTTCAACTACAGATTCGTGTTCTACTTCTGAGCGATAAGTTAATGATGCTTTCAATGCGATATCAGGAATTTGGAATGCGACACCTGCTAACCAACCAAATTCGCCGTCTTGATCAATTTTAGCATCATAACCGCCGAATAAACCAGGACCACCATAAGCTAAGCCACGAAGTTTTACTTCACCTTCGATGGTTTGGTATACAGGACCACCATAGATATTCCAGTTTACATTTGGCTGAAAACCAAAGATCGCAGATAGGCTGTGAGTATCAAAGCTCACTTCAGTGCCTTCAGAACCATTATGGAATGCACCTTGTCCTGCATTAGCACCTAGTGCAGCAACATTTGGGAGAGCAGCTGTTTCAGCTGAATAAGAAGCAGAAGCACCAAATGGTTGGTCATATAACAAACCAAATGAAAAATGCTCAGTCGGTTGTACTTTGATGGCAGCTGAGCCAAAAGCATAATCATCAGCCATTTCGCCAACTGATTGACCGCCTACGAATGGTTGTGCAGCAGGGGATCTTGATGGGTAGTCACTGTGAGTTTTTCCTGATACATCAGGATCCAAAACGGACATGCTGATTTCAGCGTAGTTACCAGGTTGTAGGAATGCAGAAATTGATTGTCCTGAACGGTCTAGAGCGGCAGCGAAAGCACCAGTTACAGGAAGTGCACATGCAAGTGCGGCGGTAAGAGTCTTGATTTTCATTATCATCAATCCGTGAGGCTAAGTTAAAACTTTATAGCTTATAAAAACCAATATTCATGAGGAGTTTATAAGTTATGTATTCGTGATGTTTCACTCATGTAATTACTATAACTGAACTTTTGCAAAATACTAAGGAAAATATAGAAAAAGCCAATGTTTTTTTATAGTGGTTTGTTTTTTATGCATATTTATTGAGAACTGATTAGTGCAAAAAAATGTCTTGATTGTTAAAAAGATATAAAACGGGCAAAAAGTAGCTGATTAAACCATATTTTTGATTAAAAAATAATCGATATAGCAAGTGGATTCAGTCAAAGTAGTAAACTTTTAGACTTTCTTGTAACGGTTTGTTTTGGAAATAAGCTTGATTCTCACACCAAATGAGTTGTTCGTTACAAAACCATTGTACGGCTTGCGGATAGATTTGATGTTCTAAAGGATGAATACGAGTAGTAAGTGATTCTACGGTGTCGGAATGTCGAACCTCCAAGACTGCTTGGATGATGGCTTGACCTTCATCTAGTTCTGCTGTGACAAAATGCACAGTGCAACCGTGAAAACGGTCACCAGTGTTGAGTACACGTTTATGGGTGTGCATTCCTTTATAGTGCGGCAGGAGGGACGGATGAATATTGAGCATACGACCTTGCCATTGACTAACAAAGTCGCTGGACAAGATTCTCATAAATCCAGCAAGAACCACGAGATCAACATCCCAATCGAGCAGTTGCTGGTGCATCTGTTGATCAAAACTTTCTCTTGTCGGAAAGTTTTTGTGAGAAATGATTGCAGTATCAATATTGGCGTGTTTGGCACGTGTTAGCGCATAGGCATCCGCTTTGTTGCTCAGTACGCCAACGATTTGACCGTTGCCGAGTTGATTTTGATGCTCGGCATCAATTAAGGCTTGCAGGTTGCTACCGCTTCCTGAAACCAATACTGCAATACGTTTCATCTTAAAACGAATACCAATTTTTTATTTTATTGAAAGACCACACGGATTTTTTCATCGGCATCTTTAACTGATGCAGCGTCGGCTTCAATTGTACCAATTTTCCATGCAGATTCGCCTTGCGCATTGAGAATCTTAATGGTTTTATCAGCATCAGTCGCATCCACGGCAATGACCATACCTACGCCACAGTTAAAGGTGCGGTACATTTCAAACTGTTCAACTTGACCTTCAGCTTGTAAAAGTTTGAATAAGGTAGGCCATTGCCAAGAGCTTTCATCAATCGTTGCACGTAGGCCATCAGGTAAAACACGTGGCACGTTGCCTGGTAGACCACCGCCTGTGATATGCGCCATAGCATGTACATCAACTTGCTTGCACAGTTCAAGCACGGGCTTAACATAAATACGAGTTGGTTCCATCACCACTTCACTGAGTAACTTGCCGTCTACTTGGGTGTTTAAGTCAATATTTTTCACATCAATGATTTTGCGAAGCAATGAATAGCCGTTTGAATGCGCACCACTTGAAGCTAGACCGATAAGCACATCGCCTGCTTTCACTTTGGTTCCATCAATAATCTTGCTGTGTTCAACCACACCGACCGAAAATCCTGCAAGGTCGTAATCTTCACCTTCGTACATGCCCGGCATTTCAGCAGTTTCACCGCCAACCAGTGCACATCCTGCAAGTTCACAACCTTTACCAATACCTGTCACGACATTTGCCGCAACGTCAACATTGAGGTGACCTGTTGCATAGTAGTCGAGGAAGAATAAAGGCTCCGCACCAGTTACCAGTAGATCGTTGACGCACATTGCGACCAAATCTTGTCCGATGGTGTCATGTTTGTTGAGTTGTAGCGCAAGGCGTAGTTTAGTTCCTACACCATCTGTACCTGAAACAAGTACAGGCTCTTCATAACCTTTTGGAATTTTACACAATGCGCCAAAACCACCGAGTCCACCCATCACTTCTGGGCGAGTTGTGCGTTTTGCGACAGATTTGATTCGCTCGACGAGTAGGTCGCCAGCTTCGATGTCTACACCAGCATCTTTATAGCTTAAGCCTGTGCTTGAATTGGTGCTTGAATTTGAAGTTGAGTTGCTCATAAGTGAAGTCTCCGCATTGGCGGCTGATTATACCTGAATATACGAAATTCTTATGATTTTTCTTGCATAAAATGCTATCTTTTTCTTAAAAATTGGTTTCGTTAAAAGAAAATAACTACCGATGCCACCCCGATATTTTAGGAAATGTGAATAATGCATGATTTGGTCTTAAAAAGAGTATTTATTCTTGCCGCCGTGGTTTTCTTTGTGTGGCTGCTTTACTTGCTTCTCCCAGTTGTTATTCCATTTTTGATTGCATTTTTAGTGGCATATCTATTTAGTCCACTTGTAGATCGTATGCTTCGTTTGGGTTTTCCAAGATGGCTAGCGATTACCTCGGTATTTTTAATTATCATCGTGGGCTTGGTCTTGGTAGGCTGGTTCTTAGTGCCCATGATTTGGGCACAGTTGATCTATGCTCGGGATCACATTCCAGAGTCAATTGCTTGGATTAATGGCACATTTTTGCCGTGGCTTTCAGATACCTTTAATTTGGTCGAAATGGAGCTCAATACCGATGAAATGACAGCGGTGGCGATGGAGTATATTCAAACCAATTACAGCGTCGATAATCTGCAAGATGTGGCGCTGCGATTGGCACAATCAGGGCTAAATTTTATTCAAATCGGTGGCATGTTTGTTTTAATCCCGATCATTACTTTTTACTTCCTGCTTGATTGGGACAAGATGCTTAAACATATGCAACGTGCAATTCCTCGTCCATTTGAAAGCAGTGTCATCGGAATCGCCAAAGAGTGTAATCAAGTGCTTGGTGCCTTTGTGAAAGGGCAGTTTTTGGTGATGATTTTACTTGGGATTGTTTATGCTGTTGGATTGCAGTTGATTGGCATTGAAGTGGGCTTGATCATCGGTATTGTTGCAGGGCTTGCCAGTATTATTCCTTATCTTGGTTTTGCTGTGGGAATTATCGCGGCTGTAGTGGCTTCCTTGTTGCAGTTTGGTGTCGATTGGATGCAGTTATTCCTTGTTCTTGTGGTCTTTATGATCGGTCAGGCGATTGAAGGTTATGTGTTACAGCCTTTCTTATTGGGCGATAAAATAGGCTTATCACCTGTTGCTGTTGTTTTTGCGGTGTTGGCGGGTGCCCAGTTGCTTGGATTTGCAGGAATGTTAATTGCCTTACCAGTCGCAGCCGTGATCGTGGTCTTGCTTAGACATCTGCGTGATAGCTATGAGCAAAGCGTGTGGTATGGGGCGCATCAGATCAGGCTATCTGAGCAATTCAGTGACATGGAATTATTGTCATCACAAGAACCTCAGCTGGGCGAGCAGTTGGAAAATCATATATCGAAGCAACAAGCGAAGAGTGGCGTGGAGAATAATGCTGAATCAATAGTAGACTCAGATGCTAACTCGACAAAAGCTGATGATTCAAAAGCATAAGGCTAAATAATGCGAAATGAGTGTGCTTGCCTATGCGCCAATTAAAGCTAGATATCGAACCACACTTGGATGCACAAATCAGTGATTTTGCAGGGCCAAGTTGGGGCTCGACCATTGATAGTGTGCGTCAATTTCACGCAGGTTTAATTCGGCAGCTATTTATCTATGGTGATGCAGGTTCAGGCAAATCACATTTGCTGAGTGCAATCTGTGACTCGTACTCAGATGTTGGTAAACGAGCGATTCGAGTGCCTTTATTGGGATTGTTAGATGCACCAGTAGAGGCGATACAAGCATTAGAGTACTACGATGTTGTAGCACTCGATGATATCGAAGCAACGCATGGGGTGATGGCTTGGCAACGTGCTATTTTTCACCTAATCAACCAAAGTTATGAAAGCCAGACTCAGTTGGTCTTTTCTTCACGCTTGGCACCAATGTCATTGCGGTTACAGTTTCCTGATCTGCAATCTCGTTTGAATCAGTCGGTAAGCATTCGTGTGCCTGATGGTAGTTCATATGAAGACCGATACGCTTTACTTGTTGCAGTTACGCAACGACGGAGTTGGCAATTTCAGGCGCCGATTATCGACTATCTTTTGCAATATGGTCCGAAACAAACAAATAGCCTACTTGCAACTTTGGATCGCATCGAACAGGTGTTACAAGGTGAAAAAACTAAATTATCAAATCTGCGCCTAAAACAAATATTTGCGCTCATAGATCAGTATTCAGACTAAAAGCACTTACAAATTGGGCTTGTCACATGCGTCAAGCTGTGAGAAAGTATGTGGGTTCAAGGATTGGCAAAATATTACGCCAAAAACAACAAAAAAAGCGGGTTCAAAGGAGTGCGATAATGCTTGAACAAAGCATTGCTGTGGGGTTACTATGCTTAAGTGGGCATACCTTAGCAAATATTGATGTGACGATTACCGAAGATGTTGTTTAAGATGACGATGAATGTTCAATTCGTGAAGCCGTCACGTACATCAACGAGTATTACACTGCAAAAGCTGGTGAATCAGAAACAGACAAAACCGCACGAGAAGAAATCAAAAAAGCAGGCTATAACGGTTGTGGTGGTGGGGCTGCCTCTACGGTTATCTTGTTGAAAGCAGAAGAAACTTACACCTTAGATAAAGAAATCGCCATTAAAACTGCGATGACCATTCAAACTGAAAGTACAGCCTTTAATACTGACTCGACTGAAATGGGGCTAAAAATGCCACCATCAAAGCTAGTGGGACTCATCGCTTATTTAATGTGAATGATCAGAAGCCTGAAGTTAGTCAAACTGTTGTTAAGTTTAATCAAGTCAATCTACAAGGTTGTGGCGCAGAAGCAATTTGCGAAGTGCAAGGTGGCATTTTCTTTAATCGTGAAAACTTGACGCTTGAATATGTAAAGCTTTTTGATGGAAATGCGACTGAAGGTGGGGCGATCTATAGCGAAGGTATTTTGTCGGGTACAAATGCAAACTCAGCAAACTACGTGTCGATTTCGAACTCGCTAGTACAAAATAATACAGCTGAACGTGGCGCAGTATTGCATGTGGCGAACCCGTTATTTGTTATTAAAAATAGTGTCATTAGAGATAATAGTGCGACGGCATCTGGTGCAACTGTAATCTATAGTGCAGTTCCTTTTGGTGATGAAACTACTACTCAGGGCGCTTTTAGTCGACTGTCTTATTTATCAAATACAACATTATAGGACTTACGCATTGACGGATTCAAAAAAGTATTAAAATAGTTTATAAAGTATCTGTGATCAGACGAACTAAACATGCTTCTACAGCAACTTGTACATTACCCATTTATATGGGCTTTCTCATGACAGAACCGAACTCT
>NZ_JAYROT010000012.1:0-4385 GCF_041911495.1 Acinetobacter sp. | reverse complement strand
TTGTTGCCGCATTAGTTCAGGCAATACAGCAGCGATTACGAATAGATGTGAACTACATTTCGCTCTCAAACCCTGAAGAAGAAGGCCGTATTTTCAGCCCCCATAGCATTGTTAAAGCCGGATCTCGTTTTCATGTCAGGGGCTATTGCGAGAAAGCGAAGGCATATCGTGATTTCGTGCTAAGCCGCTTCCGAGAAGAGGTGCAAGTTGAAGGGCCATCGCCTTATTCCATTGAGCAAGATGTGGCTTGGCAAACCAATGTAACCCTGATTTTATCGCCTGATCCCCGTCTCAGTGCTGCACAAAGCCAAGTATTAGCACACGACTTCCAGATGGAAGACGGCCAACTTCATATTTCAACACGCGCCGCGCTTGCTGATTATTTGCTCAAAGATATGCAAGTCAACACCAAATATCTGGATGGTAAACCTGAAGCGCAACAACTGGTGTTGGTAAACCGAGATGACATCAAACAGTGGCTTTTTAACAGCTAACCCGATTTTATGTGCTGGAAGGTAATCTCAGTTAACCTGAGGATTTGTACAGGTCTGGAAGATGTAAGTAAGTCTGATAAATAATTTCAGCAGGGATAATAAACGGAGCCTCACCGATGGATGATTTAGCCCCTTCCGATCTAAAAATGATATTGCACTCAAAACGAGCGAATTTGTATTACCTTGAATATTGCCGCGTCATGCAAAAAGATGGTCGAGTACTTTATTTGACGGAAGCGGATAAAGAGAATCTCTATTTTAATATCCCGATAGCAAATACAACCGTGTTGTTACTTGGTAATGGAACATCAATTACTCAAGCTGCAATGAGAATGCTCTCGCAAGCAGGTGTACTTGTCGGTTTCTGCGGTGGTGGTGGCTCTCCGTTACACATGGCAACCGAAGTTGAGTGGTTTACACCGCAAAGTGAATATCGCCCGACGGAATATCTGCAAGGTTGGCTTAGTTTTTGGTTTAATGATGAACAGCGACTTGCCGCAGCGAAGACGTTTCAACAGCAACGAATTGCATATTTACAACAAGTTTGGTCAGATGATCGCGAGTTAAAAGCCGAAGGTTTCGTTTTTAGTGATCAGCAAATTCAATTGGCATTAACGACATTTCATTCCCGCACTGAACAAGCCACCAAGCAATCAGATTTATTACTCACCGAAGCACAATTGACCAAAGTGTTATATCGATTTGCATCGAACAACACTGGTTCAGATAAATTTTCACGTCAACATCAATCCACCGATAAAGCCAATGATTTTCTCAATCACGGCAATTATCTCGCCTATGGTTTGGCCGCCTGCTGCTTATGGGTGTTAGGTATTCCGCACGGGTTTGCCGTGATGCACGGGAAAACTCGTCGAGGCGCATTGGTGTTCGACGTGGCTGATTTAATCAAAGATGCGTTAGTGCTTCCGTGGGCATTTATTTGCGCAAAAGAAGATGCCACAGAACAAGAGTTTCGCCAGCAAATACTGCAAGCATTTACCGACCATAAAGCACTCGATTATATGTTTGATACCGTCAAAAGCATTGCGTTGCAAAATTACACCGCAGAGCAAATTGAGGAACAAAACTTATGATGGTCACGTTTGTTTCTCAATGTGAAAAGAATGCGCTGAAAAAGACCCGTCGTGTATTAGATGCATTCGCCAACCGAATTGGTGATAACACATGGCAAACCCTGATTACGGAAGACGGGCTTGAGACCGTCAAACGCATGTTACGCAAAACGGCAAGCCGCAGCACGGCCGTCAGTTGTCATTGGATCCGCTCTCGTTCACGCAGCCAAATTTTATGGGTGGTGGGAAATAAAAAGAAATTCAATTTGGAAGGGCATGTGCCGGTGAATAGCACCGAAAAAGATCTATTAAACAGTGAATATGAAAGTGATTGGAAATATCTCCCTATCATTAAAGCTCTTGCTGCCATGGCTGCACTTTTACACGATTGGGGTAAAGCGTCATTACTGTTTCAGGAAAAATTAGATCCAGAGATAAAGAATAAACATAAGGGTGACCCGTTGCGTCATGAATGGGTATCTTGTCTGCTGTTTCACCAGTATGTAATCAGTGTAGCGAGCGAAAAGCTCGATGCTGAGTGGTTAAATTCAATCATTCATGAAGGCATCGACGAGTCACGATTTGATCTCAACGTATTACAACAAGAGACACCGTTAACCGAATTACCAACTGCTGCGTCGCTAATTGCTTGGCTGATTGTATCGCACCATCGATTACCGTTGCCGAAAGATCAGAATGCCTGTGACTTACAACGAGATAAAAATAATCATGAGTTAGCTGACCTGCTCGGTAAGATCACTCAAGATTGGGGATATAAAAACCAATTTGAAGACTACAACAAGTTATTGCCAAAATGCCTAGAATTTCCTTTGGGTTTACTTTCCTATTCTCAAAATTGGCTTGCAGAACTACAACGTAGGGCGAAAGATCTACTTCATCATTTGCCCTTAATTGAACAAGCCATGCGTGATGGCAGTTGGCGTGTGATTTTGCATCATGCACGGCTGTGTTTGATGTTAGGTGATCACTTCTATTCTTCACAAGCAAACGACCCACAATGGCAAACGTCAATCGAGCTGTATGCCAACACCGACTCTCAAACGAAAGCCTTAAAACAAAAGCTGGATGAACACTTAGTCAATGTGGCTAAGGTGGCGATTAATACCGTTAAATTGCTGCCTTTTTTTGAATCAGAACCACTTAAAGCAACAGAATTAGATGAATTATCGCCAAAAGCTGACACGCCCAAAGCATTTCGCTGGCAAGACAAAGCAGTGAGCAAAATTCAGCAGTGGCGAGAGCAAACAGAAGATAAAAGCCAAGGTTATTTTGTGGTCAACATGGCTAGCACAGGTTGCGGTAAAACCATGGCGAACGCCAAGATCATGCAAGCACTCTCTGTCGATGGGCAAAGTTTGCGCTTTATTTTGGCGTTAGGTTTGCGCACGCTGACTTTGCAAACAGGCGATGAATACAGACAGCGACTTCAGTTAAAAGAGAGTGATTTGTCTGTATTAATAGGTTCAAAAGCCATTTATGAGCTGCATCAACGGTCTGGAAAACAAATAGATAAAGACGAGAAAGAAATTGAGCAAGCCGAGCTTGGATCTGAATCTCTGGAAAGCCTACAAGATGAATGTGATGAACTACATTGGCAAGGCGTGTTACCAGAAGAAGAATTAACCACCGTTCTTACCAAGGAAAAAGATAGAAAACTACTTTATGCTCCAGTGCTGGCTTGCACTATTGACCACATCATGGGCGCGACCGAAACCAAACGGGGTGGGCGCTATATTTTACCTTGCTTGCGCTTAATGTCTTCTGATTTGGTGATTGATGAAATCGATGATTTTACAGGCGACGATCTGATTGCTATCGGTCGATTGATCCACTTGGCCGGTATGCTTGGGCGCAAGGTTATGATTTCATCGGCGACGATTCCACCTGATCTAGCGCTTGGTTTATACAACGCCTATCGCCAAGGTTGGGCTGTCTTTGCCGCTAGTCGTGATCGAGTGCCAAGCATTAACTGTGTTTATGTCGATGAATTCAACACGCATACCGAGTTAGTTGGCAGTTGTGATAGTGACTTAGATGCATATCAGGCGTTTGGGCAAAACTTTATTAACAAGCGAGTGGATAAGCTCAATCAGCAGCCCGCCAAACGCAAAGCCGAAATTATTCCTTGTCTCAAACAACCAGATTTGCCTGTCGAAAAACAGTTCTTTGAGCATGTAAAACAAGCGATTTCGTCGAAACATCAGCAACATTTTACCGTTGATCCACAAAGCCAAATTCAAGTTTCGTTTGGTGTTGTTCGGGTTGCGAATATTCAACCCTGTGTGCAATTAACTCAATATCTGCTCGGTTGCGAGTGGCCTGAAAATACCGAAATTCGTTGTATGGCTTATCACAGCCAGCAAGTACTACTACTACGCAACGAGCAAGAAAAACATCTCGATCAAGTATTGAAGCGTAAAGAAAAAGAAGGGAAATTACCTGTCGCATTTAGCCATTCAGTGATTCGAGGCCACTTAGATAATTGTAAAACCAAAAACCTGATTTTTATTTTGGTTGCTACGCCTGTAGAAGAAGTGGGGCGCGACCATGATTTTGATTGGGCTGTCATTGAACCCTCTTCATTTCGCTCGATCATCCAAATGGCTGGCCGGGTCAGACGGCATCGTGATGGCGAAGTTGCAGAACCTAACATTGCTCATAGACAGGATCTTAAGAGATAAGTCTTTATTTCAGATAGAAAAATGGCTCCATTTATGATCAGATAATCGTCACCAAACTCTTCTCTCATCAACCATGAAGCCGATGACGATTATCTCCTTAAAACACCAACTATCGC
>NZ_JAYROT010000011.1:0-8355 GCF_041911495.1 Acinetobacter sp. | reverse complement strand
TGGGAGCATCGCTTTGGGAATATCTAAAGCTTTAAGTAGAGTTTCATCCCAATCGAGTTTGTGAATATCGAACAGCATGGTACGTGAGGCATTGGTAAAGTCTGTGACATGCACTTCGCCATGGGTCAATTTCCAGATCAACCATGTATCCACTGTACCAAACAGTAGCTCACCCTTTTCGGCTTTTTCACGGCTACCCTCGACATGATCGAGTATCCATTTAATTTTTGTGCCTGAAAAATACGGATCAATGACTAGACCTGTCACACTTTTAACGTGTTCTTCTAAACCTTGTTGTTTCAGTTGATTGCAGATTTCGGTGCTTTGTCGGCTCTGCCAAACGATCGCATTGTAAATTGGCTTACCTGTGTGTTTATCCCATACAATCGTAGTTTCCCGTTGGTTGGTAATGCCGATCGCCGCCACTTGTTCACTCGAAATCCCTGCATGTGCCAATGCCTCAACCCACACCGAACTTTGTGTCGCCCAAATCTCCATCGGATCATGCTCAACCCAACCTGATTTTGGATAGATCTGACTAAATTCACGCTGTGCAATACTGACCACTTTGGCATCATGATCAAACACGATCGCTCTTGAACTGGTGGTGCCTTGATCAAAAGCGACGATATATTTTTTTGCTGTAGCGTTCATGCATTGTTCCAGACTGTAGCTTTTGGTTGTTTGCTGTTGATGTTGTGCATGCAATTTTTTCTCATTAATGATGAGTAGCACGGGAATTGGTCTATTTATCAAGCAAACTTCGCCGAACAATACTCTATAAAAAACAATTGCTTTGAATTTAATGAATATCATAGCGAATCTTTTTCGAAAATGAAAATAGCGCAACGCTGAATGTTACATAATATTTTCCAAGTCAAGTGCTTAAAATACTAAACATCGCTATAATCTGAAGGGTTAGCGAGGTGGTGCCAATGGATGTACATGGTTTTAAAAATTTTCAGGAAGTCGGTCAAAGCGTTTTAAAATTTTTACACGCTCGATATGGCTTTGATCTGTGGATGATTACTCGAGTAGAGGATAAAGACTGGATCGTATTGCAATCTGAAGATTATGCCTATGATGTCAAGCCTGGTCATGTATTTTGTTGGGAAGATTCATTTTGCTCACACATGGTTAAAGGCAAAGCACCCCGTATCGCACCACGCTCTGAAGAAATTCCATTGTATGCCAATGCGCCGATTGCACAGCAAGTTCCGATCAAAGCCTATATCGGACAGCCGCTATATCATGAAGATGGCAGTATCTTTGGAACGATCTGTGCAGTCGATCCGCAACCTCAGCCCAAATCTTTACTCGATGAAGCGCCTTTAATTGAACAAATGGCAGCGCTTCTCAGTCACATTTTACAAGCAGAGCTACGTGCCAGCGCCCAACTTCGCCAACTTGAACGCCTACAAGTCGAAGCATTAACAGATCACCTTACTGGCTTAGTCAATCGCCGTGGCTGGGATCAAGTCATTGATGCCGAAGAAGCACGATGCAAACTTTATGGGCATCCTGTTGCGATCATCATTATCGATCTCAATGATCTTAAAATCACCAATGATCTATTCGGTCATTCTGCAGGTGATGAATTATTGCAAGCCACCGCCAAGGTATTAAAAGCATCCATCTCGGATCAACACATGATCGCCCGACTTGGCGGTGATGAATTTGCGATTTTGTGTATCGATACCGTGCTAGTCGATGCGGAAAAAATCTGCCAACATCTAGAAGATGCACTCAACCACGCCAATATTTCTGCTGCGCTCGGTATGGCAATGCGTGATCCAAGTCGAGGTTTGTTGCATGCAGCGCAGCAAGCTGATCTCAACATGTACCAAGCCAAAAAAGAAAAAATACAGACCTAAGTCTAACTACTGAATGAATGTTGTTCGGCTGACAGCTTTTTTGCACTTTGGTCTGACCTTAAATCCATGTACTATGAGCAGGACAGTTTTACGATGTTTAAGCTTATTCACATGATAAATACCCGCACATCTTCCAATCTAATCAAACTAACCAGTATTGCTGCGTTAAGCATTGTCATCAGTGCATGTGACTTTGGTAATAAAAAACCAAATCCAACGCCTGTACAAAAAGCCCGTGAACCTGTGATCGCCCTTGCATTGGGTGGTGGTGGTGCCAAAGGTTTTGCCCATATTGGTGTGATCAAAGTCCTCGAGTCACATGGCATCAAAGCCAAGATTGTCACTGGTACTAGTGCAGGCAGTTTTGTGGGGAGTATTTATGCCTCTGGAAAAACACCATACCAATTGCAAGAAATTGCGCTAAAACTTGAAGAGTCTGATATTCGAGATCTCACTCTTAGCCGTCAAGGTTTCGTGGTCGGGCAAAAGTTGCAAGATTATGTCAACCAACAAGTGGGTAATAAATCTATTCAGCAGTTTCCAAAGCGCTTTGCCGCTGTGGCAACTGAGCTAAATACAGGCAAGAAAACTGACTTTATCAAAGGCAATGCAGGGCAAGCTGTGCGTGCTTCATGCAGTATTCCAAACGTCTTTGTTCCTGCATTGATCGGCGGGAAAAAATATGTCGATGGTGGTTTAGTGAGCCCAATTCCTGTGAGCACCGCAAAAAGTATGGGCGCCGATATCGTGATTGCAGTGGATATCTCTGCTCGTCCAAAGAATGCCAAATCTATGAGTCTATGGGGCTTGCTTGACCAAACCATTAACATCATGGGACAGCAAAGTATTAATAACGAACTCAAACAAGCTGATGTGGTGATCCAACCTGCGATTGGGCATCTTGGTGTGCTAGATCTCGAGGCACGCAATGAGTCGATCCTTGAGGGTGAGCGAGCAGCACAACGCCAAATGCCAAAGATCAAAAAAATCATTGCTGAATTCAAACAATCGCCACAAGCCTTTTTAGCACCGCCAAAGGCTCAGTTTTAAAACTTCACTTGTAATTTCAGCTAAGATGACAAAAAACTTATTTCATAAAAAGGACATTGCGAATGAATTATAATATCGAACCGTGGCACTGGCTGATACTTGGCTTGATCTTGATGGTGCTTGAGATTTTTATTCCAAGTTTTACCATTTTTTGGTTTGGTTTGGCTGCGGTGGTTGTCAGTGGCTTAGTGTGGTTGATTCCGATCTTACCTATCGCCATGCAAATTTTTATTTGGGTCGTTTTATCCGTCGTCGTGATGGTACTTTGGTTTAAGTTTGCCAAACCTGCACTATCGAAAGATGCGACCAATGCAGGACTTTCACGTGAAGCAACCATTGGACAAGTGGGTATGGTGATTCAAGTGTTGCCAGAGCATAACGAAGTAGTTGTTCGCTTCCCAATGCCTGTACTTGGTGCAGATGAATGGACTTGTAGAATATTGGCTTCTGTCGCTGTTGGTGATCGAGTGACTGTCACAGACATTTTAGGCAATCAATTGGTCGTACAGCCACATCAAACAAAATAATGAATACGATGAAAGTGTATCAATCACTGATCGTCATTGAACAGAATTTTTATAAGAGGAAAATTTCATGGAATTTGTAATTATATTACTGGTATTAGCCGTTGTGGTTGCCTACAACATGGTGGCGATTGTACCACAAGGCTTTAAATTCATCGTACAGCGTTGGGGAAAATACAACCGTACGTTAACACCAGGGATTAACTGGATTATTCCCTTTATGGACAAAGTGGCATTTAAAGTCACCACCAAAGACATTGTACTCGATATTCCTTCTCAGGAAGTCATTACCCTTGATAATGCTGTCTTGATTATGAATGCTGTGTCGTACATCAATATCACTACCCCTGAAAAAGCAGTCTACGGTATCGAAAACTATACTTGGGCGATCCAAAATCTAGTCCAAACAACGCTTCGTTCAATCGTTGGTGAGATGAATCTTGATGATGCGTTGTCCTCTCGTGATCACATCAAGGCAAAACTCAAAGCGGCGATTTCTGATGATATTGCCGACTGGGGAATCACCTTAAAAACAGTTGAAATCCAAGACATCAAGCCATCATCAACCATGCAGTCTGCGATGGAATCCCAAGCAGCTGCTGAACGTCAGCGCCGTGCAACAGTCACCAAAGCCGATGGTGAAAAACAGGCTGCGATCTTAGAGGCAGATGGTCGCCTTGAAGCATCTAGACGTGATGCAGAAGCACAAGTTGTACTCGCTCGTGCATCTCAAGAAGCAATTGGTCTAGTAACTGATGCAATTGGTGATAAAGAAATTCCTGTGGCGTATTTACTCGGTGAGCAATATGTCAAAGCAATGCAGGAAATGTCGAAATCGAATAATGCCAAGACTGTGGTCTTACCTGCCGACTTGATGAATACCATCAAAGGTGTGATGGGTAGAAACTAACCCACCAACTTTAAAAATGTAAATTTAAATGGCTTCTATCGTTTACTAATATTGTTGACTGAATAGAAGCCATTTTTATTGCTTTAAAGTTTGCCAAACGATGTCATTCAGTCTGAAAGTTGTCTATATGATTGAACTAAATTTATAAGCTCAGAAACTGATTTAACGCAGAATAATTATAATTTCTTAGAACCAATTAATAACGCAAAATGAAACAAATCCCCTGCTCAAGTCTATACAAATTTTGCACCTATTTTATGATATTATTCACTTATTATTGAAAAAGTTAGATTTAGGCAGAGCTACATGATGCCAGCAAATGAGCTACGTATTGATTTCATCGAAAGCGCTTTAGAAACCTTACAAATTGAGCAACAAGCCTTAAAGATATTGTCACAGCAGATTGATCAACGCTTCGTTGATGCGTGTGAGATTATTTTGAAGTGTAAAGGTCGTGTGGTCGTTACAGGCATGGGAAAGTCAGGTCATATCGGTCGTAAAATGGCTGCGACACTTGCTTCAACAGGTACACCCTCTTTCTTTATGCACCCTGGCGAAGCAGGTCATGGCGATTTGGGTATGCTCGTTCGTGGTGATGTGTTAATTGCGATTTCCAACTCTGGTAAAAGCGATGAAATCATGATGTTGATGCCTTTGATCAAACATCTCGATGTACCACTGATTACCATTAGTGCAGACGACACTGGCCCAATGCCTCAAAATGCCAATGTTGCATTAACACTCGGTAAAGCTCAAGAGGCGTGTCCTTTAGGCTTAGCGCCAACCTCAAGTACCACTGCAACACTCGCACTTGGCGATGCGCTTGCTGTGGCTTTGCTTGAAGCACGTGGCTTTACTGCAGATGATTTTGCACGTTCACATCCTGCGGGCGCATTAGGCAAGCGACTTTTATTGCATGTGACACACCTGATGCACACGGGTGATGAACTTCCAACCGTATCGCCCAACACACCATTGAACAAAGCATTGTATGAAATGACTAATAAGCGTTTGGGAATGACCACCATTGTCGATGAGGAGCATAAACTTCTCGGCATATTTACTGATGGTGACTTGCGCCGTTTATTGGATCATGAACAACAACTTAGCTTAGATGTCCCTGTATCTGAAGTGATGACTAAAAGCCCTTTCACCATCAATGCTAATGCACGTGCAGTATCTGCGCTCGATTCATTGAAAGAAAAGAAAATCAATCAATTCGTCGTGATTGATGATCAGGACAAAGTCGTTGGTGTGATTAGTATGCATGACTTAATCAGTGCAGGAGTATAAACATGGGTTCTTTTGCACTTCTCGAAAAAGCATTACACATCAAAGCATTGGTTTTAGATGTCGATGGTATTCTGAGCGATGGTTTCGTGACCTTTACCAATAATGGTGATGAGATCAAAAACTTTGACATTCGTGATGGCTTAGGTATGAAGCTTGTGCAATCTATCGGCATGAAAGTCATCATTATCACAGGTCGCAAAAGTTATATCGTCGATAAACGTATGTCTGATCTTGGTGTGGATTTTGTTTTTCAGGGGCGTGAAGACAAAGGCACTGCCCTGCGAGAAGCTTGCGCTCAGCTCAACCTTTTGCCTGAAGACTGCTTATATATGGGTGATGACTGGCCTGATCTGTCTGCTTTTGCACTTGCAGGTGTCAAAGTCACTGTACCAAATGGTCACGTAGAAGTCCGTCGTAGAGCAGATTTAGTCACTGAAGCGGTTGGTGGTCGAGGTGCAGTACGAGAAGTCTGCGATATGCTACTGCATGCAAAGGGCGAATATGAAAACGTCCTTGAAAAATTCCTCTACCCACCACATTAATATACGCATAAAATGATTGGATAATGTACGCTTCCAATCTAGTACATTGTAATGGAATATTTATCAGCAAACAGGCTTTAACCTATGGATACACGACTGCTTTACAGTATTACACTGGTCATTGTAACCGTGGTTGCAGGCTTTTATTACTTCAGTGGTAAAAGTAAACGCCTTGAGGCAAATAATCAGTCCAACCTCAACTCCAATGCCAAGAACATTCAAGTCACGCAAACCGATGAACAAGGACAACTGTATGCCAAGTCCACGATTCAAGGCATGACCTTGAACATGCAAACAGGCGATGCTGTACTTGAGCAGTTGAAAGGTGTGCAGTATGTAGATGGTAAACTCAATGCGAGCTTCCATGCCGATCAAGGCTTTGCAACTAATGATTATGAAAATGTAACTCTCGTCGGCAATGTTCGAGTATCAAAGCTCAGTGACCAACAAACGCCAAGCATCACTTTTGACACCGATCAGCTCAATGGTAATACCAAAACCAATCAAATCTTTACAGATCGTTCAGTAACGATCACCAGTCCACAGGCAAAATTTCAAAGTCAGGGCTTAAAAGCCAATATGAATACTGGCGAATATGAATTTTTTGAAATTCGAGGTCTTTATGAACCAGCGTCCTAATCGTTTTTCTTCACGATCAGCTTTAACACTGCTTATTGTGGGAACAACATTATTGAGTAGTAGTGCTGTATTTGCTTTGGCAAGTGACCGTCAAAAGCCGATTAGCCTTGAAGCAGAACGTGCGACCTTTAATGAAAAGACTGGTGTGACTACGTATACAGGCAATGTGGTGATCCAACAAGGCACCTTAAAGCTTGAAGCTGATGCCATCGTTGCCAATCTCAACAGCAATAATCAAATCAAAACCGTCACTGCCAATGGCTCTCCTGCCAAATTCCAACAACAAATGGATAGCAATAAAGGGCTCGCACGTGGCGAAGGCAAACGTATCAATTACAATGCAGAAACTGGCATCATTACCTTATCAGGCAATGCCTTTTTAAGCCAAAATGGTGCGACCTTCCGAGGTGAAAATCTCAAATACAGCATGAGCAAAGGTGACATTCAAGCCGATGGCGGCAGCACTGGTCAGAAAAAAGGACGCATTCAAATCGTCATTCCACCATCTGCACAACAAAGCCTTTCTGGAGTAAATGATTAATGAGCACTTCTGCCGTGCAAACATTATGTATTCAACATCTCGCAAAGAATTATAGCAAACGCTGGGTGGTCAAAGACGTTTCTTTTGCAATCCAAAGCGGTCAGATCGTCGGCTTACTCGGTCCAAATGGCGCAGGTAAAACCACAAGCTTCTACATGGTCGTGGGCTTGGTGCGCATGGACAAAGGTGCAATACACTTAGATGATAAGGATTTATCAAACTTATCAATGCATGAGCGTGCACGACAGGGGATTGGCTATTTGCCTCAAGAAGCTTCTATTTTCCGTAAATTGACCATTGGTCAAAACATCATGGCGATCTTGGAAACTCGAAATGATCTAAACAAGCAACAACGCAAACAACGTCTTGATGAATTATTGGAAGATTTTAAAATTACCCATATTCGTGATTCACTGGGTATGAGCGTATCGGGTGGTGAACGTCGCCGTGCTGAGATTGCACGTGCCCTTGCCTCTGATCCAAAATTTATGCTCCTTGATGAGCCATTCGCAGGCGTTGACCCGATCTCGGTCAATGACATTAAAGACATTGTAAAAAATTTAAAAGATCGTGGTATCGGTGTACTTATCACCGATCATAATGTGCGTGAAACTTTGGCGATTTGTGAAAAGGCGTATATCGTGTCTGAAGGCAGTGTGATTGCGGAAGGCACACCGCAACATATCTTGGAAAATGATACGGTACGTCGTGTTTATTTGGGTGATGATTTTAAGGTTTAATGAAAATATTACTTACCACTAATTTCTCAATTTTCTAAAAAGTTGTAATAAGAAAAAGCCCCAATCTTTTGATTGAGGCTTTTAGAATATGGAGCGGGAAACGAGACTCGAACTCGCGACCCCAACCTTGGCAAAAGTCACCCACTTTTTTATAATAAATTTCATTAAGTGACATTATCTGAAATCATTGTATATCAATACATTTAGGAAAAGCAAGCATTCAGAGATCATTTTAAATATCG
>NZ_JAYROT010000010.1:0-17532 GCF_041911495.1 Acinetobacter sp. | reverse complement strand
GGTCAGCTTCTGTTTTTAGGTTTTTGGCAAATTCTTTAGCTAATGCCAACATTGCTTCATCTTTCATGGTAAACACCTGTGTTACCCCCAACAACGTTGAGGGATAGTTTAAGCGTTTACACAGTTTTATTTACAGTCTCCTGTGTCTTTACCTTTGGCTTGCGAATATGGTGGATTGATAAAACCAACGGTTGCACAAATGTCCGCTTTTAGGTTTTCAGATTTTTGTTTAAGAAAATCATTTTTTATTAAGTTGCTTTTTCCATCACCACGCAAAATCATATTGGTTGTCGCAATAGAAAACATATCTTCTCTGATTTCTATTCCGTGTATTCTTTCTTTTTTAATGGTTTCCACATCTTCGGGTTTGGCTTGTTCTAACATTTTGTGCATTGCGGCAATCAAAAAACCACCTGTACCACAACATGGGTCTAAAACAATATCAGAAGGTTTTAAGTCTATCAAATCACAAAATATTTCGGTAATGTGGCTTGGTGTTAGTACAACGCCTAAAGTCTGACCATCTCCACCGCTATAACGAATAAACTCGCCATAAAAACGCCCTAAAACATCTTCGGTAGAATTGGCAACAACACTTGCATACACATTTTTTTGTAAGAACTCGGTAAAGTATTTAAGCGGTGTTTTTTCTAAACGTTCGTCAATTTGGTTGAGTAGTGTTCTATTTTTAATAATATCAAATTGAGCCAAAACCTGCTCTTTTTTGGTTTCAGGTTTTACTTCAACACGTGTCATATGTGTAGAAAGTGCATCAAAAATTATTTTTCCATCAGTTTTTAAATTGTCGCCTTTTAGTTGATCTGTAATTTTAGAATCTTCCCTAAGTGCCAAGAGAATTGCCGAAACAACAAGCGGTTTTTCCGAATCGCCTAACTGTCCATAATTTCTCAACGCTTCGTGAAGTTCAGCCGATTTCTTTAAAACTTCTTCAAGCTCCAAAGTTTCTGCTGGTGTTTCTTCAAGGACTTGCTCTTTATAATATTTATCAATGTTGGAAGCTGAAAAATTTTCAAAGTTTTCAACTGGCTTTAAAAGTTTGTATCCATTTTTATCAATGAAAATTGGTCGGATTACGTGGTGTTTTTCGTCGCCTGAACAACCAAATGCAAATACTTTTTTGAAGTTGGTTTTTTCAATAATATGTTTACCGTAATGCAAAGCGCCGTTTTCGGCAAAATCTTTCAATGACTTTACATCTGTAGCTAAATCAGTTTCTTCTTCATCTGTGTAATTAGCTTGTTTGTCAAGTTCGGCTTTGTCTTCTATTACAATTATAAAGTCTTTTGAAATTCCTACAAATTCAGGAAAGCCGACTCGTCCTGTTCCTTTTTTAGAAGCTGTTTTAAGCGCATCATTGATTTCTTTAATGCTACTGCCGTCTGCACTATACTTAATTTCAGCACTGTCTAGCAGTTTGCTAATAAAAATATCAAGGTTCTTTTCTTTTTTGCTCACTTTAATTCCGTCTTGAATCCATATCTTAATACAATTTAATTTTGAAATATCGTTGCTATCAACCCTCATCTTTATTCTGATGAAACTCTTCCATATTACGGTAGCGTAAATAGTTATCAAACTGCTCACAATACTCATCATAGTTGTCTTCGAGCATCGCCTGAAACTGCTGAACCAAATACGCCATGATCTGATCTTTGGCATCACGCATCTCATCACCATCTTTAAAGCCGTTAGCACTGACCCAGGTATTAAAGCGAGCAGCAGAGAACAACATCGCTGCGCCAACTTGACCACGCACCTCAGTCGGATTAGTTTTTTTACCTTTTGGCGGACGGCAAAATTCATTGGCAAGTTTGATAAACTGATCTGCACGATCAAAAAATACAGCGTTTTGCGCCTCTTCTTCTGTCACATCGGTGGCATCAATACGCGTATTAGTACGATCAGTCACTTGCATTCTCACAACTTCAAAAATTAACGTGGCTATCTTAACCAATTTTACGGGCGATGGCGACAGTTGTCTGCGTGAGTTCACCGTGTTGCTGAGATTGTCTTTTGTCAGAATATCGACTAAGCTAATCGCCTTATCGAACGATTGATTGATTCACAGCCCATGAACAAATTGATGCACAATATCGCTGTTGCGGTGCTGATGGTATTTGCCATTGCGCTGTCTTCACTCGTGCATGCTTATAATGGTTCTTTCAGTGGTTCGATGAGTGACTCAATGCACGGTTCAATGCAGATCTCTACGCAAGATGACAATGTGGTAGACCATTCAAAACATCATATCAAAGGTGATCATCAGTCTGTATCGAATCATCACGCCAACATGAAGCAATCCCAAGATTGCCAAGATTGTCCGCCATTACATTGTCAGCTCATGGCTTCAGCGGTGCTACCAACAGGGCAATTACTTCCTGAGCTGATTAATCTTCCCAATGATTTAACCCACGATAGCCTTTATCAAGCTCAAGATTTGTCAGGCTATTGGCAGAGAATCCTGCGTCCTCCGATTGTCTAATCATTGTTAAGTTTTCTCGTGGAATTGACTGTCCACATCACAACTTTATTCAAAAATGATTAGGAACAATCATGTCTATGTCTATACAAACTTACAGCAAATATCTGCTGTGTAGCGTGTTGCTCGCCACTTCGACGTGGAGCAACGCTGCCGTCCGTGAATATCATCTAAATATTGATGAAAATACCGTAAATGTCACAGGTAAACCTTTAAAACGTATCACCGTCAATGGTCAATTTCCTGCGCCACAGCTTGAGTTTGAAGAAGGCGATGAGGCGGTGATTCATGTGCACAATCAGCTCAAAGATCAAGATACCTCGATTCATTGGCATGGATTACTTTTGCCTGGAATTATGGACGGCGTACCAGGTTTTAACCAGTTTCATGGTATCAAGCCAAAAGGGCATTTTGAGTATCGTTTTAAGATTCGTCAGAACGGTACCTACTGGTATCACGCCCATAGTCGTGGGCAAGAGCAAGATGGTTTATATGGCTCATTTATCGTCTATCCCAAAGGTAAAATGCCAGTTGCAAAACATGAACAAGCCGATCGTGACTATGTGGTGATGCTCTCTGATTTTCATGAATCGACCAGTAGCGAGATCATGAAGAATTTGAAAAAATCCGCAGAATATTATCAAAATCAACGTGAAACATTGCCTGATCTATGGCAACAGATCAAAGATAACGGTGTGAGTGCGACATGGCAAGATCGCAAAATGTGGAATCAAATGCGTATGCTGAAAACCGATCTGTCCGATGTGACAGGTTATACTTTTTTAGTAAATGGTAAAACACCTGAGCAAGACTGGACTGGTGCTTTTCTTCCCAATGAAAAGGTGCGTTTACGCTTTATCAATGCTTCGGCAATGTCGTTCTATGATGTGCGCATTCCCAACCTGAAAATGACCGTGGTCAGTGCTGATGGTCAGCCTGTGCAACCTGTGGCAGTCGATGAGTTTCGTATCGGTACGGCAGAAACTTATGATGTGATCGTCGAGCCGAAACAGACACATTACCAAATCCAAGCGGAGTCGATAGACCGTACAGGATTTGCTTTGGCGAGTCTGACGCAACAAGGCACGACAGCGCCGAAAGTGACGATTCCCGAATCTCGACCTCGTGCCTTACTGACTATGGATGATATGGGACATGGCTCGCATCAGACAAATAGTTCACATCAAGCAAGTTCGGCAAGTCATTCACTGATGGATCACTCACAAATGAATCATGAAACGATGAGCCATCAAAATATGCAACAGATGAACCATTCAGAAATGGATCACAGCATGCACATGAACCCAGCGATGGATCATTCACAAATGAATCATCATGCAGTGAATCACAAAAGCATGAACAAGGCAGAAATGAATCATGAGCAGATGAATCACGCAAGCATGAACCATTCTGAAGCGACGCAACAGACCAAACAAAATGCCGAAGGCTGGGCTGATGCCTCCACACCTGAAGGGCATAAAGCCTTGCAATATCAAGATTTAAAAGCCTTAACACCACAGCCAGACACTCGACCACCGGAACGTGAAATCGAAATCAAACTCGGTGGCATCATGGAGCGTTATATCTGGACGATTAACGGCAAGAAGTTTAACGAAGCAGAACC
This sequence comes from Acinetobacter sp., assembly GCF_041911495.1. GTDB lineage: Bacteria > Pseudomonadota > Gammaproteobacteria > Pseudomonadales > Moraxellaceae > Acinetobacter. The sequence goes on along the minus strand of NZ_JAYROT010000010.1, from coordinate 13,408 downwards.
GTTGACCGTGAACTATGGTGAGCGTATCCGTTTAAAATTCGTCAATGAAAGCATGATGGCACATCCGATGCATTTGCACGGCATGTTTATGCAGCTCGAAAATGGTTTGTCGCCAAAAGATTTACCTAATAAACACACAGTGATCGTTCCGCCAAATAAAACCGTATCCTTGCTACTCACTGCTGATGAACTCGGTGAATGGGCGATCCATTGTCATCTGCTTTATCACATGAGTGCAGGCATGATGAATAAATTGATCGTGGCGCAAGTTGATGAAAATCAGCCGACTAAGCAATCGAAAACCACAACACCACAAACACATAGTAAAGTTCAAGACAAAACAAAAGGAGAAGACCATGCGCACCACTAAACCTTTTCCGCAACAGTTTCAAATGGACTTAAATCGTTCTACATTTTTCCAAGCAAGTTTGCTGTGCCTTGCTAGTGTGGTGAGTACGCTCAGCTATGCACATGATGAATCACTTCAACCTACGGAAATTGCTTCCCATGATTCGAAGAATCAACATCTCAAAGAGCATGGCGGACAGATTTATCAGGTCAGTAATTTAGAAACGGCGTGGATGCTTGATGAAGATGGGCAGGGTGCTTTAAGCACTGAGTTGAATAGCATGATTGGCACCGATGAAAATCGTCTGTTCATCCTTGCTCATGTCAATAAAGCGGAAAGTAGCGATGCCCATTATGATGTGTCAGCGTTATATAGCCGAAAAATCAGTGACTTTTGGGATGCGCAAGCAGGTCTACGCTATCGTGAAGACAAAAGTCTAAATGATAGCGGTACAGTAGATGCAATGTTTGGATTGTATGGACTTGCACCGTATTTCTTTGAAACGCAAAGCTATGCCTATCTTGGTAAAGATGATTATGTAGCACTCGGACTAGAGTTTGAGCGAGAGTTTTTATGGACGCAAAAGTTGATTAGTCAGCCGTATTTGGAGTTGGATATCGTCCTCAATGATGACTCAAAATATGCTTCTAAAACAGGGGTTTCCGAGCTAGGAGTTGGTGTGCAGACTCGTTATGAAATCACCAAGCGCATTAAGCCATTTGTCGATGTTGGCTATGCTTATGAAAAAGGGCAGAAGCAAACCGATTGGCAAGATGAAACAGAATCTGAAAAAGGTTGGCAATATGGTGTAGGCTTGGCGTTGATGTTCTAATTCGTAACTCCAATTCACCAGTCTTAAATCGCTCTTTCTCAATTTCCCTCCTTTGTAAAGTAAGGTTGGAGAGGATTATAAAATCTCAATAAATCATCATGATACCGAAGCTGTGTCATGGTGATTTTTGATTTCCATTAACGATAACATTTTCAAAGTAAAGATTTTCAAAGTTAAAAGTTTCATTAAACTGTCATTGTATTTTGTGCTGAAAACTATAATATATGGATATGCGTATATTTGAATTTTCAAGAATTTTAATCTAATAGGCCGAATGACATGCAACAGACTGATTTTTTTAAATGTTTATCTGATCAAACACGCTTAGATATTTTAAAGCTTGTGATCGATAAGCAAGAAGTGTGCGTCTGTGAATTGACTGCACAGTTAAATTTAAGCCAACCGAAGATTTCGCGGCATTTGGCCTTATTGCGTAATTTATCCATTTTGCATGATGAGCGTCGAGGACAGTGGGTCTATTACAGCCTGAATTCTGATTTACCTGAGTGGGCTTTTGCCGTATTAAATCGAATTTTTGTGTCAGATGATCTTTATCAGAATTTAGTCACACAGCCTACATCAATCACTACGCATTGTGATTAATGCTAAATTTCTATCCGCTTTTTTTACTATTCATTTGTAAACACCGTTGTAGGAACACATCATGAAATTTTTGTTTTTATGTACTGGCAATAGCTGTCGTAGCATTTTATCTGAAGTCTTGTTTAATCAACGTGCGCCGCAGGGCTGGGTTGCCTATAGTGCAGGCAGTAAACCGACTGGACAAGTGCATCCACTCACAATAAAGACCTTAGAAAACTTAGGTTTATCTACGGATGGATTATCGAGTAAAACCATTGATGATTGTGAGCAATATCAGCCTGACGTGGTGATTACCGTCTGTGACCAAGCTGCTCAAGAATCTTGTCCATTGTATCTCGGTGGTGCGATCAAGGCACATTGGGGATTGTCTGATCCATCGCATTTAGACTTAGCCGAAGATCAAAAATTACAAGCCTTTATGGGTACTGTTGAACATATTAATCGTCGCTTGGATGCACTATTTTCTTTAGATTTGGATAATTTGACACGCACAGAATTGACCAAGCAAATCAATCAGATTTCCAACATTGAATAAAGCCCAATCAACGGATTAACGGATAGAAAAATGGCACAAGCGAAATTATCTTTTTTAGATCGTAATTTGACCTTATGGATTTTTATTGCCATGGGCTTAGGCGTGGCGATTGGGGTATTTGTTCCGCAGGCATCGGATGCGCTACATCAGATGAGCGTCGGTACAGTGAATATTCCAATTGCGATTGGTTTGATTTTGATGATGTATCCACCACTTGCCAAAGTCGATTACGCTACCTTGCCCAAAGTCTTTAAGGATAAGCGAACACTCGCTTTGTCCTTGATTCAGAATTGGTTGATTGCACCGTGTCTGATGTTCGCTTTGGCGATTATCTTTTTGCAGAATTATCCTGAATATATGACGGGTTTGATCTTGATTGGATTGGCACGTTGTATTGCGATGGTCTTGGTGTGGAATGGTTTGGCATGTGGTGATAATCAATATGTTGCGGCATTGGTGGCTTTTAACAGTATTTTCCAAATCGTGTTTTTTAGTACCTATGCGTGGCTGTTCCTCACTTTTTTACCGCCGTACTTTGGTGTGGCATCGCAAGTGATTGATGTGAGTTTTTGGACAATTACTCAAGCGGTGTTGGTTTATTTAGGTATTCCATTTTTACTCGGTTTTTTAACACGATTGATTTTGGTCAAGAAAAAGGGCATAGCATGGTATCAAAATGAATTTCTACCCAAAATCAGCCCGCTCAGTCTATTGGCATTGTTATTCACCATTGTAGCGATGTTTAGCTTAAAAGGTGCCGATGTCGTCAGCTTGCCAATGGATGTGATTCGTATTGCCATTCCATTGACGATTTACTTTGTGGCGATGTTTTTTATCAGCTTCTTTATGAGTAAATGGATGGGCAATGATTATCCAAGAACGGTGGCGATCTCCTTTACCGCAGCAGGCAATAACTTTGAGTTGGCACTTGCTGTAGCGATTGCAACATTTGGTTTGGCATCACCTGTAGCATTTACCACGGTGATAGGTCCTTTGGTCGAAGTGCCTGTATTGATTGCCTTAGTGAGTGTATCACTGTGGTTAAGAAAGAAATATTTCAAAGTAGCATCAATTGTTTGATTTGAATATTCTATTGATTGATATAAATAAAAAGGACAGCACATGCTGTCCTTTTTACGATCTTGCGATTCATCTCATCCGTTGATGAGGAATCATGGCTTGCGCTATACACATGATTTCAACAGCAGAGATGGGATAAATGCACTCAGCTTTTCAGCTCAGTTTTCGCTTAGATTTTACCAACAAGGTCGATTGAAGGCGAAAGTGTAGAGTCACCTTCTTTCCATTTTGCAGGGCAAACTTCGCCTGGGTGAGATGCAACATATTGTGCAGCTTTAACTTTACGAAGAAGTTCAGACGCATCACGACCGATACCACCAGCGTTGATTTCAACGATTTGGATTTTACCTTCTGGGTCGATTACGAACGTACCACGATCTGCAAGACCATCAGCTTCGATAAGCACATCAAAGTTTTTAGACAATGTCCAAGTTGGATCGCCGATCAATGGGTACTGGATTTTTTTGATTGCTTCTGAAGTGTCGTGCCATGCTTTATGCGTGAAATGCGTGTCAGTCGATACGCCATAGATTTCTACGCCTAATTTTTGGAATTCTGCATAGTTGTCAGCCAAGTCTTCAAGCTCAGTTGGACATACGAATGTAAAGTCAGCTGGGTAGAAGAATACAACAGACCATTTGCCTTTCAGATTTGCTTCAGTCACTTCTACAAATTGACCATTGTGGTATGCAGTTGATTTAAAAGGTTTAACTTCAGTATTAATCAAGCTCATTATATATCTCCATGTGTATGACCCTATTTCAGATCATGAAAAGAAAAGAGTAAATGTTTTAACTCGGCAATTAGAGTAAGTGATTTTCTTCGATTGGTGAAACAGTATTTTTACATACCTTTGATCGGAAAATTAAATAATAAGGGATTTTACAAAGACTTAAAGCGATTTGATAGTTCATCAGACGCTAATATCAAATCGCAAAAGTATGAAACCAATATGACATATCGCCAAAAGTGAACATTACAAAACAATGTTTAGAGAGATATGAGGGTAGAGCGCATGAATTCAATGCAAATCTACTTTAGAAATATTTAAATGCTTGTAGAGTATTCGTGCTTTGTTTAGAATCCTTACTAACTGATTACAATCTATCCATATCAAATGCAATTATAAACTTCGCCAAGCCATGACAATAGCTAATAATTATGACAGATCAACTCCGAGAAAAATTTGAAAATCTAGAGCTCAATGCAGGGCTAGGTAAAATCAGCGCATTTATCTCCATGGCTTTAGCATTGCTATGTGTATTTGGTGCATTGTGCTTTTTGTTTCCAACCGTAATGACCATGCCAGAGCTTCGTCCTATATATGCAAAGCATTATCAGGTCTTTTATTTTAGCTTGATGGCAGGCATCTTTATCAGTGCGGGATTCGGTGCATTTAGTGCCATCGTCCGTCAGAACCGTTATGGATTCTATGGGTTGTGTATTGCTTTATTGGCAACGGTATTGGGCTGTGGATTGATCAAAGCACCGATTTTACCAAATGTGCCGTTCTATGCTGGCATAGATTATTTTGTACTGACTTTGGTGATTTTGGCATTTATTTTTATTCCACTTGAAGGCTTTTTTGCTAAAAATCCTGATCAAAAGATTTTACGTGTGGGCTGGGTGACAGACATGAAATATTTCATGGTCAGTCATATTGGGATTCAGCTATTTACTTTTTTAACGGTGATGCCGATTCAATACTGGATTACTCATATTCCGAATAATCCGATCGTGCCGTATGTACAGGCACAGCCGATTTGGTTGCAGTTTATTGAGCTTTTGATCGTCGTCGATTTTGTGGTGTATTGGCTACATCGTGCGATGCACGAGGTGAATTTCTTGTGGCGCTTCCATGCCATTCACCATTCGACAGAACACATGGATTGGCTCGCATCTTCACGTTTGCATGTTGTGGAAGTGTTGATGACTCGCTTTCTTGCGACATTGCCGATTTTTCTCTTGGGCTTTCATACGTCGGCGGTATTTGCTTATCTGATTTTTATTTCGATTCATGCGATTTTTATTCATTCTAATGTGAGATTTCGCTTCCCATATTTGCGTTGGATCATTGCCACACCTGAGTTTCATCATTGGCATCATTCCTCTGAAAAGCCTGCGATCGATAAAAACTACGCCGCATTTATTCCTGTTTACGACCTGATTTTTAAAAGTGTGTATATGCCAAATCATTTGGCGAGTGTGTACGGCACAGTGGGTTATAAAATTCCGAATAGTTTTGTGAAACAGTTTACGTGGCCGTTCAAACGCTATACGAAACGCTTAAAAGCATTTTTCCAAAAGCAGGAAAAGGAGTAAAATAACTGCTTTGATCTTGAAGTTGTTATGATTCTTTTGAATCTCTAGGAAAAATTGTTGTCAAATCCGCAAGCTATAGAAAATCAAACTGCGCAAAATACTGCGACGCAAAAATCATTTCAAAATACTGAAAACTTGCAAGTGATGGCAAAAGATCGCCATCGTTTGTCACGTCTAAAAAAAGATTTACACAAAGCCCAAAAGCAAAAACTTATTGATCAAAAATCAACAGATCCAAAAGCTACAGATCAAATCAACACAGCAGAAGCAAAGTACCAACAGCTGTTGCAAAGTTCGCATGAAAAAGTCATCGAACGTCTAAATCGCTTACCTGAAATTTCTCTTAATCAAGATCTGCCTGTCAGTCAATATGCGGACAAATTGATAGATGCGATTCAAAAGCATCAAGTGATCATCGTCGCAGGGGAAACAGGTTCGGGGAAAACTACACAGCTACCGCAGATTGCGATGTTGGCAGGACGTGGATTAACGGGATTGATTGGGCATACTCAGCCACGTCGTCTTGCAGCTCGAAGCGTGTCACAACGCATCGCCGAAGAACTCAAAGAGCCACTCGGCAAAAGTATCAGTTTTAAAGTTCGTTTTAATGAACAGGGTAATCAAGATTCTTTCGTGCGTCTGATGACCGACGGGATTTTGCTTGCAGAGCTTGCGCATGATCGCTATCTGACCAAGTACGATACGATTATTATTGATGAAGCGCATGAGCGTTCGCTGAATATTGACTTTATTTTGGGTTATGTGAAGAACATTTTACCGAAACGTCCTGATTTAAAAATCATCGTCACTTCGGCGACACTTGATGTGAATCGCTTTAGCCAATATTTTCATGATGCGCCGATCTTTGAAGTCGAAGGGCGAAGCTTCCCTGTAGAGGTCCGTTACCGTCCAATTTCAGAGATGACGATTGGCGGTAGTGATGATGATGAATTTGACGATTTTGAAGAAAACCTGCCTCGTGCAGTGGTGCAAGCGGTAGAGGAGTGCTTTGCCGATGCCGAAGCCAAAGGACATCCTGAATATGCCGATATTCTGATCTTCTCCAGTACCGAGCAGGAGATTCGAGAGCTTCAAGAAACCTTAGAAAAATATGGTCCACGACATACCGAAGTGTTGCCACTCTATGCACGTTTAGCACTGTCCGAACAACAAAAAATCTTTAGCCCAAGTGGTAAAGGGCGACGTATCATTATCGCCACCAACGTCGCAGAAACGGCTTTGACGGTGCCGAATATTCGCTATGTGATAGATAGTGGTTTTGCACGAATCTCACGCTATAGCTATCGTTCGAGGGTGCAACGCTTACCGATTGAGGCGATTTCCCAAGCGGCGGCTAATCAGCGTAAAGGTCGTTGTGGTCGTATCGCTGCGGGTGTCTGTATTCGTCTGTATAGCGAGGAAGATTTTCAATCTCGTCCTGAGTTTACTGAACCTGAAATTAAACGGACAAATCTCGCTTCTGTGATTTTGCAGATGCAAAGTCTCGGTCTGGGCAATTTGGAACAATTTGATTTTATTGAGCCACCTGATCATCGTTTGGTCAATGATGGACGGAAATTGTTGATTGAATTGGGTGCGTTGAATCCTCCAAATGAAGTGATGCTTCAAAGAGAAGAAACTCCTCCCCTTATTAAGGGGAGGCAGGGTGGGGTTGAGTCGAGTACATCAACAAAACTCCCCCCTCAATCCCCCTTTGCAAAAGGGGGAAGTTCCCCTCTTTCAAAAAGAGGGGCTAGGGGAGATTCACACAAAGGTGGAGAACTCACAAAAGTCGGTCAGACCATGGCGAAAATGCCGATTGATCCACGCCTAGCTCGGATGTTGGTGGGTGGTGCGCATTTTGGTGTCTTAGCGGAAACTTTAGTTATCGTTAGTGCCTTAGCGGTGCAAGATCCTCGTGAACGTCCTGCCGATAAACAAACGCAAGCCGATCAAAAGCATGCTTTATTTAAAGAAGCCGATTCTGATTTTCTGTTTTATCTTAAGCTCTGGAATACACTCGATAATCTGAAAAAAGAACATCAGCTTAGTGAAAATAAGCGTCGTCAATTTGCTCGACAGCACTTTCTCAGTTGGTTGCGCCTGCGTGAATGGCGACAGACTTATCAACAGTTGCGTGAGATGACTGAACAGCTTGGCATGTCAATGAATGACATGTCGAAAGGCAGTTCTAAGACAGGTGCGGAAAAAAATTCTGAAAAAAGTACCGAGCAAAGCATTGGTCAAACTGCAAACTATGAAAATCTGCATCGTGCGCTTCTAACAGGTTTATTGTCATTTATTGCGCAAAAGACCGATGAGCGCAATGTCTATCAAGCAGTGCGTCAGCAAAAAGCACGGATTTTCCCTGCCAGTAGTTTGCACAAGGCGCAAGTGTCGTGGGTGATGGCGTTTGAAATGGTGGAAACCTCGCAAGTCTTTATCCGAACCCTTGCCAAGATTGAACCTGAATGGATTTTGCTTGCGGCACGAGATTTGTTGAAATATCACTATTTTGAGCCACATTGGTCGAAGAAAAATGGCGTGGTCAATGCCTATGCACAGATTTCATTATTCGGTCTAATTATTCAAGCCAAACAATTGGTGAATTTTGAAAAAATAGATCTGGAAGCCTCGCATGAGATTTTCTTGCGGGATGCTTTGGTGGCGAATCAACTTGGGCAAAATCCGCCATTTTTAGTGCATAATGTCCATAAATTACAAGAAGTTGAACGAGTTGAAGATAAACTACGTCGTCGAGATTTGATCGTTGATGAGGAGGCATTGTATCAGTTCTATGCCGAGCGCATTCCTAAAGACGTTGCTTCTCGGCGTAGTTTCGATGAGTGGCGTGCTTCGGTTGAGCCAAAACAGCCCAAGATTTTATTTTTTGATGAAAATGCGCTGTGGCAAAGTGATCGACCAACGACAAACCAATTTCCAGACTTTATTCATAATGGACAATTGCGCTTTGCGGTGAATTATCGTTTTGATCCAAGCCATGATGAAGATGGTGCAGTGGTGACGATCCCTGTACAAGCCTTGTCGCAGATTGATCAAGCCCGTTGGTCGTGGGGTATTGCAGGATGGCGATTGGAGTTGATCGAAGCCTTACTAAAAAATCTACCCAAAGATAAACGTCGTCAATTGGTGCCGATTCCAGATACGGCGAAAAAAATTCATCAGAATTTGAGCGAGCAAGATTTGCAAAAGCATATTTTCGATGTGCTTGCATTTAAATTGCGTGCCGAACAAATTCTAGCAACTGATTTTAGTTTGGAGTCGTTACCCAATTATCTTTTACCACTGCTTAAAGTCATTGATGAGCGTAAAAAAGTCATTGCTCAAGGGCGAGATTTGGACGAGTTGCAAGCACGTTGTCAGATACAAACTCAGCGTCCAGTGACCGAGTCCAAAGGTGCATTTACCGAGTTTCCACAAGATTTTGTGTTTGAATCTGCAACCAAAGTGTCTGGTGTGGTGGTACAGCGTTATCAAGCACTTGCACCGAAAGTCGAATTCCAAGATGTGGATTTAATTGATAAAACAGTTGGTGTGGTGATTCAGCATTTCCATGATGTTGATCAAGCCATGCAAGTGCATCGTGAAGGCTTAATTCATTTGATTCATTTGCAATTGGGTGATTTAGAACGTCAGTTGAAAAAGCAAATCAGTAAGCCATTTGCTTTGGCATTTGCACCGCTTGGCAATAAGCAAAAGCTGGAACAGATTCTGATTTATGCCACCTTACAACGCTGTCTGGACGAACACGCGTTGGCGGTTGATCGTGAGCAATCTAAGACGGTTAATCATGTTGATGCGACAGATGCGCAAAGTTTTGATGCGTTGCTTAAATTTTGCAAACAGCAATTTTTAAGTATTGGTCAGACGGTGTTGCAGATGCTTTCTGAAATTTATATGACGTGGCAGTCGATCAGGCAGATGCTTTTAACGATTGATTTAAATGTATTTGCTCGTAGTATTGATGATATTGAAGATCAATTGGATTTGATGCAGTTAGATGGGTTCGTATATCAGCAATCGAGTACGACTTGGCTTGAATATCCACGATATTTATCTGCTGTGCAATTGCGTTTGGAGCGATTAGCGAATAATCTTAATAAAGATCAAGATGCCATCAATATCATTGATCCATGGATGGATAAGCTTTTCAACACACCTCGCAAGCATACGCAAGGCTTTTACCCATTGGTTGAGGAACTGCGTATTTCACTGTTTGCACAGCCGATGAAAACCAAATTCGCCATATCTTCCAAGCGTTTGCAAAAGGCTTGGGATGAGTTAGGCATTAAGTCTTAAATTGCATCAATTGCCAAATTTAAGATTGAGAAATAAGTCGTTCATAGATGATGTTGTGAACACAGTTATAAGGAGTTTTACATGAGCATTCGTATCACTGGCACAGGGTTGTACACACCACCTGAGTCCATTAGCAACGAAGAGTTGGTTGCGAGCTTAAATGCTTATGTGGAGCAGTACAATGCAAAAAATGCTGATGCGATTGCACGTGGAGAGCTTGAAGAGCTGCGCGGTTCAACTCCAGAGTTCATTGAAAAAGCTTCAGGGATAAAATCTCGTCATGTGGTAGAAAAGTCAGGTGTTCTAGACATTAACCGCCTACGTCCAAAGCTTCGTGAGCGTAGCAATGATGAAATCTCAATCCAAGCAGAGATTGGTGTCAAAGCCGCAAAAATGGCGATGGAAGCAGCAGGTGTCACTGCAGCTGATGTCGATGCGGTGATTTTATCCTGCTCAAATATGCAACGTGCTTATCCTGCGGTGGCGATCGAAATCCAAGATGCGCTTGGTATCGAAGGCTATGCTTATGATATGAATGTGGCGTGTTCGGCGGCGACATTTGGTTTAAAACAGGCTCATGATGCAATTAAATGTGGTGCAAAATGTGTCTTGGTGGTGAATGCAGAAATCACTTCCGCACATAATGATTTTGGTGCACGTGATGGTCACTTTATCTTTGGTGATGTGGCAACTGCAACGATCGTTGAGCAGACAGATAGCAAAGTAGGTTTTGAGATACTCGACTGTCAGCTTGTGACTAAGTTTTCGAACAATATCCGTAATAATTTTGGTTTCTTAAACTCAAGTGAAGAGGCGACCAAAGGTCTGTTATTTAAGCAAGATGGACGTAAAGTCTTTAAAGAAGTTTCACCATTAGTTGCATCGACCATTACTGCACAACTTGGTCGGTTAAATATTGATGTCAACGCACCAAAACGCTTTTGGCTACATCAAGCCAATGCCAATATGAATGCCCTGATTCTAAAGCTTCTTTTGGGTAAAGATATTGAAAAAGAACGTGCACCAATCGTACTTGATGAATATGCCAATACTTCATCGGCAGGTGTGATCATTGCGATGCACAAAACAGGTCACGAGGTTGAGGTTGGCGAGTATGGCGTACTATGCTCATTTGGCGCAGGCTATTCGCTTGGGTCAATCGTGGTAAAAAAGGTTGCTGCAAGCTAAATCATTTTTCAAAGAGTTTATAAAGTTGCTGTAAAAAAGCAGATCACGGTGATCTGCTTTTTTATACTTAAAGTTCAGTATGTTTCACAAAGCACGGTTATGGCTTATACAGCCCAAGCTCTTGCAAATGCAAACGTAAGATACGGCGTACTTCTAATACTGCCTCAGGCTTAAGATGAATCGAGTGTCCGCCTTTAATGATTTTTTCAGATACAGCACCATCAATATGTGCGCTGTGATAAGGCACTACGCCATCAGTGATCATGTCTTTATCCTCTGAATCGGTATCATTACCCATGATCAGATGATATTTCACTTTCGCATTTATTTTGGTTTCGCCTGTGATTTTTGAAAAAGCTGATTTTTTACTCAAATCACTTGGTCCATTTTGTAGAAAATCTTTAGAAATACGTTCCAGCATCTGTTGTGCTTCTTCATCGCCTAGTCCTGCTTTTGCAGCAGTCAGTGTGGCTTTTAAGAAGTTCTGCGGTAGGCGAATGATTTTACGTGCAGCAAGGGTAAACCAGCGATCTGCAAAGTCTGTCCCTCGAAATGGAGAAGCAAGAAAAATTGCACGATCAATCGGTGGTGTTAGTGCATTCATTCTAAACCGTAGCTGTGCAGCCGTTAGATTTTTGATTTTTTTATAATCTCTAAAGTCATTTTGTTTTAAATGCTCCATGACTTTCGTGCTGTAGTCTGCATCACTGACCAACAAACGCCCGATCACACCACCCATACTATGACCGAGTAGTACGGCATCTTTTGGTGGTTGAGTTGGGTATTGATTTTTTACTCCATCAAAGGCTTGTTTAAGCAAAGCGTAGATTTGATAACGGCTTTCCATGATCGGCATATTGGTCGAGTAGAACACTTGCCAAACCTGAAAATGCTCACGCAGGACATTATCGCCCATGATGTCGTTGGTCAGTGCAATCCATGTTTCAGGGCTACTAGCCAAACCGTGAATCATCACAATGACTTTTTTCTTTGGATTGTATGGTTCAAGCATAAACAAGTGCGGCATGATCAGATCTTGCTCACGATCAAGTAGCGTCAAATAGCCCGCCGCACCGAGTTTATTATTGGCAAGCCAGAGCCCGTAAGGCGCAGAGAAATTTGCCGCCAAAGGGTAAGTGTGTTCATCAACTTTGATGTCTTGATATTTGTTGGGATCAACTGCGTTGATGATCAACTCTTTGCTTTTGAGTACTGCATCTACAGATTCTCGTTGCTTAGGTACAACCACAATGGTTGCTGGTAGGTTTTGTGCTTGATGAATATTGGGGTGATCATAAATATTTTGCAGATTTAAAAATGGATCGATTTTAAATTCGCTAAATGGTTTTTTATCCGATTTTTTCAGTTCAATGGCAAATTCAGAGCCAAAACCATCACGACGACTCACCGAGCGTAGACCAGAGAAGCTCAAATTGTAGGTGCTAATCAGGCGCTCAACATCATCTTTTTTCAGGCTTGGGTATTGCTCTAAGTTGATCAAATAGGTGCTATCACCAATGGTCATTTGCCCTTGGCTATATGATTTTTCTTGAATTTTTTGCTCGTTAAATTTATTCACCAAATTGGCGATGGCTTGATTATAAAAATCTCGCACTTGCACTTGTCGGTTGTCAAACAAACGCTGAGTCGGTGGGCGCTTGGTATCAAACAAATAGGCATAACTATAACGGATGGCGTGATTTAAGGACTCGAGTTGTTGCGTGGTACATTGAATATACTGTTTGCCGAGCGTATCGTACTTGGCTTTTTGTTCAACATTGAGCTGATCTTGCTCTTTTTTGGCGTGGGTTTTGGCAAAGTCACAGTTTGAGGATTTGCTTAATTGAATCGCATGCGCAAGATAAATCTCACTGGCAGCGGACAGATATTGTTCATCAATGATTTCAGGGATTTGCGCCAAATCCTCCATGCATTGATTGGGATCATTGATACATTTTTTGGTTTCTTGTCCAGACATGGACAAGACATTGAGACTGGCTTCACTGAGCTCGTCACGTGTCAGAATGCTGTCACGTTGATTACTGAGTGTTGTGCCGACTTTTTGTTCTTTAACACTCACCACCTGACAACCTGTCAAACCGAGCATACTAATACTTAGCGCAACAAGGAGAGATTGTTGAAACATGAAATACCCCATCAAAATTTATTCAATTTTAAG
>NZ_JAYROT010000009.1:0-36044 GCF_041911495.1 Acinetobacter sp. | reverse complement strand
GGTCAGCTTCTGTTTTTAGGTTTTTGGCAAATTCTTTAGCTAATGCCAACATTGCTTCATCTTTCATGGTAAACACCTGTGTTACCCCCAACAACGTTGAGGGATAGTTTAAGCGTTTACACAGTTTTATTTACAGTCTCGACTGATTAAAGTGTTTTGACTTTGTTTTATTTGAAATGTGCTTTATTTAAAATGACTTTATTTCACTTTGCTTTTTCGGATCATCTTATACATCAGCTTCGGAGATACTCGGGAAATCGCTACACCGAGCTTCTCTTTCAGTCCACCCACGACGATGTATTCTTGATTACTCAGCAAAGCTTTAACCACTTTTTGTGCAAAATCATCGGCATCTAAACCATTTTCAATGGCTTCATCTTGATGCGCTTGGGCTTGCCCTGCACCATTCAACGCATTAAAAGACACATTGGTTTTGACAAAGCCTGGGAACACCACCGATACATTGAGCCCTTTTTCTGCATATTCTGCACGTAAGCTGTTCGCCCACATATGGATTGCACCTTTTGCCGCTGAATAACTGGCTCGGTATTGTGTGCCGAGTAAACCTGCCACACTGGAAATAAAGACCACATGCCCAGAGCCTTGATTTTCAAGATAAGGTAAAGCCAATTTGGTTAAGTTAATCTGCGCAAAATAGTCAATTTCCATAATGCGACGCTCGGTATCCATGGAGGTATCTGCAATCAAAGCACGTTGACTTAACCCTGCATTGTTGATCAGATAATCAATGCGCTGACATTTTTCAATGACTTGCTCTACCGCCTGTTGCGTTTGATCCACTTGTATTACATCAAAGACAACGCACAGATGCTTTTCAGAATTGTTTAACTGCTGACGTACACGCTCTAGCTCATCTATCCGACGTGCTGATAGCACTACTTTTGCACCGAGATTGGCAAATACTTTGGCAAGTGCTTCGCCTATTCCTGAACTTGCTCCAGTGATCCAAACCACTTTCTGCTCAAGTGTCTTTGCTTTATAACTCATTTTTTATTCCTTGCTCCTTATATGATTGATGCACGCTAAACAAATCACTAAGCGTTCACAATTTCTAAAGCACTTTTTATCCATTTTACGAAGCCATTTTGTCATAGTTTCGTTATATCAGTTGTCACTCAAATGACAGACCCTAATAAGCTAAGCAGACTCAGCATAAATAAACTTTTGAAAATGTTCAGCATAGCGCATTGCAAGCTGTGGAGAAGAATGCTGTCCCATTTTTTCAATGCGTTTATAGCCAATACTAGTAACAAGATGAATCACGCCATTTAAGGTTTTATCCACCACAAAGTTAAATTTCAGCATCGACTTTGGCTTACGAATAAATTCAGTTACACCCAGATCAATCACTTCAATAATATTTTTCAACATCGAATCAATCGCTGACAAATCACCTTGTTGGATACGCTCAACATCTTTCAGCATACTTTGCACAAGTGAATCAGGCACTGCATAGCGAAGCAAACTGGTTTTGGGATTACTCAAATCAAAATGCGCCACCATATGATTGGATACAGGCGTCAAGCGATCATTATTAAACATGCCAACTGCCCACGGCATATATTTTTGCAATTGTTCTCGGATTTGACCCAACACTTTTTCAGCTTCATCGGCATGATCCGCAAGTTCAGGTTGTTGTTTATTGGCATGAATGAGCTCCATAAACACTTGATCAAGCACTTGATGGGTAATCTCGGTAAAGACTTGTCCCAAGTCTTTAGACAAATCTTTGCCATCACCATGATTGAGCCGTGTATTAATATCTTCAAGCTCACGATAGGTTCGATCGTGTATTTTTAGATGGACATTTTGTGTAGTCATCGCTACGTACCCCTGCTTTTTATTTTTTAATCTTTGCATCCAAATTCCTTTGAAGCATTTTTCTGCGTAATGATCAAACTGAAAAATCAAGCTTAAAGATTAAATTTGAAAATCGAATCTGATCAAGCATACGCTATTCTTTCATCAGTGTAACAAGTCCGTCCTAGATGCTCAATTGCATTTTTCGGCATGTATATTTTCTTATCCATCGCATCGTGAATGCACAATCTGCGCATATATTTTTACGACTATTTTTGCTAGAATAACGCCAATTTTTTGCTATTTCATACGCCATATCCAATGACTGAACAAAACTCAAACCAAGCCTCAAATACCGCCCAAAATATTGCAACCACTTACGATCCATCTGATATTGAACGCAAATGGTACAAAGTCTGGGAAGACAATGGTTACTTTAAACCGCACGCTGCAGAAGCGAATTCAACGGCAACACCTTTTACCATCATGCTTCCACCGCCAAACGTGACAGGTAGCTTGCATATGGGACATGGTTTTAACAATGCCATCATGGATGCGTTGACTCGATACCACCGCATGCAAGGTCATAATACTTTGTGGCAACCGGGTACAGACCATGCGGGGATTGCAACGCAAACCGTTGTAGAGCGTCAGCTTGGTGAGCAAGGCATTACTCGTCATGATTTGGGACGTGAAAAATTATTAGAAAAGATTTGGGAATGGAAAGAAAAATCAGGCGGAACGATCACAGGTCAGATTCGTCGTCTTGGTTCTTCTGTAGATTGGACACGTGAACGCTTTACCATGGATGATGGCTTATCCGATGCTGTGAAAGAAGTCTTTGTACGCTTGCATGAAGAAGGTTTGATTTATCGTGGCAAACGCCTCGTCAACTGGGATCCAAAGCTACATACTGCCCTATCTGACCTTGAAGTAGAAAGCAAAGAAGAACAAGGTTCATTGTGGCATTTCCGCTATTTCTTTGAAGATAAATCACTGAAAACCAAAGATGGCAATGACTATCTTGTGGTGGCGACCACTCGACCTGAAACTCTACTTGGCGATAGTGCGGTTGCAGTACATCCTGAAGATGAACGCTATCAACATTTGATTGGTAAAAATATCGTGCTACCGATCACAGGTCGTCTTGTACCCATCGTTGCCGATGATTATGTAGACAAAGACTTTGGAACAGGTTGTGTCAAAATCACGCCAGCACACGACTTCAATGACTATGATCTTGGCAAACGTCACGATCTACCAGTGATTAATATCTTTGATAAAGATGCCAAAATCTTGGGTGAATTTGACTGGATGGAAAAAACTGGCGTACCAGTAACCAAAACCATCACCGCACCTGAAAGCTATGTCGCACTTGAGCGTTATGTTGCACGTAAAAAATTAGTTGACGAAGCTGAAGCCGAAGGTTGGTTAGAGAAAATTGAGCCATATACCCTTAAAGCACCTCGTAGTGAGCGTTCAGGTGTGATCGTTGAGCCATTATTATCAGATCAATGGTATGTGAAGATTCAACCGCTTGCTGAGCCTGCGATCGAAGCAGTGAAAAATGGCGACATAAAATTCGTTCCTGAACAGTACAGCAATATGTACATGGCATGGATGAACAATATTCAAGATTGGGCGATCAGCCGTCAGCTTTGGTGGGGACATCGTATCCCTGCATGGTACGACGACGCAGGCAATATCTACGTTGGACGTAACGAAGCCGAAGTTCGTGAGAAGCATAACTTAGCTGATGATCTTGAAATCCGTCAGGATGAAGACGTACTGGATACATGGTTCTCCTCTGCGCTGTGGACGTTCTCAACGCTTGGCTGGACTGGCGATGCACAAAAAGATGCGGAAAATTATTTCTTAAAAACCTTCCATCCAACCAATGTTTTGGTGACTGGTTTTGACATCATTTTCTTCTGGGTTGCCCGAATGATCATGATGACTTTGCACTTCGTCAAAGATGAACATGGCAAACCACAAGTCCCGTTCAAAACTGTCTATGTACATGGTTTGGTACGTGATGGCGAAGGTCAAAAAATGTCAAAATCTAAAGGCAACGTGCTCGATCCTTTAGATTTGGTCGATGGTATTGATCTTGAAACCTTAGTTCAAAAACGTACCACTGGTTTGATGAATCCTTCAACTGCGCCGAAGATCGAAAAAGCCACGCGTAAAGAATTCCCAGACGGCATTAACGCATATGGAACAGATGCGCTACGCTTTACTTTCTGCGCACTTGCCAATACGGGTCGTGACATCAAATTCGATATGAAACGTGTCGAGGGCTATCGCAACTTCTGTAATAAAATTTGGAATGCGACTCGCTTCGTGATGATGAATGTCGAAGGCAAAGAGGTTGCACAAACGGCACAGCCTGAGCTGTGGGAATTGCCTGAACAATGGATCATCAGCCGTCTACAAAAGGCACAACAAGCGGTCAAATTGGGCTTTGAAACTTATCGCCTTGACCTCGTGGCACAGACCATTTATGACTTTATTTGGAATGAATATTGCGACTGGTATGTCGAGCTGACCAAGCCAGTATTGAATGATGAAAATGTTTCAGAAGCTCGTAAAGCCGAAGTTCGCCGTGTCTTACTTTCAGTCATGGAATCTGCGCTACGTCTTGCACATCCATTGATGCCATTCTTAACTGAAGAAATCTGGCAGACGCTTGCACCGATGATCGGACGTGGTGGCGACACCATTATGCTTGCGCCATACCCTGTTGCCGAAGAAGCGAAAATCAACAATCAAGCCGAAGCTGATATGGATTGGCTACAAGCCTTGATCGGTGCGGTACGTAATATCCGTGGTGAAATGGGCTTGGGTAATGCTCGCCTGTTGCCTGTATTATTGCAAAATATCAGCGATGCAGAACGTACTCGTATTGAGCGCATTGAGCCATTATTTAAGGCTTTGGCAAAAGTGGAAAGTATCGAGTTCTTGAGTCTTGATCAAGAACCACCGCTATCATCGTCAAGTGTGGTCGGTCAGGCTTCGGTATTCGTGCCGATGAAAGGTTTGATTGATCCAAAAGCTGAACTTGCTCGTTTGCAAAAAGACTTAGACAAAGTACAAAAGCAACATGACCAAATCGCAAATAAACTCGCAAATGAAGGTTTTGTGGCAAAAGCACCGCCTGCTGTAGTCGAAGGTGAAAAAGTGAAATTGGCGGAATTTGCCGATCAACTTAGCAAGATCAAGGCGAATATGGAACAGATTGCAAATTTGTAATTTGTTTCAAAAGCCCTAGCTCAAAAAAAACCTAGTGCACTCGTGTTCTAGGTTTTTATTTTTGCACATACTAAATACCATTATTTGATCGACTCAATCCTCTTTAGTCAAATTGCCATTTCTCTACTTTCTAGCGGTTGATGACACGCCAATTGGTGGTTTTGACAATGTATTGCTTGATGAGGTTCTAGGTTTGTCTGCACTTGGTCTGCGTAGCGTGGTGATTATGGTGCTTGGCTGTCGAAGTACTGCAGACTTCAATGCCGACTTACCAAAAGCCTGCCTCAGCAAAGAAGCAGTAATTCACTTTTTACAAGTCATTGCTAAGGCGATTTTGTATTTTCAAAAAATATAAATCAACATCATATTTATTGTTTAATGTTTGATCATTTTCTAACATTTGTGCATAGATCAGCCTGTCTTTAGGCTATATGTCCTGCGCTCTGTCTGCTATGCTAAAGCCCACGATAAAATTATTATTTTAGGTTGACGGCATGACAGTACGCATCGGGACTCCTTTACAATCTTCTGCAACTCGGGTGTTATTTTTAGGTTCAGGTGAGCTCGGCAAAGAGGTAGTGATTTCCCTGCAACGCCTAGGTGTTGAAGTGATTGCAGCCGATCGTTATGACAATGCGCCTGCCATGCAAGTCGCACATCGCAGTTACACCTTGAATATGAATGATGCGACGGCGTTAAAGACTTTAATCGAAGAAGTAAAACCACATCTGATCGTACCTGAGATCGAAGCGATAGCTACCGAAGTCTTATTAGACATTGAAGCAAAAAATATCGCTACGGTGATCCCCTCTGCTAAAGCAGTCAATCTGACCATGAACCGTGAAGGGATTCGTCGCCTCGCTGCCGAAGAATTGGGCTTACCGACGTCGATTTATCGTTTTGCTGATAGCTTGGAGAGCTTCCGTGCTGCATGTGATGATATTGGCTATCCAAACTTTGTCAAACCTGTGATGTCATCTTCGGGTAAAGGTCAATCTAGAGTGACCAACTTTAAAGAAGTTGATGCCGCTTGGGATTACGCCATGCAAGGCGGTCGAGTCAATCAAGGTAAAGTGATTATCGAATCGCAAATCAACTTTGATTATGAAATTACCCTACTGACCGTCCGTGCCAAAAATCCTGAAACAGGTGTCATCGAAACCCATTTCTGCGACCCCATCGGACACCGTCAGGAAGCAGGTGATTATGTGGAAAGTTGGCAACCTCAGCCAATGAGCGAAACTGCGCT
This sequence comes from Acinetobacter sp., assembly GCF_041911495.1. Lineage (GTDB taxonomy): Bacteria > Pseudomonadota > Gammaproteobacteria > Pseudomonadales > Moraxellaceae > Acinetobacter. The sequence continues at coordinate 29,722 of NZ_JAYROT010000009.1, read as the reverse complement.
GATTGAAGCCAAGCGCATTGCAGATAAAGTCACAACGGCACTGGGTGGTTGTGGTATTTTTGGTGTGGAATTATTTATCAAAGCCGATCAAGTATGGTTTAGTGAAGTGTCACCTCGTCCGCATGATACAGGTCTGGTGACATTGGCGAGTCAATTCCAAAGTGAGTTTGAACTCCATGCTCGGGCAATTCTAGGCTTGCCAGTGAATACTACTCGTCACAGTACTGCTGCCAGTGCGGTGATCTATGCAGGTCAAGATGGTGAGAATTTAAGCTTTAGTAATTTGCAACACGCATTGACGCACCCTAATACGGATTTACGTTTATTTGGTAAGCCTGAAGGTTTTGTCAAACGTCGTATGGGCGTGGCAACAGCACGTGCAGAAACGATTGAAAGTGCACGTCAACTTGCCAAAGCAACTGCCGATGCGGTACAAGTAAACCCATCGGAATAATTGCATCTAAAAGATAAATTGACCACAAATGATGAGTAAGCAAATATTTGATACGTGGAAGCGTCTGTTGCATTGTTTGAGGTCAGCATGCAGTATGCAAAGTAGTGTTTACTAATCTATTGAATAGATACTTAATGTATGACCGAGTTTGCAACAGACAAAATGGTTTTGCCTACTTTTCCCGAAAGAAAAGTAGGTCGAACCGAAGGTTAATTCTGACATTTGAGTAAATACTGTAAGACTTCCCTAAAACAGTCATACTGCATAATACTCTGTGTTATATGTTTTTCGATTTCAGCAATTTTTAAGAGCACATCACATGTTAGATTTTCCTCCCATTTCTGAATATGTTCGCTTAGGTCAAGATCTGCAAGGCTTGACGATTTGGCGTGGAAAAGTCGAAGACAAGCTTGATCAATATTTTGCCGATGGGGTGAACATTCGAGATGTGGTCACTGCGCGATCGGATCAGATTGATTTAGCCTTAGATTTTCTTTGGAAAAATGCAGGATTGGATCAGACTGATTTAGCACTCTTTGCAGTCGGAGGCTATGGTCGCCGTGAGATGTTGCCCTACTCTGATGTGGATGTGCTGATTCTGTCTGAGGAAGAATTGGATGAAGCCACACAAGATAAAGTCAAAACTTTCGTATCTTCGCTGTGGGATGTGGGGAATTTTAAACCTGGGATTAGCGTTCGCACTATTAAAGCATGTTTTGACCAAGCCAAGCTCGATGTCACTATTGCTACATCGTTGATCGAAGCACGTTTACTCAGTGGCAATGAATTATTAAAAAAATGGCCACGTCGTATTGTGTCAGAAAGTTGGACGGACAAGACCTTCTTCGATGCCAAAGTGTTTGAACAAAAGAAACGCTACGAACAACATAATAATACTGAAAGCAACCTTGAGCCCGATATTAAAAATGCTCCCGGTGGTCTACGTGATATGAACCAAATCGGTTGGATTGCCAAACGGCACTTCCGTGTTGGTCGGATTTACGACTTGGTGCATCTTGGATTTATTAGTGAGTTTGAACTAGCAATATTGGAAGAAGCGGAAATTTTCTTATGGGAAATTCGCCACTATCTACATCGCCTCACTAAACGAGATGAAAACCGCTTATTGTTTGATTATCAACGTGAGATTGCCACTTGTTTCGGCTATCAACGTGAGGATGGTAAACATCCAAATCACGCCATTGAACAATTTATGAAGCGTTATTATCGTGTGGCGCAAAGTGTTTCGACTTTGAGTGAATTACTGATCAACTACTTTAATGAAGCAGTAATTATCCCCCGTTTGGCGGATTATGAACGTCAAATTGAACCATTAAATAAAAACTTTAAATTGGTCGATGGCAAACTGGCAGTTACCCATCACAAAGTCTTCTCGGAAACGCCAAGTGCGATTTTAGAAGTCTTTTATCTGATGGCGAACAATCAAGAGATTCAAGGTATTCGAGCACGCACATTGCGGTTGCTGCTTTTGGCGGCGAAGAAGATTGATCAAAACTTCCGTAATAATGATGCACATAAAGCTTTATTTTTAGCGATTATTCGTTCGCCATATCGTTTGTACGACACGCTTGTTGCGATGCGTCGTTATGGTGTGCTGGGTAATTATATTCCTGCATTTGGGCAGATCATGGGCTTGATGCAATACGATCTGTTCCATATTTATACCGTCGATGCACATACTTTATTACTTATTCGTAATTTGAATCGTTTCTCCGAGCCTGAGTTTGGCAAGCAATATCCTGTAGTCTGCAACGTGTTCCAACGCCTTGCACGTAAAGACATTATCTTTATCGCTGCGCTGTTCCACGATATTGCAAAAGGTCGTGGTGGTGATCATAGCGAACTGGGCGCAGAGGATGCGATTGAGTTTTGCCGTGCACACGGACTCAGTGAACGTGAAGGCAAAATGGTCGCATGGCTGACTCGTAATCACTTAATGATGTCGCTCACCGCACAGAAAAAAGATATTTCCGACCCTGATGTGGTGCAAAGTTATGCCGAAGCGATGGGTGATATGGAGCACTTGGATTATCTGTATTGTCTGACTGTTGCCGATATTAATGCGACCAATCCAACGCTGTGGACCAATTGGAAAGCGTCGTTAATGCGTCAGCTCTACTCGCAATCTCGTGAAATTATCCGAGGTGGATTAGACCGTCCGATTGATCATCAAATGCTGATTGAAGACACCAAGTTTTCTGCACTGGAAAAACTCTCAGATGAATTTCCTCCGAATGAAATCGAAGTAGTGTGGAAAGAGCTTGGCGATGATTATTTCTTAAAAGAAACGGTCGATGAAGTGGTTTGGCATACCACTGCGATCTTGCGTCATGGTGAAAATAGCGATCCACTTGTGCTAATTCGTGAGCACCGTAAAGCGATTCAGCTGTTTATTTATACTCGAGATACACCGAACCTATTTGCGACCACAGTTGCCCTGCTTGATCGTTTAAATCTCGATGTCCAAGACGCACGGATTATTACCGCAGCGACCAATTTTTCACTCGATACCTATGTGATTCATGACCGTTTGGGTTCATTGCTAAGCGATCCAAGTCGTGAAAAACAAGTCGTGGAAACCTTAGTCAAAGGCTTGAGTCAAATTGACCAATATCCTGCGCTGATGCAACGGATGATTCCACGTCGTCTACGTCATTTTGAAGTGGAAAATAGTGTTGATATTCGCCTAAACCGTGCTTTAAATCAAAATATGGTAGAAATCTCCACACTCGATCAACCAGGTCTTTTGGCAAGAATTGGCGGTTTGTTTATGATGCAAGGCATTGATATTCATTCTGCACGTATTGCTACGCTTGGTGAGAAAGCCGAAGATATTTTCTTCGTCACCAAGCCTGACGGTACGCCACTGACTGAAGAAGAATCGACGGTTTTTGCTGAACAGCTTAAAGCGGCTTTGGACGAAGCTTCGAATCAAGTGACGATACAGCATTGATTTATAGTCAAATTACTTGAAATCTGCTACATCGTTAACCTCGCTCGCAGTACCCTATGTACAGCTTCGCTCGGTTGCCTTGTATCAGACATCAATTACTTCGACTATAGTTAGAAATCAATAGTTGATAACTTGAAAAATATTTACATAGATGAAATTTGGAACTTGCGGTTATGAACCCTGATTTGGCATTACTCCACCCTTACCCTTTTGAAAAATTAAATGCACTCTTTGCAGATATTCAACCTGCAAACTTGCCGTTAATTCCACTGTCGATCGGTGAGCCAAAACATGCTGCGCCTGCCTTTGTACAGCAAGCGATCGAAGCCAACTTTGCGCATCTTTCCACTTATCCAAATAGCAAAGGTTTACCTGAGCTTCGTCAAAGTATTGGCAATTGGTTAAGCAATCGTTTCCAACTACAAAGCATCTATGCTGAAACACAAATCCTGCCTGTCAGTGGCACACGTGAAGCGATTTTCTCTTTTGTGCAATCAGCGGTTGATCGTAGCAAAACGCCTTATGTAGTGATGCCCAATCCGTTTTATCAAATCTATGAAGGTGCAGCGTTGCTTGCAGGCGCAACGCCTTATTTTGTCAACTGTACAGCGGACAATGATTACAAAGGTGACTTTAGTCAAGTACCTGCCGAAGTGTGGGAAAAGACCGATATTTTATTCGTCTGTACACCGGGCAATCCGACTGGTGCTGTACTCAGCAGTGAAGATTTTCAACAGCTGATTGCGCTATCTGACGAGTACGATTTTATTATTGCTTCGGATGAATGCTATTCGGAATTGTGGTTTGAGCAAGCGCCTGTTGGCTTACTGCAAGTTTGTGCTGAGATCGGTCGCCATGATTATAAAAATTGCGTGGTGTTTCATTCGCTTTCTAAGCGTTCGAATCTTCCGGGAATGCGTTCAGGTTTTGTTGCAGGTGATGCAAAACTGCTTGCGCCGTATTTGAAATATCGCACTTATCACGGTGCTGCCATGCCTGTGCAACATCAGCTTGCGTCGATCGCTGCATGGGATGATGAAGAGCATGTCGAAGACAACCGCATTGCCTATCGTCAGAAGTTTGCATTATTTCAATCAGAGTTAGGCGATCGCCTACCATTTAAAAAGCCCGATGCAGGTTTTTATTATTGGTTGCAAGTTGATAATGATGAAGCCTTCGCCAAAAAATTACTTGCAGAAGCAAACATCAAAGTGCTTCCAGGTCGCTACTTGTCACGTGAAACTGAACAAGGCAATCCGGGTGAGAATCATGTGCGTATGGCTTTGGTGGCAAGTACTGCGCAGTGCGAAGAAGTGGTAGAACGATTGAAGAAAATTATCTAACAATAAAACCCCCTTTAATTCCCCCTACTCAGGGGGAAAACCATCTAATAAAATGGTCAGAATTCCTCCCCTTTTAAGGGGAGGCTAGGTGGGGTTCTAAATTGAATTTAGACACAACTTCATCCCTAATACAAATAGCTACAGTGCAAATTTAAATTAAAGTTGCCGTATAGCCCTCTTCTTTTAAGACACTTTGTACTTGCTCAAGACTAAGCACAGTTTCCACATCAACTTGTTTCGTGGTCAAATCCACCGCAACTTGTGCATTTTGATCTGCGCTTGCAATGGCTTGCTTAATGGCTTTTTCACAGTGTCCGCAAGTCATATTTTCTACATGTAATTTCATTTTTTACTCCAATGTATTCTGTATCATGATGATGATAAAGCTTCCCACTATGGTAAGGTCAAGCAAATAAATCCATCACACATACTAAAAACTCATTATTCAATCCAGAAAAATGTATCACTTGACTTTACCATCATGGTAAGGTTGAAAATAGTGTTAAACCTTATCAATAGAGGTACTCAACCATGAGTCAACAAGCCCCGAACCAACAAAGCATAAATCAGCAACAAAAAACGCTTAACTTTGATGTCGAAGGCATGAGCTGTGCCTCATGTGTGGGTCGTGTCGAACGAGCGATTGCCAAGGTTGATGGTGTCGAGAGCGTCAGTGTGAATCTTGCGACCGAACGCGCCACCGTGCAAACGAACAATGCGAATGCTAATGCCGAATTAAGCACATCAATCACCCAAGCCATCGAAAAAGCAGGCTATCAAGCGACCTTACATCAAGATGCACAACAAGTGAATGTATCAGTACAAGATGATGTGCATAGCGTATTGCGTATCGACGGCATGAGTTGTGCCTCATGTGTCGGTCGGGTTGAACGTGCATTACAAAAAATTGATGGTGTCACTGGTGCCAGTGTCAACCTTGCGACGGAAATGGCAAACATTCATCACACCTCAATGGTTGATACAGATCAACTAATAGCTCAAGTCGAACAGGTTGGCTACCAAGCGACTGTTGTACAACAGCAAAAAAATGATTCAACAAATAAGTATGAAGCACAAGCACCTCAAAAAAGCTATAGCGAACGCCGTCAGCTTGAAGCCGATGAATTATTTAAAAAGTTAATCCTTGCCATCGTCTTAGCGTTACCTGTATTTGTATTGGAGATGGGAAGTCACTTTATTCCTGCTTTGCATCATTGGATCGCATCGAATATCGGCATGCAAAATAGCTGGTATCTGCAATTTATCCTTGCCACGTTGGTCTTGATTTTTTCAGGTCGGCAGTTTTATACCCACGGTATTCCTGCATTGTTTCGTGGTGCACCCGATATGAATACGTTGGTCGCCATAGGTTCTTTGGCGGCATATAGTTATTCCATCGTTGCGACTTTCCTGCCTGAGCTTCTGCCTAAAGCCAACCTTTCGGTGTACTATGAATCCGTCGTGGTGATCATCGTTTTGATTCTTTTAGGTCGTTATCTGGAAGCCAAAGCCAAAGGTCAAACCTCGCAAGCCATTGAAAAACTGATGCAATTGCAACCGAAAGTGGCGCATGTCAAACGTGATGGTCAATTTATTGATGTCGATATTAATAGCATACAAAGTAATGACATTATAATGATTAAGCCTTCAGAAAGCGTGCCTTTTGATGGTGTGGTGATTGAAGGTCAAAGCTATATTGATGAGTCGATGATTACTGGTGAATCAATGGCAGTGCAAAAGGCTATTGATGATCAAGTCATTGGTGGCACGCTGAATCAGCAAGGTCAAATTATTGTGCAAGTCCGTGCTGTGGGCGGTGATACAACTTTAGCCAAAATCATTCAATTGGTGGAAAATGCCCAGTCCAGCAAATTACCGATTCAGAATCTGGTCGATAAAATTACCATGTGGTTTGTCCCGACCATTCTCGTGATCGCTGTACTGACCTTTCTCGCTTGGATGTTATTTTCTGATCAAGGGTTAAGTTTTGCGCTAATCAATGCGGTATCGGTACTGATCATCGCCTGTCCATGTGCCATGGGCTTGGCAACACCGATGTCAATCATGGTCGGTACAGGTCGTGCCGCCGAATTGGGTATTTTGTTCAGAGATGTGCATGCCTTGCAGTCGGCGAAGGATATTCAAGCAATTGCTTTTGATAAAACAGGTACACTAACTAATGGTCATCCGATTTTAACGGATTTACTTTTAGCGACAGACATAGAAGACAATAATGACGTTGACCTAATTCGACAATACGCTGCCTCACTTGAGTCTGCGTCAGAGCATCCAATTGCCAAAGCTATTGTTGAGGATGCGAAAGTACGTGGATTAGCTTTATTACCAATCACTGACTTTCAGGCACATGTTGGTTTAGGTGTACAAGCACAGATTGATGGCAAAACGATACGGATTGGCTCGGGCACGTGGATGAAGCAATTGGGCTTTTCATCCACTGCATTACAGCCTCATTTTGATGAATTGACCAGTGAAGCAAAAACCACATTTTATCTCAGTGTCGATGAGCAAATCTTTGCGGTAATTGCCGTTGCGGATGAAGCCAAAGCCGATGCTCAATCTGCAATTCATGCTTTACATCAAGATCAATTCCATGTGGCGATGGTCAGTGGCGATCAACAGAAAACTGCCGAAGCGATTGCGCAATCACTCGGTGTCGATCAAGTCATTGCCAACGTCAAACCTGCGCAAAAGGTTGAAGCCATCAGCGCATTACAAGCCAAATATGGCAAAGTCGCCTTTGTCGGTGATGGCATCAATGATGCTCCTGCACTTGCCCATGCCGATCTGGGCATTGCGATGGGTACAGGTACAGATATTGCGATTGAAACCGCTGATGTGGTACTCATGAATGGACATGTCAGTAGCGTGGTGGATTGCATTGCGCTATCTCGTGCTACGATTCGCAATATTCAGCAAAATCTATTTTGGGCATTTATTTACAATGTCGCCTTGATTCCTGTGGCGGCGGGTGTGCTGTATCCGTTAAATGGTATGCTACTTTCACCGATGTTTGCTGCTTTTGCAATGGCGTTATCCTCAGTTTTTGTAGTAACTAATGCTCTACGCCTTAAACGCTTTCAATCAATTACTGCAAAAAATTAGCCTAACTAGAATTGGATTTATATGAATATCAGCCAAGCAGCCAAAAAAACTGGCATCTCCGCCAAGATGATTCGTTATTATGAAGACATCGGCTTAATTCGGCATGTCTTGCGCACCGATGCAGGTTATCGGGTGTTTAATGCGCACGACATTGAGCGATTACAGTTTATTCATCAGTCACGAAATTTAGGCTTTAATCTTGAGCAAATCAAACTATTGCTCGAATTACAAAACAATCCTGAGCGTAACAGTGCCGATGTCAAAGCATTGGCACAGCACCATGTCGATGAATTAGAAAGTAAAATTGCACAGATGCAACAACTGGTTTTACATTTACAAGACATCATCAAAAAATGTCAGGGCAATGATCAACCTGAATGTGCAATTTTGAACGATTTGCAAAAAACAAGCTGAAAAATAAACATTATTTTTTATCTTCAATTTCTTAATCTTTATTTAGCGAAATCCCCTTCCCACAATGCGGACAGACCGAATGCGTATCATGCAAAGCTTTTCGTTCTCTTATTAATTGAATAATCACGTCATTCATCTGCTCCTGCGGTAGTCCGACACGCTGACGCAATTTTTCCAATTCGTCTTGATCGTTCAACACATCTAAACCTTGCTGATGCAATAGTTGACGAAATTCAAGCTCAAGTCGTTGATTACGTTGATTCAGCTCATTTGCCAAGCCCGATGCTAAAATACCTGCAGGCAATGCTGCAATACCCACACCTAAAATGGTGATGAGTGCACCTAAAAATTTCCCAACCGTGGTCACTGGTGTCACATCGCCATAACCCACGGTAGTCAACGTTACCACTGCCCACCACATTGATTTTGGAATCGAGCTAAATGCTTCGGGCTGTGCTTTATTTTCAACGATATAAATCCCTGATGCAGTCATTACAATCATGATCACCAAGATAAAAATAACTGCTTGAAATGAACCACGTTCACGTTGAATCACGCGCAAGAGAATCTGTAATGACACAAAATAGCGTGTCAATTTTAATAATCGAAGTAACCGTAAAATTCGCAGTACACGCAAGTCGATATGTACAAAGAAATTGAGGAACGCAGGTAAGATCGCCAAAAGATCAATAATCGCACCACCACTTTTCATCCATTGCCACCGCATCGCCCACGGTGAGCGACTTTGATCCTGCTCTGCCACACTCCAAATCCGTAGCAAATACTCTATAGTAAAGACAACTATGGAAATCGTTTCAAAATGATTGAACCAAAACTGATATGTTTTATATAGTGGTTGTACCGATTCTAAAATCACTGCACCGACATTAGCAACGATCAGTACAATCAAAAAATAGTTGATACAGGTACTGATCATGCTCCGATAGTTATCATCATGTAGATTCAGAAAAACCCAACGACGTAAACTTAAAAATGCAGACATGATTCACTGAAATTGATTTATTTGATGCGTACAGTGTAAACAAATCATTCGATAATGCAAAAAACATCATGTTTTGTAACGCATTTTTAAAACTGATAGTTTTGAATGGATTGATGATTTAAATGGATTGAAAGTTAAAATGCAATTTTCCAAAATAAACGAATGGATTGCCCGCGGTCATGCGGAAAAGAAGAGGTATATTCATAGCCCACCGTTTGATCTTCTTTAACATCAAACTCCATTCCATAACCGAGTGAAATGGATAAATCTGACATGGTAACTTGATCCGCCTGGGCATTGGCATATTTTGACTTGACTTCATCCATGCTATAGAGCGTGTGATTGTAAACGCGCATCCCATCATCGTCGTAGAACGAATTATCAAGACGACTTTCTTCGACGATCGGCTGATCTTCACCGTAGTGACGTGACGTCTGATCAATTGAAAATGGATTGTGATTAAATAAAGGTTCTAAATCAGAAAATGTTGTTTGTAATGTTGGTTGTAATATTGTCTGCTGTGTAGCAATCGGTGCGAAAAACTGAGGCACACTCTCAGCCTTAACCACTACCACCGATGCTATGAAAACGGTTAAAAAGCTAATGGCAAAATATAAAACATGCTTAAGATAGGAGAAGCAATCCATCGCTATCAATTAACGCTACATTTTATTGATAGGTTTCACCTTTATGCTTTAGCCAACCACCTACATGCTGACCTTGTGGATCATGATGTGTCCAATGAATCACACCACCCTTTTGGTTATATTCATATTCACCAAAAAACTCCACATCATCGCCCTTTTCGAGATTTTCAATACGAGGCGCAAGATCAATATTGTGCGCAACCAATACCGTTTGCGCATTACCAATATCGAGAATAAACCGTTGATGGCGTGAACCTTTATTATCGTCAGGAAGTACCGCAACTACCGTACCTACTGCCTGCACTTGTACGTCATTTAATTGCTGATCGTATGCGTTTTGAATCGTCGATGCCCCTTCTGATCGCTTTTGAGCCTCGTTCTTATCTGCTCGATTTTCCTGTGGCGTTTGCTCTATGGCAGATTTGATATTGCCATGCTTTGATGCTTTTTCATCTTGATTGAAGAATTGATTTGCACCCAATATCGCAACAACTATGGCAACCAAAACACCAATATTTAATTTATTTTTAGCAGACTTCAAAATCCTACTCCAACCCTAGAACATAACCATTTGATCGCTTTATCTTATCACTGATACTTCAGATTACCCGAAGATTATTCCTCATAAACGCACTAAATCTGACAAAAATGTGAATAATCACATATTTCTACTTTCTATCTTGCAAAGATTGCAATAAATTATGCGATATCGACACTTTTTGAATATTGAAGATGAAAAAATTAATCCTTGCATTTGCAATCACGAGCCTTACTTTAACTGCATGTTCAAAGCCTGAAAATAAATCAAATACTGAACAAAGTGCGCAGAATCCCGACCCCGCACATACCGCTGAAAACTCTCTCGATTGGCATGGCAAATATACAGGGACTTTACCTTGTGCTGACTGTAATGGTATCGAAACAGCAATACAGCTCAATGAAAATAAAACCTACGAAATCAACGAAACCTATCTAGGGAAAGGTCAAGGCAAAGGACAGAATTTCGTAGAGAAAGGTTCGTTTAATTTTGATAATAGCAACTCTTCCATTATCGTTTTAGATCAAAAAGCTGATGGTCGTAAATACTTTGTTGCCGAAAATCAACTTTATGCACTAGATAGCTTTGGTGAGAAAATCACAGGTGATTTTGAAGAAATGTATATCTTGAAAAAAGAAGCCAACTAATTTTTTCCATTTTCAAGGACACCATCCCAAATGGTTTTGCCATTTGGGATTTTTTATGCTGCAAATGATTTTATAATAAAAAAACTCGCTCAATTGAGCGAGTTCTTTTTTAAGTCAACTTCGTGATTACTCATGAATGAGTATTAACCACCGAATTGACCCATAGTGTTTGCAGTACCGCCAGCTTTAAGCGCATTGTCACCAGAGAAGATCTCTTTGTGATCATCACCGATGTCTGAACCAGCCATTGCTTGGTGTTTAACACATGCGATACCACCACGGATTTCTTTACGTTGTACGCCAGCAACATAAGCAAGCATTGCTTGATCACCGAAGTAACCTTTCGCAAGCTCATGCGTAGACAATGCAGCTGTGTGGTAAGTAGGAAGTGTAATCAAGTGGTGGAATACACCAGCTTCACGTGCAGCATCAGCTTGGAATGTACGGATTTTCTCATCAGCATCTTTAGACAATTCAGAGTCATCGTACTCAGCACTCATCAACTTCGCACGGTCATAACCTGATACGTCTTTACCTTCTGAAACCCAACGGTCATAAGTTTGTTGACGGAAGTTCAAAGTCCAGTTGAAAGATGGAGAGTTGTTGTAAACAAGTTTCGCATCTGGAACTTGTGCTTTAACGCCATCAACGAATGCTTTAATTGCAGCAACGTCTGGAGTTGGCGTTTCGATCCAGATCATGTCTGCACCGTTTTGCAAGCTAGTTACACAGTCAAGGACAACGCGGTCGTGTTGCGTGCCTTCACGGAACTGATACAAGCCAGAAGCAAGACGTGTAGGACGGTGAAGTTTACCATCACGTTTGATTAGGATTTCGTCATCAGCAGCTTCTGAGATGTCGATTTCTTTGGTATCCAAGTAGCTGATATATTGAGAAGCCAAGTCGCCTTTCTCTTTAGATACTGGGATTTTTTGCGTCAAGTCAGCGCCTTCAGAGTCAGTACGCGCAACGATGATACCGTCGTCAACACCAAGCTCTAAGAATGCATAACGTACTGCATTGATTTTCGCCAAGAAGTCTTCGTGTGGGACAGTCACTTTACCAGCTTGGTGACCACATTGTTTCGCATCAGATACTTGGTTTTCGATTTGGATTGCAGCAGCACCCGCTTCGATCATTTGTTTGGTCAACAAATAAGTCGCTTCCTCGTTACCGAAACCAGCGTCGATGTCAGCAATGATTGGTACAACGTGAGTTTCGAAGTTGTCGATTTGTGCTTCGATTTCTTTTGCTTTTGCAGCATCGCCAGCAGCTTCAGCTTTTTGCAATGCACGGAACAAATCATTCAATTCTTTGGCATCAGCTTGACGCAAGAAGGTGTAGATCTCTTCGATCAATTTTGGTACAGAGGTTTTTTCGTGCATAGATTGGTCAGGAAGTGGACCGAACTCTGAACGAAGTGCAGCAACCATCCAACCAGAAAGGTAGATATAACGCTTGCTAGTCGTACCGAAGTATTTTTTGTTCGCGATCATTTTTTGTTGCGCGATGAAACCGTGCCAGCAACCTAATGATTGAGTGTACTTGCTGTTATCCGCATCGTATTCAGCCATATCTTTACGCATAAGTGCTGCTGTATATTTCGCAATGTCCAAACCAGTTTTGAAACGGTTTTGAACAGCCATACGAGCAGCATCTTCAGGACGAATCGCGCCCCAAGTACCACCTAGTTTTTCTTTAACGGCACGTACGTGCTCTAAAGCTGATTGATAAGTCATGATCTATTCCTGCATTCATATTAGGAGTATCAATTGAAGTCACCTGCTCCACCCAATCCATTCTGAAACCTCAGTCGAATTGATAAAACTCGAGCGACTTTATTAATGTGTGACAGGATAGTCCGAGTGCCTTGATTAATCCAATATCCTATGATGATTTTCACTATTTATTTTAGAAATGGAAGGTAATCCCTGATGTGATGCGCAAAAGCTAAATCTCAACCTATTCTTTTACAATAAGTATTTCACATCGCTTTTGAATAATTTCTTATGATCAGGTTTCTTTTTATCCAAAAATTCTTGTTACGACTTATGTCTAAAAGCCGAAATTTCCCCCCTAGATATGTCTTTTAACCATTTCGATAGCAAATATTCTGCTTTTTTTGGTGGAATCTCGAATCTTTTTTCAATAAGTTTCGATATATCGTCATCGAAATTGACATACAAACGTCATATTTTATGGCATAATCGCTAAAATTTCTCCAGTTTATTGTCGGTATTTATTAAATGAATCTTGAGCGTGTCGATCTCAATTTACTTATATATTTAGACGTATTATTACGTGAAAAAAATGTGACACGTGCTGCCGAGCAATTGGGCGTTACCCAACCTGCAATGAGTAATATTCTGCGTCGTTTGCGTACTTTATTTAACGATCCATTATTAATTCGTTCATCAGAAGGCATGACACCGACTGAACGTGCATTAGAACTACAACCACGTATTCGTGATGCGCTGTCTGATCTGTCGATGATTTTGGAGCCACGGACTGAATTTCGTCCATATACTTCGAACCGTGTGTTTCGCATCATGACTTCGGACTATGCCGAAGCAACGCTTGTTCCACGACTCATTAAAGCATTACGATCTGAAGCACCAAACGTCGTTTTAGACTTTCTCACACCAAGCGATGTATCTTATCGAGATATGGAGCAAGGTAAAGTTGATCTTGCCATTAACCGTTTTAATGAGATTCCACAAAGTTTCCATCAAGTCTTAGTTTGGCGTGATAGTTTTAGCTGTCTACTCAATGACAAACACCCTGCCAATACACATTTGAATTTAAAGACATATTTAGACGCACAGCACATTTGGGTATCCAAGACTGGTATGGGCGTTGGCTTTGGCGTGAATCCTGAAAAACAAGCTGGACTTGGGTGGATTGATCAGGCTTTAGAACGAATTGGTCAAAAACGTAAAATTTCAGTGTTTACTCGCCACTATCAAATGCCTGCGCTACTTGCACAAAATGTCGATTTGATTGCAACATTGCCGACACGTATTGCGCGCTTACAAGCCAATAATTCTCGATTAACGATTAAAGATCCGCCGTTTTATATTCCTGAGTTTGAGCTAAAAATGGCATGGTGTCCGTTACTTCACCATCACCCTGCGCATCGTTGGTTACGCCAATTGATCTTGTTTGTCGCACGTCAGATGGTCGAAGAAGAACATCGTGAATTTATTGCCAATAACAATACGCCGTCACAACCTTTTTCAAACTATTGATTAAAAAGTAAAGATCAAACTAAATCGTCAGTTAATTTGGCGATTTCTTATTTATATAGACACAAATCGATAAACGTTGCTCACATACCGCTTTGATCGTAAATACCGTATAATGCTCGGACTATACTACTGAAAATCAATACGATTCTATTTAATTATCAAAGCAATTTAGCTTTGCTGCGCACAGGTGCCCCGTGAGTTTATTTCAAAATGTCCTTGTCATTCTTATGCTCATCATTGCGGCAGGCTTTCTTTCCCTTTCAGAAATTGCGTTAGCGGGTGCACGTAAAATTAAATTTAAACTACTTGCGGAAGCAGGCGATGAACGTGCTTTAAAGGTTTTAAAATTACAAGACAACTCCGCAGACTTCTTTGCTGCATCGCAGATCGGATTAAATGCCATAGCAATTCTTGGCGGTATCTTGGGTGAGGCGGCATTCCGACCTTATATCATCGATTTTGTCACACGATTCTATGATGGGCAAGGCGCAGAAACCATCGGCTTCGTCCTGTCGTTTACCTTTGTCACGTCGTTATTTATTTTATTTGCCGATCTAATGCCAAAACGCATGGCAATGATTGCCCCTGAAAAAATCGCCATCAGTGTCATCAACCCAATTACCCTTTTCATTAAAGTTTGCCGACCGTTGGCATGGGTAATCAATGCGATTGCCAACATGCTATTTCGCTTATTTAAAATTAACACCACACGTGAAGACAACATTACGTTTGCTGATATTTCAGCGGTGATTGACTCGGGTGCGCAAGCGGGTGTCCTCCTTCAACAAGAGCATCATTTTATTGAAAATGTGTTTGAGCTCGAAGAACGTACCGTCCCATCGAGCATGACGACTCGTGAAGATGTGGTATTTTTCACATTAAAAGAGTCTGAGCAAAGCATTCGTCAAAAAATTGCTGAGTTTCCCTATTCAAAATTCTTGGTTTGTAATGAGCATATTGATCAAGTAATTGGTTATGTCGATACCAAGGATATTTTGGTTAAAATCATGAATAATCAATCGTTTATTCAACTCAATGAATCGACGATTCGTAATGTCTTGATTATCCCTGACGCACTTACGCTCTCTGAACTTTTAGACCGTTTCCGCTCGACTAAAGAGAAATTTGCCGTGGTCATTAATGAGTACGCTCGTGTGGTCGGTGTCATTACATTGTCAGACATTATGATCACCGTAATGGGCGATTGGGTTGCGCCACTGGAAGAAGAACAGCAAATCATTAAACGTGACGAAAACTCATGGCTCATCGACGGTACAACGCCAATTGAAGATGTCAAACATGCCTTATCTATCGAGGATTTTCCTGAGTGGGAAAACTACGAAACCATCGCAGGTTTTATCATGTATAAACTGCGCAAGATTCCTCGCCCTGCTGATGCAGTAGAACACGAAGGTTACAAATTCGAAGTGGTTGATATTGATCACTATAAAATTGACCAATTATTGGTGACTCGCATGACGCTTGAAAAAACTTCGGAACAAAAACCAGACTAAAACTGGGATTGGTTTAAAACAACTATTTTCCGTAAAATTAAAATATCGCTTGCCCACTCAGCAATAACAATTGTTTCTCAATTGCCAACCAATCTTGTGCGACTTCACTAATGATCTCTAAACGATTATCCAGTGCAGCTTTAGTAGCAAAATCGACCTGAAAATTCGTTGAGATAGCATTAATATCAATCCAACCATCGGTAGTATGCAGCTTCGCTTTAATCCGCACAAAACCTTGAATGGCTTGCAACACCCGAATCAACGCATCTGTATCAAACTGCCATGATTTTGGCATATGCCACCCTGCCACAAAAAAGCCTTGCTGTTCACTCGAATAATGATATGGCAAAGTCTTTGGTACACTGAAATCACTTCCGTTAAGTCGTGGCATGTTTTGTGTTAAAAGCTGTTGGCTCAGCAATGGCTGTTTTTTTATTAGCTGTGGAATGCGAGATTGATCAATTTCTTTGAGTGAAATTTTCCCATGATCAAGTCGTTGCCAATGCTTTGGTGGGAACTGATAACTGACTTGTAATTGTTTTAATTGGTACTGATCATCAGCATTCATCTCGGATTGATACGACACCAGTACGATATCCGCCACATCAAGCTGTTGCAGGAAAATCTCATGCTTTTGCCAAAGTTGTTCATTGAGTCGATGACCATCAATCACAGTGACCACTTGACGAATATTCAAACTCGTTTGCCAATGCGATTCACTGAGTTGATCAATCAGTTCTTTAGGATGTCCCAGCCCAGTTGGCTCAATAAACAATCGGGTCGGTTTAAACTCTGATAATAACCGTGCTAAAGCAAGCTGCATCGGAAGCTGTGAAGTACAGCACAGACAACCGCCGAGTACCTCTTTCACCGCAACGCCTTGATGCTCTGCAATCCAAGCTTGATCGACACCGATCTCACCGAACTCATTCATCAGCACAGCCCATACTTCATTTTCAGGTTTTTGCGCAAGTAAATGGCGTAAAACTGTGGTTTTCCCTGCACCGAGAAAACCTGTAATGATATGTGTGGGAACGGCTTGAATAATATTCATAAAAGAGCTTCTAAAAACTACCTACATAGGCAAATTAGAATAGATTATTCACTAGCAGATGAAGCAAGTAAAGGTTTTAACACCTCTTGATACAGCTTAAAATTTTGCTCATCAAAACAGACAAATAAAATACATTGCACACGTTTTAAAGTACTTAACCTTGATTGCAGAACTTCATAGACTTTTTGCACAGCAAGCTCTTTAGGAAAGCCGTAGACACCTGTACTGATATTTGGAAAGGCAATCCGTTCACATTTCAACTTTTCAGCTTGGTCTAAACAGTTGTGATAGCACTGTTTAAGTAGTTTTTCTTCTTGATTTTGACCACCTTGCCAGATCGGTCCTACCGTATGAATAATAAAGTTTGCGGAGAGTTTCCCTGCAATCGTCACTACCGCTTGCCCTGTACGACAACCGCCTTGCTCGGCTCTGATCATTTTGCACTCTTCAAGGATCTGCGCACCACCTGCACGATGAATCGCACCATCTACACCACCACCACCGAGCAGTGATGAATTGGCTGCATTGACAATCGCATCTGCGCTAATCTTAGTAATATCACCGAGAACGACTTCAACTGTGGGCATAACTTTTCCTTAGAACAAGATTAAAAATGACTCAATTAATTAGAGAATTTAGTAAAGACGTCAATTTAAAACAGCTACTTTTGTTCTTTATTAAAGAAAAATTCACCCATACCTGCGATAAATCCACCCAAACCAACGCCGAGCAAGCCATAGCCCAAAATACTACTCATGTCATAATATAGTTGTACAGCGCCTGCAAAGCTCAGTAAGCCTGCTATCAGCAATAATACAACAAACAACCACGGACGTGTTTTTTGATCACTCATTGAAATCTTTACAAGTTGAAAATAGACAGTCACATTGTACACGTATCATTACATAAATTCATGTATTTGCGTGCAAACTTAGCTTGAGCACAATCTACAAATATGATAAATATTATCAGTACTTACAGTAACTCATTAAGGATTTCTCATGGCTTTCGAATTACCTGCATTACCATATGCTTATGACGCATTAGAACCACATATTGATAGCGCAACGATGGAAATTCACCACACCAAACATCACCAAACTTATATTAATAATATCAATGGTGGCATCGCGGGCACAGAGTGGGAAAAGCTTTCTGTTGAGGAGCTTGTAGCACGTGTAAATGACGTTCCTGCTGAACTTAAAGGCAACGTGACCAACAATGCTGGCGGTCATGCAAACCACAGCCTATTTTGGACTGTAATGTCACCAAATGGTGGTGGCAATCCTACTGGCGCAATCGCTGGTGAAATCGACAGTGCATTTGGTAGCTTTGACGCATTCAAAGAAGCTTTCATCAAAGCTGCGTTAACTCGTTTTGGTTCAGGATGGGCTTGGTTATCTGTTACTCCTGAGAAAAAACTAATCGTAGAAAGCTCTGCAAACCAAGACAGCCCATTGATGAATGGCAATACGCCTGTACTTGGTCTTGACGTTTGGGAACATGCTTACTACTTGAAATACCAAAACCGTCGTCCAGACTACATCGCAGCATTCTTCAATGTTGTAAACTGGGACGAAGTAAACCGTCGCTATGCAGAAGCAACTAAATAAGTCTTTATTTTTATTAGAGTAATTTATTCTCTAAGCGAAAGTAATATAAACAGCCATTTAATACGTTTAAATGGCTGTTTTTTGCTTTGGAAATTCTGCAATGTATCTACGATCTCTTTAAGAATCAGTTAAAATAGCGCAATATTTATGACAGTTTTATTTTTAATATGAGTGCGAATCAATCTTCTATTTCTCGGCTTTCAAGTAATAACGACACTGATCTCAATACACAACAGGTTTGGACAGCAGTCGATGACTATATCGAGGCGCACCTCATCGAAGCCAATCCAATATTAGAAAAAACTTTAGAAAATACTGCTCGTCAAGGCTATCCAAGCCATCTGCATATTGCGCCAAATCAAGCGAAGATGCTGACCATGTTCATCAAAATGAATGGTGCAAAGCGTATTTTAGAGTTCGGAACCTTTGCCGCATACAGTACGATTGTCATGGCACAAGCCTTGCCTGAAGATGGCTATATCCTCACCATTGAAAATCGTGATACGCATCATGCCCTCGCCGTAGAAAATATCGAAAATGCAGGATTGTCTAAAATCATTGATGCACGTCATGGTCGAGCTAGTGATGTGCTACAAAGTTTGAGTGATGATACCCCTGCCTTTGACTTTATATTTATAGATGCAGATAAACAAAGCTATCCTGAATATTTAGAACTGAGTTTAAAACTTTCTCGTTCTGGGACGATCATCATCATGGATAATGTGATTCGAGCTGCTGATATTATTGATCCTGAGAATCAAAAACCAAGTATTGTGGGATTACGTGAGCTATTTCAAGCATTAGAAAATCACCCACAAATCGCAGAATGTACTGCGATTCAAACTGTCGGTTGTAAAGGATATGATGGATTTGCAATGGCAATTGTGAAGTAGTAGACATTATCAGCTTATGACAAAATCATTTCAAATTGTTTGTATTTTCAGCAACTTGTATAAGAAATAGATCAGCTAGTTATTTTTTAAACAAAGCCCTTGAAAGCTTGTTATGACAAAGGCTGTGAGCTTTTATACGCACAGTTATCCACACATTTTGAGGATAACTGTGATTAACTTTTCGAAGTCCTTTGAACCCACATCAAACATGCAATATTGACTCATCAAAAATCTTTAGGTGGTAACTAGCGAAGCCTTTAGCGAGCAACTAACATCGCCACTTCGGATTCTTGGAAAATTTTTAATGTGGTGCTACCCACAAAGAATTGTTGAATCCGACTATGGCTAAATGCCCCCATAATCATCATCCCCAGCTGATGCTGTTTCTGATATTCCAATAAACTTTCGGCAATATCACCATAAAGATATTGGCTCGTTACATTCAGTCCAGAATATTTTAGATAATCCGTCGGCTGTGCCAATATGCCATTTTGATCGCCGACATAAACAATATGACACTCCATATCTTTGAGTAATTCACTCTGCCCCACTCGCTTGAGCATGGTTTGACAGACTTGAGAATGCTCATAGGCAAAGAGGAAACTGGTCGGTGGGATAAACTGCTCACCAATGGTAAATACGGTCGATTTCGTCCCTCGGATTAAACCTTCAACATTGCTTCCAACTGGCTTATTTTTTTCTGCGGCATTTTCACCAATCTTACCAATCACAGCGATATCTTCAGGTTGTAGCTCATCAAAACTTTGTTCTAAAAATTCACCACGACGCTGAATAATGGTCGCTTCAATATCATATTTATTTTTAATCAGTTTGGAGATGTGATGCAGTAAATCATCACTATATTGCTGCGCAAGTTCAAACTGCTTTTCATCAAGCTCAGTGAGTTCTTTGAGGAGCATGGCGTTACTTTCAAAGCCAATCACACCACTGATCTCACCCAAATGATAGCTCGCTGGGCGATAGTCCAAAACTTGCAATAAAACTAATGGTCGTTGAGTCTTTTGAGCGACCCAAACAGCTGCTTCAGCGGTGGCATTGACGCATGGTGACGCATCAATACAGGCGACGACTCGCCCTATCACATTGCCCATATTAATCCTCGGTTTTTATTGTTAATTATTTTTATACTAAGCCAAAATCTTGCCATGTAGTGCTTTTTTTTTAGACTTTATGTAACTTTTTTCAGAGTGCTAAAATTTTTACTGCGTTCATTTTATTTACTTTTTAGCTTCATATATTCGCTTTCAAGAGCTTTACTTCTTATTTCGGCGATCGCCGATCACCCGCGCTGGATTACCTGCAACTATCGCAAAGTCTGCAACATCTTTCGTCACCTGACTATTCATGCCAATCACTGCATGATCGCCAACTCGTACACCATCAACGATACCCACATCAGCACCAATCCACACATCACGACCAATATAAATCCCTTTGGAACTCACCGCTTGATCATAGATTGGCGCATCCATTTTCATCCCATGATTAAAAGCATATAGATGCGTATAAGCGGCAAGCCGAGCCTGATCGGCAATGATAATTCCCGCTCGACCGCCGTCTAAAGTACTGTGATGATTAATCGCTACTTCATTACCAATAGTCAATGGTCCATGCAGTACGCTATCTGCTGCGACAAAGCTATTATTGCCAATACTGATCTTACGACCACGCTCTGCAAAAATATGTGCCAATGGGGAAATAAAGCAATTTTCACCAATTTCAACATCTTCCATCTCTTGCAAATATTCTTGATAGTCTTGTTGCCAGGACTTCGCCCATACAAGATGCTTATCTTTGAGTCGCCAATACAGCCACGGCATATAATTCAACCGATGCTTATGCTGTTCACGATATTTTAATAAAGGATCAGAATCTGTCATATTAGACTTCAAAAATTTAAAGGTTATCTTGAATAGATAACTGCTCTCGACCACGAGTGAGATTTTGTAAAAATGGATTGATCTGCGCAATCTGATCATCAGTCATTTCTGCAGTTATCAACACACCATCTGCTAAATAATCTGCCTGAAAAGCTATCTCTAACTGTTGAAGTTCATATTCAATCTTTGCTAATTCACCAAATTCACAATGCAACTGTACAGATTGCGTAGCGATCAACTCTACTCGCTCAGCAAACTGAATCGCTTGGCTTGCACAACCACCATAGGCACGTGCTAAACCGCCTGTACCAAGCTTCACACCACCATACCAGCGATTGACTAAAATCAATACATTCGTCAAATTTTGCCCTTCAATCACTGCAAGGATTGGACGCCCTGCTGTACCCGAAGGCTCGCCATCATCATTAAAGCGTACATCATGTCCAATCTTCCAAGCCCAACATTGATGCGTCGTGGTGTGATCTCGATAAGACTCTAAAAAATCTTTTACCGCTTGCTCAGAACTAACAGGTACAGCAAAGGCTTGAAAGCGACTTTTTTTCACTTCCAAATTGGCTTCGATAAGCGTGCTAATACTGTACATGAAAGGTGGGATACCAAATATTTGTCTGAACAGATGCAGGCTATCATATCTATTCAGACCGCTTTATGCAAAATGGATATATTGTGAGTCATGCTGATTCTAATAACCTTAGCGAGTTGATTTCAGATCACTTTTTAAAAAAAACTGCATCGAACTAATACAAAACTTTGCTTTTTTATGAACTGTTTTTTGTTAATTTGAAAAGACAGATTGATTCAAATAAGGAAAACCAAATGTCACACTTTGCGCATAAACCCAATTACTTTTTCCTATCTCATACCTTAGTTGGTTATTTAAGCAATAAAATTCAACAAGCTGGGGAGTTGAGTGAGTTAACGATTGATCTTAAAGATATCTTTAACCTGTTTCATCAAGATCTCGCTTCAACGACGAGCAATCTTGAGGGCATTATCAATATCGCTGACAATTATCATGTTGGCACAGAAAGTCCTGAATACCGCTTAATCTCAAGCTATAAAATCCATGCCGATAGCAATACGGTGACTTTTCACTTTAGTCCAAAAGCTGTGCAAGCGTTGCAACAAGGTCAAGCGCTGATCGCACCTGATGCGAATAGTTATGAGTAATACCAGTAAACATCAAGATGAATTCTGATGTATTTGGGGACAACCCGTCCCCAATTTTTTAGCGACATCTAAAGTCGATCAAATGAATTTTCAGTTCTACACCCAAATCACCAAAATCGCCGCCACAACCACTAAGAATAATCCCAAATGATCGCTTTTTGCCAACTTCTCTTTAAAGAAAAATGCAGAAATCACCAAGCTAAATAAAATCTCAATCTGCCCTAGCGTCTTCACCAACGCCACGCTTTGCATACTCATCGCGCTAAACCAACCTAGCGAAGCAAGGAAGCTACAGACACTCACCTGAAACGTCAGTCGCTTGTTCTGCCACATTTTTTGCAAAGTCTGCACGTTAAAGATACCTAAAAAGATCAACATAATCGTCGCTTGAAAGCCAATTACTAGACACAGCACCCACGCCGCTCGAATCAAAAAAGGTAAATTCCCAAGCTCAAGACTTGCTTCACGTACTAATAATGATGTGATTGCAAAGCTTAATCCACTACCGATACCAATACTCAAAGTCTGCCAAGACAGCTTAATTTGTCCTGTACCCTTACTCAGTAGAAAAACGGCAATACCACCAATCACCACACCTAACCAACCAAAGCCATCGAGATATTCTTGCAGAAAGATGACGCCGATGATTGCTGCCAATATGGCTTCACTCTTTGCCAAGCCAACGCCGATTGCATAGTTTTTTTGTTTAAATAGCATCACCATTAAAGCTGTTGCTAAGATTTGGCTTAATCCTGCAATGACAATGTATATCCAAAATCGAGTTGTGAAATCTACACTTTCAATTTGAGGCGCTTGCTGATAAAGCAGAAATAGATAAGCAATCGCAAAGGGCCATGCAAAAATAAATCGAGCTAAAGTAACACCGTAGACATCGACATGATGACTGAGTTGCTTTTGAAAGGCATTGCGCCATGCCTGCATAAACGCCGCCATGACCGTAAATGCTATCCACGCCATCGTATGCCCCCACATCACAATTTTTTTGCAATGAATTAAAATTAAATAAAAAAGCACGATTCAGCCGAATACTTAAGCAAGCAACTGAATACGTTATATTAATCGATTCTCAATGCAAATTTTTTCTTATTTTTTGTATTTATAATTTCTGAATCACTGCTCGGTATATTCCGGCTCACGCTTGATATACAGTAGCGCAATCAAAAATGTCACTCAGATAAATGCCAAGATGATGTTTTTCCAAGTCAGCTGCATTGTGGCGCACTCTCATCAGGCTGATCTTGAGACTGATTCAATCGAATGCTTGAAAGTAGAATTTCCAAATCTCCTTTTTTAATCTAAATCGACAAAATATTTTGTACATCAATATTCAGCGTTTCTTTGACAGAAGTGGTGGTCTTGGACAGGAATGGTGGTCTTGATAGGTACATGATTGTCAAAATACACCCCTTGAGTGGAATATCTAAGGATTCTTTGATCGGAATGGTCGCATCAATCGTGCCTGAGACATCGATATCTAAGGCATCGTCAATTTTGGCTTTGGCTTGTTATGGCTCTTGCAGATCAATATCCACCGTTTGATACTCAAGTGGTATATAAATACTAAACTGCCGAATTACAAATATCGCTAATGCCACACCGATTACGGTCGCCAAAATGATAAATACGGAGATGCCAAATATTTTCTTGATCTGCAAATCTAAGTCCTTGATCGCACTTTCTTTGGTTTT
Source organism: Acinetobacter sp. (assembly GCF_041911495.1). Classification (GTDB taxonomy): domain Bacteria; phylum Pseudomonadota; class Gammaproteobacteria; order Pseudomonadales; family Moraxellaceae; genus Acinetobacter. Next base: position 5,456 of record NZ_JAYROT010000009.1, on the reverse strand, counting down.
ACTTTGGCGGAAAATATTATGAACTACTGCAATAATTTGAACAAGTTGTGCGAACTCTTTGTGAAATTATGCGAATGCTTAATGAGACTCAAACTTCTGCAATAAAAAACCCAGTCCGAAGACTGGGCTAAATCTGAACAAAAACCTATTCAATAAAGCATTTTAAAACAATCTAAAAAATGAATTACTTTTCAGCAGGTACTTTCGGGTAACTCACATCACACATTTGCTCTGCGATACGGAGTACTTGGCAGCTGTAGCCAACTTCATTGTCATACCAAACATATGCAGTCAAATGGTTGCCAGATGAAATCGTCGCTTGCGCATCAAATACACCCGCAGTACGTGAACCAATAAAGTCACTCGATACCACTTCAGTAGAATTGGTAAAGCCGATCTGACCTTGTAGATTCGATACGATCGAGATTTGACGAATATATTCGTTCACTTCGTCACGATCAGCAGGATTTTCAAGGGTTAAGTTTAGGATCGCAAGTGATACGTTTGGCGTCGGAACACGTACAGAGTTACCAGTCAATTTACCTTTAAGCTGTGGCAATGCTTTAGCAACTGCTTTGGCCGCACCAGTTTCAGTGATTACCATGTTCAACGTCGCCGCACGACCACGACGATCTGCCTTGTGATAGTTATCAATCAAGTTTTGATCGTTCGTGAATGAGTGAACCGTTTCAACGTGACCATTGATCACTTTGTATTTTTCATCAATCACTTTCAGTACAGGTGTAATTGCATTCGTTGTACAGCTTGCAGCAGAGATGATTTTGTCTTCATCTAAGATGTCTGCTTGGTTTACGCCGTATACCACATTTTTCATGTCGCCTTTACCTGGCGCAGTCAATACAACACGGCTCACGCCTGCACATTGTAAATGTTGGCTCAAACCTTCAACATCACGCCATTTACCTGTGTTGTCGATCAATAGCGCATCTTTAATACCATAAGCGGTATAGTCGATTTCGCTTGGGCTAGACGCATAGATCACTTTGATAAAGTGACCATTGGCAATGATTGCTTCGTTTTCTTCATCCACAGAGATCGTCCCTGCAAATGAACCGTGAATCGAATCACGGCGTAGCAACGATGCACGCTTTTCCAAATCACCATCAGCAGTTTTACGCACAACGATCGCTTTTAAGCTCAAGCCACGACCAAGACCAGATTGACCAATGATCAAACGTGCCAAGATACGACCGATACGACCAAAGCCATACAATACAACGTCTTTAGTTTCGCAAGTTTGTGGTTGATCTTCGATTGATTTCACTGCATTGGCAACAAATGCGTCAACGTCACCGCCTTGTGCTTTGTATTCAATCGCCAATTTACCCAAATCCACTTCCGCAGAACCGATATTGTCGATTTTGACCAAAGCTTCAAGAAGTGGAATCGTATCAACAACAGAAAGCTCAACATCCATCATACGAGTACGGCGGTGCGCTTTCAAAATCTGAATCACAGAACGATTCACCAATGAGCGAGCATAGATTGAAGTGACAATATTTTTTTCACGATATAACTGACCAATTAAAGCGATCATGCGCTCGGCAATTTCTTCGCGGTTTTTCCAACGACCTTGATGTTCTTGATGTAGGGCGATGATAGTGTCTTTACTCACGGATGACGTCCTCTAGTGAAGGTAGGTGAAACTATTGTAATGCTTGGCCTGCGATCTGCATGGCCAAAATACAATGTTTCTAAAAATGCCAACATTCTAAAGGAAAATGATTATTTTTAAAATCAAAATTAAAAATTAATCGGTGTTGATCAATAAACTGCCAAATTCTGAGCTGCCTTCATTAAGACAGCATTTTAATCTTCGATGGTACAGCTTGAGGATTGTGATCAACAAAAATCATATTGTCTGTATCAAAGCCTTGCTCACGTGCAAAATCTAAATACTCATCAGCAATACAAGCATCGAGATGTGATTGACGTGAGAATAACCAAAGACGTGTACGCTTTTTATTACCAACCAAACACACTTGATATGCCTCATCAATGCGCATGATCCAAAAGTTAGTTTTCTTCGGTTTTTTTAAGACTTTCGGTGTGTAGCTCACAAGATACTGACTATTATCAGGTGGATTTTTCACGATCGCTTCACCTGAGAGCTGAATCACCCGCCCTTCTTTGGTCTGATAACGTAGATTGGTCGATAGCTTATTTTTCGCCACGACATGATATTCATAGGTAATGTGATGAAATGATTTGCGCTCAAGACTGACAGGTTTACGTGCTATCTCAAACCAAGTGCCACTAAAGCGATGCAAATCGACATTACTCGCCACTTGCATTTTCTTTGGAATCATTCCCCATACAATACGTCCGATGCCTACACTTGCTAAGGTAGCAGCACCAATTGCAATCTTAATCCCACGGAATTTTTTTTCTTGGCTTGTGATACTCATATTTACGTAAAATCCCTGATTGCGCACTTTCGTCTTCGTATTTGTGCTACAAAATATAGAGTAAAACACCTATTTTTGACAAGGGTATTGTCGAACAATTCCCAAGTCTTATTTCTGTCATATTAAAATGAATAAAAATTTAAATCAAATGAATGACTTAATTTTCAAATTCTCCAAAAACTATTTTAACAACTGCGCTTTTAAGCGCAAAATTTCATCTCGCAGTCGAGCAGCTTGTTCAAACTGAAGTTCTTTTGAGGCTTTGAGCATTTCCTTTTCCAGCTTATTAATGTGTTTGGAAAATAATTTTGGATCAGCAATGAGATGTTGTTCATCATCGGTGAGCTTTTTATCCGACGAATGTGCTTGAATCTCTGCATCTTCATCATAGACCTCACCAGTGTCGATCTCTTTAATCACTTGACGTTTGGCACTGCGAGGAATGATGCCATGCTCTTCATTAAACTGGATTTGCTTGTTACGACGACGCGTGGTTTCATCAATGGCTTTTTGCATCGAATCAGTAATGCGATCGGCATAGAGAATCGCTTTACCTTTGATATTCCGTGCGGCACGACCAATGGTCTGAATCAGTGAGCGTTCAGAACGTAAGAAGCCCTCTTTATCCGCATCGAGAATTGCCACCAAAGACACCTCAGGCATGTCCAAACCTTCACGTAGCAAGTTAATCCCGACTAAGACATCGTGAATCCCTGTGCGCAGTTCATGAATAATTTTCACCCGCTCTACGGTATCAATGTCCGAATGTAGATAAGCGACTTTAACGCCATATTCTTTGAGATAACTGGTCAAGTCTTCCGCCATGCGCTTGGTCAATGTGGTGACGAGTACACGTTCATTCAGCTCTTTGCGAATGTTAATTTCGGATAAGACATCATCGACTTGAGTGAGCACTGGACGGATTTCAATCTCAGGATCAATCAACCCTGTCGGACGCACCACTTGCTCAACCACTTGCGCTGCATGTTCCAATTCATAATTGGCAGGTGTTGCTGACACATAAATGGTATCAGGTGTGATACGTTCCCATTCCTCAAATTTCATCGGACGATTGTCCAACGCACTTGGCAAACGGAAACCGTAATTGACCAAATTTTCTTTACGTGAACGGTCGCCTTTGTACATCGCACCAATCTGTGGGATGGTCACATGCGACTCATCAATGATCAGCAAGCCATCTTCAGGGACATAATCAAATAAGGTCGGCGGTGCTGCGCCTGCTTCACGCCCTGATAAATGCCGTGAATAGTTTTCAATCCCATTACAATAGCCAAGTTGTTGAATCATTTCTAAATCATAGCGTGTACGTTGCTCTAGTCGCTGTGCTTCGACCAATTTGTCATTATTCTTAAAAAATTCCAGTTGAGATTTCAGCTCAGTTTTGATCGTACCTGTTGCACGTTCTAGATTTTCTCGTGGCGTGACATAATGACTTTTTGGATAAATCGTCACTCGTGGCACTTTGCGCACCATTTTTCCAGTCAGCGGATCAAACCATTTAATGGATTCTACTTCGTCATCAAACAGCTCAATGCGAATCGCATTCTGCTCGGATTCCGCAGGAAACACATCGAGAATCTCACCTCGAATCCGATAGGTGCCTCGGGTAAATTCTAGTTCATTGCGACTATATTGCATCGCCACCAAACGACGAATCAGATCGTCACGATTGACTTGATCACCTTCGACCACGTGCAACAGCATTTGCATATAGGCTTCAGGATCACCCAAACCATAGATCGCCGACACCGATGCAATGATGATCGAATCACGACGCTCTAGCAGTGAACGTGTCGCCGAGAGTCGCATTTGATCAATGTGGTCGTTGATTGAAGCATCTTTCTCAATAAAAGTATCTGACGACGGCACATAAGCTTCAGGCTGATAATAATCATAATAGCTGACGAAATACTCCACTGCATTGTGCGGAAAAAATGCCTTGAACTCGCCGTAGAGCTGTGCCGCCAAAGTCTTATTATGTGCCATGATGATAGTCGGGCGTTGCGTCCGTGCAATCACATTCGCCATGGTGTAGGTCTTACCCGAACCTGTCACACCGAGCAGCAATTGATTTTTCTGCCCTTGCTCTAAACCTGCCACCAATCGCTCGATCGCCTGTGGCTGATCGCCCGCAGGGGCAAAATCGGTGACGAGTTTAAAGGCTTGAGATTCACTCACAGGACACTCCAAGAATAAAGATAAAAATCAAAATGGATAAAACAATGACAACTATTATGGGGTTAGATTAGCAGAATTAAAGCATAGCAAATTAAGAAATAAAATTGACAGTACACTTGTAAAATCCGCAATCTTGACTTGACCAACCAGTGTGATACACGCAAGATAAAATGATTATGAAATTCAACAAGACTAGAAGTCATCTATGCCCTATCAATATCATGATGAAACACTCATCTATCAACTTCCTGAAGACACGTTATTTGTCTTTGGTAGTAATCTCGCAGGCAAACATGAATGTGGCGCAGCACTAACTGCTTATGAACATTTTGGCGCAATGACACATTTTGGACGTGGCTGGGCGGGACAGAGTTTTGCCATCGCCACAGAAAATGAACATCAGCAAGCGATGCCGATTCATCAAATTGCGCACTACATCGACGACTTTAAAATCTACACAAAGAATCATCCACGACAAACTTACTTTATTACAGCGGTCGGCTGTGGACATGTTGGCTATGATGCCAAAGACATTGCACCACTGTTTCAAGGCATTTCTGAAAATGTGATTTTGCCGATGCAGTTTAAGGTGTATTTGGAACAGTAACTTTACTAGAACTTTTTAAAATATTTAAACCTTTTTAAGAGTTCTCATAAAAACAAGTAAACCTCAAATTGCATCAACCATGAGTGTGTAAATAATTCTGTGTAAATGCAGATTTAAAAATACTTGGTTACACGCTCTTCAAAAATGATACTAAAGCGATTCATGGCAGCTTTCCAATTCTGAATAGGCATCGTCCATTTTTTGCTTGCTGCCATAATAGC
>NZ_JAYROT010000008.1:0-60893 GCF_041911495.1 Acinetobacter sp. | reverse complement strand
TTTGTTGGTTTGGGCATATTGGCGATGGCAATTTGCACTTAAACATTCTCAAACCTGCGGATTTATCTAAAGATGAATTCTTTGCAAAATGTCAAGTGGTGAATAAGTATGTCTTTGAAACGGTGAAGAAATATAACGGCTCAATCTCGGCGGAGCATGGTGTCGGCATGACCAAAAAGCCTTATTTGGACTACACTCGCTCTGATACTGAAATTGGCTATATGAAAGCTTTAAAACAAGTCTTTGATCCAAACAATGTGATGAATCCAGGCAAGTTGTTTGATTTGTAATCTAAGCACTTCAAGCTACAAAGATTGAAGCTCATACTAAAAATTGCTAAAAGCGTATCTGGTGATGCGCTTTTATATTAAGTGATTAAGCTGCCGTTCGAAACTGCTAGTGATACTATGCAATTCAATTCTATATTTTGTGAATAATATGAAGAAATTATTTCAAATTCCTTGGCTAAGTTCAGCGCTAGCTATTCTCCTTGGTCTGTATTATGGCACTTTAGATATATGGGGTGATGAATGGACTTGGATTAAAGATTATAAAAACTGGCACGCTTGGATATATGGTATTTTAATGCTTTTAACCATTATTAGTGTTATTTATAAAGCTTATCTCAACTATAAATCAGACATACTTAAGTTTGAAGATGATCAACTATTAAAGAATTTTTTGTCATTTATTAAAAATATTGTTCATGCTAAAAGAACTCGATTTTACGATAAAGTTTCTCTTTTAGATATAACAACTAAGCGAATTAATTTCTTTGATGAAATTACGCATCCCAAAGAACAAATCAGATATATTATGGCTCAAGCTGTTAAGTTTTTTGAATACTATGGCGTAGAAAACGGTCATTTAGAAATGACTGTTCTAGGTGCACACTCAACTCCGTCTGATACCATATTTGACTGGAAATACTTGTTACAACTTGATCGACAACGCCAACACACCGATCCAAATCAATTAATGAACAATCCATCCATTGCACAACAAGCAATATTACAGGGCGAACCAATATTTTTAGCCGACCTCCAAGAGGGCGTTGATCAAAATGTTTTTTATAAATCTAGTCGATCTGAGAATGCCAATAACGTAGGCTCCATTTACTGCAAACCAGTTACAATAAAAATTCAAAGCATTACTTACAAATTTGTTTTCACTATCGTATCATATGGCACATACCTATGTTCACCAAACAGTGAGGCTGAAGCGAAGCAACTCGCTATCTTATTAGATGAAATCGGAGATAGAATAGAGTTGGAGCTATATTTACTTGCGATGACTCAACATAGAAAACGTTAAAAAGGAAAAAACATTATGAATACTCAAGTTAAAGTAATCGTTTCCTCAAAAAACTCATCAAATTCAGATAAAATTGCAAAGCGCCATAAATCAGTTGGTTTTTTAGCTGGCTTATTTATTTCTACTAGTGATAAAAAACAAAATGGCTCTTCTGCTAATAAATGTGCTTAAAATAACATCGACTTGATTAACCGTTAGTGATGTTCAAAACTCTTGCCAAAATTTGCTAAAAGCGTATCAATTGATGCGCTTTTTTATTGGAAAAGTTTAAGAATGAAGCAACTGTATATTCTAGTGTTTTTATTATTTCTCGCACCAGTGACCTAAGCAAGGAATGAATTTTTTCCTGATTTCCCTGAAAATATTATTTTTCCAATTATTCAAACTGATATCGGTACTTTAAAACCTTAGATAACTCTTTAAATGAAAAATCCCAAGTTCTAACTTGGGATTTTAAAAACTTACGAACTCATAAAATTGTTAGATACGCTTCGGCAAATGACTGACCCAAGTCAGCAAATTATTCGCATCATTCGTCCGAGCTGAGCTACTCGATGCACCGAGCAATACCACGATTGCAGGACGTTGATTCACTGTCGTGTGCATCACTACACAACGACCCGCCTCGTTGATAAAGCCAGTTTTTGAAATATTAATATTCCACGTACCATTGCGCACCAAAGCATTTGTATTGTTTGATTTCAATACACGATAGCCAAGATTGAAGTCATAATGTGGTGTGGTTGAGAACTGACGAATCAAACCATATTGTGATGCCGCACTCACCAAAATCCCCAAATCACGAGCCGACGCACGGTTGGCAGGATCAAGACCAGTCGCCTCTGCAAACTGCGAAGAATACATCCCTAGCTCACGTGCTTTAGCATTCATCGCTGAAACAAAAGCACTCTTACCACCTGGATAGGTACGCCCAAGTGCAGCAGCAGCGGGGTTTTCAGATTTCATTAGAGCAAAGAGCAAAGCTTCTGCACGATTCAGCGTATCACCTGCACGTAGCGTCGAGCTTGAGTTTTTACCCGCTGCACCTGCGAAGTCGATTGGCTGTAACGTAATGCGCTCTGACATATCTAAGCGTGCATCTGCGATCACCACCGCTGTCATCAACTTAGTCACCGAGGCAATCGAACGTGCTGTGTTGACATTTTTGCCATACAGCACTTCACCAGTTTGCGCATCCATCACCAATGCCGATTTTGCATTAACATCAGGCTGTGCCGAGCTATAGCTACTGTATGAAGTATTACCGTAATTACTTGTTGACGTTGGATATTTATTTGCAAGCGTGCTATTGTTGAGCACGATTGTGGAAGACTTTTGAGCAGGCTGTGTGCGTGTTGTCACTTGCGTTGTGACTTGTGCCGCTGGTTCATCTTCGCTTAAGAATTGACTTGCTTGTGCGTCCGACCATGCAATGTTTGCACTGCTCGACGAATTCTGCTGAACGACGATTTCAGCAAAGCTGTAATGACAAGCAAATGACGTGGCGATTGCCAAACTCAGCCGAGTGATCGCTTGTCTGGTTCTAGAGTGATTTCTACGCATAGACACAACCTTTATTAAAACTACGCTTCCTGCGTTAAAAAAGACTTGCCAGACGCTTGATCATGTATCATTGTTCAAACATCATTTAGCAAATTCGTTGGGTTCTGTTATAGGATCGCTAAAATTACGATGTAATTGCAAGCGAATTTTGCGTTATGTAACAAAAAAATTGAAATTTAGGGAGAAAAATGTGATCTCTGTACTGGTTGTTGATGATCATGAACTCGTTCGGACTGGGATTTGTCGCATGCTAGAGGATCATCCTGAGATCGAGGTGGTCGGACAAGCTGAGTCTGGCGAGGAAGCAATTCTCCTTTCAAGACAGTTACAACCTGAAGTTGTGCTCCTCGATGTGAATATGCCAGGGATCGGCGGTGTAGAAACGACACGTCGTCTTTTACAATCTGTACCGAACACTCATGTCCTTGCTGTGAGTGGTTTATCCGAAGAGCCTTACCCTTCGCTTTTACTTAAAGCAGGTGCAAAAGGTTATATTACCAAAGGCGCACCAATGACCGAGATGGTACGTGCGATCAAAAAAGTCACCCAAGGTGGCAAATACTTTAGTGCGGATATTGCTGAACAATTGGCGAGTTCTTATCTATCTGATCATCAGCAATCACCATTCGATAGTCTGTCTGAACGTGAAATGCAAGTGGCGATGATGGTGGTCAATTGTGTCAGTGCACAGGAGATCGCTGATAAGCTTTTCGTCAGTGTCAAAACCGTCAATACTTATCGCTATCGTATTTTTGAAAAATTAAACGTGGATAGTGATGTAAAACTTACCCATTTGGCAATGCGTTATGGTTTAATAAAGCTCTAAAAACAACCATATCTCCTCAACATGAGTAAACTACAAGAACTCAATAAGTTAGAAACGCTAAAACGCTTGGGTGCATCTTACACGGGATATCGTTTATTTCTTGCGCTGGGTTTACTTGCCATTCTATTGGTGAGTATGAATGATTTGATCATTGGTGCTCGTCATCCCAAAGCATATTTGGTGTTGAGTATCGCTTATGTGCTGATTTGTGGGATGAACTTCCTGACATTTCGCTATAAACAAAAATATTTATCCCAACAGCTTTTTGTGTATTTGATCATTGATTATTTGCACTTGACTGCGATTCTGTATCTCAGCACTGGTCCAAATATTGCCATTGTCTTGCTATTTATGATGTTGGTACTCGCAGCGGTGATGTTACTTTCCGCACGAAAGGCGTTGATCATTACCTTGCTCAGTGTGATTGCGGTGGTTTATCAGCAGTTCTTCTATAGTATTTTTGGTGATGGAAATGTCGCCTTTATTGGTACATCGAGCCTAATTACCCTCGTTTTCTTAAGTACATATGCCATCGCTCGCATTGGTATTCGTCGATTGAAGTTTATTGAATCCGTTGCAACGACCCAGCGTTCTGCAATTTTTCAGTTACAACAGATTAATCAAAACATTATTGAGCAACTTGAAACAGGGTTTATGGTGCTTGATCAGCAAGGCATGATTATTTCCATCAATCGCTCTGCGGAAAACTTGTTACAACTACCGAATGACATGTTGCTCCGAAGCAAAGACTTGCATCATATTGATGAAAAGCTATTGCAAGAGATACTTCGCCACAAAGCACAAAACTACAAAGGCACATTCATTTATACCGCTGATATCGGTGTTGAGCTAAATATTCACTATCGTCCGATCATTACACGCAATCAGACACAGCAATTGACCTTATTTACCATAGAAAGTATGGATAAGATCAATCAACAAGTACAACGTCTAAAGCTTGCATCACTGGGTCAACTCTCTGCGAGTATTGCCCATGAGATTCGCAATCCGTTATCTGCGATTAGCCAAGCCAATGAGTTACTTGAGAATGATATTGTCGACGACTTAAAATCGTTGACAGAGATGATTGGTAAGCAATGCAAACGCATCAATCGCATCATTGAAGATACTTTAAACATGTCACGGCAAAATCAAACCGTGTCCGAAGACATCGACCTATATCCGTGGCTACGTAGCTTTATTCGTGAAGACTTGATGGATGTACAAAAACATTTGCGCCTGACTATCGAAGCGAAAACAGAAATTCATTTTGACCCGCATCAGCTGCGTTTAGTCTTAATCAATTTGATTCGAAATGCGATCCGTCACGGACATCAACACATTCCAAACAGTCGCATTGACATCAAAGCACATCGACTCGGCGACTACACCATGATCGACGTGATTGATCAAGGCACTGGCGTCAGCAGTGCGCAACTGCAAAATTTATTTGAGCCATTTCATAGTACAGCGGTCAATGGTACAGGCTTGGGACTGTATCTATCCAAAACATTTTGTGAGGCGAATCACGCACATTTGAAATATATTCCACAGACACAAGGTGCGTGTTTTCGTATAGAATGTCCACTGATGGAAGATTAAAAAATTAATGAAATATTAGGGGTTAACCTCGATGGCGCAAGCGATTGCCTTAGTCGTAGACGATGAAGAAGATATTAGAACCTTGATGCAAATGACTTTGAAGCGCTTAGACGTAGAAAGTATTTGCGTGGAAAATGTCCAACAAGCCAAGCAAGCGCTTGCCGAGCGTACGTTCAATGTCTGCTTGACCGACCTGAACCTGCCTGATGGCAATGGTTTGCAGATCGTCGAACATATCCAACAACATTATGCAGGTTTGCCTGTGGCGGTGATCAGTGCCTATGGCAGTATCGATATTGCGATTGCTGCACTCAAAGCAGGCGCCTTTGATTTTGTCAGTAAACCCATCCAACAAACTCAGCTCAAAGCATTACTCTCCCACGCCTTAGATAGTAATATCAATCCAATTTCTTCATTAGATTTGCAGATTGAAGATCAGTTACTGCTTGGTCAATCTGAAGTGATGCAAAATCTAAAGCGCACGCTGCGCAAGCTTTCTCGCTCACAAGCACCTGTTTATATTTCAGGTGAATCAGGTACAGGTAAAGAAGTCGTCGCACGACTGATTCATCAGCTTAGCAATCGTAACGAAGGACCTTTCGTCCCAGTAAACTGTGGTGCGATTCCACAAGAACTGATGGAAAGCGAGTTTTTTGGGCATAAAAAAGGTAGTTTCACAGGTGCGCATCAAGACAAAGTTGGACTGTTTCAAGCGGCACATAACGGCACACTGTTTTTAGATGAAATTGCCGATTTGCCACTCGCTATGCAAGTGAAACTGCTTCGAGCGATTCAAGAGAAAAAAATCCGCCCTGTCGGTAGCGATCAAGAAATCAGCGTTGATATTCGTATTCTGAGCGCAACACATAAAAATCTTGCAGAGATGTTGCAAACAGGCGTATTCCGCCAAGATTTATTTTTCCGTATTCATGTTATTGAAGTCAATATTCCGCCACTTCGTGAGCGTGGCAACGACATCATTATCCTCGCTGAGCACTTCTTAAAGCAGATTTGTCAGGATTGGCAACTGGAACCAATGCAATTGTCGAATACATCAAAAGCGCATTTACTTACAGGCTACTATGAAGGAAATGTGCGTGAGTTACGCAACGTGATGGAACGAGCGGTTACTTTATGCGATGGTGAAATTATTCGCAGTGAGCATATTCAAGGCTTAAGACAGCTTGCTAGCAGTAACAGCGCTGATCTCACTGAGTCGCCGATCAGCTCAAATCCTACAGGGTCAGTGCAAGCATCAAATCAACCCGAATTACCAAAACTTGGCAAATCAGGGCTTCCTCAAGAAGGCTTAGAAGAATACTTGGCAGAGATTGAAAAACGTCTGCTTATTCAGGCGCTTGATGCAACACATTGGAATCGCACACTTGCAGCGAAAAAGCTTGGTATGACGTTCCGATCTTTGCGTTATCGTTTGAAAAAGTTTGAACTCGATAGTGATGAAGAGGAATAATGCACGTCGTTTTCTGTATTTTTTTGCTTCATTAACCTCAGTGCGACATAAGATGAGTAAAAATTGTCTGATTCGTGAGAGCGTCAGACGCATTGTTCGAGGACAGGATAAATTTCGCAAAGTGACGTTCTTCAAGGCATTGGATAAATTTTAGTGTATGACCGAGTTTGCGACTGACAAATGGCTTTGCCTACTTTCCCCGAAAAGAAAGTAGGTCGAACCGAAGGTTTATCCCGAAATACGAGTATAAACCGCAAGACCTTGCCTAAAATTCTCTGCTTTTCAATACTATACACGACACAATTCATCGAACTCAGGTTTCATTAGAAAAAGCTTTTTCATTTAGAACACGAAGCGTTGCAGTTGATATAAAATTCGACCTTTAAGGAATCATGCGACCAAACTGACTACTCGCTTCATCTTGAATCTGACGATCTGTCTGTAGATCGCTCATATTCAGTTTGCGATCGACTTCAACACCCTTGCCTTCGATCATCTGACCATTTGGGGTGAAATAATGCGATACGGTCAATTGCACTGCGCCTTGTTGTAATGGAAAAAGCTTTTGCACAGCACCTTTGCCATAACTGGTTTCACCAAATACAGTCGCTCTTTGGTTTTCTTTCAATGCTGCTGAGAAGACTTCTGCAGCAGAAGCTGAAAAGCGAGTTTGTAAAATTGCCACAGGATAAGTCACTGGATTTTGACTGGCTAAAGCTTGGAATTGTTGATTCGCCTCAATACGCCCTTTGGTACTGACAATTAAACCTTTTTCCAAAAACAAATCCGCAAGCTCAACTGCCGAAGAAAGCAAGCCGCCTGGATTATCTCGAAGATCAATCATCACACCACGAATTGCGGTACGTTGCTGATAAATATTTAAGAAATGTTGGATTTGTTGCACAGTATCTTGCTGAAAAGCTTTAATTTTTAAAACCAATATACGCTCATCGGTCAAATACGGTTCAACATCATAGTTCAGCTGTTGATCCCGGACGACATCGGCAACCACCGAACGATTACCACGTTTGATTTTCAACTTGACGATACTACCGAGCGACCCTGTAAGCAAACTATCGACAGTACGTTGATCCAAATATTGCACAGCATTATTATTTATTCTTTCCACCACTTCGCCATTACGTAAGCCGAGTTCATAGGCATCGGAACCATTGGCAATACCGCTGATTTGCCATTGATGTTGTTCAGGAACGTAAACTAACTGAAATGGAATTTTTGCAATCTGCCCTTCGGTAAATTGCATCAGTTGTTGATATTGTTCATTGCTGAGATAGCGTGAATAGGGATCTAGTCCTTCTAATAGACCATGACTCGCCTGCTCGAACAGTTGATCATTCGATACATTATCCACATAGTTCTTTTTGACTAATTGGAAAGTTTCTACAAACTGGCGAATTTGATCAATCGGAATATCTTCGATATTCGCATCATCAGGTTGATTTGAGAGCTCTTCTTCGTCAAGGCTGAGCTGATCATCTATACTTTGACTCACATCGTTCTGCGCAGTTCGAAAATCCTCATCATTAGAATTTGTATTCAGTCCTTTATCAGGCTGAGGATTATTCTGCGTTGCATCACTTTGCGCCCACAATGCAGAGCTTGGAAACACACCACAGACTGTCATCAGCAAAACTAAGATTAGTGGTGATGTGTTGGGCATATTCACGTCCTATGCAGTGGCGATTTCTCGCAATTCAATCCTTGATAGTGTCTGTAAAAGTCGATCACATCAACTGAAATATGTAATCGACTCAATATTATTATTCTGCACGTAAGTCGCTTTAACAATTCATCACAATGAGTAGCTAAAGCGAACTTCTTTGATACGACACCTTAAATCAGCGATTTAAGCCAAAGTAATGAGATTACGCCCCTGCATCTCTGTTGGCACAGGAATATTCATCAGGTTCAGTAAGGTCGGTGCCACATCTGCCAAAATACCTTTTTCAGCAATCGTTGCCGAAGTCGGTCCGACATAGATAAATGGCACGTGCTCTGTTGTATGTTGCGTATGCACCTGACCACTGTCGTAGTCTTGCATTTGCTCGACATTACCATGATCGGCAGTGACAATCATATGCCCTTTATTCGACATCACAGCTTCATAGACACGTCCTAGACTGCTATCGACCGCTTCAACTGCTTTGACCGCCGCATCGAATACACCTGTATGACCAACCATATCACCATTGGCATAATTCACGATGAGCAGATCATATGCACCTGAATTAATCGCATCAACAAGCTTGTCAGTGACTTCATAGGCACTCATTTCAGGCTGTAGATCATACGTTGCAACATTTGGCGATGGCACGAGAATACGTGTTTCACCTTCATATTCGTCTTCTCGACCGCCACTAAAGAAGAAAGTCACATGCGCATATTTTTCAGTTTCAGCGATACGCAGTTGGGTTTTACCTAAATCAGATAAATATTCACCGATTGAATTTTTCAATTCTTCAGGCATATACGCAACAGGTGCGTCAATGGTCGCTTGATAACGTGTAAGCATCACGAATTTAGCTAAGTTCGGCAGGGTTTTGCGTTCAAAGCCTGCAAATTCTTTTTCTACGAAAGCACGGGTCAGTTCACGGGCACGATCGGCACGGAAGTTCATAAAGACAATACTATCACCATCTTTGATGGTTGCCAGTTCACCGATACGAGTTGCTTTGACAAACTCATCACTTTCATCTGCAGCATAGGCTTGATTTAAACCATCCACCGCACTGTCTACGACACGTAATGCTTCGCCTTCGGCCAATAGACGATAAGCCTGCTCAACACGATCCCAACGATTATCACGATCCATGGCAAAGTAGCGACCAATCATCGTGGCAATACGCCCTTGATTTGGATACTGCGCAAATAAAGTATCAAAGCGTTTTAAGCTTGGCTCAGCACTTCTTGGCGGTGTATCACGACCATCAAGGAACGCATGCAGATAAACGGTTGCGCCACGTTTCAATGCCAATTCACACATGGCTTCGATTTGATCTTCATGCGAGTGCACGCCACCTTGTGAAAGCAATCCCATGATATGTACTGCACCACCTGTCGCTTTGGCTTTTTCTACCGCATCGACTAAGACTTCATGTTCGAAGAAGTCCCCTGTGCGAATGTCTTTGGTAATCCGAGTAAAGTCTTGATAGAGCACACGCCCTGCGCCAAGATTCATATGTCCAACTTCAGAGTTGCCCATCTGACCATCAGGCAAGCCAACATCTTCGCCTGAGCCTGAGATTAAACTATGCGGATGATTTTGCTTCATTGCCGTTAGATTTGGTGTCTTTGCCGCCAAAAACGCATTATCTTCCACCGTTTCACGATGACCAATGCCATCCATAATCACCAAAACGTGGGGAACTTTATGTGTTGCTACATCCGCCATGACTTCATCTCACCTGTTTAATCTTTACATCGTCTTTTATCGACGTAATTTTACGCAATTTCTACAACAAATTCATCCGCCAAATACTGTTCATTTGGCGACTGCTTGGGCTGTTGATGCAAGAGCCAACTTACCAAATGCAAGCACGCATCTGAAGTTAACGCACCCGATGCAACAAAAATGCACCTGCACCCAAAATCATAAAAATAGGCAACAGCACAAACCACGCCGCCGATGGACTATAAATCAAACTGGCGTAACCTAAGAAATCCTGTAAATAATAGAACCCTAAGCCAACAAATAGTGCGATCACCAAGCGAAAGCCCATCGACTGTTGACGCAGTGGTCCAAAGATAAACGAACAAGCAATCACCACCAAAGCAATCAAAGCCAAAGGTGAGGTGAGTTTTTTCCAAAAAGCGAGCTCATATTTCTTCGGCACTTGGCTATATTCATCCATATAGCTCATAAAGCTGATCAATTGACTTGGCGCAAGATCTTCAGGATTTACTGTCACCATATGCACATATTTCGGCTGTAGTGCTAAAGGTAGGCTTTCCTCGGTTCGTGTCGTTTTTTGTGCATGACCTTCAGGGAAAATATCAATTTGTTTGATACCTGAGAGTGTCCAATTTTGATTATCTTTAAACCGCCCTTCTTCGGCATTAATGGTCGAAACAATGCGGTAATTATCATCGAAGTCAATCACTTGCACATTGCGCAAATGTCCGCCTGCATTGGCATAATCAATATGTACAAAGCGTTGCCCTTCTCGTGTCCAATAGCCCCTCACTTCACCGAGTGATGCGCGATAATTTTCCTTTTGAGCAGCTTTGGCTTGTTCATTGCTATAAGGAATGACCCATTCACTGAGCGCAAAAGACACGACGATTAAGAGTAATGCAGGGCGAATTACCCAACCGACGATGCGCCACAGGCTTACCCCTGAAGCACGCATCACCACCAATTCGCTATTCGAAGCAAGTGTCCCCAAGCCGACAACCGAACCGATCAATGCACCGATCGGTAATAGTTCAAGCAATTTGCTCGGCGCATCCCACAGAATATACTGAAAAGCTTGCCATGCGTTGTAATGCTCGTTCAGCTCACCAAGCTCTGCGAGATAGCCGAACAACATTTGTAATAATAATAAAATCGCTGTAGCACCAATCATCGCAACACCAGCTGCTTTGATGACATGACGAGCGAGTATACGACGTGACAACATATTAGCTCGCTCCTCGTAAATGCTTTTTAATTTTTGGCGTAAGTTTGTGCTTTTTTGCAAAGAATAAGCCAACCACAGTATAAATCATGAGAATCGCAGGAAATGCCCAAATTCCAAGTTCACCTTTGGTCATCCGTGTCTTCACCGCCATAAGTGCCACGATCAAACTGGCAAAGATCATAATCGCAGGGAATAAGCGATAATAACGTCCTTGACGTGGACTGACCTCTGACAAGGGCACAGCAAGTAATAACGCTAACAGAATCACGAACGGCGCAAATATTCGCCAGCCTAGCTCACTCATCACCACATCACTTTGCCCACGGCGTTGCCATAGTTGGGACATGGTCATTGATTCGATGCGCTGCGCCACAATTTCATCGTCATCTTCAGGCTCAAGACGTAAGCGATAGCTTTCAAACTCTGCCTGTAAATATTTTGGTTGCCCAGGAACGAAGCTATAGCGTCTTCCTTGATACAGGTCAACAATACTGGCTTGATCATTTTCCGCTGCAACACGACGTGCTTCTTTGGCGAGTATAATCACATCAGGTTGCCCTGCTTTTTTAGCTTTTTGATAGAAAAAAATGTCTTTTAAACTGCGACGATCTTCAGTCAAGTCACCTGCATAGATGGTATACACACCGCTAGAAATAAACTCTTTTGGACGCACCATGTCAAAGCCACTGCGCACGGCTTGCGTTGTGGTGAGATGATCAAAAGAACGGTTCCCCCACGGTGCGATCCATAGCATCAAAGCAACATGTATCGCCATGATGATTGTAGCAAGTGGTAATAATTTTCGCCCCAACTGCCCACGACTGACACCACTCCCATTGAGCACCGCCATCTCATGATCGACATACAAACGTCCAAATACCAACATTAAGCCAACAAAAAAACCAAGTGGCAAAATTAAAGTCAAAAATTCAGGTAAACGATAACCAATGATGCTAAATAAAATCCCTGCATCCATACGCCCTTGCGCAGCAACACCAAAGTATTTGATCAAGCGACCGCCGAGCATCACTAAGGTCAGCAATGCCACAACGACTGATGAGGTTGTCACCACTTGCTTGACCAAATAACGTGTAATAATCAAAGGCAAATTCCCAAAAATTTATGGATCATGCGATGCGTCCACAGACGACGCATAAATTGTGCTAGTTTACCTGAATGTCAGCCCCAGTGCTATTTTGCAGTGCTTCAATAAAGCGGTATATTATGGTGATATTGTTGCACCACTTACACAAATCTCATCAAAGCTGATGACTACTAAGGATAATGATGACTTTATGAAACTAAGCTTAATAACCGATCTACTATCGCCTGAAATTAAAGTGCAACCTGTCATTCGTTTGATCCAAGAAAATAAAAATGACGATAATAATCTTGCAGATCAATTACAATCCAGTCAAATCAACCAACTCGAACAATGGCTAGAACTCAGTCAATTTGAAGGCAAGTTCAACCAACTGCACCCTGTCTATGCGCAAAGTGAAGCTTTCCCTCAACTATTTTTGGTTGGCATCGGTGACGTTGAACAATTAAACGGCACAAAACTGCAAAAGCTCGCGCAAAGCATTGTCAAAGCCACGCAAAAACTCGCTGAAACCATCACCATTGATCTCAGCAATTTACCTGAAACATTGCATTACCAATTTGCATTAGCTTTGACTCAAGCGAATTATGCCTATGATCAATTCAAAACGAAAAAATCAGAAATCACCTTAAAAAATATCCAATTCTTTGCTGAACAAACCTCGCTCGTTAGCGCACAACTGACTTTGCTCCAAGCCATTCAAAAAGGTCAGCATTTCACTCGCCATCTTGGTAATACCCCTGGCAATGTCTGTTTCCCTGAATATCTCGCTGATGAGGCTTTGAAACTTGCAGGTGAATTTCCAGATTTGCTCAACGTGATTGTGCTGAATGAACAACAAATGGCTGACCTCGGAATGAATGCGTTCTTAGCGGTGAGTAAAGGCTCGGAGCGTTCAGGACGTGTCGTCTTGCTTGAGTACAATGCGCAACAAAATCAAAAACCTGTTGTCCTCGTCGGCAAAGGTGTGACCTTTGACACAGGAGGTATTTCACTGAAACCTGCGGCGACCATGGACGAAATGAAATTCGATATGTGTGGTGCAGCAACCGTGCTTGGTGTGATGCGTGCTTTATGTGAAAGCAAATTACCAATTCACGTGGTTGGTGCGCTGGCTTGTGCGGAAAATATGCCGTCAGGTCATGCGACTCGCCCAGGCGATATCGTCACCACCATGAGCGGTCAAACCGTCGAAGTACTGAATACCGATGCCGAAGGTCGCTTGGTACTCTGCGATACCTTGACCTATATCGCACGTTATGAGCCTGAACTGGTGATTGATATTGCAACTTTAACAGGTGCTTGCGTAGTGGCACTCGGTAAAGTGCTTTCAGGTCTATTTAGCCCTGACAATGAACTTTCGCAAGCCTTGATTGATGCAGGCGAGCAGTCCTTTGACCGTGTATGGCGCTTGCCTGTGATGGATGATTATCAAGAATTGTTAGATTCGCCATTTGCAGATATGGGGAATATCGGTGGACCTTATGGAGGTGCGATCACCGCTGCGTGCTTCTTGCAACGCTTTACCCGTGACTATCGTTGGGCACATTTGGATATTGCAGGTACGGCATGGCTTTCAGGCGCACAGAAAGGCGCAACAGGTCGTCCAGTACCGCTGTTGATGCAATTCCTTGCCAATCGTGTCAGCAATTAATACTGTAAAAATTGAATGAAAATTAGTTTTTACTTAGTTGAAAAGTCTTCGCAAACGCAGACCGATGTGGTCTGTCGTTTGTGTCAGCAAATTTATCACAAACATCCTATTTGGATTTATTGCCGTGATACGGCGCAAGCTCAGCATTTGGATGATCAACTTTGGACATTTTCAGCGACCAGTTTTGTGCCACATCTTCTGATTGAAGATACTAAAAATGTAACCGATGCACAGCATAATTGGTCAAACACGCCGATTCTGATTAGTTGTAATCCTCCGCCACGACACAGTGAAGTCTGTATTAATCTCACAGGGCAGGCTTTGGATTTAACAGAAATCAAGCACGGCACACTACATTTAATCGAAATAGTCGGGCATAATGAAGCGGAAAAAATCTTGTCCCGCCAAGTATTTAAAGCCTATCGGGCGGATAATATTGAACCTGCGGTACATAAGATTTAATGAATAGACTAAGTTCAATATCCAACGAGTAAAAGCTATCTGATACGTGAGAACGTCAGTCGCATTGTTCGAGGTCAGAGCAATTTTTGTAAAATGACGTTTTTCAAGATATTTGATCGGTTTTGGTATATGACCGAGTTTGCGACTGACAAATGGTTTTGCCTACTTTTCCCGAAAGAAAAGTAGGTCGAACCGAAGGTTAATCCCAACATATGCACATCCACCTCTAGTACTTGTCGATATTGCGCTGATTCTTCAATATAATGGTTATAAGCGATGCCAAGATCACATCAATTTATAGCTGTTAATTTTTCTTAATGATCAAACATAGAGGAGTCGATCGTGGCACTAAATGTCGGTGAAAACTTTACCCAGCGTTGGCTTGCCACACCTGAAGCCGTTCGCCAAACATTTTGTGATGAGCTCAATCACATTTGCGATCTTCTGGACTCGACTGAACATATTTCAAAATGGCAATATCAAGATGCTGTTTTACAACAAAAAAATAAAAAAGTCATTGAGCGTGCTTATGCCGAATTGGAACAGCAAATTTTAGCGGAACAAGCTCGACTTGCCGAAGAGCGTAAACGTCAGCGTCAAGCTGAATTAGAACACGCTCTCGCCGAAAAGCGTGCGCTCGAAGCCAAACAAGTGGCAGAACTCGAAGCACAGGAACAACAACAAGCACAGCATCAAGATGCCTATCTACAACAACTTGCACAAGAACTTCATCAACAAAGCACTTCTTCGAACTTAGACAGTTTGCGTCAATTTAACACTCAAGACGTTAAACAATTTAATAGCATTCAACATCATGACGCACCGCCAACAGCAGAGCATCAAGACTTACGGACTCGATTGGAACTGGAAGCGGAATTTTATATCGAGCAAACTTTGCAACAGCTAAAAACCAAACTCCAAGCTGCCGCACAAGAAGAAATTGAGCTGATTTTGTCTCAGCAACAAGATACGGAGTAATGGGTTTAAGCCAGTGATTGAATCTCTTGTCTTGAATCTCTTGTCTTGAATCATTTTTCTTGAATCCACTATTTGAATCTTTTGCTAAAACCTTCTTATTGAATTTCTTATGTTTAGCTTATTGTTTTAAATGGTAGGTTTTACTCTTTTTTCCTTGGAACATGGCGAATATATTGTAAGGCGATCAATCGAGATACGATCAACGCCAAATACATCACTGCGCCAAACATCTGCAAAGACACTAGCACACGTGCCATATCACTTTGTGGCACGATATCGCTGAGACCTGTGCCTGTCTGCACACTAAAGCTAATAAATATCAAATCCACCCATGAGCGTGCTTGACCATTTTCCAAATTAAAACTATTCACATCCCAAAGCTGACACGCACTGTACATAAAGGCAAACGCCCAAACCAAAAGCGTGAACACACTTGCCGCCGCAAACAGCTCATCCCGAGTCAGATAACGGTCATCAAACATATAACGGGTCAAGCCATAAGCAGCACAAAGATACGCCGAAGCCTCAAATAAATGCGCTGTAATCAAGATATTTGGTGAATCCGCACCGAGCATCACGGCAAGCGACAATACTAGGGCAGGAATCACACAGATCATCCCGATCACCGTATAAATCGCCGTGACTCGAATAATCTGCGCCACCATCAATAGCGCCAATGTACCCAAAAACCATGCAAAAGCATGATGGTTAAATATCTGATGGGTTAAAGGTGCGGTAAACAGCATCATCAATTGCACTGCAAGCAACCACGCCGAAGGTAAACTTTTAAAACTTTGCAAAAATTTAAGCATGGCGACCGCACTATCCCTAGAGTATTTATGAAAACCTGAGCGTTTAATCTACGCACTTTTGCAGTAAAAATAAACAAAATGACGCACTGATTTGAAATGATGACTGCGCTTCTAGGGCTTGTCGTTTGTCTGCTTTGGCTTTCCACGCATACGGTGTCATGGCGATGAGATCTTTTAATTGGTTTTGATCAAGATTTAAATCTGTGGTGATAATTTGTTTAGATACGAGTGAAAATTCAGGTGCCATTTGTGCAAGGAATTTATCAGGCTCATGCGCTTTGACTTCATCAAATAAAGCTTCACGCATGGCAAATAGATGTTGTGGTGCAGGTGTAGCGATGATGAGATTACCACTTTTCTTTAACACTCGAAGCATTTCCATTTTAGGCAATGGACTAAATAGACTGGTACAGACATCCATCGATTGATCAAGTACAGGAAGCATTGCGCCTGTCCCGACCACCCATGTTATTTCTTGCGTTTTATTATTCTTATTCTCATTGCCATGCTGTGATTGCTTGGCAGCGGTTTGTACCGCACTTTTGGCAATATCTACAGCGACCACTTGTGGTACAACGTCTGCCATCGCTTGCGTGTAATAACCCTCACCACAGCCAATATCTAACAGTGTTTTCGCAGAAATAGATTGTAATAATTCGCTGACTGCTTGCTGTAAAGGCTGATATGCACCTGTTTGTAGAAATCGACGACGTGCCGCCACCGCATCAGGGGTATCTCCTGGACTCTTGCTGTTTTTATGCTGTACCACATGCAGATTGACATAACCTTGCTTGGCTTGGTCATAGCTATGCCGATTCACGCATTGCCACGTTTTTCCATCGAGATGCAAAGCTTCTCGGCAGATTGGACACATCAACAGCTCAGACATATTTTACTTTCCACAATAACGGTTAATCTGAATAAAAAAGCCAGCAGTGCTGGCTCCTTTAAACAAAAATTGTTTAACGTAATTTTAAAGTCATTAAACCCAAGACAACTAAAATAATAGTAATAATCCAAAAACGAATCACCACTTGGGTTTCTTTCCAACCTTGCTTTTCATAATGATGATGAAGCGGTGCCATTAAAAATACACGCTTGTTACGCATCCGCAGTGAGCCAATTTGCAAGAATACTGATATCGCTTCCATGACAAACACACCGCCCATGATCGCAAAGACGATCTCTTGACGTACCATCACCGCAATCGTACCCAACATCGCACCAAGCGATAGCGCACCGACATCGCCCATAAACACTTGCGCAGGATGGGCGTTGTACCACAGGAATGCCAGTCCTGCACCGATCATCGCCGCACAGATCACCACCAGTTCAGAAGTATATTTGACATAAGGAATATGTAAATAATTGGCAAAGCGCACATCACCTGATAGATAAGCAAATACACCTAGACCTGCTGCAACAAGCACGATTGGCATAATCGCCAAACCATCTAAACCATCAGTCAAATTCACCGCATTGGATGCACCGTTAATCACCAAATAGGTAAAGATGATAAAGGCAATACCAAATGGAATCACAGAAAACGGAATACTCAAATTCTTAAAAAATGGAATGAGTAAATCGAGCATATTGGACGTAAGCACTGGGTCAGTCTGCATCTGTGCAATACAGTACAAGCCAATCCCTGCGCCAAGCGAACCCACCGATGTCCAAAAGAACTTTTTGCGTGCAGGTAAGCCTGCATTGTCTTTATAACGGATTTTAATCCAGTCATCCGCCCAACCCACAGCACCGAAGATGACCATCACACCGAGTACGATCCATACATAAGGATTGCTTAAATCAGCCCAGAGCAAGGTACTAATTCCAATCGACATCAAAATCAGTACACCACCCATCGTCGGTGTACCCATCTTCGCTGCATGGTTTTCAGGTGCGTAGCTACTGACCGCTTGACCATATTTCAAAGCACGCAATTTGCGAATCATCATCGGTCCAAGCAATAGACCAATCCCCAATGCGGTCAATACACTTAGCAAGGTACGCAAGGTCAAATAACGAAATACACGAAATGAGTCATGATAATTCGCAAGTAAATCAAAGAGCCATAACAGCATTTATAATTTCTCCATCAATGCGTCCAAGAGATGCTCCATATGGGTATAACGAGACCCTTTGAACAGCAAACTCACTGGCTGTGGTTGATGTTGTTGAATAATTTGTTCAAGGCGCACTTGCGCTTCATCTTGTGTTGCAAAAGCATAGCAATGTGACACATCTGCACCTCTAGCAACCGCAGGTGCATACTCACCCACTGCAATGACATAGTCAAGTTTGAGCTGTGCCAAATCCTGTCCGAGCTTCTGATGCTCAATCTCTGCATCATCACCCAATTCACCGATATCACCCATCACCATGACTTTGATGCCTTGCTGTTGGAGCAAAACTTGTGCTGCCGCTCGCATCGAGTTTGGATTGGCGTTATAGGTGTCATCAATAAACAAGGTTTGATCTTTTTCAATAAAATTGAGTCGCCCTTTTGCACCTGTCGCCTGTTGCAAACCAATCGCAATATCCTCTAAAGACACGCCCATTGCCAATGCAAAACTGGTCGCTGCTTCAGCATTTTGCACATTATGCGCACCTGCAAAAGGTAAGTCGATTTGTACACTGCCCTTTGGCGTATTTAAAGTAAATCGTGAAGATTGCGCTAAAATCTCAATCTCCGTGGCATAAACATCACCACCTTGACCAAAGCGAATCTGCGCACGACCATTCGCCACATCATTCACAGTGTTTAGAATTTGCGCTGCATAATCATCTTGGGCAGGAATAATCGCCGTACCCTTATTTTTGATATGGGCATAAATCTCTGATTTTGCTTTGCAAATCGCATCACGCCCACCAAACTCGCCCAAATGTGCTGTGCCAATATTCAAAATCCCTGCGGCATCGGGTTGTACCAAGCGACTGGTATAATCAATCTCACCAATATGACTTGCACCAAGCTCTATCACAGCATAACGATGATCAGCACGCAGTTCCAACAACATGATTGGCGCACCGAGATCATTATTTAGATTGCCACGGGTGACTAAGGTTTCGCCGAGCCGAGAGAAGATACTACCAAGCATTTCTTTGGTAGTGGTTTTACCGCTACTGCCCGTCAATGCAACGACTTTTAAATCAACACATTGCTGACGGCGATATGCACCCAAATGCCCCAAGGCTAACCGAGTATCTGCAACAATCAACTGCGGAATATTCACACCGTTAATGGCACGCTCAACAATCACACAACTTGCGTTTTGCATCGCCACTTTTTCGACAAAATCATGTGCATCAAAACGCTCACCTTTCAGTGCTAAAAAAGCATCGCCAACTGTCGCCTCTCGTGAATCGGTGACAATACGCTGAATACTTTCTTTCGACTGGCTTTCTTTAGGCTGAATGCCTTGATGCCAAACGCCTTGTGTTGCACGTCGTAAATCTTGAATAGTCCACGGATCAAGACGGCTGGTACTGGTAGTTGACGTATGCATGTGATGCGATGTTCCTTAAATCTTGATCAATGATTATTCAGCGGGATAGCTATGTGGCTGGTGAGGTTGTGCCTTGATTGCCGACTCGACTTCGACCACATCATCAAACCAATGCCGCACCCCATCAATTTCTTGATAATTTTCATGTCCTTTGCCTGCAATCACCACAATATCACCTTGTTTGGCGTGCCTAACTGCAAACTTAATCGCTTCACGGCGATCATGAATTTCATGGAAATGTTCAGCATTGACGATTTGATCTGCTAAATTGGCTTTCATATCGGCAAAAATTTGTAATGGGTCTTCCGTACGTGGGTTATCTGTGGTCATCAGTACTTGATCAGCACAATCGATCGCAGCTTGGGTCATCTCTGGACGTTTGCCTCGATCTCGATCACCGCCACAACCATACACCGCCCAAAGCTGATGCTCGACATGGGCTTTTAGACTTTGTAATACTTGCGCCAAAGCATCTGGCGTATGCGCATAATCCACAATAAACAATCGCCCTTGGTCAGCAATAACTTGCATGCGACCTGGTGCGCCTTTTAGCTTTGCGACCAAAGGCACAATATCCGCCAATGTATAGCCGAGTTTTTCCACACAGATGATCGCTGCTAAGACATTTTCCACATTAAAGCATCCAAGCAGTGGGCTATTGACCTGAAATTCGCCATTTGCACAATGTAAAGTAAAGCTTGCACCTTCAAGGCTAAATTGCACATCTCTCAAATAATAATCTGCATCCTCATGACGTATGCTATAAGTCACGATGTTCGGCTGAGCAGGATTATTTTTGGCATGCTCGATCATCAATGTTGCAAACTCATCATCTTGATGGATGACTGCATGCTTTAAACTTGGAAAATCAAACAACATCGCTTTCGCTTCAGCATAATTTTCTAAAGTTTTGTGATAATCCAAATGATCACGGCTCAAGTTGGTAAATGCAGCAACGGCAATCGGCATGCCTGCCAATCGTCCTTGCGCTAAACCATGCGAACTCGCCTCAAGTGCTAAATAACGTGCACCTTGCAAGCTGTAATCATAAAAGGATTGCTGTAAATGCAAAGCATCCAGTGTGGTATGCGTCGAGGCTTGTAGATTCGGTAAAATACCATTGCCTGTGGTGCCCATCACGGCAGTAGCTTGACCAAGCATCGTCAATAATTCTGCAATCAATCGTGAAACCGTAGTTTTACCATTAGTGCCAGTGACTGCGACGACTTCTGCTAATTCAATCGGTGCTTTCGACTGTAAGAGCTGTTGCTGTAATAATCCGAGAATTTGACGTAATTGTGGCAGATACAGCACTTTTTCATGTGCAGGCACTTGAACTTCGGTCAATACGCCGATTACACCTTTTTCTAGTGCGCCATTGATATAGTGCTGGGTCTTTTCAAGATCATTATTCACGCCTTGTAGTGCAATAAAAATATCACCTATTTGCACTTTACGGCTGTCTAATTGAAAACCTGAAAAAGTGTCATTCGTCCATTTTGGCAAATCCACATTCGCTGTAAGAGAAGCAATTTCACCCGTCCAAATCTGTTGCAATGTGCTCATCGTTGGGCTCTCCTATTATGGTGCAGTCGCAGTTTCAAGCGGACGATCTAGAGGTACATTGAGCAAACGCAATGACTCTTGCATGATCTTGGCAAACACAGGTGCAGCAACTAGACCACCGTAATATTTGCCTTGCGGATTTTCCACCACCACCACCATCGCAATCCGTGGATTACTGATTGGTGCAACCCCTGCAAACAGCGCACGATACTCATTTTGCGAATAACCTTTACGATCGGCACGCAGTTTATGCGCTGTACCTGTTTTCCCCCCGACACGATAGCCAGGAATCACCGCCTGACGTGCTGTACCACCCGGTTGAGTCACGCCTTCGAGCATTTGCAATACCGTATCGGCAATTTCAGGTTTAACCATTTGCTCGGCTTTTGGTGGCTCAGTTACTTTAAATAAAGTCAAAGGCACTTTTTGTCCGTGATTGGCGATCATCGCATAAGATTGTGCAAGCTGTAACACCGTCGCATTTAGACCATAGCCATAGGACATGGTGGCGACTTCCGATACATTCCACTTACTGCGTGGCAAGATCAAACCTGAACTTTCACCGGGGAACTTCACTGCAGACTTTTGACCAAAACCAAGACGCTGATAAAACAGTGGTAAAGTTTCATACGGTACAGACAAGGCAATCTTTGATACACCGACGTTAGAAGACTTGATCACAATCCCACCGAGATTCAGCGCACCGTAATTATGCGTATCTCGAATGGTATGATTACCTACTCGCATATAGCCTGGTGAGGTATTAATTACTGTTTCAGGCTTATATTTACCTGTTTCTAATGCCATCATCACTGTCAATGGCTTCATGGTCGAACCCGGCTCGAACGAGTCGATCGCACCACGGTTACGCATGGCATCTTTATTGGTAAAGCTTTTTGGATTATTCGGGTTATACGATGGCCAACTGCTCATCGCCAAAATTTCACCTGTTTTGACATCGACAGCGATCGCCGTTGCAGAACGTGCATTGTTCGCCACACCCGCAGCAGTCAGCTCACGATACATAATATATTGTAGTCGTGAGTCGATACTGAGCTGAATATTTTCCCCTGCTTGCCCTTGAGTCAACACTTCTTCAACTTTCAGGCGATTACCCCGACGATCACGCAAAATTCGCTGTTCACCATTGACACCTGCAAGACGCTTATTCAGTTGCATCTCCAAGCCTTCGATGCCTAGACCATTACTATTGGTCACACCAATGATTTGTGCATTCGGCTGTGGTTGAGGATAGTAGCGTTTGTAGGTTTTTTCGGTGTACACCCCTTGGAAGTTTTGATCCAAAATGGCTTGCGCTTTGGCAGGTGGCACTTGACGTTTGATCACGACGTAACGTGTACGCTCACGACGTTTTACATCACTTTTCAGCTTACTTGCATCCACACCAGCGGCTTTGGCAAGCGCATCTAAGTCGAAATTTTTCTGGCTTGGCTTTTTGCCTTCGGCAATATTTTCCTGATTCAGCTTTTGTGCTTGATAATAGTCTGTTGGGTCGATCACCAAAGTCATCACTGGTGTACTAATCGCCAGTGGCACACCATTACGATCATTGATCACACCACGCATCGCTTGGACTTTTTCGGTATATAGAATCTTGGCATCGGCTCGTTCTTGTAAGAACTTACTTTCAATAATTTGCACCCAAAACGCACGGCCAATGAGCAAGACAAAGGCGACAAATACAGCAATCCACAGCAGACGAAAACGCCACATATCTTGCGCAAGAGTTGGCTTGGCGACCACCGCCTTTCGTTTATTTTTGCCTTTTTGTGATTTCAACGCCATGTTGCCTTATTTTCCCAATCTTGCTTAGTTTACTTGAAATACTGTGCAGAATTGAATTCATCCAATTCATTTAAGTCGTGTCAGTGAATTCCAATCCTATTTAAAATTTTGCATCAATTTTGCATCAATTTTGCATCAGTCTTGAAGTCGTTCATGGCACATTTCCCTGACCAAGTTGCGATTCGCCTAGCGCAATTTTCTCTGTTGCCAATTGATTCCCTGCGATCACCACAGTTTGTGATGCAGGCGGTGAAAACATACGAAGCTGTGTCACGGCTCGGCTACCAATCTGCGCCGTTGCACCAAAGGTCTGTTGCTCGATTAGCA
Source organism: Acinetobacter sp. (assembly GCF_041911495.1). Lineage (GTDB taxonomy): Bacteria > Pseudomonadota > Gammaproteobacteria > Pseudomonadales > Moraxellaceae > Acinetobacter. The sequence goes on along the minus strand of NZ_JAYROT010000008.1, from coordinate 37,264 downwards.
AACGCCCCCACTCCGCATTAAGATTATCTTTTTCCTGCATCAGTTTGGTAAAGCCACGATAATCATAACGATATTTAAATACCTGATGCACCACCATAAAGGCACTACCCATCACTGCGACGAGTAATACAAAAATAATGGCAATATTTTGCAGCATGGATTTTTCTTGTAAAAACTCTGCATTGAGCAGTTTACTCGCAGAAGCTTTGCCAAAGTTTTCAGCGGATTGATTCGGCTTGATCTGTTGTTTGTTTTGTTGTTTACGCTGTGGTTGTAATGTCGCCATTTATACTTGCTCCTCACGCATCTCCACACGTGCTGCCACTCGAAGCCATGCACTACGTGAACGTGGATTTTCTTTGACTTCCACTGTACTTGGTGCAATACGTGCAATTTTCTTTAAGCGTCTTGTGTCTTTTTGCGTTGTTTGCGAAAGTACCGCACCCCAATCCTGTTCAGGCAAAGTCGATTCTTTTTGGATAAATTGTTTAATCAAACGGTCTTCCAAAGAATGAAAACTAATCACCGCAAGGCGACCATTGGGTTTTAATAATTCAACCGCTTGCGGTAAAAACTGCTCCACATCATCGAGCTCACGATTGATAAAAATCCGAATCGCTTGAAAAGTCCGTGTGGCTGCGTGTTTATGCTTTTCCCATTTTGGATGAGCGACTTTGACGATTTCAGCCAGTTGCGCCGTGGTGTCGATCTGTCCTGCATTTTTAATCGCTTTGGCAATGCGTCGGCTATAACGCTCCTCACCATATTTAAAAATAATATTGGCCAGCTCGGTTTCATCGACTTCCAGTAGCCACTGCCCTGCGGTGAGTCCTTGCGAGTTGTCCATTCGCATATCGAGAGGACCATTGTGCATAAAACTAAAACCACGCTCAGCTTGATCAAGCTGTGGCGACGACACACCCAAATCAGCCATGATACCATCTACAGCAGTCACACCCAATTCAGCAAGCGCATCTTTAATATCGGCAAAACTGGCATGGATAATCTGGAAACGTGCATCTTCTTCGGCGAGTTTCTGTGCTTCTGCTAAGGCTTGTGGATCTTTATCAAAAGCATAGACTTTGGCATCCTGATCAAGCTGATTTAAAAGCTGACGTGTATGTCCCCCACGACCAAACGTCGCATCAACAAAAATTCCAGACTGCTTCTCACCTAATACAGCTTCAACAGTTTCATTTAACAACACAGAAATATGGGACATGGAACACAACGATTGGTTTTATTAGCTAAACAATTATCTTAAAAATAAATTTAAAATAACACATGTAATTCAGACAATTATTCATGGTTTTGGGACGCATCCCAAGCCAAAATTTGTATCAATTGTATTGAATGTCAAATTTTGCCAGTGTAAGCATTATAGTCAGAGAACTTAAATCCTGCTACAGCGTTAACCTCACTCGCAGTACTATCTGTACACCTTCGTTCGGTTGCCTTGTATCAGAAATTAACTTCTTCGACTATATAAGTCACGTCATTGCTAAAATTCTTTGCATGAGAGTGAACGCCTCAAAAGCAAAAAATGCACATCACCTGAGCAATGTGCATTTTCAATCAATCATAACAGCTTAAAGAACGCGTACCGCACCTTTTGCCGCACTGGTCGAATGCTTCGCATAAATCTTCAAAGACTTAGACACTTTACGCTTACGCTCTTCGACTGGATGCCAGCCTTTATCTTCTTGGATATGACGACGATGTGCCATCGTTGCATCATCAATATCAAGGTGAATGGTACGATTTGGAATATCTATCTGAATAGTATCGCCATCTTCAACCAAAGCAATCGCACCGCCTTCAGCAGCTTCCGGTGAAACGTGACCGATAGATAGACCCGACGAACCACCTGAGAAACGACCGTCAGTGATCAGCGCACAGTCTTTACCCAAGCCTTTCGACTTCAAGTAACTGGTTGGATACAACATCTCTTGCATACCTGGTCCGCCACGAGGACCTTCGTAGCGAATCACTACGACATCACCTGCAACGATCTTGCCACCGAGAATCGCTTCAACCGCTGAATCCTGACTTTCAAAGACACGTGCTGTACCGTTAAATTTCAGAATTGATTCGTCAACACCTGCGGTTTTCACGATACAACCATCTAGTGCGATATTGCCGTAAAGTACCGCTAAGCCACCGTCTTGTGAGAACGCATGCTCTGCATTACGAATCACGCCTTTTTCACGGTCGCCGTCCAAAGTTGAATAATAACGATCTTGTGAGAACGCCACTTGCGTAGGGATACCACCCGGTGACGAACGGAAAAATTCATATACTGTAGGATCTTCAGTACGGATAATGTCCCACTTATCGAGAGCATCTTTCATGGTTTTTTCATGTACAGTGCTGACCGAGGTATCAAGCAATCCTGCACGATCAAGTTCGCCGAGAATCGACATAATACCACCCGCACGGTGCACATCTTCCATATGCACGTCAGACTTCGCAGGGGCAACTTTAGATAACACAGGGACTTTACGAGATAACACATCAATGTCATCCATACTAAAGTCAACTTCCGCCTCATGCGCTGCGGCGAGCAAGTGCAACACGGTATTGGTCGAACCGCCCATGGCAATATCGAGCGTCATCGCATTTTCAAAGGCGGCTTTGGTGGCAATCGAACGAGGCAAGATGCTGTAATCGTCCTGTTCATAATGACGACGGCATAGCTCAACGATCAACTGACCTGCACGTAAGAATAATTTTTTACGGTTGGCATGGGTTGCCACGATCGAACCATTGCCCGGAAGTGATAAACCAAGTGCTTCCGTCAAACAGTTCATTGAGTTAGCAGTAAACATCCCTGAGCAAGAACCACAGGTTGGGCACGCAGAACGTTCAAATGCTTCGACCTCTTCATCGGTGTAGCTATCATCTGCGGCAACCACCATCGCATCAACAAGGTCAATGGCTTTTTCATCACCACGGAATTTGACCTTACCTGCTTCCATCGGACCGCCTGACACAAATACCACTGGAATGTTTAGACACATCGCCGCCATGAGCATTCCCGGTGTGATTTTGTCACAGTTTGAGATACATACCATCGCATCGGCACAGTGCGCATTGACCATATACTCGACCGAATCCGCAATCAAATCACGAGATGGCAGTGAATACAGCATCCCGTCATGCCCCATCGCAATACCGTCATCGACAGCAATGGTATTAAACTCTTTGGCTACACCGCCTGATGCTTCGATCTCACGAGCCACCAACTGACCTAAATCTTTGAGATGGACGTGACCCGGAACGAATTGAGTAAATGAGTTGACTACGGCAATAATCGGTTTACCAAAGTCTTCATCTTTCATTCCTGTTGCACGCCATAAGCCACGTGCACCAGCCATATTACGACCATGTGTTGATGTTTTCGAACGATAATCAGGCATGTGTACTTCCAAAATATGATGCTTGAGTAAACACTATCAGAACCATTTACTCTGGCGAAACTTGCAATGAGTGCTGATGAATCAATCAGCGGAGCTATCGAATAATGATACTACAATTTGAGTGGAGATAGGGAAGCTCTAGCGAGAAGTTCGGTACTCACAAACAAATTAGTGGACAATTCGAATTTCTTTTCATTTTTCTACTGCCTATCAGCGAGATTTTTCCTAATATAAATATGCTATATTTTATCGACTTTCATTTTAATAGCCGTTTTATTTGGGGAAACTAATGGCGTATCTTACGTGGATTGCAGATAATTTATTAAAACAAGCAGTCAAAAGTGTCTTAGAAAAAGGCTTGATTGCCAAGAAAAATGCACCACAGAATTTTAATAAGAATGTCGTTGATCCCTTTGGCTCATTGTTTGAAATGTCTGCATTTGGTTTAGCAAATTTTGCCTATTGGAAAGAACAAGAGTTAAACCGACAAGCGCAGAAAACTTTGCAAAATCATATCGGTAATTTACATCAAGATATTTTAGGCAATGTCGAAGGTTGGCAAAATCTCAAAGTCGGTTCAAATGCAGGTAGTGATTTGGTCTGTATGGATCAAAAAATTGTTGCTGAAATTAAGAATAAGTACAATACATTAACAGGTGGAAAACAAGTTACGCTATATCGAGAGTTTGATAATTTGATTTCACCTAAAGCCAGCTCTTATCATGGCTATACCGCATATTATGTGACGATCATTCCGAAGTCACCAATTCGTTTTGACAAAGAATTTACACCATCAGATAAAGAGAAAGGCGCACGCTGTTTTGCTAATCCAAAAATTCGTATGATTGATGGTGCAAGTTTTTATGCTTTGGTTACGGGTGTCGATAATGCCTTACAGCAATTCTACAAAGTCTTACCCCAAGTCATTGAAGAAATAATGAAAAATGACTTTTCTATGCCAAACTTTGAAATTAAAGATAAGCAAAATTTTGCCAAAATATTTGCGCAAGCATTTTTAGAAAAATAACCATATATAATGTTTGAGTCTGCTTGAGATTCAAGATACTATAATCACCATATATAAGGTTTTGGTATGGTTTTATGACACCCGATTATTTCTCTATTGCTCAAGTCGCAGATATTTTAGGTGTGACAAAAGAAACTTTGCGTCGTTGGGATCACAATGGCGAACTCGTACCACAACGCCATCCTGATAATAACTATCGTGTCTATCATCGTGAGCAACTGATGCACTTTGAGCAAGCCAAAATCTTGTTTCAAAGTGATTGGGACAAAGAACTTGCGATCAAGCCAAAGCGACCATATTCATTGATCGAATTGTTTGCGGGTGCAGGTGGTTTGGCAATCGGACTTGAAAAAGCAGGCTTTAAATCTGTCCTTTTAAATGAATTAGACAAAGATGCTTGCGCCACATTAAAAGCCAATCGTCCTGAATGGAATGTTCTGCAAGGCGATATTAGTGCCCAAGATTTCACGCCGCATCAACATCAAGTCGATGTGATTTCAGGTGGTTTTCCCTGTCAGGCATTTTCTTATGCAGGCAAGAAAATGGGCTTTGAAGATGCACGTGGCACGTTATTTTTTGAATTTGCTCGGGCAATCAAAGAAGTTCAACCCAAAGTCTTTATTGCAGAAAATGTCCGTGGTCTGCTCAATCATGAAAATGGACGCACGTTACAAGCGATTAAAGATGTGATTGCAGAACTTGGCTACACATTAGTCGAGCCTAAAGTCCTCAAAGCTATTTTCTACCGTGTTCCACAAAAACGTGAGCGACTATTATTAATTGGCATTCGTAATGATTTGGCACATTTTGCTGAGTTTCAATGGCCCTCGCCTTATCACAAAGTGTTGACTTTAAAAGATGCACTGAAAGCTGGCGAGCTGTTCGATACAGATGTCGCACCATCACAAGGACAAAAGTATCCACAGCGCAAAGCTGAAATTTTAGACATGGTACCTCAAGGTGGCTATTGGCGTGATTTACCCGAGCCAATCCAAAAAGAATATATGATGAAAAGCTATTACCTCGGTGGTGGTAAGACAGGTATGGCAAGGCGTTTATCATGGGATGAGCCAAGTTTGACATTAACCTGTGCGCCTGCGCAAAAGCAAACCGAACGCTGTCATCCTGATGAAACTCGTCCGTTGACCGTTCGTGAATATGCTCGGATTCAAACCTTTCCTGATCAATGGCAATTTTCAGGTTCGCTGTCTTCGCAATACAAGCAAATCGGCAATGCAGTACCTGTTAATCTTGCGCATGCTGTCGGTCGTGCGGTGATTGATGTATTGAATCAACTTGAAGATGTAAAACAATTGAAATTAATTTAACTTTAACAGGATTTTTAGCAAAGAAGTTTATGTAATTCAGAATCTTAAATTAACATATTCCTAAAAATCAACAGTCTTATCAATTTTTGTTATAAAATAATCCGCTTGGTTTCTATTTTTTCAAAACAAATATTGTTCAAAAGGCTCGGTTATGTTTTCAGCCCTAGCTCGTCTAAGCTTAGTTTCACGTATTTTGATCGCCATCGTCTTAGGCGGTCTCGTGGCATATTTATTCCCTGAGTCTGCAAGTTATGTCAGCATATTGGGTGATTTATTCATCAAGGCGTTGAAGTCGGTTGCACCGATTTTGGTCTTTATTTTAGTCCTTGCGTCGATTGCCAATTTTAAAGTCGGTCAAGGAGCAAGCAACCTCAAGCCGATTTTAGGCATGTACGTGATCGGTATGTTACTCGCTGCTACCAGTGCCGTCATCGCAAGCAACCTTTTTCCAAGTACACTTATTCTCACCATCGACCCTGAAACACAGCTACAACCGCCAAACAGTATCGCCGAAGTCCTCAAAACCTTATTACTCAACTTTATTAGCAACCCTGTGACGGCGTTGCATGAGGCGAATTTTATTGGGATTCTCGCATGGGCAGTAGGCTTAGGCATTGCGCTACGTCATGCGTCAGATACCACGCGTCAGGTACTCACGGACATTGCGGATGGCGTCAATCACATTATCCGCATCGTGATTAGCTTTGCACCGCTGGGGATTTTTGGTTTGGTGGTGGCGACGTTTGCCCAAGCGGGATTAGATACTTTGGAGCATTATGCGCATCTCATCATTGTTTTGGTGGCGACCATGGCTTTTGTGGCACTGGTGATCAATCCGATTTTGGTGGCGATCGTGATGAAAAAGAATCCATATCCGTTGGTGTTTAAGTGTTTGGAAGAAAGTGGTATTACCGCATTCTTTACACGTAGTTCGGCGGCGAATATTCCTGTGAATTTAGACTTGGCAAAGCGTCTAGGTGTCTCTGAATCGACCGCAAGTGTGTCCATTCCACTCGGTGCAACCATCAATATGGCAGGTGCTGCCGTGACCATTACCATTTTGACTTTGGCTACGGTGAATACGTTGAATATTGAAGTGGACTTTTTAACGATGGTGGTATTGTCTGTGGTGTCTGTGGTGACAGCGTGTGGTGCGTCAGGCGTTGCAGGTGGGTCACTACTATTAATTCCAGTCGCATGTGGTTTGTTTGGAATTTCTTCGGAAACTGCCATGCAAGTGGTGGCGATTGGTATGGTCATCAGCGTCTTACAAGACTCGACCGAAACCGCACTCAACTCATCAACAGATATTCTATTTACCGCTGCGGTAGATTTGTCGAAGAAATGATTTGTGAAAAATAATTATTTATAAAAATCATACAGGTGTATTCGATTAATCAAAAATAGGCATCTTTAATTAATCCCCTCCTAACCTCCCCTTAAAAGGGGAGGAACATACAAACCTAAGTAAGTTCTATGGACTATTTCAATAATGGTTTTAAGAAATGTCCAGTATGTGAACCTTTGGCTTTTGCCACTTGCTCAGGTGTGCCTTCGGCAATAATTTCACCACCACCTGAGCCACCTTCTGGACCAAGATCAATAATCCAATCAGCTGTTTTCACCACATCGAGATTATGCTCAATCACCACAATGGTATTCCCTTTTTCACGTAGCGTATGCAGGATATCGAGTAACTTGGCAATATCATGGAAATGCAATCCTGTGGTTGGCTCATCGAGCACATACAGCGTCTTGCCTGTATCACGCTTAGCAAGTTCACGAGCCAGTTTCACCCGCTGTGCTTCACCACCTGACAATGTGGTCGCCGCTTGCCCAAGACGGATATAGCCCAAACCGACATCATTTAATGTTTCCAAACGACGGTGAATGGTCGGAATCGCATCAAAGAATTGCGCTGCATCTTCTACGGTCATTTCCAACACTTCGGAAATATTTTTACCTTTGTAATGCACTTCTAAAGTTTCACGGTTATAGCGTTTGCCATGACAGGCATCGCACGGCACATACATATCAGGTAAGAAGTGCATCGCCACTTTGATCATGCCATCACCCTCGCAGGCTTCACAGCGACCACCTTTGACATTGAACGAGAATCGCCCTGCGGCATAGCCACGAGCACGTGCTTCAGGGGTCTGAGCAAACAGCTCACGAATCGGCGTGAATAATCCTGTATAGGTCGCAGGATTGGAGCGTGGTGTACGACCAATTGGGCTTTGGTCAATATCGACCACTTTATCTAAGAACTGCAAACCATCAATCGACTCAAACTTTTCTGCTGTGAGCGTGGTTGCACCGTTGAGTTGCGTCAAAGCCAACGGTAATAAAGTACGATTAATTAATGTCGATTTACCTGAACCTGATACACCCGTCACGCAAGTCATCACACCAGTCGGCAAGGTCAGGCTGACATTTTTTAGGTTATGCCCGCTTGCACCTGTGAGGCGAATGGTTTCATCAGGACGAGGCGATTTTTTTCGTTCTTTTGGTACAGCAATTTTTAATTTTCCTGAGAGGTATTGCCCTGTCAGTGAATCTTTATGATCTGCCAAATCTTGCGCAGTCCCTTCGGCGATGATTTCACCGCCATGCACACCCGCACCCGGTCCAATATCAATGATGTGATCCGCCGCACGTATTGCATCTTCATCATGTTCAACGACTAATACCGTATTGCCTAAATCACGTAGGCGAATCAAAGTTTGTAGTAGGCGGTCATTATCCCGTTGATGCAGTCCAATCGACGGCTCATCGAGCACATACATGACACCCATCAAGCCTGCACCAATCTGCGATGCCAAACGAATCCGCTGTGCTTCACCACCTGACAAGGTTTCTGCGGAACGCGCAAGGCTCAAATAATTCAATCCAACGCTCACCAAGAACTGCAAGCGCTCTCGAATTTCTTTAAAAATTTTATCGGCGATTTCACCTTTTGCGCCCTCAAGCTCAATGCCTTGATAATAATTTTCCGCTTCGCCAATCGACATTTGCGTAATATTGGCAATGGTTTTATCGAGCACTCGCACATGACGTGAGATTTCATTCAGTCGTGAACCTTCACAGCTACTACATGCTGCATTGGAAAGATATTGCGCCAAATCCTCTCGCACGTAGTTGCTTTCGGTTTCACGGTAGCGGCGTTCCATGTATGGCAACACGCCCTCAAATGGCGACACCCGATTGTGCTTACGTCCACGCTCATCGACATAGGACAGATCGACTTTTTCTTTGCCTGAGCCTTGCAGAATGACTTTTTGCTGTGCTTTATCCAAATCTTGCCACGGCTGATCCATCGGAATCTCGAAATGCGCAGCGACTTTTTGCACGATGGTGAAATAATACGGATGCTGACGATCCCAACCACGAATTGCACCTTGGCTGAGGCTAAGTTCGGCATTTGGTACGAGTTTATCAGGGCTAAAATGGCTACGTGTCCCCAGACCATCACAAACAGGACATGCACCAAAGGGATTATTAAATGAGAATAAACGTGGCTCAAGCTCCGCCACCGCACGATCACACTGCGGACAACTATGTTTTGCCGAGAAAATACGGTCAGGATGTTCGCCTTTCATCCATGATAAAGTGACTAAATCACCGCCAAGTCGTAGCGAAGTTTCGATGGATTCTGCGATACGATTACCCAAATCATCACGGACTTTAAAGCGATCGACCACCACTTCGATGGTGTGTTTTTTCTTTTTATCGAGTTCGGGCGGCGTATCAATATCAATGATTTCACCATCAACACGGGCACGGACAAAGCCTTGTCCTTGTAACTTTTCAAATAAAGTGCTGTATTCGCCTTTGCGCTCACGCACCACTGGCGCTAGCAACATAATCGCCGTATCTTCAGGAAGCGCACGGATTTCATCGACCATTTCCGATACTGTCTGCGCCACCATTGGTAAGTCATGCTCAGGACAGTATGGCGTACCGACACGTGCATAGAGCAAACGCAGATAATCGTAAATTTCCGTGATGGTGCCGACCGTTGAACGTGGATTATGACTGGTGGATTTTTGCTCAATCGCAATCGCAGGACTTAAACCCTCAATCGCATCGACTTCGGGTTTTTCCATCTGTGATAAAAACTGACGTGCATAGGCAGACAGCGATTCGACATAGCGACGCTGACCTTCGGCATATAAAGTATCAAATGCAAGTGATGATTTGCCTGAACCTGATAGTCCAGTGATCACCACAAATTTGTCACGTGGAATGTCCAAAGACACATTTTTCAAGTTGTGGGTACGTGCACCACGAATGCGAATATGACTTTGACTCATTCTGCTGTCCTGTTGTTATTTGGCGAAAAACAGTATTGTATATGAAGATGTCTAACAATTATTCAAGTTCACAAATTGAAATAAAAGTTTGAACTATTACACCTGACTCAGATTGATTTATTGTTTATGGTTAATTTGCTTTATAATATCGGCGTTAAAAATCGACCGCTACAACCATTTAAAAGCCCCTGATATGAATAATCTCGAAGCTCGCTCAACTTTTGCACTCAGTAGCATCTTTGCTCTGCGCATGTTGGGCTTATTTATGATTATTCCTGTCTTTGCGGTTGCAGGTCAGCAATATCATGGTGCAACACCTGCATTGATTGGTTTAGCCGTCGGTATTTATGGACTCAGCCAAGCCTTTTTACAGATTCCATTTAGCTTACTTGCCGATCGTTTTAGCCGAAAGCCATTAATCATTTTCGGACTTGCCTTGTTTGCTCTGGGTGGTGCGATTGCGGCTTTATCTGATTCGATCTATGGCGTGATCATTGGTCGGGCGATTGCAGGTGCTGGTGCGGTATCCGCTGTAGTCATGGCACTGCTCTCCGATGTCACCCGTGAAGAACAACGCTCCAAAGCGATGGCATTTATGGGCATGAGCATTGGGCTGTCTTTCATGCTCGCCTTTAGTATCGGTCCATGGCTCACCGAGCAAGTCGGTATTTCAGGACTCTTTTGGGTCACCACCATCATGGGTACATTGGCAATGCTGATGTTGCTCTTGGTGCCGAAAGTCACTCGCCATTATCGAGTCGCACCTCAAGGTTATTTGACACAACTCAAACAAGTGCTTGGCATGGCAGATCTGAACCGTTTGCACGTGTCGATTTTTATGTTGCACTTATTGCTGACGGCGATGTTTGTGTTTATTCCATCACAGTTGATTGAATATGCAGGGATACCACTTGCGCATCATGGTTGGGTGTATTTGCCACTCTTATTAATCAGCTTATTTTTTGCTTTTCCAAGTATTATCTTGGCGGAAAAATACCGTCAGATGCGTGGTATTTTTATCACTGCAGTAGTGGCGATCGTCTTGGGCTTGATCGTCATGGCGCTTGGCTATGACAATAAATATGGTCTGCTCTGTGGCTTAGCCTTATTTTTTATCGCTTTCAATGTCATGGAAGCCTTATTACCATCGTGGCTATCCAAGTCTGCACCAATCCAATCCAAATCGACTGCGATGGGTGTGAACTCCAGTTTTCAGTTTTTGGGCGCATTTTTCGGTGGGACATTGGGCGGTATCTTACTGAGTATGCACCAAATTGGGCTTGGTTGGGCGATCTTGGCAGGTATTGCGATCATTTGGCTTTTGGTCACTTTTCAGCTCAATCAGCCACGTTATCTCTCTTCGCTCGTCGTGACATTACCTGAAACAGAAAAAATGGATGATTGGACTTCCCTTTTACTGGCTGTTCATGGTATTGAAGAGGTCGTAGTCATGCCTGAAAAACAGGTCGCCTACATCAAAGTGGATAAACAACAAATTACAGATACAGCAAGACAAGAATTGTCGCGCTTGCTCAATCAAGAGCTAGCGATCTAAGGCAATCTCGATTAAAGTATTCGGACAAAATAGACATCTATAAGAGGAATAACGCATGCGCGGAGTGAATAAGGTGATTTTAGTAGGTACCTTAGGACGTGACCCTGAATCAAAAACCTTTCCAAATGGCGGATCGGTGTGTAATTTTTCAATTGCCACCAGTGAGTCTTGGACTGATAAAAGTACTGGTGAACGCAAAGAACAAACAGAATGGCATCGTATTGTTTTAAATAATAAATTGGGTGAAATCGCTCAACAATATTTGAAAAAAGGCTCAAAAGTCTACATCGAAGGCTCATTACGTACACGTCAATGGACGGATCAAAACGGTCAAGAGCGTTATAGCACTGAGATTCGTGGCGACCAAATGCAAATGCTCGACTCACGTCCACAGCAAGAGGGTGGTTATCAAAACGAAAATTATGGTCAGAACAATGGTGGCTTTGACGCACCACGTTTTAACAATAATTCAGGTAATAACTCAGGCAACAATCAAGGCGGTTATAACAACAATCCAAACTATGCAGCACCTGCAGGTGGTGGATACGGTGGAAACAACCAAGCGCCAAGAGCTCAACCACAACAAGGTGGTAATGAGCCTGATGATGATTTGCCGTTCTAATATCGAACTGCACTAGATCAAGACATTCTAGTTATTTAGAAATCTAAATGCCTTAAAAAACCTGATTCGTCAGGTTTTTTATGCTTTGAATTTTGCGACTACACAATGAATAGGCAAAAAAAAGCTTATCCGAGGGGGATAAGCTATAAAATCACAATCGTTGAAGCTAAGAAATTTGATTCAAAATCAAAAATATAAGGAGAGATTGCAGATACCAAATATGTTGAACGCATAATAATCAGTTGCTGTGCAGAAAGCAAGCATTTTTTAAATATATTTGCATTAATTTTTCATTTTAAAGCCATTCTTAATAGAAGAAGAATCATTCTTATTTATTTTCATCTCACACATGCAAAGATCATTCTATTTTCATGCTAGGATTTCTCCTATCTCAAGCTAATTCCCAATATTTAGGTCACTGATAATGCACGCCAAAAATACCGCCTTGATCGTCGTCGATGTACAAAATGGCTTTTGCCCCAACGGCAATCTTGCTGTGCCGAATGGTGATGCAGTCGTACCGATCATCAATCAACTGGCAAAACATTTTCAAAATATTGTATTCACTCAAGACTGGCATCCTGCCGATCATATTTCTTTTGCAGAAAACCACGTGGGTAAACAGCCTTTTGACACCATCGAACTGGATTATGGTACGCAAGTACTTTGGCCGACGCATTGTGTGCAAGGCTCGAAAGATGCCGAGCTTCATCTCGATTTAAACATTCCAAGCGCACAGCTCATTATCCGCAAAGGCTACCATCAGCATATCGACAGTTATTCGGCTTTCTTGGAAGCAGATCAGCAAATCTCGACTGGACTGACAGGCTACCTACAATCTCGTGGCATAGATACGGTCTTTGTGGTCGGTTTGGCGACGGATTTCTGTGTGGCATGGACGGCGATGGACGCAGCTAAACTTGGTTTTGCCAGTTATGTGATCGAAGATGCCTGTCGTGCTATTGATCTAAATGGCTCATTGGAAAATGCTTGGCAAGCCATGCGCAATGCGGGTGTACAGCGCATAGCATCCCAAAATATTTTGAATGGTTGATCTTACTTGGCTTATCTTGCATATTTGCTTTTATCCTGAGTATGATGGGTTTAAACTTGCCTAAACTTTTGTAAACATTGATTCAACATGACGCCTGCCTGCAAACTTCTCGATCAACAAAAAATCGCTTATCGCAAGCATGAATACGAGCATGATCCGAATAATCACAATTTTGGCTTGGAAGCAGTAGAAAAACTCGGACTGACGCTTGAGGAAACCTTTAAAACCTTATTGGTCACAGACGGTAAAAATCATTATGTCGCTGTACTACCAGTCGCCTATCAACTGAATCTCAAGAAAGCCGCAAGCGCTTTGGGCTGTAAAAAATTAGCCATGGCAGAGATCAAAGATGCCGAACGCCTGACAGGTTATCTGGTCGGTGGGATTAGTCCGCTAGGACAGAAAAAACGCCAAAAAACCGTGATTGATGATTCCGCACAACACTTTGAAAAAATGTACGTCAGTGGTGGCAAACGTGGCTTAGACATCTCGCTTGCACCGAATGATCTCAGCAAAGTATTAAATGCAGACTTTGCCGAGATTCGAGATTTAGTCGGATGACCTCAACTCCCCGACTGCGTTAATTGCTCTCAATGTGCAACTTGTACACCTTCGCTTAATTGCCTTGTCATTGAATTAAATTCATTTGCCTAAATATGTTGAATCTTGCAAATAGGGTTATGATTTAATCGACGTATCAATCCGTGTGCCACGCAGTAAGGTTTTAGTCACAGGTGTCTTTTGGCAAATATCAAGAATTTTAGCTTTGCCTGCCTCATCTAAGTCCTTGTCAAATCTCAGCTTGCGAGTAATCCATTCCTCACCTTCTTTGTTCATATTGAAATGTAGATCAATGGAGAAATGCCCATAATCTATCTCTTTATGCTTTGCATACATGCGCAGTGTGATCATGGTACACGCCGCCAATCCTGCAAGCAGATAGTCATACGGCGCAGGACCAGTATCACCACCCCCAAAGCTCTCAGGCTTATCGGTAATATAGTGATGTTTCCCACTGGTCAGTTCACCTGCCCACGGTGCGTCTAGGCTTGAGATTTTTGTATTTGCGATGCTTGCCATGTTGTCGTCCTCGTTTTCTATTCTAGGTTTTCTATTCTAGGTTTTCTATTCTAGGTTCTCTACTTTGCGTTCTGTATTTACAGGTTCAAGTCACGCAGGCTTATTTTGAAGTCCGCATCTGATCTGGAATTTCAGGCGCAATCAGACGTTTGCCCTGATACGATGGAATTTCTCCAAAACGTGCATCATGGTCAATCCACTGCTGACGTGCCTGTTTCATTTCTTCCGTAGTACGTGCTACAAAGTTCCACCACAGCAGAATTTCACTTTCAAATGGCTCACCACCAATCAGCAAAACACGTGCACCTTTTTTCATTTTAAGGTGCATTTTTTCATTACCAACTTCGAGCACCACCATATTGTCGTGTGTCAGGGCATGACCGTTGATTTCTGCTTCAGCTTCCATCGCCAACAGCCCGTATTCAAATTCAGGATTTAAATCCAAAATCACCTCAACATCATCCACCGCTTCGACATCTACACCGAGCATCTTGCTATAAACTTGCACTGGCGACGTCGTCCCGAGAAAATCACCAACCAACACTGAGAAAATTGCACCGTCTTGTTCAATGGTTGGCAGTTCAGGATAATGCTCAAACTTCGGCGCCATATGACGATGTGCCTCAGGCAATGCAATCCAAAGCTGTGCCGCATGCAAGCCTGTTTCCGTCGATGGCGTCACTTCGGTGTGGGAAATACCCTGTCCTGCGGTCATTAAATTGACCTGTTTTGGACGAATCAGTTGCTCACTGCCCACGCTGTCATGGTGCATCACTGTGCCGTCGATCATCCATGTAAAGGTCTGCAAGCCAATATGCGGATGCGGTCCAACATCCATGCCATCATTCGGTGCAAACTGCACAGGTCCTGCATGGTCTAGGAAACACCATGCGCCAATCATACGTTTATCTTTGCTCGGCAATGCACGTTTGATCGTGGTACTTGTGCCGACGATGGCAGAACGTAGATGGACTTCTTTGATGCTATTTGGTTGTGCGGATGGACAATCGGACGATTGCGACACACGGGCTGTCGTAGTATTGGTCATATTATTTCCTTATTTCTAGCTAATCTGTTACTGGTTTTCGACTAGATTTTTTATAAAATATCGAAATTGTACGACAGATTACAGTCCAGAATTGCAACGCTGTGTGTGTATTATTTTGATTTATGACAAATAATTTTAGGAAATGTACACAATCTTATGTAAAAATAATGTCGAAGAAATGCTCAATACTTATCAAATGAACAGTAACAAACACGAAAATTACGAACTCTTAAATTTGCTCGGTTATGGCTTGGCGAAGTTTGACAATGATTTTATTCAACAATTTGGCTTTTCGACCAAATCTGCATTCTATGACTATTTCGTTGAGTTAGGCATCGTTGAAACAGGAAGTGTCGTTAAAAACAGAATGGATTTATTTGATCCATTTTTTGACAATGATCGTAAAGGTTGGTGGCAAAAAGGCGACGCATATATTCACCGTAAACATCTGATTGATAATCTATTCGGCAGTGAAAACTGTGTCGGTTATGCCAATATCATCAAACTTTTCCTACATGAAAATTTTAAAATTGATGACTTTATTGTACAGGTCAAACCCATCGTAAAATCAAGATTTAAGAAGTTACAAGAAACAGGATTGGAAGCAGAGCTATATTTCCTGAATAACTATCAATCCATTGATATTTTTAAAGATGGAAGCATCGAAGATGCTCGCCTATATGGTGATGGTTATGATTTTCAAGTCAATGTACAAAGTACATCGTATTTAGCTGAAATAAAAGGGATTCGTGCCAAGAAAGGTCGTTTTCGTTTAACAGAAAATGAATACAAAAAAGCGCAAGAATATCAGCTTGATTACATCATTACTTTGGTGCTGAATTTAGATGATACACCGACTTTTTTAACTATTGATGATCCACTGAAAAATCTGAAATTTGAAGAAAAAATCATCAAATCAAAAGAAGTCAAAGAATATCATTTGGTATCTGATATATGTTAGAACTCAGCGATAAAATTAACATTTTGAAAGACTATCTTGATGAGATTGGCGACACTCATGTGGATAGTTTTAAAACAGATATTGTATTTTACTTTAATGATTTTGAAGATGAACAAAGCTGTGATTTTCAATTTCTAAATAGACTCAATTCAAAAGAAGAAATTCATAGCGTGATTGATCATTTGATTTCCAAAATTGCGCTGAAGTTTGACGAAGATGAAGAACAATTATCGGATTTTATCTTTTATGCGCTAAACCCCTAAACTCAATTTTAGTAAATATCTATTTTAAAAACGAATAAAAAAGAGCACCGAAGTGCTCTTTTAAGGAAATTATTCCCATTCAATCGTTGCAGGTGGCTTGCTCGACACATCATAGACCACACGTGATACATCTCTGATTTCATTCATAATACGAGTTGAGATACGATCAACCAAATCATACGGTAGATGCGCAAAACGAGCCGTCATAAAGTCCACAGTTTCCACAGCACGTAGCGCAATCACCCACGCATAACGACGACCATCACCGACCACACCCACAGACTTCACAGGTTGGAATACCGCAAAGGCTTGCGCCGTCTTGTCATACCAGCCACTGGCACGTAGCTCCTGCATAAAGATATCATCAGCAAGACGCAGAATATCTGCATATTCTTTTTTCACTTCGCCCAAGATACGTACACCAAGACCCGGTCCTGGGAACGGATGACGGTAGATCATACTATGTGGCAAGCCAAGTGTCGTGCCGAGTTTACGCACTTCATCTTTAAATAAATCACGTAATGGCTCAACCAAATCAAACGCCAAATCTTCAGGTAACCCGCCAACATTGTGATGCGATTTGATCACATGCGCCTTACCTTGTTTACTCGCCGCCGATTCGATCACATCAGGATAAATCGTGCCTTGCGCCAAAAATTTCACGCCATCAAGTTTACGTGCTTCTTCTGCAAAGACTTCGATGAATTCACGACCGATGATTTTACGTTTTTTCTCAGGATCAACTTCACCTGCAAGTGCAGTGAGGAAGCGCTCTTCTGCATCAGCACGAATCACTCGAATACCCATATTGTCTGCAAACATTTGCATCACTTGATCGCCTTCGTTTAAACGAAGCAAACCATTATCGACGAATACACAAGTCAATTGATCGCCAATCGCTTTATGCAACAAGGCTGCAACCACAGAGGAATCCACGCCACCTGACAAGCCAAGCAAGACTTTTTCATCGCCGATTTGTTCACGAAGCTGTTCGATACGAAGCTCGATAATCTGTTCAGGTGTCCACAGACCACCACAACCACAGATTTTATGCACGAAGTTTGAAAGTAATTCTGCGCCTTTTGCGGTATGCGTCACTTCAGGGTGGAACTGCACACCGTAGAAACGACGGGTTTCATCAGATGCCGCCGCATATGGACAGCTTGGCGTGCTTGCCGTGGTATTAAAACCTTGTGGTAATTGACCCACTTTATCACCGTGGCTCATCCACACATGCAATTGATCTTCACGATCTTGTAGATTACCAATCAACTGGTCACGGATTTGAATATCAACTTCTGCATAGCCGAACTCATGCACTTTACCTGCTTCGACTTTTCCGCCCAACTGTTCAGACATGGTTTGGAAGCCGTAGCAAATACCAAGTACAGGCACGCCGAGCTCAAATACCACTTGTGGTGCACGAGGACTGCCTTCGACATGCACGCTTTCTGGACCACCTGAGAGGATGATGCCGTTTGGATTAAAGGCACGAATCTCTTCTTCGCTCATGTCATAGGCGTACATTTCAGAGTACACGCCTGCTTCACGGACACGGCGAGCGATCAACTGGCTGTATTGCGAGCCAAAATCAAGGATAAGGATACGGTCTTCGGTAATTTGAGTATTGGTCGTCATCAGTTACAACTTATACAAGGCGAGAAATTAAGCGCTGTATTTTAGCATTTTCTACGGTGAACTGCACCGATTATAAATTTGTTCAACTATAATTTGTTTTTAAAAGGCAATAAAAAAGCCACCCTTACGGATGGCTTTACAGTTACGTAGTAATTCTTACTTCACCATGCAGAGCCAAAGTAAACTTTGGTGGTTTTATTAGACCTAACTGTTGAAATTCATTTACTAACTTTAGAGTCTCTTGCACGCTTTGATAGGACTTTTTCTTTTCTAAATTTTCTTTAGCTACAATAACTCTTTGATCAATTGTCATATGTTGTTTCATAATCACATACTCTGAAGATGAGTGTTACAGTGGATATAAAAACTTTGACCTAGTCCTTGAAAATAATCAAGTAATAAATCGTGGTACTTGTGAACCGCCTCAGATAAATCTCTATTTTGACCAAAGTCTTCAATAACTAGGCGAATATTCGACGCTCCTAATTCTTGAATACTAATATATCTACTATGTGAATGCCAATGCTTATGATCGCAAAATTTTGTAGCAATTTCTTCTGCTCTTTCTTCTTTTTCCTGATTAGTAACTTTTTTACCAGTACTATTATGCTTGCTCCAATTTTTAAACTTATATTGAACTAACCATTTTTTAAGCAGACTAACCGAGAGGTCTCTTGCTTGCTCATAACGCCTCAATACACCTAAATCTTGCTGGGTAAGAAGCATATATTCCGCTTGACTACAATTACCATTATTAGATTTTTCAATAATTTCATTAACCTTATCCAAATAACCTAAAGCTGGTACAAAGTGTCCTTCTTTGTTTTGAACCTGCGGATCAATTGGACCTAATGAAGAAGAGTAATCCATATATATTTGATCACCAGACATGCACATAATCGTTGCAGCTGACATTGCCATTTCAGGAATGATGAATACAACATCTTCATAATGATGACGCATTATATTTACCATTTTTTCAGCAGATTCCACTAAACCACCACCTGAATAAATCAAGACTGCCAAGTTTGGATTTTGTTTATTTTTCTCAATAACTTCTTTTAGAACATTAGGTGAAAATTGATTAATTGAACCTACATAACTGATCAAATCTCTGTCATTGAATTTCTTACTCAACTCAGTATGCTAATAGGCTAAAGCCAACTGAGCGTGTGATTGTATCGAACCTGTAAACATTTTCTTTCCTTATTCTATTTCTGCTAAAAAATTTGAAAAAGCCACCCTTACGGATGGCTTCTTCTCAATCATGACAGGATTAACCTGCACGATTTTTAATTTTGCGTAATGTTTCAAGTTGTGCCGCTGTTTCAGCAAGGGCAGCCAAAGCTGCTGCTGAGTCCAAATCACTCTTTTGATTTGCAAGCAATTGTTCAGCATTTTTACGTGCTTCGATAATTGCTGCTTCATCCAAGTTGTCTGCACGTACTGCGGTGTCTGCAAGGACAGTCACTACATGCGGTTGAACTTCAAGCACACCGCCTGATACATAGACGATTTCTTCTGTACCATTTTCAAGCTGAACACGAATCGTTCCAGGTTGAAGTAAAGTCACTAGCGGAGCGTGACCCGGTAAAATACCGAGCTCACCGCCTGCGCCTTTTGCGATCAACATGCTGACTTGTCCAGAGTAAATTGACTCTTTGACACTCACCACGTCACATTGCATCGTTGCCATAAGATAGCCTCCTTAATTAGAGATGCTAATTACAGCTTCTCAGCTTTCGCAATCACTTCGTCAATACCACCAACCATATAGAACGCTTGTTCTGGGATATGGTCGTATTCACCAGCTAATAGACCTTTAAAGCCACGAATGGTTTCTTTAAGCGGTACAAGTTTACCTGGCGCACCAGTAAAGACTTCAGCAACATGGAACGGTTGAGAGAAGAAACGTTGGATTTTACGTGCACGGTAAACAACCAATTTGTCTTCTTCAGCCAATTCGTCCATACCCAATATCGCAATGATGTCTTTCAGCTCTTTATAACGTTGCAATACATTCTGTACAGAACGTGCAATTTCATAATGCTCAGTACCAACTACCAAAGGATCAAGCTGACGAGAAGTCGAGTCAAGTGGATCGATCGCTGGATAGATACCAGAAGATGCGATGTCACGGCTCAATACAACTGTTGCGTCCAAGTGGGCGAATGTCGTTGCAGGTGATGGATCGGTTAAGTCATCGGCAGGTACGTATACCGCTTGGATTGACGTGATCGAACCAGACTTCGTCGATGTAATACGCTCTTGAAGCACACCCATTTCTTCTGCAAGTGTCGGCTGATAACCTACCGCAGATGGCATACGACCAAGAAGTGCAGATACTTCTGTACCCGCGAGTGTATAACGGTAGATGTTGTCAACGAACAGTAGTACGTCACGACCTTTACCATTTTCATCTTTCTCATCACGGAAGTATTCCGCCATGGTCAAACCTGTCAACGCAACACGTAGACGGTTACCCGGTGGCTCGTTCATCTGACCGTAGACCATGGCTACTTTATCAAGAACGTTAGAATCTTTCATTTCGTGATAGAAGTCATTCCCTTCACGAGTACGCTCACCAACACCAGCGAATACAGATAAACCTGAGTGCGCTTTTGCGATGTTGTTGATCAATTCCATCATGTTAACGGTTTTACCAACACCCGCACCACCGAACAGACCAACTTTACCACCTTTTGCAAACGGGCAGAGCAAGTCGATGACTTTAATACCAGTTTCTAGAAGGTCAGTAGACGCTGCTTGTTCAGCATAAGAAGGCGCTTCACGGTGAATCGGCAAACGATCTTCAGTCGCAACTGGACCAGCTTCGTCGATCGGGCGACCAAGTACATCCATAATACGACCAAGTGTCGCTGTACCCACTGGTACTGAAATCGGTGCACCAGTATCAGATACTGGAAGACCACGTTTCAAACCTTCAGTAGAACCCATTGCGATGGTACGAACAACACCATCACCGAGCTGTTGTTGCACTTCGAGAGTTGTCTCAGTGCCATCAACATGAAGTGCGTCATAGATCTTTGGAACGCTATTACGTTCAAACTCGACGTCGATAACCGCGCCGATGATCTGAATGATACGACCGCTACTCATATTGCTGTCTCCTCAATTCAAATAAATACTGTTAAACGGCAGCGGCACCGCCAACGATTTCAGAAATTTCCTGAGTAATCGCGGCTTGACGCAGCTTGTTATAGATGAGTTGTAGATCTCTAATCAATCCACCCGCATTATCTGTTGCTGCTTTCATCGCAACCATACGTGCAGACTGCTCAGAGGCGATGTTTTCGATCACACCCTGATAGACCATCGACTCGATATAGCGAACCAATAAACCATTGAGCAATTCTTCTGCTTCTGGCTCATAGAGATAATCCCAACCGTATTGACGGTTTAGATCTTCGCTTTCGTCAGCTTGTGCAAGTGGAACAAGTTGATCGACTGTCGGTTTTTGTGTCATCGCATTGATGAAGCGGTTTGATACTAGATAAATGCGATCAATCTCGCCCTTATCATAAGAATCAAGCATCGCTTGAACCGAACCTGTCAGTTGTTCCGTATCTGGCGCATCACCCAACTGGGTCGCTGCACACACCACTTTACCGCCGTAACTTTTAAAAAACGAAACCGCTTTTTGACCAATTAAAGCAAATTCGACTTCAATTGACTGCGCACGTTGTTGTTGTACATGCTGCACCACTTTTTTGAACAAGTTAATGTTCAAACCACCAGCAAGTCCACGATCCGATGAAACCACGATGTAACCAACGCGTTTCACAGGACGATCGACCATATAACGGTGTTTGTATTCTGGATTGGCTTGTACCAAGTGAGCAATTACACGGCGCATATTTTCGGCATACGGGCGACCTTGTGCCATGCGCTCTTGCGCACGACGCATCTTAGAAGCTGCTACCATCTGCATCGCGCGAGTAATTTTCTGCGTGCTTTTGATACTAGCTACTTTGGCGCGAATTTCTTTTAAATTTGCCATACGCTTAACCTAATTCTCGAAAACCTGAATCAACAGGCTTTCGATGGTTGATCCGTGAAACAAACTTAACTAACCCAAATCATTAAAAAATGAATTAGTAAGCCTGAGTCGCTTTGAAGCTCTCAATACCTGCTTTAAATTCAGCTTCGATGTCTTTGTCGTAGTTACCAGTTTCATCAATATTTTGCATGAATGCAGCTTTTTCAGAGCGGAAATATGCAATCAATGCTGCATCAAAATCAACGATTTTGTTTACAGGAACATCAGCCATATAGCCTTCGTTCGACGCATAAACAGAAACCGCTTGATCAGCAATTGAGTAAGGCGCATATTGCTTTTGCTTCATCAACTCAGTCACGCGTTGACCGTGTTCAAGTTGCTTACGAGTCGCTTCGTCAAGGTCAGAAGCAAACTGCGCAAATGCAGCCAATTCACGGTACTGTGCAAGTGCAGTACGGATACCACCAGACAATTTCTTGATGATCTTCGTCTGTGCAGAACCACCAACACGTGATACCGAAATACCAGCGTTGACCGCAGGACGGATACCCGAGTTAAACAATGAAGTTTCTAGGAAGATCTGACCATCAGTAATCGAAATCACGTTGGTTGGTACGAATGCAGAGACGTCACCTGCTTGGGTTTCAATGATTGGCAATGCCGTCAATGAACCAGTTTGACCTTTCACTTCACCATTGGTGAACTGCTCAACATAGTCCGCAGATACACGAGAAGCACGCTCAAGAAGACGTGAGTGAAGATAGAATACGTCACCTGGATACGCTTCACGACCTGGTGGACGACGAAGAAGCAATGAGATTTGACGGTAAGCAACTGCTTGCTTAGACAAATCATCATAGATGATCAACGCATCTTCACCACGGTCACGGAAGTATTCACCCATTGTACAGCCAGAGTAAGCTGACAAATACTGCATCGCTGCAGGATCAGCTGCTGCCGCTGCAACAACAGTGGTGTACGCCATTGCGCCAGTTTCTTCTAATTTACGCACGACGTTCGCAATCGTAGATTGTTTTTGACCAATCGCTACATACACACATTTAATGCCAGAAGACTTCTGCGCAATAATGGTGTCAACAGCCATTGCAGTTTTACCTGTTTGACGGTCACCAATGATCAACTCACGCTGTCCACGACCGATTGGGATCATGGTATCTACTGATTTATAACCAGTTTGTACAGGCTCATCAACACTTTGACGCCAAATAACGCCAGGTGCTACCTTTTCAACTTTATCAGTCATTTTTGCATCGATAGGACCTTTACCATCGATCGGGTTACCCAAGGCATCCACGACACGACCTAAAAGTTCAGGACCTACTGGTACTTCGAGTACACGACCAGTACAACGAGCTTTTTGACCTTCTTGTAAGCCTAAGTAGTTACCAAGAACTACGGCACCCACTGAATCTTCTTCAAGGTTCAGTGCCATACCAAATAAGCCGCCTTCAAATTCGATCATCTCACCGTACATGGCATCTGCCAAGCCGTGAATACGCACGATACCGTCAGATACCATGACGATGGTACCTTCGTTTTTCGCGGTCGCACTGGTGTCCAGATCGCTGATACGCTGTTTAATGAGCGCACTGATCTCGGATGGATTCAGTTGTTGCATTGCGCTATTACCTCAATTCTTTGTATGTTCATTCTTGTGATTTAAGCAAGAAGACGAGTTCGCATTTTTTCAAGCTTGTCTAGCGCAGAATCATCGATGACTTGATCGCCTGCACGAATCACCACCCCAGCGATAAGGCTTGGGTTAACTTCTACAGTGGTATTCACAGATTTGTTGAAGCGTTTTTCCAAACGATCCGTCAACAACTGCTCCTGTACTGCAGAAAGTGGGAATGCAGATTCGATAACAACGTCAACTGCGTTATTACCTTGTGCTTTCAATAATTCATACTCTGCTGAAATCTCAGGGAGCAATGCCAAACGATCATTCTCTGCAAGCAAAGTCAAAAAGTTTGAAACTGCAACTGAAGTTTGCTCGGCACCAAGGATTTGGATAAAAGCTTTAACTTTTTCAGCAGGCGTCAATTCTGGGCGAGTAATATAAGCGGAAAATGCTTCATCTTGCACCGTCGCACTGAGCGTACTTAATACAGTAGACCATGAGTCTGCTGCATTTTGCTCAGACGCATAAGCAAATGCTGCTTTGGCATATGGGCGTGCCAACGTCAAGAGTTCAGCCATATTTCGCCTCGCTTAAAGTTTCGCAGCCAGCTCTTTGAGCATGGCATCGTGAGCTTGTGCATCAACTTGTTGTGCAAGAATCTTCTCTGCACCATCGACTGCCAAAGCAGCAACTTGTTGACGTAGTGCTTCGCGAGCGCTATTGATCTCAGTATCCACAGACTCCTGAGCCTGTTGGCGAATACGCTCACCTTCCGCAGACGCTTGGGTACGAGCTTCCTCGACCAATTGTGCTGCACGACGGTTCGCTTGTTCGATCAATTGCGCCGCTTGTGCTTTTGCTGCATCCAATTCAGCTTTTACTTGAGCTTGCGCATCGGCAAGATCAGCTTTGGCTTTTTCAGCTGCATTTAAGCCATCAGCAATTTTACGCTGACGCTCACTAATCGCATTGATTAGTGGTGGCCAAACAAACTTCATGCAAAATGCGACAAAAATCGCAAATGCAATCGCTTGGCCAATCAATGTGAGGTTGATATTCATTTCGCTATTCCTCAATAGTTTAATTTGAGAATTAAGCCGATTAACCTACAAATGGATTAGCGAAGATGAAGAACAAGCCAATACCAACACCGATCATAGGCACAGCATCAAGAAGACCCGCGATTAAGAACATACGAGTTTGAAGTTGTGGAGCCAATTCTGGTTGACGAGCAACAGCTTCCAAGAAGCGACCACCCAAAAGACCGAAACCAATCGCAGTACCCAAAGCACCGAAAGCGATCAAGATAGCAGATGCGATTGCAACTAGACCTAAAGTGAGTTCCATGATAATTCCTCAGAGGTTAGGTTATACCAATTAAATAAAAAATTTGCCCAACTACACCACGTAGCTAGGCATTACCATTAATGTTTTTCGCTCGCCATACTCAAATACACGATGGTCAACATCATGAAAATGAAGGCTTGCAATGTGATAACAAGAATATGGAAAATCGCCCACGGCACAGACAACGCCCATTGGATCCAAAATGGTAGTAAAGCGATCAAGATAAAGATCAACTCACCCGCATACATGTTACCAAACAGTCGAAGTGCCAATGAAATCGGACGAGCCAAGAAAGTAACCAATTCCAAAACAAGGTTTACGGGAATTAATAACGCCTTAGCGATAGGATTACTCGGGTTAAATGGGTTCAGTGCCAACTCACCTACAAAACCTGCCACGCCTTTTTCACGGAAACTATAAAATAGAATCAACGCAAATACTGACAATGACATCCCTAGAGTGATGTTCGGGTCAGTAGTAGGGACGATTTTGAAATAAACGTGATGTGGATCCATACCAAATACGCTTTCACCAATTTTCTGAGCCAATACAGGCACCCAGTCAACAGGGATCAAATCCATCAGGTTCATGAGGAAAATCCACACGAAGATGGTCAACGCCAAAGGCGCAATCAAACGTGATTTGCCATGAAAAGTATCACGGACACTTGAGTCTACAAACTCGATAATCATCTCAATTGCTGATTGGAATTTTGTTGGCACGCCACTATTCGCAGCACGAGCAACTAACCAAAAAATAAAGCAATAGATGATCCCAAGACCGATAGACCAACCCATTGAGTCCAAGTGAATTGCAGTGAACCCCATTTGCTGAGCTTCAGCAGCCGATTCAGCCAATTTCCATGTCCCATCTGGCATTTTGCCATAGGTCATATTGGTCAAATGGTGCTTGATATACTCAGTCGAAGTAAGGGCATGTTCTTCAGCAGCCATAAATCACACCTGGTCAATGTAAATTACTATTTAAAGAAAACCGATGCACGCTGCACGACATCAACTCTCTAAGAAAACGATACTTTCGCTGTCAAAGCAGTTAGGCTTGATGCCGAGCGAGCCAAAACGGCGCCACCCATGACATAGCTTGCACAAGCAAGAACCCACCTAAAACCGCCACCATAGATATTGGTGAAACACAGCTTAAAATCAATATCAAACCAACAACCACGATCACAAATTTGCCGATCAAGCCGAGATACATATTGCTCAGAATCTGCCTTGACGCTCGTGCTCCAGAAGATCGAAACGCCTGCCACGCGAAATAACTACTTGCAAACCAATAGACCAATGCGCCCAATGCTGCACTTTTTGCAGCAGTCACATCGTGTATTAGCCAAGCCAATAACGCTGCAACTGGAATCATCATCGCTTGCAATACAGCCAAAGCCTTTGCCAATCGACGATCAACAAGTTGTGGAGATCGGCGCATTACTTCTTTATCTCTGTAGCTCTCTGTAGCTATAACACTTTAACTTCAGTAACAAATTCGCAATCATCTCTTTGCAGATTGTCTGATTTATCCCAAACTGGTCAAAATCAACAAGGATTCGTGAATGATTGTTATTAATCGGAGGCATTATAGAGTTACACCCCATAACATGCAATCTTTATCCGAAGAAGGGCTAGTTAATTTTTACCGTTTTTTGACAACACCCGAGTATTTTAAGGAACACTATACGAAATAATGATGACAAAAATGGATTTTTTGACTGTGAAAACAGTTTTGTAGTGATCAAAGCCCTTCTTTTAGTGACGAGGCAGACATTGTTGTACAGCATTCGCCAATTTTAACCAAGCTGTGACAAAATCTTTCTGATCTGACATGCTTTCATTCACTTCAATGGTATTCACTGGCTTTAAGCGTTGCACCACATTGTCACTTGCACCATGCCCAAGAATTAAGCACATCGTGTGTTGTGGACGCTGATCATTTAAATATTTGATCTGCGCAATGGTTGGTGCTTGCTCATGATCTGCACTCAACGCCCCTGAATATTTCAAATCCATCGCACGTTCAAGATATTGAAAGGCATCATGAAATGCCCAATAGTGGCGCAATTTTCGACCATTGCTTGCCAGTCGAGTGGCATCTAACATCCGTTTTGAAAATTGTTGTGCATTTTTCCAATACGTCGTTTTATATTCTGGATGTTGCTGTGAACGTAATGAGGCGATAAAGAAAGCAATTCGAATCGCATTATTTGGCTCTAACCAAACATGCGTATCAAGACTATTGGCGATCGGTTGCCCTTTGACATCACGCATCGGCAATGTTTGCATCAAATGACTATCCAGTACAGAAATTGCATTTTTTTGTGTACCCAATAGTTTTTGTAATGGGGCTTCATGCTGTACACCAAACCATAAAATAAGCTCGGCCTGAGTCGCAAGTTGACGAGTTTTCGGGGTAATTTGTACGTCATGCCCTGTCTGTTGTGGGCTGAGTAGTAAAGTCGGCTCTTCAACACCTTTAGTCACATCTTTGGCAATCAAATATAAAGGATAGGTTGAAAGCACCAAGCCACTAACAGTAGATTTTTTATCATCTAAATCTTTATCATTGGAAATATCTTTAGAGCACGCCAATGACGGCATCAACAATGAGAAAAACAGCACAAAAACGAGAGATTGAACGATACGCACAACAAATTACCCAAATTAAAACTAGCGTTATAATATAACGATATGCTATTTTTTACACTATTATTTGCTTGCGATTTCTCTTTACACTTTTTTGTTTAGCTGAAGTCCATTTTTATTTTTAAAGTTTCGGGGAATATCTGTGAACACATGCTCGCATACGCATCATGATGACGATCGCCTACACGGCGTGCATGAACATGGCAGCATCAATGAGCGCATCAAACAAGCCGAGCAAATCTGTGATGAAGCAAGCGCACGTCTGACGCCACTTCGTAAAGAAGTGCTGTGCCTGATTCTTTCTGCAAAAGCGCCGATCGGTGCATATGATCTGCTCGCAAAACTGAAAAATAGCAATGAACGCCCTGCTGCACCGCCTACGGTGTATCGTAGTTTAGAATTTTTATTAGAGCATGGCTTTGTACATCGCCTAACTTCGATCAATGCCTTTATCCCTTGTTGTCATCCTCGTGAAGGACATCAGGCGGCTTTCCTGATCTGTCAAAATTGTCATAGCGTCAAAGAAACCTCTGCCAATGACCTATTTGATCAACTAAAAAGTATTGCTGATCAAGGGCATTTTCAAGCACAAAACAGCGTCATTGAAATCTCTGGAATGTGTCAACAATGTCAATGAGTGACTATGCGCCACTAGTGCAGTTAAATCAAATCAATGTCAGCTTTTCAGGTCGGCAGGTGCTTAAAAATGTCGATTTGCACATTTATCCGCATGAAATCGTCACCTTAGTTGGACCCAATGGCGCAGGCAAATCAACATTAATTAAAGTCTTGCTCGGCATTAGTAAAGCAGATCAAGGACAAGTGACGTATCAGCGCAACTTGAAAATGGCGTATGTGCCTCAGAAGTTTCATCCTTCAGAAAGCCTGCCGATGCGAGTCAAAGATTTATTGGCTTTGGAAAAATGTGATCACTCCTATAAAGCGCAAATTATCCAAGATACTGGCATCGCCAATTTGCAATCGACTGCGCTACAACAATTATCAGGTGGTGAGCGACAACGTGTGTTATTAGCACGTGCCTTATTGCGTAAGCCACAGCTTTTGGTTTTAGATGAACCGATGCAAGGCTTGGATATTCAGTCTGAAGAAGAATTGTATGCCTATGTGCGCACCTTGCCAACTACGCTCGGCTGTGCGGTATTGATGGTATCCCATGATTTGCAATGGGTGATGCAAGGCACGCAACGTGTGATCTGCCTGAATCATCATATCTGCTGTACGGGCACACCTGAAAACATTCAAAAACATCCTGAGTATGTGGCGATCTTCGGTCAGCAACGTGTGCCTTATCAGCATCATCATGACCACTGTGCACATGGTGATCACGCCGAGCCGTGTCTACACATTCCACATCCTCACATCCATCCCGAAGCGGAGCCGTAATCCATGTATGAGTGGCTGATTTTACTTGCACCTGCATGGTTGATGGGCTGTGTATTGCCCTTTTTAACTGCGCCATTGGGTTGTCTGATGTTGTGGCGTCGCATGTCATTTTTTGCCGACACGATGGCACACGGCACTTTGCTCGGTGTGGCGATTGCAGGTTTGCTCAGCCTACCGATTTGGCTTGGTGTGTCGCTGTTAGCGGTGATTTTGGTGGGTATCTTATGGTTTTTGCATGACCGCCGTTTACCCAATGATGCCTTGCTGGCGTTATGCTCGGCGACTTTGCTGTGTAGTGGTTTATTGCTGATTCAACAATTGCCAACTTTGCGTCCTGAGCTGATGAGCTATCTTTTCGGTGATTTACTGACAGTGACGTGGCAAAGCCTACCTGCTTTAATCGTTACGATTTTATGTGCAGGCGCAATTCTCGCCTATTACTGGCGTTCGCAGTTGCGCCTTGCTCTCGCCTCAGACATTGCCCAAAGTGAAGGCATTCATGCAGGTTGGCAACGGCTGATTTTCATGGGTGTGCTTGCACTATTTACCGTGATTGCACTTAAAGTGGTTGGCTCCTTGCTGATGGGTGCATTACTGGTGATTCCTGCGCTCACTGCACGACTTCTTGCACATTCGCCACGACAAATGGTGATTTGGGCATTTATCCTTGCAGAGTTGGCAATTACCGTTGGCTTATGGAGTAGTGCATGGCTCGATATTGCCACTGGGCTGAGCATCGTATTGACCATGTCGGTGCTTTTTGCAGTCGTGTTTATCAGTCAAAAAGTGTGGTTTAAATCGAAATCATTGGCTTAACGCTTAGCATCTATTTAAAAGCAAAATTTCAAAGCAAAAGACCAACTCATGCGAACTGGTCTTTTTTATATTAATCGATTGTTTGATCTGCAATTATTGCTTAGGCGCACACTGCGTATCATCACATTGTTCTGCCTGATTCGTTTCAGTATTCGTATCAACTGGTTCTAAAGCCTTTTTCAAAACTTGTACAAACACTTCCGTCGGCTGTGCACCTGATAAAGCAATACGCTGATCAAATACAAAAAATGGTACGCCTGTGACATTGAGCTGATCACGTGCAGTCGCTTCATCGAATTTGACAAAGTCGGCATATTCATCCGAGTCCAGCACATCATCGACTTCCACAGGATTCAAGCCAATCCGTGCTGCCACATCTTCTAAGGTTTCACGCTCACCGATCGCCAAACCATCAGTCATATAGCTATAGAAAAAGGCCTCTTTCGCTTCTGAGCCCAGACCTTTGCTTTGTGCCAAATGGATAATGCGATGTGCATCTAAGGTATTGCCTGAGTTGGCATTTTGCCAATTGAATTCAATGCCTTCCGCTTTTGCCATCTCAGCGATGTTGCGCTGCATCCCTTCTACCTCTGCAAGACTGCGCCCGTATTTCTGTGCCAATCGCTCTGAATTGGAAATCTCCTGACGTTTTGGTGCATCTGCATCGAGCTGAAAACTATGCCAATGCACTTCAAGCTCAACACCTGCTTGTTCAGCGGCTTTTTCTAAGCGTTTCTTACCGATATAACAAAATGGACATACCACATCCGACCAAATATCTACACGCATGACTTTTCTCAAATCTCATTGTTAAGGGATAGATAAGGTTGGAATTTGGTTTTTAAAGGCTTTATCTTAATATCTTTGACAAACTTCTTGCTAGTTGTTATAGAGTGAAATTTAATGTCTTAATTTTATACCACCAATAAACTTGGCGACAGCTAGCGTCGCCCTACACTACCAATAAATAAATTTTGAGATAAGATATGTCTAATGATTGTTTTTATCCTGTATTTGATATTTCTAAAGTTGAGTCAGACACTTTAGAGCAGATAGGCACTAAAAGTAAGTTTTGGTATACGGAAAATGGGCAATCATTTCTTTTTAAAAGCATTCAATCTAAAACAGGTGATAGATTTGGGGAGGATTGGGCTGAAAAAATATCCTGTGAGTTAGCTCAACTCCTCAGATTACCTCATGCTCACTATGAACTAGCTGTTTTTAAAGGAAAAAGAGGTGTTATTACTGATAACTTCATCACCCAAAGAGGCGAGCAACTTATATTAGGCAATGAACTTCTTGAGGGTTTGCTGAATACGCCTAATTGGATAATCCAAATATTCAATATATTAGAGACGTCCATCAAATTATGTGTAAAACCATTATCAACAAGCCCATTGGATTCGATAGCCTTCCACACATTAAAACAGCGAGTGAATTTTTTGTTGGTTACTTGATGTTTGACACCTTGATTTCAAATCAAGATAGACACAATGAGAACTGGGGTTCAGTTATTACCCTTAAAGGGGTTAAACACCTTGCCCCGAGCTACGATCATAGGGCAAGCTTGGCAAGAAATGTTAACGATGTTGAGAAAAATAGTCGGATGACATCAAAAGATAAAGGACAACAACTTCCTCAGTTTGTTCTCAAAGCCAAATCTTTGTTTCAAGATCCATCATCAACAAATCAATCAAAATGGTTAAAATTATTAGATGCTTTCAAACAATATGCTGGCTACGAAAAGATTGCTGCTAAATCATGGCTAAATATTTTGAAAGGTATCTCAGACGATGATATAAAAGCTATAATAGACAAAGTTCCCATGCATTTGATGACTAACACATCAAAAGATTTCACCTACAAATTGATTTTATGCAACAAGTCCAATTTGTTAGAATTAGATGACCAAATTTGACTTATTCACTAGAGAGATTGTCATCATGAAAAGTGTTTTCGTTATGTGGCAAGATTCCACCAATACTAGAATGTGGCATCCTGTCGCAAAGTTAACTCAAAAAGAAAATAACCAATATGTATTGAGTTATACTATTGGCGCTAATAATTCAAACTTTACGTTATTTCCTAATATGGAAGATAAGCAAGAAGTATATACTTCTACCAATTTATTTAGCTTTTTTAGAAATCGGTTGATTCCTGAAAGCAGACCCGAGCACGATAGTATGTTTGAATGGTCTGGGTTATCATCTTGTACCAAAGATTATTTAGAGCTATTGGCGATTTCTGGAGGTGAAAAGAAAACAGACCATTTCAGGATCGTCAACGAACCAAAAAATGAAAATGGGTACTACAAAGTAAAATTCTTTGTTAGCAGTATCAACTACTTAACACTTGAAGAAAAACGAAATCTACAATACTTAGCTGTTGGCGACCAACTTTTATTCAGTTTTGATGTGAGTAATCAGGTTGATGCCGATGCTACAATTTTATCCAAAGATGATGGATTAAAAATTGGCTATCTACCTCATTACTTGTGTAAAGACCTTAAAAAGTTATTACATTTTTTACCATCTGATGACATCAATATTACTATTTCACAATTAAACCTTGATGCACCTGCACAGTTTAAAATCTTATGCGAAATTAGTGCACCTTGGCCCAACGATTTCGCTGCTTTTGAAAATGAAGAGTTTAAACTCATTACCTCGTAGCACTATAGTATCCATGCTTCATTGACCGCTTATCAGAGCTATACAGTATTTCACAACACTTTGATGTAGGCTAAATTTATTATCGCTTTTGATTGATTCAACTTTTTTCCGTATATATGGAAAGTTGAATTTGGAGCAAGCCAATGAAATTTTTAAAATTTTCTCCATCCTTCATTCTATTATCCTCACTCGGCTTCCCCTTGATGGTACAAGCAAGTGACGTTATTTCACTCCCGACGATTACCGTCATGGCAGAAGAAGAGCTTCGTGAAGAAGATGTTGGTATTCTTCCTTATCAAGAAGATGAAGATGTCAAAGAAGCGTTGCGCCATAAAATCTATAAGCTCGAAACTGATATGCAAAATAAGGTAATGAGTGAAAATGCCAGTATTGCGATGAACTATATTCCCAATACCGTCATACCTGATATGAGCCAATATTCACCATTTGTACAACAATATATTTTAGCAGTCGCCAGTGGCTTTCAATCATCAGACCCAACCAATGGCGCTTTTGAAATACTCAATACCTTAGACATCAATCGCAATAATATTGACACTATTCGTAATGGCACGATGGAAATCAACTTTAATCAAAATATCGTAAATGAGCTTAATAAAAATGGTGACCTAATCAGACTACAACAACAGCTAAGAGATAGTTTCAACAACCGTTAGTGGTTTTTACGCTCATATTTTACATTTCAAAAAAATCCCCGCACTTGGCGGGGATTTTTTTATGTATTTAATTTAGCAATTAAACACGTTCGATAATGGTAGCAATACCTTGACCAAGCCCGATACACATGGTCGCAAGACCGATTTGTGTATCTTGTTGCTCCATCACGTTGAGCAATGTTGTGGTGATACGTGCACCAGAACAGCCCAATGGGTGACCAAGCGCAATCGCACCACCATTCAAGTTAATGATGTCTTGTTTGTCGTAGATATTTAAGCCTTTCATGACTGATAGACCTTGTGCAGCAAATGCTTCATTCAATTCAATCGTTTGAATGTCGTCCATCGTCAAGCCAGCACGCTTCAATGCTTTTTGTGTTGCAGGAACAGGACCATAACCCATGATCGCCGCATCACAACCTGCAACCGCCATCGAGCGAATCACAGCACGTGGCTTCAAGCCTAATGCTTGCGCACGTTCAGCAGACATGAGTAGCATCGCAGAAGCACCATCAGACAATGCTGAAGATGTTGCCGCCGTCACTGTACCGCCTTTCGGATCGAATACTGGACGCAATGCTTGGAATGCTTCAAGGTTGGCATCTGGACGAATCACTTCGTCGATAGCACAGCTTTGCAAAAAGCCATTTTGGTCGTGACCTTCGATCGCAATGATTTCATTTTTGAAGCGACCTTCTTGTGTTGCAGCCCATGCACGACGATGCGATTCCACACCAAACGCATCTTGCTCTTCACGAGAGATACCGTTCATACGACCGAGCATTTCCGCAGTCAAGCCCATCATGTTCGATGCTTTTGCATAGTGCTTAGATGCTTGTGGGTTGATGTCGATGCCGTGCATCATGCCAACGTGACCCATATGCTCTACACCACCGATGATGAATACATCACCTTGATTGGTTGCGATTTGCGCTGCAGCAGTATGGATCGATTGCATTGATGAACCGCAAAGACGGTTCACCGTTTGACCTGCAACAGTTTTTGGAAGATCAGCCAACAATACGATATTACGACCAATGTTCATACCTTGTTCAAGCGTTTGGTTAACACAGCCCCAAATCACATCTTCAACTTCATTGGTATCAAATTCGTTACGTGCAACGAGCGCACGTACCAATTCAGCAGATAAGTTATCTGCACGAACATTGCGGAACATACCGTTTTTGGTTTTACCCATTGCTGAACGTACACCATCAACGATGACAACGTCACGTGGATTTAAAGTAGCCATTCACGTTGCTCCTTAACCGTAGAATTTTTTGTTGTTTGCAGCCATGTCACGCAACATTTGTGGCGCTTCATAAGCCTTACCTAAGTGTGCATATTTGTCGCAAAGCGCAACGTATTCAGCAACACCTGTTTGATCGATGTAACGGCATGGACCACCACGGAATGGTGGGAAGCCTACACCCATGATCATCGCCATATCTGCTTCTGCCGCAGTTGCAACGATGTTGTCTTCTAAGCAACGAACCGTTTCGTTACAGAAAGTCAGCATCATACGGTCAATGATTTCTTGGTTATCAAACTCGTGCTTTTCAGTGGTCGCCATTGATGCTACAAGTTCATATGCTGTTGGATCGACGGTTTTCGATTTCTTGCCTTTACGATCAAGTTCATACTTGTAGAAACCAACGTCATTTTTTTGACCAAGACGTTTGTTTTCATACATGATTTCGATCGCACCTTTGAAGTCAGGCTTCATACGATCAGGGAAACCTTCTGCCATCACTTCTGCACCATGAACACCCGTGTCGATACCAACTACGTCGATCAAGTAAGCAGGACCCATAGGCCAGCCGAATTTCTCCATGACTTTGTCCACTTGTTGGAAGTCCGCACCATCTTTAAGAAGAAGGTTGAACGCACCAAAGTAAGGGAACAATACACGGTTTACAAGGAAACCTGGGCAGTCGTTGACAACGATTGGGGTTTTACCCATTTTCTGAGCAAGAACAACTGTGGTCGCAATCGCTTCTGGTGAAGTTTTCTCACCACGGATCACTTCTACCAATGGCATCATGTGCACTGGATTGAAGAAGTGCATACCCACAAAGTTTTCAGGACGTTGTAGGTTTTCAGCCAAACGTGTGATTGAAATTGTTGAAGTATTTGAAGCAATGATCGTGTTGTCACGAACATTTTTTTCAGTTTCAGCAAGGACGATACCTTTGACTTTTGGATTTTCAGTCACCGCTTCGATCACGATATCGACTTCTTTGAACTCGTCATAGCTCAATGTCGGACGGATACGTGCAAGAGTTTCACCCATTTGCGCAGGCTTTAATTTTTTGCGCTCAACTTGCTTGGTAAGCAAGCCATTCGCTTCTTTCATACCGAGTGCAAGCTGTGGATTACCAATATCTTTCATGATAATTGGTGTGCCTTTGCTTGCCGCTTGGTAAGCAATACCGCCACCCATGATCCCAGCGCCTAATACAGCCGCTTGGTTTACAGGATGCGCACCTTGCTCATATTTTTTAGAAGTCTTTTTCACCAACTGATCATTTAAGAATAGACCAATCAATGCTTCTGCTTGTGGCGTAGACGCTGCTTGACCGAAGAATTTCGCTTCAGTTTTTACTGCTTCGTCACGTGTTTGGTTTGCAGACGCTTGGATTGAGTCAATCGCAAGTTTTGGCGCAGGATATTGTGCAGGATTTGCTTTTGCAAGAACTACACCTTTGGCTGAGTTGAACGCCATCATTTGTTCGATTTGGTTCAATTTCACTGGATCAAGTTTTTCTTGACGTTTTGCTTTCCAATCAAGCTCGCCAGAAAGTGCTTTTTTCACCAAGTCGATCGCTGCATCTTGCAGTTGCTCAGGTGCAACAACCGCATCAACTGCGCCATCTTTCAGTGCAGCTGCCGGTTTTTTCTGTGCGCCTGTACCAATCCACTCAAGTGCATTGTCGATACCGATCACACGCGTCAAACGTACTGTACCACCGTAACCTGGGAAGATACCCAGTTTAACTTCAGGCAGACCAACTTGCGCAGCTGTAGACATAATACGGTAGTCACATGCCAAGCAAAGTTCAAAACCACCGCCCAAAGCGATGCCATTGATCGCAACCACTTTTGGAATATCCAAATCTTCAAAAGCATTGAAAATCGCATGCGCATCCATGGTGATGTCTGCAATTTTTTCTGCACCTGAAGAGAAGTAAGCACCAAACTCTGTGATGTCTGCACCAACGATGAATACTGGTTTACCACTGGTCACGATCAAACCTTTAACTTCACTGTTCGCTTTGATTGCGTCAGTCGCAGCCTTGAGGTCTTGCATAGTGACATTGTTGAATTTGTTTACTGACTCGCCCTGTAAATCAAAGCGTAGTTCTGCAATTCCATCCGAAAGTAATTGGACGGTAATGGCATTGCCATTGTGGATCATGCCTGATCTCCTTGTTTTGGAGGACTTATGTTGAATTTCATTGTCATACGCAGGGCGCATGACGCTTTGCACATCTTACGCTAACTATATCTAAAATTTAAAATACAAGTTGTATCAAGGCGTGACGCAAGCGTCATCAATCTTAGGCTTTTGTTGTCGCAAAAGCACTAAATTTAAAGTGAATTCATGTTCTAATTTTTCTGTAGCGCCTCAAAGCTTTGCCGAAATCTTCGTAGCAAAAAATACAATCATTGGTATTTTGTTTAGGAATGATTAAAATACGCCCTTTCTCTCCCTAATTT
>NZ_JAYROT010000007.1:0-13728 GCF_041911495.1 Acinetobacter sp. | reverse complement strand
GGCATCGAATCAGGCGAGGCTTTAGGAGAAGCTGCAACTTCTCCAAAAAGCTTGAAAATCATTTCAAAGCCTTTGATTTAGTGTTCTTTTATATCAATAATGGATTCGTTTAATGCCAGCATACTTTTTGAAACACCACCTTATTTCGAAGTTCTTGGCGACGTTGCTTATATTCAGGTCTATTAAATATTTGGTCTGACATTATCTTCCGCCCTCTAAAACCCCACCCAACCTCCCCTTTGAAGGGGAGGAGTATTTCCCATTTGAAACCAACATCTACTAAGAAACGGAATCCCTCCCTTTTCTAAATGGATGGGCTGCTACAGCAACGCAAGGGAGGGTTTTATATGATTAAGAAAAATAACTAACTCAAATCCACATCCACTTTAACAACTTCTCCCAATTTTTCACCATATTGCGTTTTTTCCCACCACTGGAATTGGTTTTGATTCTGCTCTGCTTGCATGAATAGAAAATTAGAACAACGTGTCCCATAGACTGGACTTTGGATAAAACTCGATGAAAGCAACTCTTCCATTTCTAAGCTAATCCCTGTATTTGGCAATTTATCCGTTTCGATTTTGCGTTGATCTTCTAACACATCCCAAGCCGCAGGTAGAGTTTGCTGTTCAATATCAAAATCATTCTTCAAATCAGGTTGTTGCAGTAGTGGCAAAAATTCTTGGGTAAAGCGTTTACGCAGATGTGCGGTTTTTTCCCAATGCTCACTCATCAAACCATTGGACACCACATAGACACCGCGCGCCAAGACTTGTGGTGCTTCGCCTCGATTGCTCATATACACCGCTTGCTGTTGATCACCCACGATCAAATTAAAGCCTGCATAATCATTTTGGTTTTTTTCCAATTGCTGAGCAAAACGTAGTGGTGCTAAATTGGATGTTAAAAAATCACGAATTAAATCACCTCGTGAGGTGGCATATTTTTGATCCGTTTTTTCCCGAAAATTGGTCACCACCGCCCAACGAGCTGATGGCGTGATACCCATCCATGTGCCGCCCTGCTCTAAGTCTTGCCCTGCATAGAGCTGATCATCTTGCCAATAGTGAAGCTGCTTGGTCGGACGATGATAAAACTCATCTCGATTGGAAAGGAGTAATAACGGAAACTCATCGATGCTCTGCCACGCCAATGCCACAATACACATAATTGATCAAACTTCTTTATTCATTCGATTAGACACATTGAATGTACAACATTTTTCATATTTTTCCTTTACAATTCCTGTCAAAATGATGATAGCAATCATTTATTTATTTAGGGTCTGTTGACATTTCACAGATGCTTGCGACAATGGGTGTTTTTTAGACGATACTAGGCAAGAATGATGAAATTTAGTCATTCTAAATGAGTCATTCATAACGACGTAGCGTCAAAAAGCACCCTTGTCCTGAAAGGTTATGGCTAAAATTGCCATAAACTTCGTTATGAAACTTGGTAAGGGAGCGACCATTCCCTGCATTTCATGCCTCGTTTATGTGATTTTAGCCAATAACGCAATGCATGGTTGAAATATCAACAGACCCTATCTTCACAAAAAGGAATTTCTGCGAATGCTGACCTATCCAAACATTGACCCTGTTGCATTATCCTTAGGACCTGTCACAGTCCATTGGTATGGACTGATGTACCTTTTGGCATTTTTATTTGCATGGGGATTGGCAACTTATCGTGCCAAGCGACGTGAGGGTTGGAACTCAGAAATGGTGTCCGATCTGATCTTTTTCGGGGCACTCGGTGTAGTGATTGGTGGTCGTGTTGGCTACGTGTTGTTCTACGGATTTCAGCAATTTTTAGAAAATCCGATTTGGCTATTCCAAGTCTGGACGGGTGGCATGAGCTTCCACGGTGGTTTCATCGGTGTGATGTTGGCGATGATCTTTTGGTGCCGAAAATACCAAAAAGCATGGTTTGAAACTTTAGACTTCATTGCGCCATGTGTACCGACTGGTTTGATGTTTGGACGATTAGGCAACTTCATCGGAGCTGAGCTATACGGTCGTGAAGTGACTAATCCAAACTATCCATTTGGCATGATTTTCCCAACGGATCCATCGGCTTTAATCCGCCACCCTTCTCAGCTCTATCAAGCTTTGTGTGAAGGCTTGATTTTATTTATCGTATTGTGGTGGTTTAGTTCAAAACCTCGCCCTCGCATGGCGGTATCAGCAGTCTTCCTCATGGGTTATGGCTTGGCTCGCTTCGTGATCGAATTCTTCCGTGAGCCTGACAATGGCGTACTCTTCATTGGATGGATGAGTAAAGGACAATTCTTGAGCTTACCAATGATTTTGATTGGCATTTGGATGTACTGGTATGCCTATCAACGTAAAATTTATGATTGGGGCATGAAGTCCTAAGTGTAAGTTTCAGAAATCTAGGGGCAACAGCCCCTGATTTTTTGCCACAAGAAAATGATTAAGCATGGATTTTTTCTAATAAAAAATATACAGTTAACTTTACACAGTAAGGGAAAAATTTGACCTAATGAGCGACCACATTTCAGACTACCTTCACACCCTGAATCAACGCTACCAATTGGGCAATGCCACAGAGCATACCTTCCGTGGTGATCTCGCACTGCTCATTGAAAAAATTGCCCCAAACATCACCGCCACCAATGAGCCAAAACGACAAAAATGCGGTGCGCCAGACTATATTTTGACTCACAAAAATATTCCAATCGGCTTTATCGAAGCCAAAGACATTGGCGACAAAGACCTTGATGGGCAAAAGAAAACAGGCAATAAAGAACAATTCGACCGCTACAAAGCACAGCTCAACAACATTATTTTCACCGACTATCTCGACTTTCACATTTATCAAGATGGTGTATTGATTAGCCAAGTGGCTATCGGTGAAGTGGTTGCCAATCGCATCCAAGCCAAGCCTGAAAATTTTGAATCATTTGAAAATCTACTGAAAGACTTTTGTCGTTACGTTGGTCAGACCATCAAAAGCCCAAAAAAACTAGCCGAGATGATGGCAGCCAAAGCTCGACTACTGTCTGATGTGATCGAAAAATCCATTGATAATGACGAAGATCGCCTTGAGGACAGCACGCTCAAAGATCATATGGATTCATTCCAACAGATTTTGATTCATGACATCACCGCCAAAGGCTTTGCCGATATCTACGCACAGACCATTGCCTATGGGATGTTCGCCGCACGTTTGCATGATCCGACATTACCGACCTTCAGCCGTCAGGAAGCCGCCGAGCTGATCCCCAAGACCAATCCATTTTTGCGTAAGTTATTTGGTTACATCGCAGGTCCTGATATTGACGATCGTATCAAATGGATTGTCGATACTTTGGCGGAGATTTTCCTGCATTGTAATGTCGAGCAAATCCTCAAAGACTATGGTCGTGCCACCAAGATGGAAGACCCGATCATTCATTTCTACGAAACGTTTTTGAGTGAATACGATCCAAAACTGCGTAAAGCCCGTGGCGTATGGTACACCCCTGCGCCAGTGGTCAACTTCATCGTACGTGCGGTGGATGACATTCTCAAGACCGAGTTTCAGCTACCACAAGGTTTAGCCGACACCAGCAAGACCACGATCGATATCGAAGCCAGCGGTACAGCGATCACCAAGGGTAAAGCCAAGGGCAAAAAGATCACCGAGAAAAAAGAAGTCCACAAAGTGCAAATCCTCGATCCTGCTACGGGGACAGGCACCTTCCTTGCCGAAGTGGTCAAGCATATCCACCAAAAATTCGCAGGGCAACAAGGTATCTGGAGCAACTACGTCGAGTCGCATCTCTTGCCACGGCTCAATGGCTTTGAACTGCTGATGGCGAGCTATGCCATGGCGCATCTACAACTGGATTTACTGCTCACCGAGACAGGATACAAGCCAAAACAACAGCAACGACTACGGGTCTATCTGACCAACAGCTTGGAAGAAAGCCACCCTGATACAGGCACACTATTTGCCAATTGGTTAAGTGCAGAAGCCAATGAAGCCAACCACATCAAACGAGATACGCCCGTGATGTGCGTGATCGGCAATCCGCCGTATAGCGGTGAAAGTGCTAATAAAGGTGAATGGATTATGTCGCTCATGGAGGACTATAAAAAAGAGCCTGGTGGCAAAGAAAAACTACAAGAACGTAACCCAAAATGGATTAATGACGATTATGTAAAATTCTTGCGTTATGGACAGCACTATATTGAAAAAAATGGTAGTGGCGTACTTGCCTTTATTAATCCGCATGGCTTCTTAGATAATCCAACCTTTCGGGGCATGCGTTGGCATCTACTCAAAACCTACGACAAGATTTATACCATTGATTTGCATGGTAATAGTAAGAAAAAAGAAACCGCATCTGATGGTAGCTTAGATCAAAATGTCTTTGACATCATGCAAGGCGTATCAATCAATATTTTTGTTAAAACAGGCAAAAAGAAAAAAGATGAACTTGCTAAAGTCTTTCACCACGATCTCTATGGTCTACGTGAAGATAAATATAATTTTTTAATCAATAATAGCATTGCGACTGTGCAATATCAGCATATTCCAAATGTTGCGCCAAACTACTTTATGGTGCAAAAAGACTTTTCGCTTGAAGCCAAATACAATCAAGGCATCAAAATTAATGAGTTATTCGAATTAAATAATGTTGGTATTGTGACTTCTCGAGATGGTTTCGTTGTAGATAAAGATCAATCAGTCCTTGAAAAGCGCGTTAAAGACTTTTTTTCATTATCCAAAGAAGAATTACAGCGAATTTATGGGTTAAAAGAAAACAAAAGTTGGAAAATAGATCAGGTCAAAATTAAAGCTAAAGCATTTCAGCAAGAATTTGTTCAGAAAATTACTTACCGACCTTTCGACATACAATTCATTTATTACAGTGATGATATGATCGAAAGAGGTCGCAAAGATGTTATGCAACATTTTTTACATGGTGGAAATTTAGGTTTGATCATTGGACGACAAGGGCAAGTAGTAGGTTCAATGCTTTGGAATCTTGTTTTTATTTCCAAAGCAATCACAGACTTCAACCTCTATTATCGTGGAGGAGGTGTACTTTTCCCTCTCTATCTTTATAATGACACCACCCAAAATACTTTAGACGAACAAGCGATCCGAACGCCTAATTTAAACCAAGAGATTGTCGAACAGATCGCATCCAAGATTGGCTTAAGCTTTACCGATGAAAAAGAAGATATCCAAGGCACATTCGCACCGATCGATATCCTCGACTACATCTACGCCGTACTACATTCACCCAACTACCGAGAAACCTACAAAGAATTTCTCAAAATCGACTTCCCACGTGTACCGTATCCAACCGACACCAAAAGCTTTATCGAACTCGCTAAACTCGGCGCACAACTTCGCCAAATCCATCTACTGGAAAGCCCAAGCGTCGAACAATACATCACCGAATATCCCGAAGACGGCGACAATATCGTAGAAAAACCCATCTACAAAGACGGCAATGTCTACATCAACGACAGCCAATACTTCGCCAATGTGCCTGAGATTGCGTGGAACTTCTACATCGGTGGCTACCAACCTGCACAAAAATGGCTAAAAGACCGCAAAAATCGAGCATTAAACTTTGAAGATATCCTGCATTATCAAAAAATCATTAAAGCTTTAAGCGAAACTCACCGCCTGATGCAAAGCGTCGATGACATCTTGATCATCGAATCGAGTTAAAAAAACGAGTGAATCAATTGACTACTTTTTATATCAACTTTTTTGTTAATATAACGCAAGAACATATGTAATATTCGCTCATCACAGCACTGGAAATCATCATGCGCCAATACCTCAACCTTCTCGACCATATTCTGCAAACAGGCGGAGATAAAGGCGACCGTACAGGCACAGGAACTCGCTCGGTGTTTGGTCATCAGATGCGTTTTGATTTGTCCGAAGGCTTTCCACTGCTTACCACAAAAAAAGTACATTTCCGCTCGATCGTCATCGAACTGCTTTGGTTTTTAAAAGGCGATACAAATGTGCAATATCTACAAGACAACAAAGTGTCGATTTGGGATGAATGGTCTACCGCAGAACAGACTGCTCGATTTGGACGACCTGAGGGCGAATTAGGGCCTGTCTACGGTCATCAATGGCGTAATTTTGGCGCAACAAAAAAGGCAGATGGCTCTTACAATTCTGACGGTTTTGACCAAATCTCTTGGTTGGTGAACGAGATCAAAACCAATCCAAACTCTCGCCGTCTGATCGTGTCAGGTTGGAATCCGAATGAAGCAAGTCAAGTAGCACTGCCACCATGCCATACGCTGTTTCAATTCTTCGTTCAAGATGGGAAATTGTCTTGTCAGCTCTATCAGCGCAGTGCTGATGTGTTCTTAGGTGTGCCGTTTAATATTGCAAGCTACGCTTTGCTCACACACATGATTGCACAAGTGTGTGGACTCGGTGTCGGTGATTTTGTCTGGACAGGTGGCGATACACATCTCTATAGCAACCATTTTGAACAAGCAAAATTACAATTAACCCGTGAACCACTACCGCTTTGCCAGTTAAAATTAAATCCTGAAATTGATCATATTTTTGATTTTAAATTTGAAGATATTGAAATTGTAGACTATCAGTCACACCCTGCGATCAAGGCAGCGGTGGCAGTATAAAATTTCTGCCTCATTTGCTGAAAGTTAAAATGAAATAAAAATTAGGGAAGATGAGATCAAATCTATGGCATATCAAAATATCGAAGTCGTCCATGTCGTTGCTTGCGATGAGAAGCAATGTATCGGTAAAGAAAACCAATTGCCGTGGCATATTTCTGAAGATTTGCAACACTTTAAACACGTGACGCAAGGCGGTATCGTGATCATGGGACGCAAAACTTTTGAGTCGATGGGTCGCCCTTTACCCAATCGGATTAACTGGGTAATTACTCGTGACTCGAATTGGTCACACGATGGCGTACGTATTGCCAACTCGATTGATAGTGCACTGGAACAAGCCAGTTTTGATCTTGCGCAAGTGGAAAAGAAATCTTTATTTATCATTGGTGGCGGTGAGATTTTTAACCAGACTTTGGACATTGCCGATCGCTTGGAGATCACACACGTTGCGCTTGATGTACAAGGTGATGCCTTCTACCCTGCGATTCCTGAGCAATTTGTGTTAAGCCATTCCACTGATCATCGCAGTGCAAAAGACAATATTGCCTTCCAGTTTGCACAGTATTTACGCCAAGACAATCTCTGCTAAGACTGGATTTACTAATTTTTGCTTCATCAAAGTTAGCTAAGTTTTTGTATATTTTTACAATTTTTTGATGTTTCAAATCTATCTGTTTCGTGAACTGTCAGTTGCATGTTCGAGGACAGCACGATATATGCAAAATTAAGTTTGTCAAAGTATCTGCAAAATCTTGGACTCTGACCGAGTTTGCAACTGAAAAAATGGTTTTGCCTACTTTTCCCGAAAGAAAAGTAGGTCGAACCG
This sequence comes from Acinetobacter sp., assembly GCF_041911495.1. Lineage (GTDB taxonomy): Bacteria > Pseudomonadota > Gammaproteobacteria > Pseudomonadales > Moraxellaceae > Acinetobacter. The sequence goes on along the minus strand of NZ_JAYROT010000007.1, from coordinate 6,258 downwards.
AAGGTTAAATTAGATCGCTGATTCTCAACTGAATGATGTCACCGTATTAAATTATGTATTTGTTTACTCACAAAAATCGAAACCACGTTGAATTAAGATGAACGACATTGACTTCGATAAATTCCACAAAAGCATTTTCTTTGCTTTGCTCCATAGCTTCTTTTATCTCTTCATTATCCTGTCGAGTGCATGGCTGTGTTTGGCATTGTGGATTCATCAGCCGTTTGGACGTTTAGCGACTTATTTTATTATCGGTTTTTGGTTGTTGCTCTCAGGCAGTATCGCAGGGATTTATTTTAGCCAAGCGGTATTCCAACGTCGCACCGACATTCTAATTTATTTGGTGTGCTTTTCGATAGCATTGGCGTGGTACTTCGGCATGCAACCACGCAATGATCGGGTTTGGAATCCTGAAGTGGCAAAGATTTTGGACTATCAACGTGATGGTGATCAAGTCACCATTGACAATGTCCGTGATTTTGTTTGGCGTGGTGAAGAGGATTATGATGTCCGTTGGCAGACGCGTCACTATGATCTTTCACAACTCAAAAGTGCCAATCTGATTTTGTCTTATTGGGCAGGCAATGATATTGCGCATACCCTGATGAGTTTTGATTTTGAAGATGATACAGGCAATCCAAAGCATCTAACTTTTTCTATCGAAATTCGCAAAGAACAACATGAGAGCTTTTCTAGTATCGGCGGTTTTTTTCGTAAGTATGAGCTCGCCATTGTCCCTGCGGATGAAAAAGACATTATCTATACCCGCAGTAATATCCGCCATGAACGAGTGTATATTTATCCGCTAAACAATCTACCCAAAGCTGAATTACAACAACTTTTCCTGTCTTATCTTGAGCAAGGCAAATCCCTCTCCACTGAGCCACGTTGGTACAATACCTTGTTTAGTAACTGCACCACCATCATCTTTGATATGGTTAATCACATCGACCCTGTGCCAGTGGACTATCGGGTCATTTTATCAGGACGATTACCGTCATATCTCTACGATCAGAATGCACTTGATCATCGTTACAGCCTTGTAGAATGGATGAAAATGGCGCATATCAATCCAAAAGTAAAACACTTCGAACAAGGCAAAGATCAATCTAGCGCAAACTTTTCCCGAATGATTCGTTCAGGTTTGCCGAAAGGCGACTAAGGTCTGTTGCAACTTTTCTGCATGTACTTACAAAATCACTTTGCACTCTCACCCTAGATCATTTACAACTAAAATAAATAAACAATTGGGAAAATTCACATGCAACAAGCAATCTTTGGCGGTGGCTGCTTTTGGTGTACCGAGTCGGTTTTTTTACATGTCAAAGGCGTGCACAAAGTCGAAAGTGGCTATGCAGGCGGACAACGTGCCAATCCAAGCTATGAGCAAATCTGTACGGGTGCTACAGGTCATGCCGAAGTGATTCGTATCGACTTTGACGAATCCGAATTAAGTTTTGATCTGCTATTGGATGTGTTTTTTGCAACGCACGATCCAACCACATTGAATCGTCAAGGCAATGATGTCGGCACACAATATCGCTCGGTGATTTTTTATTTAGATGAAAAACAAAAAGAAATCTCCGCACAGAAAATTGCCGAACTGCAAGCTGAAGGATTAAATATCGTGACTGAGCTAAGCCCTGCACCAACCTTCTACACCGCAGAGGAATATCACCAGAATTTCTACGCACGCAATCCAACACAAGGTTATTGCAACTTTTCGATTCCACCAAAACTATCAAAACTGCAGGCGAAGTATCCTAACTTATTTAAAAACTGATTCGATTTAAGATTGTTTTATAGTTGCTTTTGCATCACTCGACCCAATAACCAAATATATTCGGCACATAGATTTAGGAAGATCATATCTCATGGCAAAACAATCAACACAAGACCCATTGTCTAACCACCCAGAATGCAATGAGAAGAAGCGTTACTTCGAGCCAGCACCCCAAGACATTGATGTGGACAACTTCCGTAAAGTGGTTGAAAGCCGTCGTTCTGTGCGTAAGTTCACTGATAAAGCGATTCCTGCCGATGTACTTGATGCTTGTTTAGATTTGGCTTTACTTGCACCAAACTCATCGAATCTACAGCCGTGGACATTCTATGTGGTGCAAAACCCATCGAAGAAAAAAGCGTTGGTGAAAGCTTGTCTAGGTCAGCTCGCTGCTAAGACTGCATCGGAATTGATCGTTTGTGTGGCACGTACCGATCGACTAGACGATATGGCAAAGCGTAACTTGAGTGAGTTTCCATTTCCTGAAGCACCGCCTGCGGTACAGAAGTATTATCGTTTTATTCCATACAATTATAAAACAGGTTATTTCAATGCCTTAGGCAATTTTAAGCGTTTTGCATTTACTGCGGTACGTGCTTTAGATAAGCAACTGCCTGTAACTGCATTTAATACTGCCGATGCAAAATTGTGGGCAACAAAAACGACGGCGCTTGCTTGTGAAAACTTGGTATTGGCTTTGCGTGCTTATGGTTTTGATAGCTGTATGATGGAAGGTTTCGATGAGCCGATGGTGCGCAAGATCTTAGGACTCAATAGTCAACAACATCCTGTAATGGTAATTGGTGCAGGCGAACGTGCCAAAGATGGCGTGTTTTTCCCGCAATATCGTTTTGATCGTAATCTATTTATCCAAAAAGTTTAGAAACTTGATGAAAAAAAACAGGACGCATTTAGCGTCCTGTTTTTTTTATGATTTTACTCTAATTTTTACTAACAAATGAAATATCTGAAAGACCTTGAGTACTTGCCAACGCCATAACTTTCGCAACAGAATCATACCTAGCACTATCTTCAACATGAAGCAAAATCGTCGCCTTTTGTTGCTGACGGCTTTCTTCCTCAAATCTAGCAGTCAATAATTCGATTGATGTAGGTTTGTCATTTATAAAAATTTGATTATTCCGATTGATATAAATATTCAATGGCTCTTTTGGTGGCTCTTGAACTTCCGCAACAGTCTTCGGCAGACTGAGAGGAACGGACGGATTCGCAACCGTTGCAGTCACAAGGAAAATGATCATCAACACCAGCATAATGTCGATCAACGGAATGAGGTTCATCTCCGTCATGCCTTGATCATTTTCTTCTCCTAAAGAAAATGCCATTATGCTTGACCTCCAGCAAATTGCGTATTGGTCGAATCTGCTTGTGCCGTTTGTGTCGTTTTCTTATCCTGCAAGATCGTATCAATCAACAAACCATGTGCATGATCATGTAAGTCATGTGCCAAAGCACGGTTTTGACGTACACAGATGTTGTACGCCAACACCGCAGGGATCGCTACAGCTAGACCTAGACCAGTCATGATCAATGCTTCACCGACTGGCGTCGCCACTTGCGCTAGACCTGCTTGACCACTTGTACCAACAGCAACGAGCGCATGGAAAATGCCCCACACTGTACCGAACAAACCAACAAATGGTGCAATTGACGCAATCGTACCCAGTACAGACACGCCTTTATCCGCATCGGTTTTTTCACGTGACATCTGTTGCAAGATGGCTTGCTCTGCCGCTGCTTTACGTTGATCAAATGGAATACCAGTCAAGCGTGCTTGTAGATTATCCAAAACTATTTGCATACGTTGCTTGGCATTTTGCTTGAGCTGACGAGTACCCAAAACACGGATAATAAATAATGTCCAGGTGATGATCGACATCGCAAGCAAGATAAAATAAAGAGTCTTACTTACCGCATCTGCATGTTGCCAATACACTGAAAAGTTCATGACAGAACTCCTTAAATTCAAATATGTTGTCTAAGCCCTGCGGCTGATTACTGTAATTGGAATGGTTGCTCTGCATAAAAAGGCATTGCAACACCATTTTCGGTATATGGATGGAAGCGAGCAGCTTGTACAGCTCGAATCACTTCTTTATCTACTTTTGGACTACCACTTGATTGCTTGATCCGCGCCTTGATTCGACCTGTTTCATCGACATCAATACGAACAACTACCATCGGATTAGTCACATCTTCCAAATCTTTTGCTTTAAGTCGTGGTTTAGGCTTACTTTTCCACGCCACACTCGCTGCATCGCCCAAGTTTCGAGGAGAAGTGTCTACCTTTTTAGGTTGCTCTTTCACCTCTTCTTTCGGCTGTTCTTTGACCGTTTCTCTAACTGAAGTAGATGTGGTCACTTTTGTTTCCGCTGATGGCATCTCTACCTTTTTATCAGGTGCTTTTTCTTTCACCTGTTGGACTTTTTCTTTCTTCTTCGGCGGTTCTTTCGGCTTTTCTGCAATCTGAACTTTCTTCGGCTTTGGTTTTTCCTTCGGCGGTTCAGGTTTTGGTTTCGGTGGCTCTGGCTTCGGTTCAGGCTTTTCAACAATCTTCACGAACTTAACCTTCACAGGCGGTGTCGGTTCGATTGGTCTAAGCTGCATCGGTGGCATATTGGCAAGCGCCCATAGCACACCCACGTGCAATACCAACACACCGATCACTGCACCAATCACTTTCTGCTTATGCGGAGATTGCCTTGGTGGTGTCTGATTTGGATTGGGAGAAGATCCGATAGATGATTGACCCATCTAAGATGTCCTAATATATGTCACATAAAATTCAACCGATGTAAGATTGCGATCCTCAGCATCGGTTGCTTCAATAAAAGTTGCCTAATGATAAATGAGAAGTGTTTTCATTTTCAACCTTTTTATTGTATTTTCTGTTTTTAGAAGCATAAAAAAACACAACCTCGGCTGTGCTTTTTCTAAATATTTTTAAGAAACGTGATGATAAAAGTGTAAAAACTTAATCAAAAACAATCGTCTTATTACCATCGACGATCACACGATCTTCCAAGTGCCAACGCACCGCTCTTGCCAGTACATTACGCTCTACATCTTCACCGAGCTCACGCAACTGTTCGATACTGTAGTCGTGGCTCACACGCTCTACATCTTGTTCAATGATTGGTCCTTGATCAAGATCGGCTGTGACGTAGTGCGCTGTTGCGCCAATCAGTTTGACGCCCTTTTCATAGGCTTGCTTATACGGATTAGCACCAACAAAGGCTGGCAAGAAAGAGTGATGAATATTAATAATTTGCTGTGGCCACTTCGCCACGAAATCTTCGCTCAAGATTTGCATATAACGTGCAAGTACCAATAAATCATTGCCTTGCATCATCTCGTCGATCTTGGCATAGGCTTCAACTTTATTATCTTTATCGACTGGAACCACGTGGAATGGGATACCAAAGCGTTCAACTTTATCTCGTAGTGTTTCATGGTTGGAAATGACTTGAGTAATTTCACAAGGCAATGAACCACGAGAATGACGCCACAACAGCTCAAGCAAAGCATGATCAACTTTAGACACCAAGATACCGACTTTTTTCACGTCGCTGACGCTATTAAGCTTCCAATCCATTGCATATTTTTCTGCAACGTTTTTGGCAAAAGTCGAGGTCAATGTATCAAGTCGAGTCGCAAGGTGATCGAGTTCAAACTCAACACGCATGAAATATTGTCCACCCTGCGCTTCGGTCGCATATTGATCAAGCGCAGTAATATTGGCACCTTGATGATATAAAAAGCTTGAAACCGCCTGTACGATGCCAGGACGATCTTCACAAGTAATCAAAAGACGTGCCGTATTTTCGGTAAACATATTCATGGCTTAGTTACATCACAACATGCTAAAAATTGCGCTAGTGTACCGCTTTTTTTCATTCAAATCCGCAATTGATGCGTGTTTTAATCAGAATCCGCAATTTTTGTAGGTGAATTAGACAATACTGCAAATAAGTTTGAGTCGCCCATATTGCCCAGTAACTGTTCATAAGTTTCTCGACTTTCACCGCGCAAGTAAGGCCCTTCTAAAAACACCATCTGACGCAAGGCTTGCCATACCTGCGCTTCCGAGTTTTTATCATCAGTCAAATGTCCTGACATATAGAGAAAATTTGACCAATTGGTGAGCACAATCCATAAGTTAATAATCAGCGCCTCGATCTCTGCAGGGGTCATCTCCATCAGCCCCACATCGACAAAACCTTGATAAATCTTTTGCCCTTGTTGCATCACCTGACTGGCGAAAATCGGATAGAGCTTTTGAAATTCAGGATTGGCTTCGATCAAGTGGTGAATATCTCGATGTAAAAAACGATACGACCAAAGCTGTTTACTTAACGACTGAAAATATTGAATTTTATCATTGCTATTTAAAGCCCGCCCTTCTGGCATGTTGAGCACATCAACGGTCTCTTGACGATATTGATCGAACAACT
>NZ_JAYROT010000006.1:0-2566 GCF_041911495.1 Acinetobacter sp. | reverse complement strand
TGAGCGGATCTTTGAAAATGTATATCGTTGGCAGAAGAAATTATTTAGACCAATCATCAAAGACTTCATTGATGACTTTATTCTCGATAAAAATCATCTCCTACCACAGAGAATCTATAAATAATAGTGCGTAAGTCCTAACATCTTCAAAAGTATCATTAAATCTTCGTCGCTAACTCAGCGCCTTGTCGTATCGCACGTTTGGCATCAAGCTCACCTGCCTCTTTTGCACCGCCGATCAAATAAACATTTTTACCCACTTGTTTCAGTGCATCATACATTGCAGTAAATGACTCCTGACCTGCACAAACCACCACATGATCTACGGTTAACAATTTCGCTTCATCATTGACATGAATGTGTAAACCATCTTCATCGAACTTGTCATAGCTCACACCTGATAGCATTTTGACTTGATGATTTTTCAATCCTGTACGATGTATCCAACCTGTAGTTTTACCTAGATTGGCACCCACTGCGCTATTTTTACGTTGTAGCAAGTATATCTCTCGGATCGGCTCATCATGCTGTGCAGCTTTTACGCCACCTTCCCCCTGATAGTCTTTATCAATGCCCCACTGACGATAAAACAACTCAGGATTCATCGTCGCACTATCGCCTTCTTGCAGTAGATATTCTGCGGTATCAAAACCTATACCGCCTGCACCAATGATCGCTACACTTTTCCCTACATATTTTTTATGTTTGAGCACATCAAGGTAGCTAATAACCTGCTCCGAATCTGCGCCGTCAAAATCAAGTTGACGAGGTGTAACACCTGTTGCCACGACGACTGCATCAAATTCATCTTTATTTAGCTCTTCAAAAGTGACACGATGATTTAACTTCAAGCTAATATTGTCACTTAATTCAATCTGACGTTTGAAATAGCGCAAGGTTTCATAGAACTCTTCTTTGCCTGGAATGGTTTTGGCAATATTAAACTGACCACCGATTTGATGATCAGCTTCAAATAGTGTCACTTGATGACCACGCTTCGCTGCATAAAGTGCAAAACTACAACCTGCAGGACCTGCGCCAACGACAGCAATTTGCTTAGCTTCATCTGCCAATGGAAAAAGTAATTCTGTCTCAAAAGCTGCTTCTGGATTAACAAGGCAAGTGGCAATTTTATTGCTAAAAATATGATCTAAACACGCTTGGTTACAACCGATACAACTATTGATTTCATCACTACGTCCTTCACTGGCTTTGTTTACAAAATCAGGATCGGCGAGCATCGGACGTGCCATCGACACCATATCCGCATGACCTTGTGCCAACACATATTCGGCAACTTCAGGCGTATTAATCCGATTCGACGTAATCAACGGCACAGTGAGATGTTTTTTTAATTTTTCTGTGACCCATGTGAATGCGGCACGAGGCACTTTTGTGGCAATGGTCGGAATTCGAGCTTCATGCCAACCAATCCCTGTATTGATAATTGTCGCACCTGCTTTCTCAATGGCTTTACCCAGTTGGATCACTTCCTCTAAAGTCGAACCACCCTCTACAAGGTCTAGCATCGAAAGACGGTAAATAATAATAAAATGCTCACCCACCGCTTCACGAGTCTGCTTGACGATTTCCACAGCGAAGCGCATACGGTTTTCATAGCTACCGCCCCACTCATCATCACGATGATTGGTTCGTTCAGCGATAAACTCATTAATCAAATAGCCTTCCGAACCCATGATTTCCACACCATCATAGCCTGCATATTGAGCAAGCGTGGCACATTGCACAAAGTCTGCAATGGTTTGTTTGATTTCTTCTGCGCTGAGTTGTTTCGGCTTAATCGCATTGATCGGCGCTTGTACCGCAGATGGTGCAACGATATTTTCCTGATAAGAATAGCGTCCCGTATGCAAAATCTGTAAGGCGATCTTACCACCAGACTCATGCACTGCATCAGTGATAATTTTATGTTTATCCGCTTCTTCGGTAGTGTCTAATTTGGCTGCATGGTCAAAAGTCCGCCCTGCATCATTCGGGGAGATTCCACCTGTGACAATCAGCCCGACACCGCCTTGCGCACGCTTGGCATAAAAGCTTGCCATACGTGCATAGCCATTCGGTGCTTCCTCCAAGCCAATGTGCATCGAACCCATCAAGACACGATTTTTTAAAGTAGTAAAACCTAAATCTAATGGCTGAAGTAAATGCGGATATTGCGACATGATTGTTCCTTTTGGCTGTAAGCAACGTAAACCATTTAATATTTTTCAGTATCTTAGACAGTAAAATATTGAAATAAACAACGGCTTGGCGTACCTTATTGGCTTTATATTGATGGCTTTAATCGCCTGTAAACTTTATAAACGATGCTTATCGACGATGCAATCACTAGATTCTATTCTGCAATAGCATCATGATTCATCTAATCATGTTTATACAATTTAAGCAGAATGTTATAGATTCATTTAGGGTCTGTTGACATTTCACAGATGCTTGCGACAACGGATGTTTTTTAGGCGATACTAGGAATGAATGAAGAAATTTAGTCATTCTAAATGATTCATTCATAACAACGTAGCGTCAAAAAACATCCTTGTCCCGAAGG
>NZ_JAYROT010000005.1:0-71374 GCF_041911495.1 Acinetobacter sp. | reverse complement strand
TTTTTTATTCACTTTGTAGCCTTGATTGGCAAGCATATGCCGAGCAACCAGTAAATTAAAGCGGTTGAAACCACTGGCATCGGATATAGGATTTTTCCAATCTCGCATAATGCCGTGTTTGATCAATGGGTGCATGGTTTTGAAATAAGGCTGTAAAACCTTTAGCTCAGCTGGAGATGGTTTGCCTTTGGCTTCAAGCTCACTATTGGCAAAATAACTTTGTAAACGCTGATATTGCCCATAAAACAATGCCTTATTCATCCACTCAAAATCGTAGGCATAGCTCAGCGCCTGACGGAAATAAATATCATCTAAAACTTTACGTCGTGTATTCAGCACGGTACTTTGGGTTGGCACAGGATTTTGATGATGAAATTCTATCTTTTTGATGAGTCCTGCTTGCACCGCATTGAAGTCATATTCAGTGACCCAACGTCGTGCTGTATATTCAGTGTGTGCGGTATATTGCCCTGTTTTAAAACCTTCAAAACCAATATCTAATGAGCGGTAATAAACGAATTTAATCCGATCAAAATTATTCGCACCTTTATTCACCATCACGTCTTTGCCCCAATAGTTTGGGTTGCGTTTATAGCTAATGGTACGACCACCCTCAACACGGTCAATCACATATGGACCACTACCGAGCGGTGCTTGTGAAGTCACTCGGGTGAAGTCTTTGCCCTGCCAGTATTTTTTGGAAAATATACTCACTGACGATACGATCAGTGGCATTTCTTTGTTGTCGTTAGTTTTAAAAATAAATTTTACATCATGTTTTGAAGTGGCTTGGATATCTTCAATTTCAGAAAAATAAATCCGAATCCCCGGCGCACCTTCGGTCAGTAATTTTTTAAAAGTAAATACCACATCTTCAGCAGTCAGTGGTGAACCATCGCTAAACTTGGCACGTGGATCAAGATGGAAAATTGCAGTTTTCGGTTGATCAGGATCATATGTCACGCTTTTGGCAAGCAGTGGATACATCACACCCGGTTCATCCAGTGAGCTCGACATGAGGCTGTCGTATAGATATTGCAGACCATCGGCTGCTGTACCCTTACCATTGACACTATTAAAATTATCAAATGTGCCTGTTGCAGGATAGGTAATCATGCCACCCTTAGGCGCATTAGCATTAGCATAAGGTAAGACTTTGGCATTGGCATAAGCAGGTTTGGCATCTAAACTGACATAGTTCAGCGTCTGGACTGCGGCATGACTCAGGCTTGCACTTGTATCGAGAAATGCCATGCCGAGAAAAAAGCAAGATGCCTGAAAAGCTTTTAAATGAAAGCCTTTAGTCTGAGCACTTAAGCTTTTAAAGCCTTTAACCTGAAAACCCATACAGACTCCCTGTGACATTTCCTGTGGTTGTTTTTCTGCAATGCAAAATGGTAATTCACTTTAGATTACTTTGTCCTAAAGTCAAAACACTAAAATCAGAACACTAAAATCAAACCATTAACATCAAAATGCTAAAGTAAAAATTAAAAACCACATGCCAAAACCATATTTCAAATTAGTTATTTGGCACGGTGAGGCTTTGTCCAAGTTGAAGCTGTGCATTGACTTTAAGATCATTCATTTCAGCAAGCTCTTCAGTCGTGACGCCATACTTACGTGCAAGTGCAATCAGGCTATCACCACGTTTGACTTGATAGCTTTGTGTCAGTTTTGGCACTTTGAGCTTTTGCCCAACACGCAGATTTGCTCGACTAGAGATATTATTTAAGCCTGCAAGTTCTGCATTGGTGATGCCATAGCGGTTAGAAATTGCTGTTAAAGACTCACCCGAGTGCACGGTATAACTTTCTGTTGCACCGTTGAAGCTTGCTGTGCTTTCACTTTCAGCTTGTACTTCATTGGTTTTTGCATTTTTTACAGCTTTGTCAGTCGTATCAGGAACTGAATTTGAAGCATCTGCATCGGCTTGTAATTTTAATACTTGCCCACGGCGTAACATGGCATTGGTGGCAATATTATTCATCTGCGCCAAATCTTTGACATACAAGTCAAACTTATCCGCTACAGCGATCAATGTATCGCCACTTTGCACTTGGTAAGTGCTCGGGCGTTTCGAGCTTGTCGCTGTTTTTGAAGTATCTTCGATCACTGGTACTTGTAACTTCTGACCAACATAGATCTGACTATTGGATTTGAGATTATTCAGTGTTGCCAATTCTGCCAAACTGATTTTGTACTTCGTTGCTACAGTGCTGAGATAATCCCCTGCAACGACGGTATAACTTACCGTTTGAATGGCATTATTCATTTGGCTTTCAGTCGCTTTCGCTGTTGATGATTTTTCATCGACTTGATCCGCAGGCACTCGGATACGCTGACCAACCAATAAACCACTGCTTGGATTGAGATCAGCATTCAACGACGCAAGCTCCGTCGTGCTCATGTTATAACGATCTGCAATCTGCTTGAGATATTCGCCACGTTTGACACGATATTCTACTGTTTTTATTTCAGCGTTTTTACTGTTCTCTTTTTGAGTACTGTTTTTTTGCACACTGTCTTTTTGCGCACTGTCTTTTCGAGAATTGTCTTGCTGATTTTTTGCTTTAAAGTCTTTTGGTTCAACTAGGGTAATGCGTTGACCAATACGTAAATTACTGGTCGGCGTTAAATCATTCCACGCCGCCACATCACGTAGATTGAGCTGATACTGACTTACCAAACTGGTTAAACTATCTCCTGCACGAACAGTATAACGCTCAGGTGCTTTGGCTTGCTCAACCTTTTCAACAGGCGGTTTTACATCATAGAGATATAGCTTCGTACCGACATACAGTGGACGCTCTGCGTTGATTTGATTCCACTGGGCAATATCACGCCAATTCACACCAAAACGTGTCGCAATAATGGCTAAAGTATCGCCAGACTTGACCGTGTAAATCTCACGTTTACCCTTTGGTGCGACTACGACCACTTCGTTTTTGGTTTCTACGATTGGTTTTGCTCGATTCAGCTCAGCATCTTTGCTTTTTGCCGCAAGCTCTGCCTCAGCTACCGCTTTTGGAATAGCGTAATTGATCTCAACATCTTGACCTGTTTGCTCTGCGATAGATTGACTACTTTGGATCGCAGTGAGGCGAATCTTACCATCTAATGGATCAACAATCTCTGTGCCTTTTGGTGCGATTTTCTCAAGCTCTGCGATGACTTGTTGCTTCTCAACCTCTGTTTGTTGTTTTACCGCTTCGCTTGGTTGTTGCTGTGCTATTTTTTCAACCTGCATTGCAGTCTGAGCGGTTGTCTTCGCCGTCTGCTCTGCTTGCTCAGCAACGATCACTTGTTTTTCAACTTCTGAGATTGGTGGTTCGAGATTGATTTGCTTCACTGCTGTGCTCGGAGTGATCGACACAGGTAGTCGTGGTGCGCTTGGCACATAGGCATCGGATGCAAAACTTGCTAAAGCATTCGAACCTTTTGGTGTAGATTGTTTTTCAAACTTAGGGACTGTTGCAACTGTGGTGTTTTGTGCTGTTGCACTGCTTGAAGTCGTGATTTTTAATGCAGAATTATTTGTTGTAGCTTGTGTGGTTGCTGTCGTTGCCTTTTGCGTACTTGTTTGTTGCTTAGCAATCGCACTTGAGTTTGGTAGTTCGCTTGGACTACGTGTCACCAAAACAGAAGATTGTAATGACGGTGTGTTGGCACTTTTCAGTGTTGGTAATGGTGCACTACCACCTGCCCACAAACCACCTGAGCCTGATACCGTTTTCATTTTGGCAATTTTGGTATCAACACTTGCACTCACTTCATTCGGAATGAGAATTCGATTTGGCGCAAATGGATCGGTATAGTTGCCACGGTGTCCCGGATTCAGTGCATAAAGCTCACCACGACTGACTCCTGAGATGCTAGACAATTCATTTAAGTCAATCGCACCGGGAATCGTAACTTCACGAAAGTGTGGTCGATTGGCGATCGGTGGCAATGACACGCCATATTGATGTGGATTCTTGATGATTTGTGCAACAGCTAAGAAACGAGGTACATAGTTCATGGTTTCAGTTGGTAGTTTTAATGACCAAAAATCGGTAGCTAGACCAGCAGCCTTGTTACGATTGATCGCCTGTTGCACTCGTCCCGGACCACCATTATAGGCGGCTAAGGCAAGTTCCCATGAACCGAATTGATTGTATAAACTACTGAGATATTCATAGGCAGCACGAGTAGACTCCACCACATCACGACGTCCATCGTACAAATCTGTCTGACGCAGACCATAGATCTTGCCTGTACTTGGAATAAACTGCCACATCCCTGCCGCTGCTGCGCTACTAGTCGCAGCTGGATCGTATGAGCTCTCAATCACAGGTAATAGCGCAAGTTCGGTTGGGATACCACGACGCTCAGCTTCTTTGACTGTGTAATAAATATAGCGACTGGCACGTGCACTCAACCGATCCAAATACGGCTGACGAGTAATAAACCAACCACGCTGGGCTTCAATCCGTGGATTGTAAAGATTGAGATTCATTTTGAAGCCAACGGTCATGCGCTTCCATACATCACCATGGCGCAGAATCAGTAGTCGATCACCTTCCACAGCACGCATATCTGTGGCGTAAAGTAGATTTTCTAATGAGTCGACGCTGCCCGCATCTAGCAGCTCATCATCGGCAACACTAGATTTTGCCACAGAGGATTTTTGTGGTGTTGAACTACACGCTGTTAATACACCCAATGAAGCGATAGCAGTCGCAATGATTGATAATCGAAAAGAACGGCTGATAGTGGTAGACCAAATCATCGGGGTGGCATTCAACATAAAACAATCCAAAATATTAATGGTGAAATGTTTATTACTAGATTCACTATTCTAGTGTGATAAAACAAAACTCTATTTATGACTTACACTTAACACGGCTTTCATGTGTCAAAAACACTAAAAAACAAATTTCTTTAGACTAAAGTCCAAAAGGTTAAACACAGCATTGTAGTAAACCCTCAACTGATTACAATGCCCTTTTATGTAACGCATAGATCGCAAATGTTACAAGAAATTTAATCCATATTCTGCAAGCGTCTGCACATTGCGCATGCGCTTACACCACAGAATACAACAATGTGGCTTGCACTTTTGGCTCGAACAAAGCATGATTTAAGCCAATTCTTTATATCGCACTCACGCTTGTTTTGGTTCGTATGGTCAATTCTTCTACAAACGCTTCTACTCCCCCTTCAACCTTGCATAAACAATATACACTTTATGTTGATGGTGCATGCAAAGGCAATCCCGGGAAGGGTGGTTGGGGTGCATACATCATTGACCCAGAGCAAGGCAAAAAAGAGCTATTTGGTGGTGCAGAAGATACCACGAACAACCGCATGGAGCTCACCGCGGCGATCGAAGGCATTCGAGCTTGTCCGACATCTGCAAAGCTGACTATCTATACCGATTCCAACTATGTCAAACGTGGCATCACCGAGTGGATCACAGGTTGGAAAGCGAAAAATTGGAAGGATGTGAAAAATCCTGACCTTTGGCAAACACTCGATGAAGTCACACAAGGGCGTGAAATCGATTGGCATTGGATCAAAGGTCATGCAGGTCATGAAGGCAATGAACGTGCCGATCAACTGGCAAACAAAGGTGTAGGTTCCCTCCAATCGACCACAACAACACCAAGCGGTAAAAGTGATGATAAAAAAAAAGTGACTGAATCCGATTGGTTGCTCGATGATCCTTTTGGATTAGATGCGACAGACTCAACAGAGGAAACTGATTTGTCTGAAGAAACTGATCATTTAGAAGAATTAGAAGAAGTAACTGATGAAATTTCCGATGAAAGTATAATTAGCACGCCAAAAGCTGAGATCAAAGCTCAGATTACAGAAAATGCGCATATCAAAATCACTGAAACCACCAACCCACAAGTTGGTGAGCGACTACTGATACTCGATACCGAAACCACAGGTTTTTATTATCAAGACAGCGATCGCATCATTGAAGTTGGCGCAATTGAGATGATCAACCGCAAACTTACAGGTAGCTCGATTCATATCTATATCAATCCCGAAAAGCCAGTGGGTGAGTCTGAAAATGTTCACGGTATCAGCGACGAGTTCCTCAAAGATAAACCAAAGTTTGCTGAGATCGCAGACACTTTGTTCGCTTATCTCGAAGGTGCAGAAATCGTTGCGCACAACGCAACTTTCGATATGAACTTCTTAGATGCAGAATTCGAACGTGCTTTAGACAAAAAGCTTTCAGCTGTCTGCAAAGTGACCGATACACTTGCCATTGCAAAACGCAAACACCCTGGACAAAAGAATTCCCTAGATATCCTCGTCAAGCGCTATGAAATTCCACCTCGTGATCGTACTTTCCACGGCGCATTACTCGATGCGGAGATTTTGGCAGACGTTTATCTTGCGATGACTGGTGGTCAGGTGAGCTTTAGCCTAGATCAACATCATCAAAAATCGGCAAGTGATCAAACCATCAATACAAACACCAATACACAACACGACATTCCACTCATTTTTCCAACAGAAAGTGAGTTGGAAGCACATCAAGCTTGGATAAATACCTTTAAAGAAAAGAATGAGAAAGACAGTTTATTTGCCGTATCGGAAACAAAACTTCTCGAATCGTGATGGAGTATTCAAAAGCATCTCATCTAATGCGTTTTTAATAAGATTATTCTTAGATTTTTCACAGCTTATGCTTTTCCTCCCTGCTTGACGATGGTATGTTATCCATTGTTAAAAACGATTGTCGTCAAATGAAATAAATAAGCTGAAGTGTATCACTGAAGCACACAAACTAAGGAAAGGTCTAAACCTATGTCATTTCAATCTTCATCACATTTTGATCCGACATCTTTGCTGATCGTTCGAAAGGAAATTGATCAAAGCATTAAACATGTTGAAAACGGGGTAAGTGCTTTATTAGAAGATGGTAGCGCACCATTTGGACTAGACGATGCACTGACAAATCTTGAGCAGTGTGCACACGTCCTTCGCTTAGTCGAACAACCTCAACTGGGTCAACTCACCGAACTCACTGCAAAAGTGATGAAAAAAATTATTGAAGACACTCAAGCAGGACAAGTTGATCAAGCACGTGTAGAAGCGATAAGTGAAGCCACTAACGTGACGAAACGCTATTTGGACTTCTTATGTGTTCGTGAAACTTTAGCGCCTCAGTTTTTATTACCAACGATCAATAAACTTGAAGCAAGTCTACAGCTAACTTTGACACGTGAAGGAGTTTTCCTCACGCCATTTTTAGAAACGGTTCATCCAAATGTTGCCTTAGACGCTCCTGCGGATTTACCAAAAAGTAAATATGTACAACGCCTTTACAAGCTAAGTCTTTTAAATCTATTAAAAATGCAAGAAACAGATTTGGACTTCCAAGCCTTATCATTGTGCGGTAACTATTTATCTTCAATTGCAACGGGTACATCATCTGAGCAATATTGGCGTTTAGTTCATATTGCGCTTAGAGATTTAGATCAAATCATTTTGACTGAAACACGATTGCGTGTCCTCGTTCAGATCGAACAGCAAAGCCATGCTTTCTTGAATGATGCGCAGTTTAGCCCGACTCAACAGGATTATGCCGATATTCTCGTGCTATGTATGAGTCAAGAAAGTCAGCTTGCACAGCAGCTTCGTGAACAACTTAATGTACATGATGAAGTGTTGAGTGACGATCAGATGCAAGTGCTCAGTCGTCAGCTTTATGGTCCTGATTTGGATACGATTCAAACAGTGGTTGAGCTATTGAACGGTCAAATCAAAGGCATTAGCAATCGCATTGAAACAGGACAATATATTCAGCAAGACAATGAACGTCAGGAAATCGTTGCAAGCCTACGTGAAGCTGTAAATGTTTTCCAAGTCATTAATCTCACCGATTCTGCTGCTAAGCTTCGTAGTCAAGCAGATCAGATCGAAGCAAATGAAAATCTGAGCAGTGACAAACACGCCAATGATGTCATGAGCAGTTTGTTATTTGCCACCAACTCTTTGCAAATCTTAGAGCGTAATTACACCCCTGCTCGCTTAAAATTAAAATTCAATAATACTCAAATCACGCTCGATAAAATCGAAGAAGCGCAAATGGCTGTATGTGAAGAAGCACGTATTTCTTTAACAAAAGTCAGTGAGCAAATTGTTCAATATCAACAAACTCAAGATAATGAGCAACTCACAGGTGTTGCTGATATCTTGCGTGAAGTGTCTGGTGCTTTGTTATTCTTAGAGTCAGATGATGGGCATAAAATCTTGCAAAAAGCTGGACAATTAGTCGATCAAATCACGACTCAACAAAAAAGCTTAGATCCTGCTCAGTTGAAGTTACTTGCACAGTCAATCGCAAGTGCAGAATATTACTTTGAGCAGCTTCAACAAAATCAACCGATTCTCGCTCGCCCAATGCAAATTGGCTTGCAAAGCATCACGGAGCTTGAGCAAGCGGTCGCTTAAGGAACACCATGACGAGCCAACTCGCTTATTTATTTTGCGATCAGCAATTAGTTGTTAACGATCATTTTGAGTTGCCAATACTTGAAGCAACTCAAGATGAACTGTTCCTCGACCATATCGCCAATCAAGTTATCGTTAGAAATATCTCTCAAGCAACAGATATTCCAGATGGCTTTCATCTCGTACCGATACGTGAACTGATCATGCGATGGTCAAAGACCGAATTTGAACAAGCTTCTCGTGCAAAACAGCTCCTAGAATGGCGTAACAATCACCGCTATTGTAGTCGTTGCGGTTCGGCAACACAGCCTCATGACACCCAATTGGCAATGGTTTGTCAAAGTTGTCATTACTATCAATATCCTCGGGTTCAACCGTGTGTTATTACGATCATTCGTCGTGGTCATGAGATTTTATTGGCGAAGTCAGTTCATGCAAAAAATGACATGTATGGTCTGATTGCAGGCTTTGTTGAAGTTGGCGAGACACTTGAACACGCTGTGGCGAGAGAGACTTTGGAAGAAATTGGCATCCGATTAAAGAATATTCAATACTTATCAAGCCAACCGTGGCCATTTCCATCCAATTTAATGATCGCATTTTCCGCTGAATACGAAAGTGGTGAACTCATTTTGCAAGAAGATGAAATCGCCGATGCGGGATTCTATGCGATAGATGCTTTACCAGTGATTCCAATGCAAGGCAGTATCGCCCATCAAATGATCATGGATACTATCGCTAAAATCCAATCTGAATCGTAACAAATTCAATGTTTTAATCTTCAATAAAATCTAGAATCAATCGTTTGGTTGGGAAAAATCGTGCAAACTTCTCAGCCAATGTTGCAATGACATTGACATGACGTGTCCGAGCGATTCGCTTAACTTCGACGTGATTGCCAATATCTTTAAGGCTTTGAACCATTTTCTCAGTATTGCTATCTGCAACTAGGGTATCATTCCCCGCAACAATCAATAAGTGTTTAATCTGATTTGGTTGAACATAATAATTCGGCATCAAGTGCTCAGGTGCAATGTCTTGCGGTAAGGCAAACTGTGCAATCGGATCACCACGATGCTCAAAGCTATATGTACCTGCTATACCAATAAGCGCATGAATCGCATCTTCTCGCTCAATTTTCACATGAAGATCAGGATGATATAGCGCAGCTGAAATATTAAATGCACCCGCCGAATGTCCCATCAAAATTAACTTATCTGCGTTATAGCCATATTCTGCCGACTGAGAATGGTCTAGCAACCAGTTAGTTGCGAGGATCGTATCTTCCACAAAATCAGGATAAATATGCTCAGGCGCAAGTCGATAATTCATGCAGGCTACAAAAAAGCCTGACTGCGCCAAGCTTTGTGCAAGAAAGCGATAATCTTGTTTGTTACCGTGTTGCCATGAACCACCATGCACAAATAAGATTACGGCTCGATCAGCTCTCGGCTGATATGGCACATACAGATCTAATTGTTGTCGTGCTAACTCTGCATACTCTGACTCTACATATTGTAAGTCTTCAAGACAGATTGCATGATCTCTGACTATGAGCTGATTCAGCACATAGTTCGGCAGATCATACCAACGCCATTTTGGTAGCCATTGCAGTGTAACTAGCTCTTTTATCGTAAGTGATTTTAATCGCTTTAACACAACTTAAGGCTCTGTACTCACAGGTTGAGTTGATGGCTCCGCTTCATTGGGGTCTATCGCTACTGGCGTTGTATCTTCTGCCAAAGGCATTGTCGTTGCACCAAGACCAACACCAACAGCCTGTATACCATTTGTAGTTGCATCATTACTGCCATAGCTATTCGAAGAACTTAAACTTTGCTGATTTGCAGTCAACTCAAGCGGATCAATGAGTGTCACGATCTTTGTCACATTGCCTACATTCTGTAAGACTTGTTGCAAATCGGCAGATTCTGATTGATTCAGACGTCCCATGACATAGAGCACCGCATCTTCGGTATGTACCAAAACTTTACTATCACTGATCACAGGTGCACGAACAATCAAACCTTTGGTATTTGCCGTAACAGCCAAGTCTTGCATGATCGTGCTGTAGCTTGCTTGGTTGCCCACGGTGATAAAGTTATGAATCGTTTTGACATCGCTCATCGCTTTGAGATTGTCTTCTGCCAATTGTTTCAAATGTGCATCAGGCACCTGACCAGTCAACAGCACACTGCTGTGAAAGCTATTGATATTGACACGAGATTGTTTAAAGCGTGGATCAAGCTTGTACATGTTGATCTTCGCTGTGCGTTCAATCGACTTATCAATCACCACTTGACCAATACTTCGCTCACCAGACAAAGTACCGACCGTGTCCGAAGTATTACTTGCGATAAATGACGCACATCCACTGCCTAGTCCCATCGCCACTGTTAAAGCCAAAATGGTTATTACTTTCACCGAAAACTCCTTCGCGTACTATTCTTACAACACAATGTATAACTGTAGAATTTACAGCCAAAAAAACGACTGATCAATCAAAATATATTTTTAAACATACTAGGGTCTGTTGACATTTCAATCATGCATTGCGTTATCCGCTAAAACTACAGAAACAAGGCATGAAACAGGGAATGGTTACTCCCTTGCCAAGTTTCATAACGAAGTTTATGGCAGTTTTAGCGATAATCCTTCGGAACAAGGGTGTTTTTTGACGCTCCGTCGTTAGTAATGAGTCATTTAGAATGACTAAATTTTCTCATTCCTGCCTAGTATCGCCTAAAAAACACCCGTTGTCGCAAGCATCTGTGAAATGCCAACAGACCCTAACTTAAATATGCCTGTTGAATCCAATTCACTTGCACTTTTTCGACACTCATTTCAAGTTCAACTACTGTGTCAATGGCTGCTTTTTTAGCCATGATGATTTGCTTGGATTCCTTGTCTAATCTAGCCAATTGCACATCGGATTGCAGTAACTTTTTGTCATCATCATGATCATTTTGAATATTCGCCTGTCGTCGTATTTTTTCAATGACAGATTGGGGATAACGCAATGCGAACACATCAAAACGACAGTCTACATGTTCAAATTCTGCATATCTTTGCAAGAAGCACTGAGCCGTCTGAATCGTTTTCTCCTGTTTGCGGAGATCGACACTTTCCTCAGCAGATGTCCAACTCGTTTCTGCCCTCGCCCGCACTTCGATAAAACACAGACAGTTTCCATCTTGCATGATCAAATCAATTTCCCCATAACGACTATGAAAATTCCGCTGTATCAATTGCAAGTTTTGAGTTTGCAAATACTCTAATGCGTAGTCTTCAGCCCATTGCCCGATGAGTTTTTGCAATGTTTTCGCATTTATTTTATGGGTTTGATCACGCATTGAAAATTTAATTCAACTTTAAAGAAAAAAATAAATAAGGGATAAGCTTAGGAAGTTATAGCACTTTTTGCGTATCGCCTTGCGATTGGAAGCATTGCGGTGATCTGGACAAGATCGAATCCACGATACGTATCTGACCAGTGCGTCCTTGAAATTGAATCGTCTGATTACCTTTACGCTTCAACAATTCATCACTGATTTGCCATGCATCTGCACCAAATGCAATCAAGCGTTGATACGGAATCACCACAGGTTTTTGTTTATAAGCTTCGATCACGTCAGCCCATTGATGCGTGTAAATCGCTGGCGTGTCGCAGTACACCATACCTTTGGCAATTCGAAATTTTTCTTCGATCGCATACGGTAGCGTATAAATATTTTTCTTCGGCAAATGATCTTGTTGGCTCAACCACTTTCCTGAGCCGAGTAAGAGCACGCCTTGCTTATCACGATTGAAAAATGGCAATTTACTCTTTAGATCAAGCTTAGTTTGCACTTGCATTTTGTCACCCCAAAGTTTTTGCATCGCATCATAAAAACTTTGCGTTTGCGCAATACTGTTTGGGTCACGTAATACCACGAGCTGATCAACGCCATCCCATTGCATACGCTTGGTCAATGCCTGTGCATCTTCATCTTTGGACAAGGCAAATTGAAATACAGATTTGGCTTGCTTGTCGATTTGATTAAGTGCCAAAGTTTGAATTTTCGGCTTGGCAGATACAAGCTCCTCAACATTGTTTTTATCCAAAGGACCAATTACCAGTTGCGTCGATTTACCCACATGTTGTTTGAGTATCTTAGAGATGTCCTTTTTATACACATCGACAAAATGAAACTTATATTTTTCATTCGCATTATGGTTGGCTTGAACCAAGCCACGTTTAATACTGTCACTTGCACTCGCCATCGGGCCAGTTTCGGGTAGAATAACCAAAATCTCTGCATGCGCCACAGTGGTGATCATCACACCTGACAACATGGCAAGATTGGTTGTTAGCACAGCGCCATATCTGCCAAAATTTTTCTTAAACATGGAGTTTTCCTGTATGAGTGCTCAATTATTCGTCGTTGCAACCCCGATTGGGCACTTAGATGACATGACTTACCGTGCCATCAACGTTCTTGAATCTGTTTCTCTCATCGCAGCGGAAGATACGAGGCAGTCAGCTCCGCTACTCAAGCATTATAACATCACGACACCATTGACTGCTGTTCATGATCATAATGAAGATCACAAGATCAATTCAATGATTGAAAAGTTACAAAATGGTGAAAATATCGCATTAATTAGCGATGCAGGCACACCACTGATTAGCGACCCAGGATTTCGACTCGTTCGTGCAGCACAGCAAGCAGGCATTCGGGTGACACCTATTCCGGGTGCTTGTGCTGCGATTGCCGCACTATCGAGTGTTGGTTTACCAAGTGATCGCTTTTTATTCGTTGGTTTTTTGCCATCTAAAGCTAGTCAACGCCAAGGACAACTCGAACAACTCAAAGATCATAGTGAAACCTTGATCATCTATGAAGCACCACATCGTATCGTTGATTGTTTAAGTGATATTCAAGCGATTTTCGGAGCTGATCGTCGCATTGGTTTTGCACGTGAAATCACCAAAACTTTTGAAACCATCGTGCAAAAAACTGTTGGTGAGTTACTCGAATGGGTCAAAGCGGATCATCATCAACAAAAAGGTGAAATGGTCTTAGTCATCGCAGGCAATCCAAATGAAGTCGATCTAGAACCGCAAAAAGTCGATCAGCTCCTCACTCGTCTTTTACAAGATTTAAGTATTAAAGCAGCTTCACAGCTTGCCGCTGATCTGACTGGGCTGAAGAAGAAAGCTTTGTATCAACGTGCTTTAGAGCTTCAAGATAAAATTTAATCTTCCATTTAAAAAGCCAAATCAGATGATTTGGCTTTTGTCTAGATAATGCAATTACAAAGTAAAATTCAAATTATTTGACCTGCTCTGCTTCGACCGTTAAATCATGTACATAGGCATATTTCGACTGATCTGCCGCAGGATTGGTGCGGGTAAAGCGTTTTACACGGATAATATTTCGAATGCCTTCTTGATGTTGATAACCTTCAATTTGGCTATAAAAATTTGACCATTCATCGACTGCAACTTTTTTACCATCATCATATTTAATTTCACGAACTTGCAGACATTGCATCGGCGCAACGCCTACACAAGCTTTTGTTTCAGGTGCAATTTCTAAAAATTGAATCTCAGCCTGACCTTTATATTTCATTTCTGCGGTTGGCTCACCTGTAAAGCGCAGTTTTTGACCGTCAGC
Source organism: Acinetobacter sp. (assembly GCF_041911495.1). GTDB lineage: Bacteria > Pseudomonadota > Gammaproteobacteria > Pseudomonadales > Moraxellaceae > Acinetobacter. The sequence goes on along the minus strand of NZ_JAYROT010000005.1, from coordinate 57,254 downwards.
CGTCGTTAAAATCAAAACTGGTTGATTCAAATTTGCCAAGTCCAACTCGTATGGCACATCACGATTGGCAAATAGCTTTCCTGCCATTTGCTCTTGCTTCATGATAGATGGCTCACAAGCTTTCATCGTACTAATGACATTGCCCGCTTTGATCACTTTATCATCGACTTGTATATCTGTGCCCATACCATTACAACCTGCATCTATACCAACACGCCCATCTTGGAAGTTTAGAATGATTGGTTTTGGCATATTGGTCGTTTGATACGTCCACACGTAGGATTGCAACAGTTGCGCTTTGGTTTGCATCATCTGCGCCTCCTGCATTGATGAGTTGTTATTCTTCGCTTCGGTCTCCGTTTGCGACCTAGACTGACATGCAGTTAAAGTGGCTACAAATGACAATGCCAACGCAGAAAAAATTAAACGCTGTTTCATGTCGAATTTCCCTCAAAATTTTATTGGCACTAGCATAGCGAAAAATTAAGGGCAGACTTGCAAGGATTGTTTAAAAGCTGAAACAGTGTGTAATCATTTCATAAACTGCCCTTGCTAACACGACATCAAATGATGGCTTAAAAACTTATCCGCTAAACGAATGGAAATAGTCGAAGAAACCTATTCTGATACAAGTTTCTGATACAAGGCAACCGAACGAAGGTGTACACATGTTACTTCAAGTGAGGTTAACGCATTAGCAGATTCAAGTTATTTGACTTCCTCAATCGAAACGATAAATATCCATGCCTAATGCTCCCATACTAAAACTGGAATGCACCAAACTCATTCTCGACCCTGTTCCCATCGCGAAAAATAAAGGTGCAAAATGCTCAGTCGTTGGGTGATTTCGGCGCAAATGCGGTAAATTTTTCCAATCCAAAACTGATTCGTAGTCACCTGATTGCAAATACTGCGCTACGGTATTGCGAAATTCACTCGCCCATTCAGGCACGTCAGCATCGTCTGACCAACTCAGTTCTGCAAGATTGTGCGTAATACTGCCTGAGCCTATGAGTAACACTTGACGCTCACGAAGCACTGCCAAAGCCTGCCCCATGTCATAGAGCTGTTTCGCCGTATAAAAACGTGGCAATGACAATTGAATGGCAGGAATATCTGCCTCAGGATACATATGCAACAAAGGCATCCATACGCCATGATCACGTGGACGCATCGCATTGGCATGTGCATCAAAGCCAGCCTGTTGTAGTAGTGAAATGATTTCTTCGGCAAGCACTGGTTCACCAGCGGCAGGATATTGGATTTTATACAGCTCTTCAGGAAAGCCACGAAAATCATGCCACGTCTTTGGACGCACTGCTGTGCTGACTTCGAGTGCATCATCTTCCCAATGTGCAGAAAGCACCACGATCGCTTCAGGCTTCGGTAGATTGAAACGAATCCGCTCAAGTGCAGGACCGACCTGTCCCGCTTCAATGGCGAGCATCGGCGAACCATGTGAAATAAACAAGCCAGGCAAAGTGTTCATGATGATTCCTAAATAATTGAGTGATCAATACAGTGCAATTTCATGCGATGTTGTGTGGATGTAGTACGAATGTCGCAAACATCGTAAGATCATTATTATTATGCAATTTTAAAATATCGTATAGGCTGATTATCTTGTCACAGCGTTGCATTTTTAAAACGGTTTTAAATCCTCAACAACTTCTGCACCTTAAACCGTAAATCACAGATCTAAGATTTGTCGAATTGGCTTATAACTACGGCGATGTTGTGCTAAGACGCCGTGTGCTTCGATCGCTTCTAAATGCGCTTTGGTTGGATAACCATTATGTTTTGCAAAACCATAAGCAGGATATTTAGCATCAAGCGCCTGCATCTGACGATCTCGAGCAACTTTTGCCAAGATACTGGCTGCACTAATCTCTTGATACAAAGCATCACCACCAACCACAGCTTCACAAGGCAAGCTTAAATCAGGACAACGGTTGCCATCTATTCGCACCAAATCCGCTTGTACCTTTAGCCCTGCAACTGCACGTTGCATCGCAAGCATGGTTGCTTGCAAAATATTGATCTCATCTATTTCTTCATGACTGGCTTCAGCGATCGACCATGCCAGTGCCTTTTGCTGAATTTCTTCAAAGAGCTTCTCACGTTTTTTTGCAGTGAGTTTTTTGGAATCGTTCAATCCTTCAATCGGCTGATTGGGATCTAAAATGACCGCCGCAGCGACGACTGAGCCAATCAATGGTCCACGCCCTGCTTCGTCTACACCTGCAATCAATTGAATTTGTGTCATGTTTTTCTCTTACAACTTAGATTTGAAATGAAATAATTGCCATAAAAAAAGCGAAATACATCATCAATGATATTTCGCCTTTTAGATTTATAGTGTTCAGATTTTATTTCTTAACAAACTCTGAGTAACACGCCGTCAACGTCTTCGCCACTGTATTGGCAACGATCTGTGCTCGTGCATTTTGATCTATCGCCGCAGTCGCCAAATCTACAGCAGTGACATTTTGCGGTGCTTTTTCACTGACACAACCACAGATTTTATTTTCCATCGCTGTTTGCTGTTCTGCTGTCATGGTCAAAGCGATTGCACGCCAAGCGTTGTTGCTATTCAGTTCGGTACGGCATTGATTATCTACCGCTGCCTTAAAGATATTTGTACCAATCGTTACTGCTGATCCCGCAGTCGATGTATTTCCTGAAGTTGAAGTTCCAGTCGTTGTGGTACAAGCCACTAAGCTCATTGATAATGCAGCAACTGCAATGAAAGCCTTTTTCATCACTATTTCCTTAATTTGTCATGAAATTTTTAAAAACGATTTCAAAATGTTTTTGCGCTAGCAATTATGCCGACTTTTTCGTCATGGCATTTTTACGAATTGTAATCATCACCAATTGTACTGCCGCAGGTGTAACACCCGGAATACGACCCGCTTGAGCTAAGGTTTCAGGACGTACCGTATTGAGCTTTTGCGTGATCTCACGAGATAGACCCGACACGATGTCATAATCAAAATCACTTGGAATTTGCGTTTCTTCCAAGCGTTTCATCTGCGCCACATCTTCATGCTGACGACTGATATAACCTTGATATTTCACGGCAATTTCGATCTGATCACCGACTTGTGCAGACACTTCTGAATCAGTAAGCTCGGCAATTTGGGCAAAATTAATATTTGGACGTTTTAATAAATCAATCGCAGAGCATTCTTTAGATAAATCTGCACCTGTCATTTCGACAAACTTTTTACCCATTGGGTTATTTGGCGCAGCCCATAGATGTTGAAGACGTGCTGTTTCACTCTCTACGGCTTCCATTTTTTCACAGTAGGCATTCCAACGTGCATCATCAACTAAGCCAAGCTCACGACCAATCTTCGTCAGACGTTGATCGGCATTGTCTTCACGGAGCATCAGACGATATTCGGCACGTGAAGTAAACATACGATACGGTTCTTTTGTACCGAGTGTGATCAAGTCATCGACCAATACACCAATATAGGCTTCGTCACGTTTTGGCGTCCATTGTTCTTGATCCCAAGCACGACGTGCAGCGTTCAAACCTGCAAGTAAACCTTGTGCGCCCGCCTCTTCATAACCTGTAGTGCCGTTAATCTGACCTGCAAAGTAAAGATTATTGATGGCTTTGGTTTCCAAGGTGAATTTTAAGGCTTGCGGATTGAAATAGTCATATTCGATGGCATAACCCGGACGCAGAATATGCGCATTTTCCATACCTTTGATTGAACGCACCAATTCAAATTGAACATCAAAAGGCAATGAGGTCGAAATACCGTTCGGATACAACTCATGCGTATCCAAGCCTTCGGGCTCGATAAAGACTTGATGTGAATCTTTGTCGGCAAAACGGTGAATTTTATCTTCAATCGACGGACAGTAACGCGGTCCAACACCTTCGATCACACCGGTATACATCGGTGAACGATCTAGTCCATTGCGAATAATGTCATGGGTTTTTTCATTGGTATGGGTAATATGGCAATTGACCTGTTCAGGGTGCATCGACACATCACCCATGAACGACATGGTCGGCGATGGGAAATCACCCGGCTGTGCGGTCATCACCGAGAAATCAACTGATCGTGCATCGATACGTGGTGGTGTACCTGTTTTTAAGCGACCAACGGGAAGATTTAATTCACGTAAACGATTAGCCAGCGCAATCGACGGCGGATCACCTGCACGACCACCGCTAGATTTTTCCAGTCCAATATGAATTACACCACCCAAGAATGTGCCTGTAGTCAGCACCACCGTTTTACATACAAAGCGCACGCCCATCTGCGTGACGACGCCTTTGACGGTATCGCCTTCAACGATCAAATCATCAGCGGCTTGTTGAAAGATATCAAGATTCGCTTGATTTTCTAGAGTATGACGAATGGCAGCTTTATAGCGCACACGATCGGCTTGGGCCCGTGTGGCACGTACCGCAGCACCTTTACGAGAGTTTAAGATACGGAATTGAATGCCGCCTTTATCCGCCGCCAACGCCATTGCACCGCCAAGCGCATCAATCTCACGAACAAGGTGTGACTTGCCAATACCACCAATCGCTGGATTACAGCTCATCTGCCCCAAAGTTTCGATATTGTGCGTCAGCAACAAAGTCTGTCGCCCCATACGTGCCGCAGCAAGTGCCGCTTCGGTACCTGCGTGACCGCCACCGATAACAATGACATCGTAAACTTTAGGATAGTGCATGGCTAGAACATACCAAGAAAATAGGACGAAATATTATAACAAAAAAACCGAAGCAAAAAAATGCACAACCGACGTCTACTTTTCTCATGATTTTTATGCGTTTCTTCACGAGCACATTACATATTTTGACAAACTGTTGCACGAAGCCTTAGAAAAAACAATTCACAATGAAATGCTTAGCAGTAATATGGTTGAAGTAAATCAACTTTAAGATGATTTGGCAGTTTCACTGCATTAAAAAGAGGAAGTGAATAATGAACAATTTAATCAAAGCATTATCTGTATCAGCTTTGTGTATGACAGCTTTTGGCGTCGTCCATGCAGCAGATGCACACGAGAAAAAACAAATTTCTGTCTGTAAGAGCAAATCTGAAGGTACACCTGTGACTTATGCTTACAAAGGTGTGATTTATAATGGTACATGTCAGCCTGCGGATGATGGTAAGTTAAAATTTCAACCACCAATGCCACCTGCGAACGCGCCTGCACCAGTGAGTACGCCATTACAAATGCAGGAAAATCAGTCTGCACCGCAACCAATCTCTGCACCACCAATGCCATCTGCACCACCTGCGATGAACACTCATCCAGCAGTCGCACCACAGGCTATGCCGGCGGATATGGAGCAACCTGATGCAGAAGCAGTAGACGATGTAGATGCACCAAACATTGAGTCTTAATTTGATATTCAGATCGGTTAGTTAAAAGCACAGCACCACTGTTGTGCTTTTTTATCTGTGGTTGAAAATCGAGTTCTATCAAATATCATTTTTCAAATTTGATGACTAAGCTAGGCATTAGAACAGCTTGGTTTTAGAACCACTCAAAAATGCTATACCCTGTTTGCACAATTGGTTAGAATACGCCTGTAGCTATATTCTGATTCCTCATGCCGAAATCCAAACACCCCACGCAAATCAAGAACATCCAACTTGAGCAGAAGATTTTTCGCCATCGCATCTTTTTTGCTGTGGCGGTTGTGGCGTTCTTTTTTTTGGTGTTAATGGCACGTTATGGCTATTTGCAATTACAACAGCATGAGCACTTTCAAACTGAATCCGATAATAACCGTATTCGTTTGCAAGCCCTCCCTCCTGCTCGTGGCTTTATTTACGATCGTAATGGGATTTTACTCGCTGATAATTATCCAGTCTTTTCTGCCGTGATCACTCGTGCTGATATCGAAGATGTGGATACAACGATCCGTCGCCTCACTCCTGTATTAAGCTTAAGCCCTGAAGATATTGAGCAATTTGGCAAACGTGCTAAAACTGCTCGCAAAACAGAAGTCTTAACGCTCAAACTGAATTTGACTGAAACAGACATTGCCAAGTTTAGTGAGTTAAAACAAGAATTCCCCGGCGTGCGTATCGAAACCCAAATGACTCGCTACTATCCACATGGTGACTTGTTTGCGCATGTGATTGGCTATGTTGGTCGCATTAATGATCGTGAACTAAAAAGCATCGACAAAGAGCTGTATGCAGGCACCAACTTAATCGGCAAAATCGGCGTAGAAAAATCTTATGAAGATTTGCTACATGGTTTGCCCGGTCATGAGTCGGTCGAAGCCGATGCGCACAGCAATGTATTACGTCATCTCGGACGTACCGAAGCAACTCGTGGTAATGACTTATATCTTTCCTTAGATTATGGCTTGCAAATGGTCGCCGCTGAACAAATGGTCGATAAGCGTGGTGCAATCGTTGCGATGGATCCTAATACTGGGGAAATCCTTGCACTGGTATCGAGCCCAAGCTTTAATCCAAATCTATTCGTGACTGGGATTAGCCATACAGACTACCGAGCACTGAGCGACAATCCAGATCAACCGCTGTATAACCGGGCTGTGCAAGGTGTCTACCCACCCGGATCGACCATCAAACCAATGGCAGCGATGGGCGGATTACACTACAAAATTATTGATTGGAATACACGAATTTCTGATCCTGGATACTTCCATCTACCAGGCGATAGCCATCGCTTTCGTGACTGGAGAAAGTCAGGTCATGGCGTCGTAGATATCACCAAATCTATTGCGATCTCTTGTGACACTTTCTTCTACATTCTTGCCTATCAAATGGGTATCAATCGTATGCACGACTGGATGACCCAATTTGGCTTTGGCGCAAAGACAGGTATCGACCTGCCAAGTGAAAACTCAGGACTCTACCCTTCACCTGAGTGGAAAATGCGAACTCGTGGCAAAGCATGGTCACGTGGTGAAACTATCTCGGTAAGTATCGGACAAGGTGCATTTACCGCTTCACCACTACAGCTTGCAATGGCAACGGCAATCACCGCAAACTACGGACAGCATGTCAAACCACACGTTTTACGTGAAACTAAAGGTGAAAAAGTCCTGGAAATACACAATGGTACCAATGGCAAAATCAACTTTAGCGGTACACGAGAAGACTGGGAAAAGATGCACCATGCAATGGAAGCAGTGATCCAAAGTGGTACTGGTCGTGGTATCAAAAGCTATAACTACAGCATCGCAGGAAAAACTGGAACGGCTCAAGTCGTCAGTATTGCACAAGGCAAAAGCTATAATGAAGCCGCTTTAAAAGAGCGTCAACGTGATCATGGACTCTTCGTCGGCTTTGCGCCTGCGGATAATCCAAAGATCGCCGTGGCTGTAGTATGGGAAAATGGTAAGCACGGTGGTTCAGCAGCACAGCTTGCTCGTCCGTTAATGGATTATTGGCTGCTAAAACGTGAGAAAGAGCCAATTATCCCTGCGAATGTCCATATCAATGCAGGACTGATGACCGCAGGTATCAAACCCGGTGAACTACCAACGGATAGTGCGCAAGAGAATACAAACACAGTAGTGGCTCAATCGGCGGGCACGTCCAACGCGACGCAACCGATACCTCGTACCATCACGGCACACTAGATAAAAGATTAGATGAAAATTCAGATGAAAAATCAGCTTCGTATCATTGGTGGTGTACACAAGCGTCGTCAGCTCGCTTTTGCAAATATTGAGGGCTTACGTCCGACACCCGATCGTTTACGTGAAACATTATTCAACTGGTTGATGTGGGATATCGAAGGCGCAAAAGTGCTTGATCCCTGTGCTGGCTCTGGTGCGTTGTCTTTTGAAGCATTATCACGTGGTGCAAAGTCTGTACATCTGATCGAGCCAAACTTAGAACAAGTGAAATTTCTCAAGCAGAATCTTACTTTACTCAATATCGAGAATGCCAAAGTCTATGCTTCTACAGCGCAACAGGCTTTAGCAAAAATCAATGAATCATTTGATGTGTTGTTTCTTGATCCGCCCTATGCGCTCAATCTTTGGGAAGAACTCTCAAAACTTGTAGATGAAAAGCTCAATGAAAATGCTTTGATCTATGTAGAGGCAGATCGTCTGCTTGAAAATTTAAACCTACCTAAGAGTTGGCAACAGATAAAAAATAATAAGGTGGGAATTATCTATGCAGGGTTATATCGGAAAATTATTTGATGAATCAACAAAGTAAACTACTTGATATAATCATATAAAAATATCTTTTTCATCACGTAAAGATCAATTTTTATATATTTCACAGTATGACAACCATACTGATCCGCCCTTATATCCTTATAAAACTCTCTTTGTTTGAAATTAAATGGAAACTTTTTACTAGTTATGAAGTTATCTTCAATCGTAGTCCCATCAATATTTAAATAATAGCCTACTCCATATTTCTCTTTAAACTCACCACGATAATAAGCACATCCCTCAATAATATTGGATTGATCTTTTGCTTTGTATATAGCAATTTTTTGGAATCCCCAAATACTCATATAAAAACTTAGAAACATTAGAGAAATTACTCCCCAAACGATGATACTGTAGTAAATCGGCTTTTCTTTGAGATAGTCATAATAGTTATTTAAAGTCATGCCTTTAAAAATCCAAAAGTAATCTAATACATGCTAATTTAGTTTAAGTTGTTAAAGTCGAATCAAGCAAAGCATTATAATTTACTCCTCTTGCGTCACTCGCAAGACTTTTGCTCAAATAAAGTCGCATAATCAACTGCCGAATTTAGCACACGAATAATAAAGATACTCTCGTTTTCAACAGTAAAAAATATTGAATAGTTTTGATATATCCGTCTGCGTACTCCAAATTCTGCTAGCTCATCAACAATTTGAAATGCCTTAGGCATATCGCCGATGGATAGACATTTTTGCTCTAGTTCATCAGTGAATGAAAACGCCCTATCAGGATTGTCTTGTGCAATGAAAACAGCAATGTGCAACAAATCTGCCTTAGCTTTTGCTGAAAATTGAATTTTCATTGTTTCTCTTGAATAGTAGCTTGAATGCGTTCTCGCATTGCGCCAAAAACATCTTCAGCAGAATGTGTTCGTCCTGCTTCAATGTCAGCCATTCCTTGCATAATTAACGCTTTGAGTGCTTCTTGCTGAGTTTCTCGCTCTTGGATCATACGTACGCCTTCACGTAGCACTTCACTTTTTGAACCGTACCGACCTGATGAAACCAACTCTTGTACATAGCTTTCAAGCGGCTTTCCTAATTCTGCACTAATCATTTTCTTTGACCTTTACTTGATAATAATTCATAAAATTTTATCAACTGTTATTAAGTAGTGCAAATAAAAACCACCTGAGAAATGTGTTTCTCAAGTAGCGATTTTAAATTGCCTTGTTCCGTGCTTGTAGATCGGAATGCCAAACGATTGACGATCTGATCCTAACAAAATCCTGACATCCACACATCGACCTGTTTGGGATTCGACCACACAGCGGTGGAATCAGACAAATAGTTTAATGAATTAACAAGACAAACTACTTGAGGTAATCATATAAAAATATCTTTTTCGTTACGTAAAGATCAATTTTTATATATTTTACTGTATGGCATCCAAAGTGATCCGCATTAATATCTTTGTAAAACTCTCTTTTTTTGATATTAAATGGAAATTTTTTACTAGTTATAAGATCATCTTTAATCGTAGTACCACCAATATTTAAATAGTATCCTCCTCCATATTTCGTTTTAAACTCACCACGATGATAAGCACATCCCTCAATAATATTGGATTGATCTTTTGCTTTGTATATAGCAATTTTTTCAAAACCCCATATACTCATATAAAAATTTAGAAATATTAGAGAAATTGCTCCCCAAACAATGATACTGTAGTAAATCGGCTTTTCTTTGAGATAATCATAATAGTTATTTAAAGCCATATCTTTATTAATCCAAACTAACAAAGTAATCTTATTCAAACTCATTAGGCTTAACTATTGAAAGCACAATCAAGCAATTTTCTACACATTACTCCTCTTGCGTTACTCGCAAGACTTCTTCCACCGTGGTCTTCCCTGCCAATACTTTTTGCAAACCATCTTGACGGATCGACTGCGCTTGATTTCGAGCATATTGCTCAAGCTCAAACTCAGGCGCATTACCATGAATCAAACGGCGCATTTGCTCATCGACAGGTACGACCTCATAGATCGCTGTACGCCCTGTAAATCCTGACTGATTACATTGATCACAGCCAACAGGATGCGGAAGTTTCAACTCGCTATCGGTAGTTACACCTGAGAATAGCTGGCGTTCAAACTCATCGGCAGGCGCCCAAGTCACACATTGCGAACACAAAGTACGCACCAAACGCTGTGCCACCACACCGATCAACGAGCTAGACAATAGAAATGGCTCAATGCCCATGTCTTTCAATCGAGTGACCGCACCGATCGCTGTATTGGTATGTAGTGTGGAAAGGACTAAGTGACCTGTTAAGGATGCTTGTACAGCAATTTCGGCAGTTTCTAAATCGCGAATCTCACCGACCATCACCACATCAGGATCTTGGCGGAGCATGGCTTTGAGCGCACGGGCAAAGGTCATATCAACCTTTGCATTCACCTGCGTCTGTCCAATCCCCTCAAGCTGATATTCGATCGGATCTTCGGCAGTGAGGATATTTCGGGTATTGTCATTCAAGTCTGAAAGTGCAGCGTATAAGGTCGTGGTTTTCCCCGAACCTGTAGGACCTGTAACGAGAATAATGCCATGCGGACGATGTACCAAATAGCTCAGACGTTCATAGTCATTCGGCATCAAGCCCAGATGGGTCATGTTCAAACGCCCTGCTTGTTTGTCCAAAAGCCGCATCACCACACGCTCGCCATGTGACGATGGCAAGGTCGATACACGCACATCGACTTCTCGCCCTGCAAGACGTAATGAAATACGACCATCTTGCGGAATACGTTTTTCCGCAATATCGAGCTTCGCCATGACTTTGATACGAGAAACCAGTAGCGGTGCAAGCTCACGACGTGGTTGAACAATTTCACGGAGTTGCCCATCGACACGTAAACGTACAGACAGACGTTTTTCAAAGACTTCAATATGAATATCCGACGCATTAACCCTAATCGCTTCGGACAATAGCGCATTGATCAAGCGAATGATTGGCGCATCATCTTCTTGATCCATCAAATCTTCTGTTTCAGGGACTTGATCGGCTAGGCTGAGTAAATCAGGATGATCTTCTAAACCTGCTGCGACTTGTTGTGATTCGCCAGTATCCCCTGCGAATGCCGCACTGAGCATTTTTTGAAAATCTTGTGTGGTGACGATCTGATGTGTAGCCGATTGCCCTAAATAGCGACGAGCTTCTTGCAATGCCTCAATCGGTGTATTTTGGCAACGGATAATCTGCGCATGATCACCGTCATATTTCAACAACACACCATGTCGTTTGGCAAAGCTATACGGTATTTGTATTTGTCTTAGCATCTTGCTCGTCTCAAAATTTCTATTTTTCAAAAATCATATGAATACAAACAGCAGTTTACTTCAAGTATGATATAAGATGAAAGGCTATCGTTGATATTGTGACAAGTTTGTACAATCAATCTTTGTGTAATTTGAATAGCATTGTGAATGTAACTATTTTGATATGACTGAAGACGCAGAAAATACCGCACCTTATCCTAAGTCAAAGACATGGTGGGGTGAATACAAATTCCAACTGAATCAATCACATGCGTGGCGACTTGGTCCACTGTATTTTCGTCTATTTCGTCGTGAAAAAGATTGGCTTGTGGAATATCATCGCCTGCACAAACAGACTGAAATGCGAAAAGATTGGGTAAGGCTCGACGAAGAAACGCAACTGCCTCAACCAAGTAAGTTTGAACGTTTTATGTTTAATCGCAGTAAGGAAAAGTTCTTTCTGATGCCTCGCCTTGCCGATCGTGGCGTGGTGATTAAACCTGTTCAACCGATTCATATTCCTGCGGGTCAACGTGCGACGTTATTTATTAGCACACCTTTATGGCTAGCAGGGATCGTGGAAAATCAAAAAACGCCGATTTTCGATTTCCCTGTTTTTCAAACCAAAGACACTTGGTTCGGGATGAACTATCAAGAAGGTCAAATGTGCTACGCCACGCAAGTTGACGGTACGACCAATCTCGCAGAAATGAGCATTAATCCATTTCGTGCCGTGACACCAATTCACTTCTATAATGATAGTCATCAACAGATGCGTCTTGAACGAATTAATGTTCCTGCACCATCGCTTCCTCTGCTCTATAGTGAAAGTACAGGACGGCTATGGACTTCGGAAATCAAAGTCTATCAAAATGAAGTGGATAAACCGCCACGCATTCGCATCGAATCACGCACACCGCCAATGGCTGAACAGGTTTCATTTATTCAACCTGCACGTTCAGATAGTGCAAGCTTTATCAGTAATATGTTTGAATCCATGTTTTAACAGCCAAGATATTCATGGCATGGCTAAGCTTTAGAAATAGAATTTGGGAATCAGAGAATTTAGGAATTTTGCATGGCAGAACTTCAAATCGTCGAAGAACTTAATAATACGCTCAAAGGTTTTCTCTCTGGGCTGAGTTCAGATCGTTTTCAAGATATGATTTTTGCCCTGATTTTTATCGTGCTTGGATTTTTTGTCGCACGTATCATCAGTAATGGCTTTACTGCAACCATTGGCAAGCGTCTGAATCAACATCAAAAATTGATTTGGCGACGTGGGATTTTCTATTTTATTTTCCTACTTTTTATGATCGCAAGCTTGCGTGAAGCAGGCTTTAAACTCAGCGTTTTTCTAGGTGCCGCAGGGATTTTAACGGTTGCTCTTGGTTTTGCCTCACAGACTTCTGCATCGAACTTGATCAGTGGTTTATTCTTGATCGGAGAAGGTTCATTCGAGGTTGGCGATACCATACAAGTGACCATGATTCGTGGTCATACTATCGAAGGTCAAGTGATCTCGATTGATTTACTTTCGGTCAAACTCCTGACTTTGGATAATATCTTTATTCGTTTGCCGAATGAGCAACTCATTAGAACACCTGTATTTAACTTATCAAAATTCCCTATTCGACGGATTCCGATCACGTTATTTATCAACTTTCATGAGGATATTGTCAAAGTCCGCCAAGTGTTGATTGATGTTGCCGATGCTTATTCTTTGGTACTGGATGAGCCACGTCCGCAGGTCGCAGTGACCGCATTTCGGGAATCGACCATTGAGCTATTGTTCACGGTTTGGACGAAACAGCAGTATTACATCCAAGTGCATGATGAGATTCAGGAACGTGTACGTAATGGCTTTATTGATAATAATATTGAGATTCCAATCCCGAAAATGGGTTTGATTGAGCCTACGCTTAGTGGCAATAGAAGTGAAATCGACGGTAATGATGCTGATGTCGTGACTCGTAATGATTTGAATCATCCACGTTCGACTTAGTTGGTGATCGTAAAATTTAAAAAAAACTCAAGAATGGAGTTACTCTTTCGCACATGTTTAAATGTCAAATGCCAATTCAACCCTCAATAAACAAAGCTTTTTATCCCTCAATCCCCTAACCGCTTATTGTTCGGTGGCAACGGTGAAAAATAACCAATCACCAACATGATCAAACCACTACCAATAAAGGAAATAATCCGAGTCAGAGTCTGACTTTGCGACAGATCATGGAAGATCAATTTAAAAATCACCAAACCAAGTACCGCAATCCCGAGCATCCAGATATAGCGCCACGACTGACGACTCGCTAGCGTAGTGAGAATCAGCGCAATCAACGTCCACAGAATGGTTAAACTTGCCTGCACCGTGCCATTTTGCCATGCACCGTCGAGCCAGTACGGTAAGCCTGCATAATGCGTGAGCACACGAAGCATCAGACTGCTGATCAATAAAATACCTGTCCCAAGCAATACACTTGCAGAGGCAAACTGCCATGCTCGTGATGCGCTGAGCAAATATGGTTTTAGGGCAAAAGTCAGTATCACAAATACAATAATACTCACGAAATCAATTGGATTAAGTACTGGAACAAACGGTAGCGACCAAACGCCATCTTTGGCAAAACTCACTGAAACGAGCCAATACCACAGCACTGCTATCACAGCAAGATTACCCACCCATAGACTTTGCCAGTGGTGTAATCTTTTCACAAAATAGCTCAGCGCAAAGACAATGATTGGAAGTACGGCAAGCATCGCCACGTAGCTATTTTCACTTGCAAAACCACCGCCCAGTATCGCCAACATCAACACAGCGACAGCGGTATAAATCTGTACCGCAACATTGAAGAAATATGAATTTGATGGCTGCTCTAATACAATGCGCTGATTTTTAAAGACAGTGTCAATGACCAACAAGGCAAATACGGTCAGCCACAATATTGCCGAGCCTATCAAGGCGTACCATTCATAGCCTCCGTGATATGTCATGGCAAGATAAGATTTACCTTCGAGCTCATAACCGGCATTGCCAATTAACATTTCAAACGCCGTAATCGCCAAGACGATAAAAGCACTGATTTTCCATAGAAAATGTGTTTGAGATTTGGCAAAAAAACCATACCCAAGATAAAGTACAAATGTCCAAAGCAATAACGGCAAGCTAATCCACTCAAGATCAAGTCCGTAGAACTCATCAATCGCATAAAAATAATTTACAGGTGCAAGGATCAAGGACAAAAGCAACAATGTCATGCCACAGAAACTTGCCATAGCAGTTGCATTTGAAGTATCAGTTTGATGATCCGTTTCCTCTTTAGGATGCAATAATAAATACGTTGCAATCGCATAGCTCGCCATCAACAAGCATCCTGCAAACAGCGCACTTTGATTATTAAATAAGACCACATACAAAGTCGCCACACCACTCGCTAGCAATAGCGCCACACCGAAATATCGTGCATTGACGATCGCATAACGCCAACCGAGCCACAGCATCACCAAGCCATGAATCGCCCAACCGACACTACTCCAATAGGCATCAAAGGCGAATGGTAAAATCAACGCCAAAAACACAAAGCCTAAGCCGTAAAAACATTGCGTCAAAATGAGTAATTGCTTGGTTTTTTGATGAAGAACGTACGCTAAGACTAAATAGACACTCGCCAAGACCGCACTGGCAATCGACAGCGCATAGCCGTCAGACGACACCAAGCCTGCATAAAGGCTAAATGCCATAAATGGCGTAGCGAAAATCAGCGAGGTATCAATATAGGGAATGTCTTTGAACTGGGTTTTTAGGGCGACAATATGTTGACTATAGCGAATCGAGATAAAGAGATAGATCGCAAAAATTGCCCACACCCAACAGGCAATTTGGAAAGCCTGCGCATCTTCGGCTTTGCTCCAAATGGCAAAACCACCTAAGCCAAACGTGATCAGTAACGCTAAAGTATTGAGAATCCGCCACGGTTTAAAGTAGGCAATAATCGCTAATGCAAGGTTTAAAACAAAGAAATATGCCATTAATGCAGGAATATTATTACTGCCAGTATTGAGGATAAACGGCGCAATAAAACCACTGCCCAAAGCGATAAATGCCAAAATCAACGCATTCTGCCGAATCGCAAGCCATAAGGTCGTGGCAAGTATGGTGATCAATGCGACATAAGATAATGTGACTGAGTGAATCACACCTAGATGGAAACTGGAAAATAAAACGAGAAATAAAACGCCAAGTCCTAGACCCTGCAAGCTAATCGCATAATCAAAACGGCGTTGACGCAAGAAATAACCAAGCCCTGTCAGCGCTATACCACTTGCGCCAATCCCTGCCATTTTCGCAGATAAGGTCAATTGCCAATATTCACTAGCAAATCGCAATAACAACACTACGCCGATCAGCAAAATCACCACCGCAATACGCACGATACTGTTGCCACCTTTAAACCAGTTCAATGCAGCATCCCACATCGAAGTCATGGTTTTGAGTTCGTCATGCTTTGCAATTCGATCCATTTGATTTTCTAGTGCATCATCTACTCGGATCGTTTGTTTCGCTTGTGCAGAACTTGCATTCATCCATTCAGGTGAATCCGTTGCAGGTGAATCTGTGGAAATATTTTCAACATTCTGATTGTCTTGAATAATTTCATTTTGATATGACGGCGAAACCTGCTCAGGAAAACGATTTGTTTCTGCGACGACTTCTTTACTTTCTTCTATGCTTGCATCTCGTTGCACATCGACTTGAATTGCTGAATTTGAACCGTGAATTTGACCTTGTGATAGGCGATCGACTTGCTGTTGAAGTTGAAAGGTACTTTGCTGTAATTGTTTGATTTGCATATTTTGATTTTCATTGGCATTACAAGCAAGAATCACACTCCCAAGTAGTGCCAACCACCACACGGTATCGACACCGCCACCAAAGACTAACTGCCCTAAAAAAAGTATCGCAAAAATAATCAACAACATTCTCGCCCAAGTGGCATCAGGAAATCGAAATAGCGAAGTCGTCTGCGCATGCTGTGTGTGCAAAGCGTCGTTGCTTTTATTAAAATGATTTGGCGTATTTGGATTCGTCATTTATTCAATATTTTCATGTTCTATTAAAAAACAATTTAGCATGTCTTTTTGTTGATGTAACTGATTTATAACAAAGCGTAAAGCTTGATTTGTTATTGCGCACATCACATTGCAGTAAATCAGCTTTGCGGTACACTATAACCAGTCTTTAAAATATCAATGGAATCACACATGCCACCTTTTGTTTTGGTTGATGGGTCTTATTTCTTATTTCGTGCTTTTCACGCCCTACCGCCGTTGACCACTTCACAAGGTCTACACACCAATGCAGTGCGTGGCGCAAGCTCGGCGATTCAAAAGCTGATGCGCCGTATCCAACCAACGCATATGGCGGTGATTTTTGATACACCAGAGCCGACCTTTCGGCATAAACTGTCACCGATTTATAAAGGCGACCGCCCTGCGATGCCTGACGAACTCGGCGAGCAAATTCCGTATTTACATGATTTGATTCGTGCGCTTGGCATTCCGCTGTATAGCTTGGCGGGTGTTGAAGCTGATGACATTATTGGTACATTGACGCAACGTGCGCTTACCGAAGGTCATCAAGTGCTGATTTCTACTGGCGATAAGGACATGGCGCAACTGGTCAATCCCAACGTCACCTTAGAAGATAGCTTTAAAGAACGTCAGCTTGATGAGGCAGGCGTATTTGAGAAATTCGGCGTGCATCCGCATCAGATCATTGACTATTTGACTTTAATGGGTGACGCATCCGACGGCATCAAAGGCGTGCCAGGTGTTGGGGCGAAAACTGCAGCGAAACTGCTCAATGAATTTGGCTCACTCGACAGCATCATTGCCAACGTCGATCAGATCAAAGGTAAAGTCAGCCAAAATATCAAAGACAATCTCGACAATATCAAACTTGATCATCAACTGGCGACCATTATCACAGGCATAGATTTGACCTTGACGTGGGATGATCTCAAGCTGAGCAATCCCAATGTTAATGAACTACGCCGTCTGTATACAGAACTGGAATTCCGCACCCAATTACAATCGTTAAACCATCCGAATAATCCTGATAATGAAAAAAATCTGCAAGCCAATCAAAGCAAAAAGACTGAATCAAAGTCTAAAGACAATGGAAGTGAAACTGCCAATAATGATATAGAAAGCAATGCCCAACTGAGTAGCGACGATGATCAGCTCGGTCAAGCAAATTATCACACCGTCTTAAATCAAGCTGATTGGGATCACTTATTTAAACGTTTTGAAAATGCACAGCAATTCGCCATCGATACCGAAACCACCAGCTTAGATTATCGTATTGCAGAAATGGTCGGTTTGTCTGTGGCATTCGACAGCAAAGATGCCTACTACGTGCCATTCACGCATGACTATGACGGTGCGCCTGAACAGCTCAATCGTGAAACAATCTTGGCGCAACTCAAACCAATCTTGGAAAGTCCAAGCGTGGCGAAAATTGGTCATCACTTAAAATATGATGCACATATCTTTGCCAATCACGGTATCCAACTGCAAGGTTGGGGCTTTGACACCATGCTCGGCTCGTATGTACTCAATCCAACAGCAACTCGTCATAATATGGACGATGTGGCACGGTTGTATTTAAGTCATCTGACCACGACTTATGAGCAAGTCGCAGGCAAAGGGATTAAGCAACTGACCTTTAACCAAATTGATTTAAACATCGCAGCACCATACGCCTGCGAAGATGCGCATGTCGCCTATCGCTTATTTGAAGTGTTAAAAGAAAAACTTGCTGAACACCCTGAACTTTTAGCACTACTTGAACGTGTCGAGCTACCAACAGCACAAGTGTTGTGCAATATGGAATCTCGTGGTATTCAGCTTGATCCAGATTTTTTGACCAGCTTAAGTCAAGAGTTTGAAAAAGACATGCAAAGCTACGAATCACAAGCCATTGAAATCGCAGGGGAGCAATTTAACATCGCTTCACCAAAACAAGTCGGCGAGATTTTATTTGATAAATTAGGCTTAAAAGGCGGTAAAAAAACCGCTTCGGGACAATACAGCACCGGTGAAGCCGTACTGGAAAAAATTGATCATCCAATCACGCAAATCATTTTGGATTATCGTACCCTTGCTAAACTGAAAAGTACTTACACCGATCGTTTGGTCGAACAAGCAGATCCTAAAACTCAACGTGTCCACACCAGTTATCATCAAGCCGTCACCACAACTGGTCGTCTATCTTCAACTGATCCTAATCTACAAAACATTCCGATTCGTGGTGAGATTGGTCGTCAGATTCGTAAAGCTTTCGTTGCACCGAAAGGTCGTGTGATTCTCGCTGCCGATTATTCACAAATCGAACTGCGTTTGATGGCACATTTCTGCGAAGACGAAGCATTGGTCAAAGCCTTTAACGAAGGACAAGACATTCACCAAGCGACCGCTTCAGAAGTGCTAAATATTCCACTGGATGAAGTGACTTCTGATCAACGTCGTCAAGCCAAAGCCGTCAACTTCGGTCTACTCTACGGCATGTCCGAATTTGGTTTGATTCGTCAGCTTGGCTTTACTCGTGAAGAATCGCAAAACTATATCAAACAATATTTTCAGCGTTATCCAGGTATTTACGAATACATGCAACGCACGCGTCAGCTTGCGCAGGAACAAGGCTTTGTCGAAACCTTACTTGGTCGTCGACTGTATACACCTGATATTCATGCTCGCAATATGATGGTACGAAAAGCCGCAGAACGTGCGGCGATCAATGCGCCATTACAAGGTAGTGCTGCGGATATTATCAAACTGGCGATGATTGCCATTGAAAAGAAACTGGATCAAAGTCGTGCATTGTTGTTACTGCAAGTCCACGATGAATTGGTCTTTGAAGTCGATGAAGATTATGTTGTTGATGCAACAACATTGATCAAAGACACCATGCAAGATGTACTCACGCTAAATGTACCGCTTGTGGTTGAAGTGGGTCAAGGTCAGAATTGGGATGAAGCGCATTAAGCGTTTCATTCTCGATGTAATTCGTTTTTAGAATAAATTGGTTAGCTATAATTATTGCTAATCTATGATTTTCGTGGATTTACGACAACATCCTGACTCTTAAATACTTTTAAGCGCAGTGTTTGCCAAGTTGTTCTTTCTTCAGTAAAACTGTGTTGTTGTTTAAATGCATTCAGCTCACGTTGTAATTTTTCAATTTGTTGTTGCTGTGCTTCGATGATCGACAGTTGATGTTCAAGAATATCTTTATATTTGCCGATCACTTTTTGTTGTAGCGCATGGGTTATTTTCATCACATGTCCTGTGTTTTTAATTAACCTATGCTTAAAATAATTCATTGATATTTCAGCCACATGAAAAGTTTAAGTCAGTTTTATGACAATTCATTTATCATTTAAAGTCGCGCTTTACACCGCTAGCACGCACAGCCATGTCGATCATCGACTGGCAGATCTCTGAGTAAATTTTCTAAGGCATGATTGCGTATACCATAAAATGCTTTTAAATCAGCAATTTGCTGTAGCACTTTTTGATTTGGCTGACTTTCCGCATTACGCTTTTTCGTCGCCAAAATCATTTTATTTTTACTGGTATGCTCCAAAGATACGAATTCCAACACTTTGGTGTCATAGCCATAGGCTTGTAGAAATAAAGCTCGAATGGTATCGGTGAGCATCTCCCCCTGTTGTCCCATATGTACGCCATAGACCAGCATCGGGGATAGTACCGTTGGCGATTGCATTTGCGGACGCAACTCTTTATGACAACATGGTGCGCACATAATCACTTTGGCACCCAAGCGGATCCCGGTATGAATGGCAAAATCCGTCGCAATATCACAAGCATGTAGCGCAATCATCACATCCGTTTGCTCTGGCTGATAACTACGCACATCGCCTTGAAAGAATTGTAAGTGTTGAAAATCACTTTGCGTGGCGACATTTTGGCAAAAATCTACCAACTCTTGACGTAGCTCTACACCAGTCACCTGTGGCGCAAACTGATGCGTTTGTAAATAATCATAAACGGCACAAGTCAGATAGCCTTTACCTGACCCAAAATCCACTACATGTAAATTTTGATGTTCAGTAAATCCTGCTTGATTGACTGCCCCTGCGAAAATCTCCACAAATTTATTAATCTGCTTCCACTTCCTCGACATGCTTGGAATGATCTGATGCTTTTGATCGGTCACACCAATTAACTGTAAAAATGGGCGATCTTGTTCAATCCAACGCTGTTTTTGGCGATTATGTTGTTGCGCTGTATTTATGTTTTCCTGCGGATTAGATGCGGTATGTTTTGTAGTTTTAATTTTTGTTTGCGTCAATTGCCATTGTTGCTTTTTAATTTTGAGTTGAAATTCAGCTTGATCTGTAAACAAATTACTTTGCTTAAATTGATCGAGCCAATCAGTAAGCAATGATTCAAACGCTTGCCATGTATAGTTTTTGGTGATGTCTTTGGTTTGATAACGATACACGACTTGGAGTTGCAATTCATCTTTGAGTTTAATTGGGCGAATCATCAACTTTTGCAGATTCGGTTCATCTCCTTGATATTGGTTCAATATCAAGCGTTGCAAAGTACTCGACTGCCAAGCATGTTGAATATGCTGAAAAAATTCAAATGCTTGCCCTTGCAAACTGATCGCCATTATCATGAACTCAAACTAAAACCGAAGGTACTATTTTAACTGATTCATACGTTTTAAGCATCTTCACTAATCTTTGGAAAGATGTTTTGACACATTGTCTTGTAGCAAGCTGATTGTCTGATTTGCAGTTTTATAAAGCGAACAAGTAAAAATTGTCATTTTAATTTAAAAATACAAGTGTATAGTAATTGCATTCTTTCGCAGATTCAAATTCCTATGCTTAACAATTTAGACTGCTCAAATCACCAATCTATCAGCACTCAGGATATTGTCGATGAAATACTTGACTATCATCCACATGAAGAACGTCTGAATGCACTTACGCATGGTTTAGCGGCTTTTGCCGCAATGATCGCTACGTTACTACTGTGTATAGAGGCCTATGCCCTATCGCTCGGTGCAGGATTTACCATGTTGGTCTATGGTCTAAGTATGGTTTTGCTATTTTCCGCTTCGACCTTGTATCACGGTGCAACGACTATGGAGCGTCGTGCATGGTTAAAGAAGTTAGATCATACGGCGATTTATTACCTCATCGCAGGAACGTACACGCCTTTCCTTGCTCTATATATTCCTACACCGAAAGCGAAAATTTTATTGGTGGCATTATGGTCGATCGCTTTCTTAGGCACGTTGTCTAAGCTATATTTTATCGAACGTTTTAAAGCATTGTCGCTGATAGCATATCTTGCAATGGGTTGGCTTGCGGTGTTTGTGATTGATGATATGCGTACTTATCTCAGTACATTGTCATTACGGTTACTCATCCTTGGTGGCATATTTTATACCGTTGGTACGATTTTCTATGCCATGAAAAAATATACCTACACGCATGTCATTTGGCATCTATTTGTCATTCTTGGCGCAGTGGCGCACTTTTTTGCAATCTGGGTGATGTTGTAAAGCACTTTGAAAAATCATCTAAAAATATCAAGAGTATTTTAAAAATTTGGCTTTGATCAGTTTTTGCTTTGTAATTCGTTTTCAAGTGGTTAAACTGTCTGACTTTAAAAGTGAATTACCGCTGAAACGAGAAAAACTAGGATCAACCATGCAATCGACTGCAACGCAACCAACTAACTCCAAGGCTCGTGTGCTCACCGCCAGTATGGTCGGAACAACCATTGAGTTTTATGATTTTTATATTTATGCCACAGCGGCAGTCATTGTATTTCCTCATTTGTTCTTCCCATCCAGTAATCCGCAAACAGCGGTGTTGCAGTCTTTAGCGACCTTTGCCATTGCATTCTTAGCACGTCCGTTAGGTTCTGCATTATTTGGGCATTTCGGTGATCGTATCGGACGGAAAACCACACTAGTTGCTGCATTACTCACGATGGGTCTATCCACCATTGCCATTGGTTTATTGCCAACTTATCAAGACATTGGTATTACCGCAGCGATCTTGCTTGCAATCTGCCGTTTGGGACAAGGGATTGGGCTTGGTGGCGAATGGAGTGGTGCAGTCCTCCTTGCCACAGAAAATGCACCCGAAGGCAAACGTGCTTGGTACGGTATGTTTCCACAGCTTGGCGCACCATTCGGTTTGATTTTGGCAAATGGTTTCTTTATTTTCTTAGGTTCAGTGCTCACTGATGAACAATT
Source organism: Acinetobacter sp. (assembly GCF_041911495.1). GTDB lineage: Bacteria > Pseudomonadota > Gammaproteobacteria > Pseudomonadales > Moraxellaceae > Acinetobacter. The sequence goes on along the minus strand of NZ_JAYROT010000005.1, from coordinate 34,483 downwards.
CTTGGCATGGGGTTGGCGTATTCCGTTCTTAGCCAGTGCGATTTTAGTCATCGTCGGTTTATATATTCGTTTGAAACTGCATGAAACACCTGCATTCCAACGTGTTTTGGATAAGCAAGAAGAAAAAAGCGTCCCAGTCGCAGCAGTCTTTAAAAATAATCTGCCTCAATTGATTCTCGGGACTTTAGCAGCGATTTGTACCTTTGTGGTGTTCTATCTGACAACAGTGTTTTCATTAAGCTGGGGGACTAAAGCACTCGGTTATCCACGTGAGCAGTTCTTGCTCTTAGTGACTTTAGCGACTTTTGCCTTTGCAGCATTTATTCCTCTCGTTGCGATTTTGGCGGAGAAGTTTGGACGTAAGGCGACCTCGATTGTAGTCTGTATTATTTGTATCATTTTTGGTTTCTTCTTTGCAGATTTATTAGTTGCCAATAACGTCGGTTCTGTATTTGCTTTCCTATGTCTGGGCTTGGCAATCATGGGCTTAACGTATGGTCCAATTGGTACTGTGCTATCCGAGCTATTCCCCACTTCTGTGCGTTATACAGGATCAGCACTAACCTTTAATATGGCGGGTATTTTGGGTGCATCTTTTGCACCATTAATTGCCACTTATCTTGCAACGACTTATGGTTTACACGCTGTAGGCTATTATCTTGCAGGTGCAGCAACGATCTCGTTAATTGCTTTCCTTTGTATGAAAGAAAGTAAAAATATTGATGTGAATCAGCAAATCTAATAGATTCAAAAAACTTTTCTTACAAGCAAAGTAATAAGCTTATGATTTTTAAAAAGATGGCTATGGATTAGCCATCTTTTTTATGCTTACAATTTTTTATCATAAAAACAGCTTGTCGATTTATTTTAAGAATTTTTCTTATTTTGCTTTATTTTGGCTAAATTTTTGCTATTTTTTGCCCTAGAGTTGCTGACAAAAGCTAAGGTTTTGCGTTATTTTGTTGCGCTCTTTTTAAAAAGTATTTTGGGGGGATCAGTTGTTGATCCTGATACATCGCGATCCTTGGCTTTAAATCATAAGAAGTCATCACTCAAGGGGATAACGACATTGTCTAATTTTGCTGGTACACAATCGGCTGTGAAGCTACAAAAAACGCTAGGACTCTGGCACGTCATTATTATCGGCTTGGCATATATCCAACCGATGACTTTATTTGATACGTTTGGTTTGGTGTCTGACGAAAGTAATTTCCACGTTCCAACTTCTTATTTGATTGCCCTCGTTGCGATTTTATTAACCTCGATTAGCTATGGTCATATGATCCGTCGCTACCCTTCTTCGGGTTCTGCATATACTTATGCACAAAAGTCGATCCATCCAAATGTCGGCTTTTTGGTCGGTTGGTCTTCATGGCTTGATTATTTACTATCGCCGATGGTCAACATCATTCTTGCGGTGATTTATCTAGAAGCCTTGTTCCCAAGTATTAATCATTGGGTTTGGGTGGTTGTACTGACTGCATTTATGACTGGGGTCAACTTACGTGGTGCACGTTTCGTTGCGAATTTTAATAGCTTGATCGTCTTTGTACAGTTGCTTGTCATCGGTATCTTTACCTATCTGATTTATACCAAGTTGCAACTTGGTTCGAATGTCGAAGGACCTATTACCGCTGAAACACGCTATCAACTGTGGAGCTTGGAGCCATTTTGGAATGAGCTGACCTCTGTTGGTGCATTGATCACAGGTGCGACTTTACTGTGCTTCTCATTCACAGGTTTTGACTCTTTAAGCTCACTTGCTGAAGAAACTAAAGATACTGAAAAGACTTTGCCTAAAGCGATATTCTTAACAGCATTGATTGCTGGGGTAATTTTTGTTATCAGTACCTACTTTATGCAAATCTACTTCCCGAATGATCCTGCAAAATACTTTGCTGATATCGAAGCGACACAGCCTGATATTTTACTCTTGGTCGGTGGTTCGCTATTCCAATCTTATGTCTTAGCATTTGCAATTATTACGGTGATGGCATCAGGGATTTCTGCGCACGCAGGTGTATCTCGCTTGATGTACGTGATGGGTCGTGATGGCATTATCAATAAGAAAATCTTTGGTCATATCAGTCCAAAGAGCTTCACACCGTCATATAACATTTTGATCGTTGGCGCTGTCGCATTGACTGCGGGTTTTATGAGCTTGGATTTTGTGATTTCATTGATTAGCTTTGGTGCATTGACTGCATTTAGCTTTGTGAATTTGTCAGTCATTTCACGCTATGCGCTACGTGACCGTCGTACCAAGTCATTCAAAGAAATTTTGAATTTTGTCATTATTCCAGTGCTTGGCTTTATCAGTATTGCTGCGCTATGGATTGAAACAGATGAAACATCATTGAAAGCAGGTCTGACTTGGGCTGCTGTCGGTGTATTCTACCTTGCGTATAAAACAGGTGGATTCACACGCCCTGCACCGCAGCACAATGAGTTTGATGATCATAAATAAATGATGAAATCATTATGAATCATGGTTCGTGATCCAAGTGCATTCAATGTGCTTAGGTCATAAATGATGATTCACATTGAAGAATCTAAACTGACAATCTAAGTTGAAGAATCTAAGTTGTAAAAAAGCACCTATATAGGTGCTTTTTTAATCGCATTGATTTATAAAAAGTTTTAGCTAATCAAACCTTCATCACGCATAGCGATCTGAACAGATTGACGTTGGAATACCACATCACGAAGATCGTTAATTTCCTTAAATTTTGACAAATCATGTCCAATTGATTTCGACCAGTTGGTCAAAACGAATAGATACGCATCAGCAGGACCGAAGTTGTCATCGACTAGAAAATCGGTATCAACTTCCGCAAGATAATCTTCAACAAATTGCAATAAACGATCAATCTCGGCATAGCCACGTGCTTTTTCTTCATCGCTTAACTCACGACCGGAGAATACCGCATAGGCATCATGTACTTCTGAATTGAGAAAACCTAGCCACTCAAGGACTTTAGCACGACCAAGACCCGATGGTGGAATCAAATCCTGACGTGGATCATGCTGTGCAAGGAATGGTAAAACAGCTACATTCTCAGTCAACACTAAGCCTGGATTGATTTCAAGTGCGGGTACATAGCCTTTAGGATTAATTGCATAATAATCCTGACCTTTTTCAGTGGTATGTGTCTTTAAATCAACACGTTCTAAATCAAAATCGACGTTTATTTCATTCAAAATAATATGTGCAGCCAATGAGCAAGCGCCTGGCGTGTAATACAGCTTCATTGTTTTTCCCTGTGATAACCTATGACTATTTGTAGAGGGTTCTGCCCCAACTTTCAAGTACTAAAGTTTATCATCTTGCTACAACTTATGTATGACAGTTAGTTTGCACAAATTTTCAACAGTTTAATGCTTTATTTAACATCCAATTTAATCATCAGAATTGGAATAATAAGGTTCAACAATCGTCCAAACACGCCCTCTCACGTTATTTGCTTCATATGATCCTGTTTCATGATTAAATTGAATTTCGTAATATTGATTATTCGCCCAAATCTCATCGTAATTTCCAGCCCATCTGAAGCTATACCATTCATTACCAAAATTACGCGTGAAATAATCATGTTGTTGCCCAATCTCACGAACAAAATCTTCAGGATAGAGTAGAGCTAAGATATTTAAACTTTGATAACTTGGAGTTTCACTTAGGCTTTGATCTTGTTGAATAATGAATACTTTATTTTCAGCAACAGCTTCATTGAGGACGAGAGAATTTTTACTGGCTGTTTCTGCGAGTTCATCATCAGAAACAGGTTGTACCGCTAGAGTCGATTGCGAAGTGATAATCGCCATCCCTGCAAGCATCGGCAGCAGTTGCTTAAACCACTGTTTCATGTGACATCCCCTTCAGCATTTGTTGTTTTTTCATCTTCATTGATGACATTTTATGCAATAAACTTAACAAGTTTGTCATTGAGGTGCAATCGAATCTATCACCACTTGTCGAAAACAGATGAAAAAATTGATTATTTTTATATTTTGAGAATTTTCAGTGCTTTTTAATTCGGCAAAATAAAACCATTGATATCGACCAATGGTTTTATTACTACAGAGAGATTAACGATTGAACTGGGAGTAGTCGTCGTCGTTAAAATTTGGGCTAAAATCATCATCTAAATGCTGAAGATGCTCATGCATCGCACGCTCGTGTTGAATTCGTTGATAAATTTCTTCACGATGTACTGAAACTTCTTTCGGTGCATTAACACCAATACGCACTTGATTACCTTTCACACCCAGTACTGTTACACTCACTTGATCGCCGATCATGAGTGTTTCACCTACACGACGTGTCAAAATTAGCATTATTGCCTCCTTGCTAATATGCGTGAAACTGATGAATTTCAAATCTAAATACAAGGCAAAGAAAAACTTCTTTTCGCACAACCGCTTTTATTTGTTTGCATATAAATCGAAAGGACTAATATAACAGAGCCACTATAGAAGTATAGTGGCACATTGTCGGGCAAACTGAAATTTAATTCGCATTTGCCCTGAGATTTGTCGCTAAGTGCTTATTTTTTAAGCACGTGCGCTACTTTCACCATGTTCACGATCTAAGCCAAAAGCAGTATGCAATGCACGAACTGCTAATTCTAAATACTTTTCATCAATGATCACTGAGATTTTGATTTCAGACGTTGAGATCATCAAGATGTTGATACCTTCATCTGCAAGTGCGGTAAACATTTTGCTCGCCACACCTGCGTGAGAGCGCATGCCGACACCAACGATTGATACTTTCACGATATCATCACGTGTTGATACTTCACGTGCACCGATCTTCTGTGCAGTATCTTCCAAAATCTTTTTGGCTTTTGACATTTCTGTGCGATTCACAGTAAAGGTGAAATCAGTCGTGCCGTCTTCTTCGACGTTTTGGATGATCATGTCTACCTCGACGTTGGCATCACCTATAGGAGAAAGGATTTTTGACGCAATGCCTGGCTCATCAGGTACACCAAGAATAGTTAATTTTGCTTCATCACGGTTGAAAGCAATACCAGAGATAATAGGTTGTTCCATAGTGTCTTCCGATTCTGTTGTAATGAGTGTACCGACAGTTTGTTTAAAATGATCATCAAATGCGCCGTCATCGTCGTTATCAAAACTTGATAAAACACGTAGCGGAACTTGATATTTTCCTGCAAATTCGACTGAGCGAATTTGTAATACTTTTGAGCCGAGCGATGCCATCTCTAACATTTCTTCAAAAGAAATACGATCTACTTTCTTCGCCTTCGGTGCGACACGTGGATCAGTGGTATAGACACCATCTACATCGGTATAGATTTGGCATTCGTCCGCTTTCAGTGCAGCAGCCAGTGCAACACCAGAAGTATCCGAACCACCACGTCCTAATGTCGTGGTATTCCCTTCCGAATCGAAGCCTTGAAAGCCTGCAACAACGATCACACGGCCTGCATTTAAGTGGTCCGTCATGACATCGGTATCAATCGCTTCAATACGTGCTTTGTTATACGCATGGTCGGTACGAATACCGACTTGACGACCTGTCAATGATTTGGCTTCTGTACCAATCGAGTTGAGTGCCATTGCCAACATTGCAATGGTGACTTGCTCACCCGTTGATACCATTTGATCAAGCTCACGTGGATCAGGCGTTTCAGTAATTGCCTTTGCCAAAGCCAATAAGCGGTTGGTTTCACCACTCATCGCCGATACAACGACAACCACTTGATGACCATGATCATGCCAACGCTTTACACGACGAGCCACATTCAAGATGCGCTCAGGTGTACCCATTGACGTACCACCATATTTTTGAACGATTAAAGCCATAGAATTATTCCAAATTCACCCAAAATACTTAAAACCTAAATTCTTGATTTTTTAAATTTAAAATCAGAACCTAACAACACTTTTAACAATAATAACCATCAAGCATTATTTTGATCATCAATTATTGTGTAGATAACCAATTACTCAATCCTGCGATCACAGTTTCCACTTGATCACTCATCGGCGCACCGCCTTGAGCCAAATCAGGTTTACCACCGCCTTTACCGCCCAATTCATTGGCAAGATGTTTGATAATATCCCCTGCTTTGATTGCGCCTTGATGTACTTGGGCAACTGAAGCAAGCAAACTGACTTTATCCGACTCTGTGCCCACAAGAACGATCACCGCATCATCCAATTTTGATTTGACACTATCATGAAGATGACGCAAAGACTTCGCATCAATACCATTCGCCTGTGCGATCAAAGTCTTGCGACCTGCGATCTCTTGCACATTTGACAAGAGTTCGGTCGCTTGGAAATTTGCCAATTTTTGATTGAGTTGCTCGATTTGCTTTTGCAATTGCGCAGCTTGATCAGCAGTCGCACGGACTTTTTCTAAAGTTTGATCTTTTTGCGCTTTCAGCAAACCATTGATCTGTGCAATGGTACTTTCTGCGTGTTGTACGGTTTCGATCGCTTTGCTACCTGTGACCGCTTCGATACGACGCACACCTGCTGCGATACCACCTTCCGAGACGATCTTAAATAGCCCAATATCACCAGTACGTTTGACGTGGATACCACCGCACAGTTCGATAGAGAAATTACGCTCATCAGTCACTGTACCCATGGTCAATACACGTACTTCATCGCCGTACTTCTCACCAAAGAGCATCATTGCGCCTTTGGACTTCGCCGTTTCGATGTCAAGCACTTCTGTCAATACTGGGGTATTGGCAATCACTTCACGATTCACCAAACGCTCGATTTCTTGAAGTTGTGCAAATGTCACAGGCTGATCATTGGCAAAGTCAAAACGCAAAATATCACTGGCAACCAATGAGCCTTTTTGCTGTACATGTGCACCTAAGATTTGACGTAAAGCAGCGTGGAGTAGATGCGTTGCAGAGTGATTTTTTGCCGTATTCGCTCGAATATCCGCTTTGACAATCGCTTCAACTTTTTGTGATGCTTTTAGTTGACCAACGGTGACAATGCCTTGATGCACGAATGCACCGCCTGACTTCTTGGTGTCTTGGACTTCAAAAATACCTGTTTCATTTTTGAATATCCCTGTATCACCGATCTGACCACCACTTTCTGCGTAGAATGGCGTTTGATTCAGTACGATCAGAGCTTCATCGCCTTCAACCACTTCATCCACTTGCTCGCCGTCTTTATAGATCGCAATGATTTGACCTTGACCTTGTGTCGCATCGTAGCCGTCAAACTGGGTATCGCCGTCGACTTTGACGATGGCGTTGTAATCGACATTGAATTTTCCTGCATCACGAGCTCGTTGGCGCTGTGCCGCCATTTCCACTTCAAAGCCTGCTTCGTCAATACTGAGTTCACGTTCACGTGCAATATCAGCAGTTAAATCTGTTGGGAAGCCGTAAGTATCATACAGTTTAAAGACGGTTTCACCTGCAATGACTTTACCTTGTAGATTCGCCAACTCACCTTCGAGCAATTTCAAACCTTGTTCCAAAGTCTTGGCAAATTGTTCTTCTTCTTTGATCAATGCCGCTTCGATGCGTGCTTTATTGGCTTCAAGCTCAGGATAGGCTTGACCCATTACCTCGATGAGCGGTTGCAACATTTTGTAGAAGAATGTGCCTGTTGCGCCGAGTTTATTACCATGACGCACCGCACGGCGGATGATACGACGTAGCACATAACCACGCCCTTCATTCGATGGATTCACACCGTCTGCGATCAAAAAACAGCACGAACGTGCATGGTCGGCAACTACACGTAACGACGGCTGACCTTCATCTTGAATGCCAATAATGTCCGCAGCAGATTTTAATAGATGTTGGAATAGGTCGATTTCATAGTTGGAATTGACATGTTGTAATACCGCAGAAATACGCTCCAAACCCATGCCTGTATCGACTGACGGTGCGGGCAATGGATGCAACACGCCATCTGCAGTCCGGTTAAACTGCATAAAGACGTTATTCCAAATCTCGATAAAACGGTCGCCATCTTCTTCAGGCGTACCTGGTAAACCACCCCAAATATGGTCGCCATGGTCATAGAAAATCTCAGAACACGGACCACAAGGACCTGTATCGCCCATCGCCCAGAAGTTGTCTGATTCGTATTTTGCGCCTTTATCGCCAATACGGATAATGCGATCTGCGCTTAGTCCAACGTCTTTATTCCAAATCTCAAAAGCTTCATCATCGGTATGATAGATCGTTGCGTATAGACGATCTTTAGGTAGTGCTAAAGTTACGGTTAAAAATTCCCATGCAAAGAGAATGGCATCTTTCTTAAAATAATCGCCAAAGGAGAAGTTACCCAACATTTCAAAGAACGTGTGGTGACGAGCGGTGTAGCCGACATTATCTAAATCGTTATGTTTACCACCCGCACGGACACACTTTTGCGAACTGGTTGCACGCACGTAATCACGTTTTTCTAGTCCCAAGAAGCAGTCTTTAAACTGGTTCATGCCTGCGTTAGTAAACAGCAAAGTTGGGTCATCACTTGGCACAAGTGAGCTTGAGGCGATGCGTGTATGCCCTTTTGATTCGAAATAACTTAAAAACGCTTCACGAATATCAGCGACGGTCATCAAAGGTGTGCTCACTGCAAGTGACTCCATACATTGGGCATGATAAAAAATTAGTTCATCGACGATGCGAATTTCACACGAAGCATGAAAATACGTAGACGAAGGCATAAAAGCGCTAAATTATAACGAAGTTTTGGGTCAAGACCAATGTTTTTACATGAGTTCAACGATGTTTTGGGGATGATTGTTTGGTGGTGTATTTTTATGGGAAATGTAGAAGAACCAACTATTAGACAGCGTGGACTCTTGTTTGCTACTTAAAATAATTGAAAAACTGCTTAATATTAAAACCAAGTCCATTAAAATTTGGTTCAAGAATTAATGAGTCATAAAAAGCTCTACCAACCCCTGCTTTTAATTCTTTTGTCACTTTAAAATTTACTAAATCTTTTCCATTTTCAATATCTAAAAATATTTTTTCAATCAAAGATGCCACATCGGTAGTTGTTGTACAGACTTTCTTCAAAGGAATTAAAATAAGTTTCAGAGTTTGACTTGGGTCTGCATTTAACCCGTAAAACCTTTTAGGTCTAAATCCTCTATCTCTAAAATGAGAGGGGTGTGTATTTGTAATCAAGATTGCTGGCAAACAATCTTCTGCATCAACACCATTAATTCCATGCCACGAAAAAACTTCATCTTCAAAATGTCCAATTTCAGTTCCTTGAATAACTACTGCGCTATTTACAGCAGCTTTTTTAGCCATTAAGTCAAAGTTCTCTCTTAAAGTTTTGGATAGTGGTTCATGCCATCCATAATCAAGTAAATAAATGAAAAAATCTCTATTTTCTGTTTGAGGAACATTTTGTAAAGAGTGTACTTTTAACCCCATTTTTTATTCCTTGAACGAAAGCTATTTGGAAGCCACATAACTTCAAATTATGTTAAATAACATATGTACACAATTTTTTGTGTACGCCAAGCAACAAGATACAACAAAAACCCTTATCTCAAAAGATTCATTTCCCACATTTCTAAGTTTTGCTTTAACATAGCACTTCTCTTTTGTGTCGCCTGATTTTAGTTTCAGCTTTTTATTTGAGGTATTCCATGCAACGTATCGCCATCAATGGTTTTGGTCGTATCGGTCGAAATGTGCTACGTGCATGGTTTGAGCATGCGCAAGGCTATGATTTTCAGATCGTGGCGATCAATGATATTGCCGATGCAGAAACGCTACTGCACTTGTTGAAATACGACACCACGCACGGACGTTTTGCAGGACAAGTAGAGCTTGTTGAAGACAATGCTCAACGCATTTTAAAAGTATCTACTGCACAGAAGTCTTTAGAGATTCAACTATTACAATGCGCCGATCCTATCCAGTTAAATTGGAAAGATTTAGCGATTGATGTGGTACTGGAGTGTACAGGATTGTTTCGCTCACGAGCTGATGCAGGGAAACACATTCAAGCAGGTACAAAACGTGTGATTATTGGTGCTGCACCATTTGATAGCGTCGATGCAGCGGTGGTCTACGGTGTCAATCATCAAGACATCAAAGCTACCGATCAAATCATTTCCAGCGTGTCTTGTACTACGCAAGCCCTCGTGCCGTTGGTGAAGATCATGGACGATGCTTTTGGTATTGATACCGCATTGATGACAGAGATTCATGCAGTGACTGCCGATCAGTCGGTACTTGATCACGCCCATCGTGATCTGCGCCGTGCTAGAGCATCAGGGCAAAATATCATACCGACGACGTCCAGTGCGCTTGGTGCACTCAAGCAAGTCATGCCACATATGGAACATCGTATTGATGGCTATTCGATCCGTGTACCGACCATTAATGTCGCTGCGATTGATTTAACTTTTGTGGCGAAAAGCAAGCTAGATACTCAAGCTGTAAATCAAACTTTGATGGACGCTTCAAAAACACAATTTCATGAGATCATGCAAACTACCGACGAATATCTTGTGTCGAGTGATTTTAATCATTCGCCTTATTCTCTAATTGTCGATCTTACCCAAACGATGGTAGTTGGTCGTCAGGTCAAAGTCTTTGCGTGGTATGACAATGAGTGGGGATATGCAAACCGCTTATTAGACCTTTGTGCTGTGCTTTAAAGGGAAGCTCTAAAAGCACATTTTAAAAGTGATTAAGCCACAAAATCAGTCAAAATAATCTGTCGTCGGCGGTGCAATATTTTGCAAACCTTGTTTAAGAATATCTGACCATTCTTTGCGTATCTCGTGGAAATACTCATCATTTTCTGTCACTCGTTTGCCCTTTGGAAGTTTTAAGCTATTTGCAGGGTAAACCATAACATCGAGTGGCATACCAACTGATACATTCGATCGAATCGTGGAATCAAAAGAAATCAGCGAACAACGCAAAGCTTGATCTAAAGGCGTATAGTGGCTGAGCGCACGATCCATGATTGGTTTGCCATATTTGATTTCACCAATTTGGAAATACGGCGTATCCAAAGTCGCACGGATAAAGTTGCCCTGCGGATAAATATTGTAGAGCTCCATCTCCTGCCCTGCGATCTGCCCACCGAGCAAAATACTACAGCCATACATTGCTTCTTGTTCTGGACTTTCAGATACGTTTTTGAGCACACGACGTAAGCTTGCGCCGATCAATTCTGCGGCTTCAAACATACTGCCAACCGTATTGAGATTTGGTTCGATTTGCGCTGCGATCTGATGTTGCAGTCGTGTCACAACAGACTGCGTGGTAGCAAGATTCCCTGCGGTTTGCACCACCATAAAACGCTCACCTTCAATCCCAAAACGAAATAGCTTGGTAAATGAAGAAATATGGTCAACCCCCGCATTGGTGCGAGTATCACTGATAAAAACCAAGCCTTCCTTGAGAAGCAGTGCAACGCAGTAGGTCATTTCACATCAATTCCTAATTCAAAAATTTACTCAGTCAAAGCGAATCAACACGCCAAGACTTGAACAAAGGTTTCCATACTTTCTTCCGCACCTTGCTCACGTACACCACGTATCGGCGCAACATCGGCATAATCACGCCCGACCGCAAGCTGTACATGACACTGTGGCGTGAACAATTGATTACTCACATCATAACAATGCCAATAGCCATCAATATACACTTCCGCCCACGCATGGCTTGCAAGATGTTGACCTTGCTCGACAAACAGATAGCCTGAAACATAGCGTGCAGGATAGCCCAAATAACGTGCCATAGCGACAAAAACTTGTGCATGATCTTGGCAAACACCTCGCCCTTGTTCAAAGGCTTCCGATGCCGTCGTTTCTACCGAAGTCTGCCCTGCGGTGTACGGTATTTTGTCGAGTAAAGCTTCAGCAAGATCAATCAAATGCGCATTTTTTGTATCGACGCTGTGCATATGGGCAAATTGGATCATCTCAGGGCTACACTGCGTTTGCTTAGTCGTCTGCATATAGATCAATGGATTGATTCGATCATCTTTGGCATATTTCGCATTTGGGTCAATCTCAACCATGCCCTGCGCCATGATCATCAATTGTTGATATTCAAATCGCTGTGAACAGGTTAACCATTGGTTGCCAAAGCCATCAAGTTGTTGGATTTTTTCACCGGGTACGCTGATCCCCCAATGCAGAATTTTTTGGTGATCGGTATCTTGCGGAATCATGCGCAAATATTGCATGGCACTTTTTACAGGCGTTTCGTAGCTATATAAAGTTTGATGGTTGATTAACAGTTTCATTCACACACCTCAAACTTGGCACTAATATCATCATTAATGTTGTACAAACTACTCATGCTTTGATCTTGTAGGAATGCCGACCACGTTCGTTCACATGACCCCCAACAATTGTCATCGAGTATCGATAGTATAGACGCAATCTTTTCCGTTTGATTTTCGCTTACTTGCTCTAGGCGGCATTGCTGATCTAAAACTTCCATCTCACGACCTAAGCTATAGAACAAAAAAACTTGTTCTTCTTCTGCCTCAAGCACTTCTGCACATGCGCCAATCACAGCACAAACCGACTCGGACTGATTATCTTTGAGTTTGGTCAATTGATTCAGCTCGGAATAGGCATGTGGTGTCAACACTGCACGAAGTTGCTGGATATTGTTTTGCACATTGTAAAACTGCGTCGAAATAGAAAATGGCTGTTCAGGGTCGAGATAGATCGCATTCAAGCTATTTGCATCCCATGCAGGTAGGCAAAATGCGTTTGCAAATTTCACCGCTTCTTGATCATTTTCGAATGGGAGCATCTGACAGGCAAATTGTATCCGTGACAAATAGCGTCCCAACCAATAAATACTTTGTGCAGCTGAACTGAGTAATAACATGTTATTTCTCCTGATCTTTACGATGCTTTTATCTAAGCTTAATATCTATGTATGCTTAATACCGTAGCTTTATATCTATAAAGATGATTTAAAGTTAAAGTTTTAAATATCAATCACCCACGTATCTTTAATACCACCGCCTTGCGAGGAGTTCACAACCAATGAGCCTTCTTTTAACGCCACACGTGTCAAACCACCTGCGACGATACGCATCTCTTGCGGAGAGCTGAGTACAAATGGACGCAGATCAATATGACGATCAACAAAACCTTGCTCACCCATGATCGGTGAAACTGACAAGGATAAAGTCGGCTGTGCAATATACAGATGCGGACGGAATTTCAACTTTTGACGGAACTCTTCGATCTGCTCTGCTTCAGCTTGAGGACCAATCAACATACCGTAGCCACCTGAGCCTTGCGCTTCTTTGACCACCAATTTTTCAAGATTGGCGAGTACATAGTCCAACTCATCCGCCTTACGACATTGATACGTCGGCACATTTTTTAAAATCGGTTGCTCGTTGAGATAGTAGCGAATCATGTCATCAACATAGGGATAGATCGACTTATCATCGGCAACACCTGTACCCGGTGCATTGGCGATCACCACAGTGCGGTTACGATAGGCAGACATCAGCCCTGCTACGCCAAGTACGCTATCTGCTCGGAATGCCAACGGATCAAGGAAATCATCATCTAAACGACGATAGATCACATCGACCTGCTTACGCCCTTTCACCGACTTTAGAAAGACTTTGCCATTTTCCACAAACAAATCTTTCGCACCAACTAACGGCACATCCATCTCACGTGCTAAGAACGCATGTTCATAGAACGCACTGTTAAAATGTCCTGGAGTCAGCACCACGATCAACGGATGATCCACATCGGTACTTTCAAGCAAAGTCTGCTTGAGCAATTGCGGATAATGTTCGATACCTTGCAAGCGATATTGACTGCAAATCTCAGGCATCAGCTTTTCACTAATTTTGCGACTTTCGAGCATGTAAGACACACCAGACGGTGTACGCAAATTATCTTCTAGGACAAAGAAATCGCCGACATCATCACGGATAATATCCACACCACTAATATGCGAATAAATCTGTCCTTTCACCTCAAAGTTCAGCATCCACGGCTGATACGCTTCATGTTGTAGCACTTGCTCAGCAGGAATAATGCCTTCTTTTAAAATTTCCTGACCGTGATAAATATCATGTAAAAACGCATTCAAAGCTTTGACACGTTGCTTACAACCATCAGACACAATGTCCCACTGCTTCTTGGCAATAATTCGTGGTACAAGGTCTAGCGGAATGGTTCGCTCCGTACCCTGCGCATCGTTATAGACAGTAAAAGTAATGCCTTGATAGACAAAATGTTCTTTCGCTTGCTGATTCAGCGATTCAATTTCTGCCAAAGATTTATTGGCGAGCCATTGTTGGATTTGCGCAAATTCTTCACGAATTGAGCCGTCGCTATGACGCATTTCATTGAAAAATTGACAGCGATTTTCACCGATAGAATTGGTCTGATTCTCATCTGCTTGCTGTACAGTGTTGGGCGATGCTGTGGTCACGGATTTTTCCATCGTATCGAGCATATTCACCCCCTTCTTGGTTCATGGCTTTACTAATTGCCTGTTATATTCAATTAAGCAAATTGAATGCCATATTCATCACGCAAGTATTAAATCAAGCTAACAAATTAGCATATCTAATCAATGATTTTGAAAATTGAAAATCAATCACCAATATTTTTTACATGAAGTTTCAATGAGATAAATTGTTACATTGACCTTAGAGAAGCTTTTATGCACAATCTCAATCATCTGCATGAATTGATATAAAACAGACACAGCGCATGACGACTCCATCGAAAAATAGCAAAGTTGAACACCTCAAAACAGAAAAAGAAACAGGGAACAGTCTACATCGCCAATGGCAGATTTTATCTCGCCTACCCAATGGCAAATGGATTGGTACACGTGAGCTACAAGAACAACTGCAACGTGAAGGCATCGACATTAGCCTGCGTACTATTCAACGTGATTTAAATCAAATCGCCGAGCGCTTCCCGATTGAAAATAATGGTGCAACACCGCAAGGTTGGCGTTGGAAATCCGATGCACCAATTCAGAGCATTCCACATATGAATAGCTCGCAAGCTGTGACCTTTATGATGGTTGAGGAACACCTCAAACACTTATTACCACCAAGTCTATTGGCTGAGATTAATCCGTGGTTTGATTTGGCTCGAAAAAGCCTGTCTTCGCACCAAAACAATGTACGTCAATGGATCAATCGTGTACGGATCATTCCTGCGACACAGCCACTCATTCCACCTTTAGTTGATCGCAAAGCACAAACAGCCGTCTACGAGGCTTTACTACAAGATCGCCAACTGGAATGTATCTATGTGAAGCGCAATGTACAAAAAGAAGAAAAGACCTATGTATTGAATCCGCTCGCTCTAGTTCAACGTGGTGCAATTATTTATCTGGTCTGTACACGTCAAGATAAATCTGATGTACAAACTTTTGCCCTACATCGTTTTAAATCAGCGACAGTTTTGGATAGTCGAGCGTTGCACCCTGTTGGCTTTGATATTGATCAATTTATTGATAAAGGTACGCTTGGCTTCCGTGTCAAACTTGAGCTACCAACTGAAGAAGTCCAACTCAAACTTCACATGCACCAATACGATGCCATGACCTTTATGGAGTCAAAATTATCTAAAGATCAACAAATCACCGACCTTGAAGATGACATGAAGTGCATTAGTGCAACCGTACCATTTAACCTACAACTGGTATGGTGGCTACGTGGTTTCGGGCAAAAAATCACGCATATTGAACCGCAAGAAGTCGCTGATTTGGTTTGGGAAAAATAGTGTTTGCACATACAAACTGTTTAAATTACAAGCAAAGCAAACATTTCATTTAAAATTTCAAACAATACCCCTTGTATTTTTTTAAAAATGCTTCACTAATGAATTATGACAAAATAATTTGTCACTCATTAGGAGTGCATATGACTGATATCGTTAAAGACCAAGTGATCGTTGAGGAACAAGAGATTCCTGCAACTTTACCCTTACTCGCATTGCGTGATGTTGTGGTTTATCCACACATGCAGATTGCGCTATTTGTTGGTCGTGAAAAATCAATTAATGCGGTTGAAATCGCTCGCAATAGTGACAATTCGGTGTTTGTAGTTGCTCAGAAAGACTCGCTCACCGAAGACATAGACCATAACAACCTGTACCAATACGGTACGGTGGCGCGCATCGTGCAAGTGGTCAATCATGAAAATGATGACAATTGCATCAAAGTGTTGATCGAAGGCTTACATCGCTCAAAATTGGAAACCATCATCGAAGGTGACGAGTATCTACAAGCTGAGCATGCACTTAGCCCGATGCATAATCCGCTCAATGAAGAAACGCAAACAACACGTTTGCAAGAGCTGAATGCACTATTTGCACAATATGCAGAAGCAAAATTGCGTAATGCCCGTGAGCTCATCAGTGCGGCTGAAAAGATCACTGATCTTGCACAGCTCATGTTTTTCGTGGCGACTCGTGTCCCGCTGAGCATTGAAGTCAAACAAAAATTCTTGGAAATTGATGACTTTGAAGCGCATCTACAAGAATTGATGACCTATTTGCTTCAACAGTCGGAAGAGCAAGAGATCGAACAAGGTCTACATGACAGCGTCAAACGTCAGATGGAAAAAAATCAACGTGAATACTTCCTCAATGAAAAGATGAAGGTCATTCAACGTGAGCTGTCTGACATGAACGGTGGCGGTGAAGATGATGTTGCCGAGATCGAAAAGCGTCTTGCCGAAGCAGACTTGCCTGAGCATGTACGTAAAAAAGCTGAAAGCGAATTCCGTAAACTCAAAGGCATGCAACCTGCTTCTAGTGAATCTGCTGTAGTGCGCAACTATCTGGAAGTGATCCTTGATACACCGTGGAACACAGCCAGTAAAGTCAGCATCAATTTGAATAAAGCACAGCAAATTCTCGATGAGGATCATTATGGCTTGGATGATGTCAAAGATCGTATTGTGGAATATCTTGCAGTCCAGTCACGTGTGAAAAAATTACGTGGTCCAATCCTTTGCTTAGTTGGTCCTCCAGGTGTTGGTAAAACTTCACTCGGTGAATCGATTGCCAAAGCGACTGGTCGTGAGTTCATCCGTATGGCGCTTGGTGGTGTACGTGATGAAGCGGAAATCCGTGGTCACCGTCGTACCTATATCGGTGCGATGCCAGGTAAAATTGTGCAATCCTTAAATAAAGTCGGCGTAAAGAATCCACTATTCTTACTCGATGAAATTGATAAGATGGCACAGGACTACCGTGGCGACCCTGCTTCTGCATTGCTTGAGGTGCTCGATCCATCACAGAACAGCAAATTTAATGACCATTATCTTGATTTGGACTTAGATTTGTCAGAAGTGATGTTCATCTGTACAGCCAATAGCATGAACATTCCTGAAGCGCTACTCGACCGTATGGAAGTGATCCGCTTGCCGGGTTATACCGAGGAAGAGAAAGTCAATATCGCAGATCGTTATCTTATCCCAAAAGCAATCAAAGACAATGGTTTACGTGCAAAAGAACTGTCTGTACACGAAGAAGCGATTCGTGACATTGTGCGTCACTATACCCGTGAAGCAGGTGTGCGTAGTCTAGAGCGTGAAGTATCAAAGATCGCCCGTAAAGTCGTGAAGCAAGCCGTGGCGAACAAAACTAAAAACTTGCAGATCGAAGTGACCCAAGAGAACTTGCCTGAGTACTTAGGCGTACATAAGTTCGATTACGGTATCGCAGAAACAGAAGCGCAGATCGGACGTGTCAATGGTTTGGCGTGGACTTCGGTCGGTGGAGAGCTATTAACCATCGAAGTAGCTGCGGTGAAAGGTAAAGGCAAATTCATCACGACTGGTTCACTCGGTGATGTGATGAAAGAGTCGATTACTGCTGCGATGACCGTGGTGCGTACTCGTGCTGATGAGCTGGGCATCGAATCTTCTCGCTTTGAGGAAACCGATGTGCATGTGCATTTGCCTGAGGGTGCGACACCGAAAGATGGGCCTTCGGCGGGTCTTGCATTGACCACAGCATTGGTATCTGCGTTTACTGGGATTCCAATCCGTGCTGACATTGCAATGACAGGCGAAACCTCACTTCGTGGTAATGCCCTACGCATCGGCGGTCTGAAAGAGAAACTTCTTGCAGCGCATCGTGGTGGTATCAAGCAAGTGTTTATCCCTGAGGATAATGTCCGTGACTTAAAAGAAGTCCCAGACAATGTAAAAGCAGGTTTAGACATCAAAGCGGTGAAAAGCATTGATGACATCTTGCCATTGGCATTGACTGAGAAACCGAAGCCACTACCGAAAACACCGATCGTCAAAGCGGTTGATGAAGGTAAAGCCGCACGTCATTAAGCTGATGTGAGGCAAAAATAGATAAACCCTACGCTACGGCGTGGGGTTTACTTTTTGAGGAAATAAATTATAAAAATGGCATGTCTAAGGCACTTTACCTAAGCAACGTCATTTTCACCCACTAATTTCTCAAGCATAAAAGTCGCTAATCTTTCACCTTGTAATTGATAAAGTAAGACACTCGGATGAAAACCGTCAGCGGAAATGTAGTCAGCGTGAAAATCAAAATCCATATCCACAAATTGATAGGCTGAACTTCCAACAGACAGTTAAGATAAATACTGATTCATTTTCTGTGATTTATTCGATAAATAAGTGCGAAATGAATTTGGTAAATGACTCAACTTTTGAAACGGTGGCACGGCATTGATAAATATTTTTTGTGGACAAAAACTTATCTGCAAATAAGTCATTAACTCTGTAATTTGCTTTACCCAATCAGGCAATTTCGTCCGCTGTAAAATATCATTCGTTCCTAAAGAAATCACAATAAAATCAAAAGACTGCTTTGGAATTTCTTTTACTTTTTCAAATATTTGCTTCGTCGCGAAACCTGTGAATGCACAGACTTGATACTGCACAGTGAATTGCTCTGATAATCTTTCTGCAATCACACCCACACTACTTTGAGAAATCTCATCGCAACCCACACCAAGCGCAGATGAATCGCCAACAACGAGGATACGGACTATTTTTTCACTCGATCCAATGTGAACAATTCGCTCCCCCTTGGGATCATCCAATTTTTTCATTTTAAAATAGAATAAACCCGCTTGCATCCAAACGAATGGGTAGCTCAACTTTTCATAGATAAAGCGCATAACCTATTCACCCAATGATGGCTTTGATCCGCCTTTCCACCTGCTCTATATAAAAAGTATCTTCGGTAAAGCGATACATCAAAATCGCCCCCTCATAGTCCGCAACACTCTGCTTGGCAAGTCGTCGTGCTTCCACCTCATCATACTTTTCCGCAAACAGAGGATACATGGCATTTTCCCAATCTTGAAAAAAATCACGAATCAACGGCTTGGCTTCCGTTAAAGTGTGTAAAGACTCAATGGAAATAATCGCCATCAGACAGCCAATTTCACCATTGGAAAAATACTGCACCGCTTTGCTGTGCATGGTGGCGAAGCGATCTGCAACACTCAGGCTTTGATCATTCGCAATGGGATTTAAATAGCCAATCAACTGCTGATGAATCTCTTGCAAAATATCCATCAACAACTGCTCTTTATTATTGTAGTAATAATAAAATGCACCTTTCGTCAGCCCACAAGACGTTGCCAACATCTGCATACTGGTGCCTGCATAGCCATGTTGCTTAAACTGCTTGGCACAGTGGTTGATGATTTCGCTACGACTCAGTTTATTTGGACGCATGATTTTTCTGTCCTAATTGCATCATCTTAAATAGTTTTCAAATTACAAATACTGCTGAAACTGACCAATCACATGATCCCAAATCTGCTCAGCGCCTTGACGAAAATAACCCATATGTCCAATCTGCTTTAAGCCGAATTGTTGCGGTGTAATATCATCATTGGTCAACTGTGCATTTTTATAATGCACATGCAAAGCATCACGTGAGATCGGCATCGCCCATTCATCATCGATCGAAGTCACAGCGATGATTGGCGTGGTCACTTTGGCATATTGCGCATGCAGATATTGCATATCAGGATCGTCAAAGAAATAGTTTGGGTATTTGCACCACTGCTTCCACTGCTGATAAACACCTAAGGGCAAATCCGCACCCATCTTCAGCTTGCTCCACGGCACATAGCCATAGCGTAGCGCCATCGCAGGAAAGACCACATTCCAAATGATCGACACTTTAAAGGCTTCAACTTTAGGCATATAACCTTTCCAACCCACGCCACTACCAAAGGTCATACACGCCGTGAGTTTCTGCGAATTATTCACCAAACCGAGCGCCTGCCCGCCATATGAATGTCCGATGAGAAAAGTCTTAACGCCATCTTTTTCGCTGTCTTTGGCAACCTGATCAATCACACCTGACAAGTCCAACTGTCCCCAGTCGAGATAATCCATCTCAAAGCCTTTTAAATTTTTCGGTGCAGACTGCGCAATACCACGATAATCAAAGGTAAACACTTGAAAACCTCGTTCCGCCATATACAGCGCAAAGCGACGATAAAACGCCTGTGGCACACCTGTCGCATTGGCGATAATCATGTTCGCAATAATCTGCGATTTTGGACGATAACGAACGCCCGACAACGCATAATTGTCTAAGGCTTGAAAGGTCAACGACTGTTGGTCTACTGCTTGTAGGGAGAATTGTGTTTGCGCATTCATCGTATTTCTCTAGATAAAAGGAAATGGTTTTGACAAAATTTAAAATCATGAAATTTGAAAATGAATAAATAGAAAACGACTATTTACCCTGAAACTTTGGTGGGCGTTTTTGCATCATTGCCATCACACCTTCCATTGCATCTTGCGAAGCAAACAATGCAGGTAGATAACTATTCATTCGATCAAAGGCGTATTGCTGTCCATGCAGTTGCGCTTCGGTCGCTGCTGCAATGAGCGCTTTGACCGCAAGCGGTGCAGCAGCACTGATCTCTTGTGCCATCTCAATCGCAAGTTCAAGTTGCTCACCATCTTTGACAATTTCAGAAATTAGATTGAGATCTAGTGCAGTTTGACTATCAAACTTTTTACCAGTCAATAAATATGGCATGGCTTTTTGCCAACCCGCAGCCTGTACAAAGCGCACCGTCGCTCCCCCAAACGGCATGATGCCACGCTGTACTTCCATTTGCGCAAACTCAGTCTGTTCACTGGCAATGACCACATCGGCATTGAGCATCAACTCTATGCCTGCGGTATAGCAATAACCATGCACCGCGACGACCATCGGCTTAGTACGTTGTTTCCCTTTGATTCCCCACGGATTGATGGTTTCTGCGTCAAAATTGAACACACCATCTTTAATTTTTGGCTGCAGCTCCATCAGGTCTAGCCCAGCAGTGAAATGCTTACCATGTGCAAAGATCACTACACAGCGCAAATTGTCATCGGCTTCATAGGCGGTTAACTCTTCGGCTAAGGCATGAATCAGATGACTATCAAAGGCATTGTACTTTTCGGCACGATCAAGTCCGAGCAATAAAATATGATCGTGGATAATTTCACGGCTCACTTTGCCTTGATGATTTTGTTCTGCACTCATTGTACTCTTCCAATATTTTAAATTGATAACTATATTTTTAAACGATCGTTTAGTAACTGTCAAATAATTCTTATGATTTATTGTCGCTGGCTGATGTTACAAAATATTATACTTTAGTCAAAAACTGCTAAATTTATAACCAATAGGAATGAATCAGTTTATTTTTTTTTATAAATTTGTTGTACAATCCGCCTCTTTGTATTTTTAAGGCTTCACCCGATGCAACCGAAAAAAATTGCCCTGTTGCTCCTCATTCAATCTGCAATGATCAGCAGCGCTTTCGCTAGCGAACAATCTGAGTCAAAAGGTTTTGTTGAAGATGCGGATGGCTCTGTCTTATTCCGTACTGGCTTTATCCACCGAGATAAGAAAAGTGGTCCAAAAGATGAAAGCTCATATGCACAAACTGCAATTGTGAATTTGGACTCAGGCTACACCAAAGGCATCGTTGGATTCGGTGTGGGCGCTGTAGGCGATTTTTCTGTTGGACTTGGTGACAATAACAATTCTGGCAACAACATGGTGCCACGTAACGATCAAGGTGAACCCTACGATCACTGGTTACGTGGTGGCGGTTTTGTGAAAGCACGCATTTCAAATACAGATGTGCGTTATGGTACACAAGTTTTAGATTTGCCTGTTTTGGCAAGTAACACAGCACGTCTAGTCCCTGAGTATTTCACAGGGACATTGATCAACAGTCGTGAAATTGACAATGTCGAATTGATCGCTGGTAAGTTCACCAAAAACCAATTTTCAGATCAAATCTCTACCGATGAAAACGAACTCGATCGTGCAACGGTTTGGGGCGTGAAATATCAACTGAATGATCAAACTAAATTGGCGTATTACGGTGTGGATAACAAAGATCGTTTAGAACGCCATTATGCCAATGCTAATTATACTTACCCCGTTGCGAAAGGTACGTGGACATTCGACTTCAGTGGTTATCACACCGATTGGGATCAAGAAGCGAATGCTGCATTATATTCAGAGCGTGGCAATCCTGATGATGACTATCAAAACTCGATTTGGGGTGTTTCGACGAGCTATAACACTGGTCCACACAACATTATGTTGGCTTACCAACAAAATACAGGTAATGTCGGCTATGATTATAATCGTGGTAAAGGTATGGCTGACGGTGGTCAAACCATCTACGTACCAAACTCGTATTTGTCAGACTTTATCGGTAATGATGAAAAATCAGTACATCTGCAATACAACTACAACTTTGCCAACTTCGGCTTAAAAGGTCTGAACTGGACAAATGCAGCTGTATATGGTTGGGACATTGATGTTGCAGACGGTTTAGATCGCACTCAACTGGTCAGTGATAACTCTGAAGAATACGAATTCTTTAGCCAAGTGAAATACACTGTACAAAGTGGTTTTGCCAAAGATGCAAGTTTACGTGTTCGTCACTCTTACTACCGTGCAGATGACGAATATGACGCAACTTACATTGGTAACACCAATGAATGGCGTTTATTCTTGGACATTCCTGTGAATCTGTTCTAAGTAACTACATTCAAAACATAAAAAAACCGACGCCTTATTAAGCGTCGGTTTTTTATTGCTGAGTAAATATCTATAAAATAGAAATTTAATGAAAACCACCAATCACTGCAAAAGACACACTGGTCATTACAATATCAATAATAATCAATGCCAAGATCGCCAATAAAGGAGATAAATCAATCATTCCCATATTCGGCATGACCTTACGAAATGGCGCAAACAATGGCTCTGCAAGCTCTTGAATAGCTTCGGTAAACGGTCCACTCTTTTGAGTAAACATCACCACCCAACTCATAATGATCGCAGCAAAAATCAAATAACGACAAAAACTCACCACACCATCGGTCACAGCCATTAACGTACCAAGTAACAAACTATCTGCACCTGATGCAAGATTTTTGTAATGCACCTCAAAGATCGTAATCCCTAAGCCCATATTGCTGAGCACAGATACTTTCACCAAGTACAAAATGATCAGTAATATAAGCGCTGCTAAGTTAATTCGACCTTTCGCAGGCTTTGGAAGTGAGCGATTCAACACATCAACAAACTTAGTCGCCTTGATCGTAGACTGCACCACAGGATTAAAGAAGTTAATCCCTGCAAGTTGCATCAAGAAACGTAAGAACACCAATAAAATCACTACATTGAGCAAGACGTTAAGCAATAGCGCCAAAGTATTTCTCTCAAAATATTAAAAAATCGCCCTAATTTATTTGGTATTGAGCTTTTCTGCAAGCTCTTCGGCCAAAGTTGCACTACGTTTTTCCGCTGCGGCAAGTGCCGCTTGGATATGCTGACTCACCTGATGGTGATCAAAAGTTTCTATCGCTGCTTGCGTCGTACCATTTGGCGAGGTGACATTACGACGAAGTTGTGCAGGCGTATTTTCACTGGTGATCGCCATTTGCGCCGCACCGAGTGCCGTTTGCAAGGTCAATGCCGAAGCCGTTTTCTCATCTAGCCCTAGATTTCTCCCTGCTTGAATCATCGCTTCCATCATATAGAAGAAATATGCAGGACCCGAACCTGATACCGCTGTCACCGCATCAATCTTTTTCTCACTATCCACCCAAATCGTTAAACCTGTCGCTGCCATGATCTGCGATGCAACATCACGATCCGCTTGACCAATATAATCAGGTGCATACAAACCATGTGCCCCACTCTGTACCAATGCAGGCGTATTCGGCATCACACGGATGATTCGATCATAACCACCAAGTAGAGATTTAAATATGCCAATCGTTGCACCAGCAGCGATAGAAATCACCAATTGATTGGTCATCAAATCTGCCAAAGGCGTCAATACATCAGCAAGCATCTGAGGCTTCACCGCAACAACAACGACATCTGCATTGGCGATCGCTTCGGCATTATTGTCCGTGACATTGATATCTTGCTGACGCAAAACCTCTTGAATCTCAGACACAGGATCAGACACCGTAATGCGTGTTGCAGGCAGACCTCGTGCGATCATTCCACTGATCAACGCCTGCGCCATATTGCCACCACCAATAAACGTAATATTCTGATCCATTGTTAGCATTGACCTCGATGCTTTAAATTTTAAATAAATATTCAAATTGTCAGTTGCTCTGTTACGCACTATTCATCAGGTGAAAATTCACCCTCAAGCATTGGCAACCACCCATTTGGTTCGACAAACCCACTGTCTGCCAACCAAAATCCCAACGGTGTAAACACACCCAACGGCGTATTATGGTACATCAATATTTGAATTTGATGACGAAACCACGGTGCGATTTTGGCTTCTTGTAACATTTTCTTTAATAATCGGTGATCTTTTCGTCCATATCGTCGAATTTTTTCACCACCTTTCCGTGGTTTCAACATTAAAGTCTGATTCAATAAATCAAAATTAAGTCCAATGCGCTCACCCTGAACACGATCTATTTGGAAATTATGCCCTACCGATGTAATGACATTGTTCAAAGAGATTTGAATTTCAAATGGATCAATTGACTGCTGTAAGCTTTGCCACGCTGCTGTTGTATAACGATACAACGCATTTTCATAACGCAGAAAATAAGCTTGCGACCAATGCAACATGCTACTGGCATCTTGCCGTGCATCAATCACCTCATCATTTAATCGCTCGACCATCGCCAACGGTGGACGGTAGTTTTCATCAGCTTGCATCCAAGCCGATAAAAGTTGTCGCTGACGTGGCTTAGATAATGTTTTTAAATTGCAAATATTTAAACGCCCCGCATCATCGACACAGTATTGAATATCTTGAGCTAAAACTTCCTGCAAAATTTGATCTGCATCTTGCATCAAGATTGCAGTTCTCGACAAACTATCCTGCGCATGAGGAATACGATGTTCAATCAGTGGCAAGAGTTGATTGCGATACCAAACTCGATCAAACTCATCATCAAGATTCATTGGATCATTGACATATTCAAAACCCAACTGCGAAGCCCATTGCTGAATCTGTTTTTTTGACAATGATAAAAGCGGTCGCCAAATAAAATATTTTTTAAAATCAGATAAATTTGAGTTTTTAATGGTTCGAGCTTGCCATTCCTGCATTACAGACAAACCTCGCACCCCTGCACCTTGAAATAAGCGCATTAGCAAAGTTTCGGCTTGATCTTGTTGATGATGTCCGAGGATTAGTACATCATTTTCTTGTAGTTCATTTTCAAAAGCTTGATAACGTGCTTTACGTGCTTCCGCTTCAAGATTGCCGTCTGCCACATCGACTGGGATGACTTTGCAGGGTACAGCCAGTTTTTCACAGTGCTGTACAACCAAGTTTGACCATTTTGCACTATCGGCTTGAAGCTGATGGTCAATAGAGATGACTTTGAATCGACAATGATTCAATTGTTCTGCAGTCAAATCAGCAAATAAATAAAGCAGTAGCATGGAATCCATACCACCGCTACATGCGAGAACAATTGAAGTGTCTTGAGAAGTTTGATCGGGTGTTTGCGTTTGAGCGATTAAACGCTGGCGAAATTGTTGCTGCCAAACTTCATCAAACGTTTGTAGCGTGCTTCGCATCGTTCATCTGCATCCATTTGCATTAATCGGTCGAGTTGGATTTTAAGTTGTTCTTGTAGTGCGTGCATCACTTTGATTGGATTGAGATGCGCACCCTCACCCTCATCAATCACCGTTTCAACAATACCAAGCTGATGCAACCGATCTGCGGTCAATGCCAACGCTTGACTGGCTTGCTCTGCTTTCTCCGCAGTTTTCCACAGAATCGAGGCACAGCCTTCAGGTGAAATCACCGAATAAATGCTGTGTGAAAGCATTGTCAAATGATCGGCAACACCAATCGCAAGCGCACCACCTGAGCCACCTTCACCAAGCACAGTGGCAATCACAGGGACTTTTAACGCAGAGAGTTGTGCAAGATTTTTTGCGATCGCCTCAGCTTGCCCACGTTCCTCTGCACCAACACCGGGATAAGCGCCCATTGTGTCAATAAAGGTAAAAACGGGTAAGTTAAAGCGTTCAGCCATTTCAAAAAGGCGTTGTGACTTGCGATAACCTTCAGGATTACACATACCGAAGTTGTGTTGCAAACGCTCACGAGTGCTACGTCCACGATGCTGACCAACCACAATCACAGGCTGACCGTAGAAACGTGCAATTCCACCCACCAAAGCACCATCATCACCGAAGACACGATCACCATGTAAAGTATCAAAATCGGTGAATATCTCACTGGCATAGTCCAAAAACTGTGGGCGTTCTGCATGGCGTGCGATCTGCACAGTTTGCCATGTTGGAGATATTTTTGCCTTGCTGTTCATGCGATGCACTCTTTCCTTCGGTTATATCTCTAAGTCGATTTTAGACATATTAAATTGAATCATCATTTGAATAATTTAAAACCTTACTCAAACTAGTTTACCATTTTAAACTTCTTCAATATCTTGATCGGAGTCAATGAGCAACTCAATATGCCAATGTTTAAACTGGGCTTGCTCATCTTGCAACTCTGCGATCAATAAAGGCCATTGTTTCACATCACCAGAAATCGTCAATTGCCAAGTCTGCTCATTTTTCACCTTTAAATGAAAGGCAGGCAAATCCGCATCACTGCGACTATGATTGAGCAAAACTGCCAAGCGAAGCAATAAACATAGATATGCCAAACGCTCAGAACCGACCTTTTTTACATCATGCAAGGCATCTTGACGTAGCTTACGACGATGATGCGAAACGAGGTGGGACAAATGATTTTGGTCGATTTGTGAAAAGCCGGGAATATCCGAATGCTGTAGTAGATATGCGCCATGACGATGATAGCCACCATGACTAATCGCCAAGCCAATCTCATGCAAATAGGCTGCACGACGTAGTAGATCACCATCTTCCACTGATAAATCTAAAACCTCTGCTGATTGATCGAAGAGTTGTTGCGCTGTTTTTACCACACGTTCTGCTTGCTTTTGATCTGCGCCATAGCGACCCATCATCGCCTGTACACTGCGATCACGAATATCCTCATGACGGAAGCGTCCAAGCAAATCGTACATCACACCTTCACGCAATGCGCCGTCTGAAAATGCCAATTTTTCAATTTTCAAGACATCAAACACAGCATACAAAATCGCCAATCCAGCTGGCAAAACCTGACGTCGATCATCTCGTAAGCCATCAAAATCAATTTTTGAGACATGATCAACTTTTAATAATTTATCTTTGAGCTTATGCAAACCTTCACGAGTGACATTGTCTTGCTCATCGCTCAGATTCATATTGACCATGATCTGACGACACGCTTTGATCGTACCGCTAGAGCCGACAACAGTGTCCCAACCTGTTTTCATGTAGGTATTGGCGATTGCACTGAGCTCTTTACGTGCAGCAACGACTGCTTTATCAAATGCTTTTTGACTAATATCACCATCAGGAAAATACGCTTTAGTATAAGCCACACAGCCCATTTGCAATGATTCAGTATTCAAAGGCTCAAACTTTTCACCAATAATAAACTCAGTCGAACCACCACCAATATCAATCACCAAACGACGCCCGCCATTTGCCATGGTATGTGACACGCCAAGATATATCAGCCGTGCTTCTTCACGCCCGGCAATGATCTCGATTGGTTTGGGTAAGATTTCCGCTGCTTTTTGCATAAATTCGTCGCCATTCTCAGCTTGACGAAGTGCGTTGGTCGCAACAATACGCATGCGATTGCGAGGGACTGCGCTTAAACGCCCTACAAACCGTGAAAGACAAGCCAAACCACGCTGTTGCGCAGCCTCACTCAAATAATTATTCTCATCCAACCCTGCTGCAAGTTGCACTTTCTCTGACATTGATGCAACTTTTTTCACTTCGCCGTGATCAACACGTGCTATTGCCAAGTGAAAACTATTTGACCCCATATCAATTGCAGCAAGCAATTCATCATCAATCAAAAAATCTGACATTCTCAAAAAAGATCCCGAAATCTCACCTCCATAGCCTAATCGACAACGCATCTTTTTAAAAGAATAATTGTCGAAAAATATCGCCAATACCGCCTGAAATTTGACGTATCAAACTCCATAAAAAGCAAGATTAGATAGAAATATCGCCAATTACGATGATCAGCATTAAAACTATCTATGACTGATTCGGCTGAAAAACTTGAAAAAAAATCGAATGCCATCATAATTCCCTTAAGCCAAGTTGCATCACTGCCCATCTTGATCAATAACATCCGATCAAAAAAGTAGGTGCACTTGATATCGAATCAAATGAATAACTGGAGTCATCCATGTCAGACAAAATTATTAATACATCTGATGAGCAATTTAAATCAGACGTTTTAGACAGCGACACCCCTGTACTTGTAGACTTTTGGGCAGCATGGTGTGCGCCATGTAAAGCCATTGCACCAGTACTTGAAGATTTGGCTGGCGAATATGATGGCAAACTCAAAATTGCTAAGGTCGATGTAACTACTGCAGAAGATACTGCAGTGAAATACAACATCCGTAATATCCCAGCTCTTTTGATTTTCAAAAATGGTGAAGTGGTTGCACAACAAGTTGGTGCAGCACCAAAATCAAAATTGGTTGAATTTATCAATAGCAACATCTAAATCTAGCAACATCTAAATCTAAAGTATTCATTCGAGAGCATGCTCTTTGAATTAACAACTAAGATTTAGCGGTCATAAGATTTAGCAGCTAAGTTAGATATACGTCAGCAAAATACAGATGGTAAGAAAATTGCGATTTTCTTACCATTTTTCTTAAAGCTTAAAACGTACAAATGATGATGATCTAAAATTTTTCCTACACAGTAGACAGAACTATTTTAGAGGAGTTATCAAAAATCATGCTGTAAAAGCATGGATTCTGTGAGATTTTCAATTGACAAAGCAATTAGACTCTCTTATAGTTCTATATCAATTAAGTCACCTCCAATTCATGACATTTGTCAGGTGATTTGATGAACAATAAGATCGCCGCTCGGCTTATCAAATCTAGCTTTTAGCCTCAATAATTATTTTGAATGCATCTGTGCAGGTATTTTGCTATTCGCAATACAGCATCTTTGCAAAGCGACGTGCGAACTTATCATCCCCGCTTTTTCTATCTTATTTTTTTATCGCAGCCTAAAGCACTGAATATCCTCGTATGAACTTAACTGAACTAAAGAAAAAACCAATCGGCGAATTGATCAAAATTGCTGAATTTATGGGCCTTGAAGGTATGGCTCGTAATCGCAAACAAGACATCATTTTTGCGATATTAAAACGTCACGCCATGAACGGCGAAGAAATTTTTGGTGATGGTGTTTTAGAAATTTTATCTGATGGTTTCGGCTTTTTGCGCTCTGCAGCAGGTTCTTATCTTGCAGGCCCTGATGACATCTATATCAGCCCATCACAGATTCGTCGCTTTAACTTACGTACAGGCGACACCATTACGGGCACGATTCGCCCACCTAAAGAAAGCGAACGCTACTTTGCACTATTAAAAGTGAATCAAATCAACTTTGATACACCTGAAAATTCACGCAATAAAATCCTATTTGAAAACTTAACGCCACTTTTCCCAACCGAGCAATTGGTCATGGAGTTGGGTAATGGTTCGACTGAAGATTTGACTGCACGTGTGGTTGACTTGATCGCACCGATTGGTAAAGGACAGCGTTCTATCATCGTTGCACCACCAAAAGCGGGTAAAACCATGTTGCTACAAAACATCGCACAGTCGATTGTTCGCAACAACCCTGAAGTTTTCCTGATCGTACTTCTCATTGACGAACGTCCTGAGGAAGTCACCGAAATGGAACGTACTGTTCGTGGTGAAGTTATCGCGTCAACATTTGATGAAGCGCCTGCACGTCACGTACAAGTTGCAGAGATGGTGATTGAAAAAGCCAAACGTCTTGTTGAACACAAAAAAGATGTGGTGATCTTACTCGACTCGATCACTCGTCTAGCTCGTGCCTACAACACAGTGATTCCATCTTCAGGTAAAGTCTTAACTGGTGGTGTGGATGCACATGCACTCGAACGTCCAAAACGCTTCTTCGGTGCAGCACGTAATATTGAAGAAGGTGGCTCACTCACCATTATCTCGACTGCATTGATCGAAACAGGCAGTAAGATGGATGATGTTATCTACGAAGAATTCAAAGGTACAGGTAACCAAGAAGTTATCTTAGATCGTCGTATCTCAGAAAAACGCGTCTTCCCTGCCATGAACATCAAGAAATCTGGTACTCGCCGTGAAGAACGCCTCATGGATGAAGATAAACTACGTAAAGTTTGGATTTTACGTAAATTACTTCACCCAATGGATGAGCTTGCTGCAATGGAATTCTTACTAGATCGCATGAAAGAAGCAAAAACTAATGATGATTTCTTCGATCAAATGAAACGTAAGCAATAATTTCGCTCAATTCAGCTTAATTTAAACGTCAAATTTCACAAAAATTGGCGTTTTTTTATACAATTTATTTTTGGTTGACAAACATTACACTTTTTTACACTCAATTACTCCAATTATTTGAGCAAATCCTATTTTTTTAACGTTTAAATTTATTTTATATATATCAATAAAATACACAAAAATCATAATGCTGTAAATTTGTCATAATTGCCAAATCTACTTAATTTCGCATTCTCAATTTGTTTTTTTCATCAACTGCTACAATTTTCCCAGTAGAAAATAAATTTGCATGGTGATAGCATAACAACCAAGCTGAATGACTTGTTAGCAAAACGTCCAATGCGAGGGATAGTTAACAAATTGTTCTTAACTTTAATCTCAACTTTATAGAGAGAGATGCCATGTTATTCAAAAATATCGCTATTGCAACTGCTATCGCTGCTTCTTTAACTTTCGTTGGTTGTGCTAAGAAAGCTGACGAAGCTGCTGCTGACGCTAACGCTGCTGCTGCTGACGCTAACGCTGCTGCAACTGAAGCTGAAGCTGCTGCTGACGCTGCTGCTGCTACTACTGAAGGCGCTGACGCTGCTGTAGATCAAGCTACTGACGCTGCTGCTGCTGCTTCTGACGCTGCTGTTGATGCTGCTGACGCTGCTACTGATGCTGCTGCTGTTGCTACTGACGCTGCTGCTGAAGCTGTTGCTACTGACGCTCCTGCTGAAAAAGCTGCTCAGTAATCAGTTTACTGATCAAGTGAAAAGGAGAGCCATTGGCTCTCTTTTTTATTGTATGTAATTTATATTTTAAAAATCATTTTTCATTTCATCGTCAATTTCTTTTTTTTGCGTGCTTTGATCTTTGCATGTTTTCTTCTTTGTAGACTCCCCACCTCAAGACAACAACTATTTTGGTGCAATTTCAAAAATATTCCTATTATTATAAAAAGTTGGTGCGTTTTTTGCTTTATTTTAGCTCACATAATGCATGTTTATAGATTGGGCTCTATTCACATGATACTTTTTAACCAATTTGGTGCAGATTAAAACTTATTCCGTTATAGAGTTTATTTTTTGCACCATAGTTGAGCAAAATATGCAAAATGTAGATCTTTTCTTCTTACTCATGGGTGCTGTATTGGTCTTAGCCATGCATGCTGGATTTGCCTTTTTAGAACTTGGAACGGTTCGCCATAAAAATCAGGTCAATGCGCTCAGTAAAATCCTAACAGACTTCGCTATTTCGTCGATTGCTTATCTTTTTGTTGGCTACTATATCGCTTATGGGTTGCACTTTTTCCATACAGCGACAGCGCTTACCGAAGATCATGGTTTCAATTTGATGCGCTGTTTCTTCTTACTAACCTTCGCTGCTGCAATCCCTGCGATTGTTTCAGGCGGTATCGCTGAACGTGCAAAAATGCGTTCTCAAGCGATCGCGACTTTGCTACTCGTTGCGCTCGTTTATCCATTCTTTGAAGGGATTGTATGGAACGGTAACTTTGGTCTACAAGATTGGTTAACGCAAAACTTTGGTGCAAGCTTCCATGATTTTGCGGGTTCAATCGTTGTGCATGCAATGGGTGGTTGGATTGCATTTATTGCAGTGATCCTGCTTGGTGCACGTTCTGGACGTTATAAAAAAGACGGGCGGATTGCTGCTCATCCACCATCGTCTATTCCTTTTCTTGCCTTAGGTTCTTGGATTTTGATCGTTGGTTGGTTTGGCTTCAACGTGATGAGTGCGCAACGTGTCGAAGCAATCTCAGGCTTGGTTGCGATCAACTCATTGATGGCGATGGTCGGTGGTACGCTAAGTGCAAACTTTGTTGGACGAAATGACCCTGGTTTCTTGCACAATGGCCCTTTAGCAGGCTTAGTTGCAATCTGCGCAGGCTCTGATGTGGTGCACCCTGTTGGGGCTTTAATCATTGGTATTATTGCAGGTGCGATATTCGTTAAACTGTTCACATATACACAAAACAAGCTCAAAGTAGATGATGTGCTTGGTGTGTGGCCTCTACATGGTGTCTGTGGTTTATTCGGTGGACTTGCCGTGGGTATTTTGGGACAGGAATACTTTGGCGGACTTGGTGGCGTAAGTATGATGTCACAGCTCATTGGTTCAACACTTGCGGTTGTCTTTGCTTTGGCTGGTGGCTTTATCGTATATGGCGGTCTAAAACTCATCATGGGTTTACGCCTTTCTGAAGAAGAGGAATTCCGTGGTGCAGATTTATCCGTGCATAAGATTTCCGCAAACTTCGAAGATGCAATGTTCTAATTGATTCGCATCAACATTTGCTTGATTTAACTTTAAGCGAATGCATGCTGTGGCGCTTGTCTTTTAGATTTAACTTGTTTAAGATGAGCGCCGATTCAATGCGTAAAATTCTTATAAAATGAACGAAAACGTGTTTTGAATTTTATCTAGGGCCTATAGCTCAGTTGGTTAGAGCAGCGGACTCATAATCCGTTGGTCGACAGTTCAAGTCTGTCTGGGCCCACCAAATAAATCAACCACTTAGTTGCACCAATCCTAGGTGTTTTTTTAATTTTTGATTTTTAGTAAGCATATAGTAAGCAGAATAAATCAACTTAAATCGCAAACATCTATTAAAGAACTTGGTTTCAACTAAAGTCACTAGTAATGTAGACCTATTATGAATTTAATTTTCCCTCATAAGTAGTCTTTAGCTCAACTAAAGCATCCATCAACTCCTCTATTTTAGAAATGTTTTTTTTAATATTTCTAATTTCTTTATCTTCGCTAGATTGATCATTATAAAAACGACTCAGTAAATTCTCATACGAGTCTAATGTCTCAAACTCCTTAATGAGATTAGCAATTTCTTGGTTATCAGTTTCAGTGATAGCATAGCCTTTGAGGATACAATCTCTTATCAAGAAGCGTGATGCTTTATCGAGCTCTAACGCATAACTGTACCAATAGTCAGGATTACTTTGATCTGAAGTACTTTCTGCATTTATAAAATCAATTAACCCTGAGTAGAAAACATCATCATTATCTAAATTCAATTTCTTTAATGTTGAAATTAAAGACTTTGTATTTTTGAAACTACTCTGAGAATGGGACTGTTGATGTCGAAAATCCCATAACTTGAAAATAGTATCTTTTATTTCTAAAGCTACTATATGCTTTTCTTCTGGAGAAGTGGGTAGATTATATCGTTCAAATAATTCTGCTAAATAATGAAGCAACCATTGAGATAATGTATCGGTTTTATCCTCTAACTTAAATTCTTCTACAAGTCTTTTCCCTAGTCCGATCAGATTTTCAGTAGACATACATATCTCCATTCTTTTTCATTAAATAAATTCTTTTACTGCTTGGTAAATACTCATCCAGTCTCTTTGAATCTTGTTTTGATTGATAACTACCATATTTATATGGTAATCCTCCCATAAATAACCGAAGTTAAAAGTAGAGGTTAAGCAGCCATTAGAGGTGGCTTTCCTTTGTTAGCTTGATGTGGTCTTTCATGGTTGTAATGCCACAACCAGTTTGTTGCATAATCTTGTACTTCATCCAA
>NZ_JAYROT010000004.1:0-9820 GCF_041911495.1 Acinetobacter sp. | reverse complement strand
ATGACATATTAATCGCGATCCAACCCCCCTTTAAAAAGAGGTGGGTTAGGGAGGATTACTATTTTTGATCATAAAGAGGCTTGGCTGAAATTATCATGCAACAATTATTCATTGCTGATCTGCACTTATCTGATGATCACCCTCGATTAATTCGAGGGTTTTTATCGTTATTAGCGCACTATCAATCCGAGCCAAGCGAACTGTATATTCTCGGAGATTGGTTTAATGTCTGGCTCTCCGATCGTGACCCAAGCGACTGGCTATTGCCAATGGTCAAACAGCTCCGTGAGTTTAGTGCCACAGGCAATCAAGTCTATTTTCTCTGTGGCAATCGTGACTTTGTACTTGGGCAACGCTTCTTAGATCGTTTTGGTGGAAAATTACTGCAAGAACCTTATATCTATCAATGGCAAGGCTTAACCGTCCGCCTCGAACATGGCGATGCACTCTG
Source organism: Acinetobacter sp. (assembly GCF_041911495.1). Taxonomy (GTDB): domain Bacteria; phylum Pseudomonadota; class Gammaproteobacteria; order Pseudomonadales; family Moraxellaceae; genus Acinetobacter. The sequence goes on along the minus strand of NZ_JAYROT010000004.1, from coordinate 9,369 downwards.
CACCGATGATGTGGAATATCAACGCTTTAAACGCATTATTCGCAATCCTATCTTACTTGGTTTTTTAAAACTTTTTCCGTTTTATCTCAAACGTCGTCTTGCGGATTATGCACGTCGAAAAAGCCAAAGCCGTCAGCAAAATGCGCATTACCAACCTGTCGATGTCAATCAATCTGAAGTCGTTAAACAAATTCAAAATGTCGATTTATTGATTCATGGTCACACCCATCGCCCTGCGATTCACAGTTTAGAGAATGATAAACAACGCATCGTACTTGGCGATTGGCGAGAAGATACAGGCACAGCCAAGATTTTATTGTTAAAATCAGCACAAGACATTTCATTTTTTGATTGGCAGTTTGAATGATCATGGCAACTGAAACAACGCAAAACGCTTCACAACTCACAGCAGATTTTACTGTGGATGCCCGTAATCAACCTTGCCCTATGCCGATTCTGATGCTCAAGCGATTATTGAAAACCATTGATAAAAATAAATCGTCTAGCGAAAATTCAAACTCAAAAAAACTGATTTTAATCAAAGCGACTGATCCCAATAGCCAACAAGATTTAGCGCATTTTTGTCAGATACAACAATTGAAAATTGTCCAGCAAATGATTGTTGATGATGAATTTCACTATTATATTGAAAAATAACCCTTTTAAATTTTACAATGCACACCATATCGCATTAATTACTTACACATTTACACGTAATCCTACTTACATGCGATTAAGGTTTAATTATTATATGGTTTTGGGAATTTCATCCCTATCAAGGAGCTTACATGGCCACTGACAGTAGCAACCAATTGATGCCCCTGTCATTGACTGCACCTGGTGTAAATCTCGGTGCGTATATTAGTACGGTCAATCAAATACCGATTCTCACTGCGGAGCAAGAAAAAGAACTTGCCGACCGTTATTATTATGATCAAGACCTGGATGCTGCCAAGCTATTGGTGATGTCGCATCTTCGTTTTGTGATTCATATTGCACGTAGCTATGCAGGCTATGGCTTGCCACAAGGCGATCTAATTCAAGAAGGTAATCTCGGCTTGATGAAAGCAGTCAAACGCTTTGACCCGACGATGGGCGTACGTTTGGTATCGTTTGCTGTGCATTGGATTAAAGCGGAAATCCACGAATACGTGATCCGTAACTGGCGTATTGTCAAAGTAGCGACGACTAAAGCACAACGTAAACTATTCTTTAATCTGCGTAGTCTAAAAAAATCCAGTAAAAAGCTCACACTAGCAGAAGCACAAGCGATCGCCAATGATCTGAATGTGACGCCTGAACAAGTACTGGAAATGGAAGGTCGTCTCACCGCCTACGATGCAGCCTTTGAAGCGCAAAATGATGATGACGATGAAAGTCACTACACTGCGCCTGCGTTATATCTTGAGGACAATCGTTATGACCCTGCTCGTCTAGTCGAAGAAGAAGACTGGGAAGAGCAAAGTAACAATGCACTACATGATGCGATGGAACAGCTCGATGACCGTTCACGCAGTATCTTGCAACGTCGTTGGTTGGATGATAATAAATCGACATTGCATGAGCTAGCAGCGGAATATAACGTATCTGCGGAGCGTATCCGTCAGCTTGAAAAAAATGCGATGGAAAAAATCAAAACCGCAATGTCAGCGGGCTAAATAAACGGTTTGCTAAAACTTTGCCCTATTCCTCAAACTTACAAAATTTAGTTTGTCGCTTGGGGCAAAAATAATTTATTGAATTTTGAATTACTTGAATCACACAGTAATGTCAGTTCAAACATTAATTCGATCATAAAATCAGCTAACTCCTCAGTAGTCGTTTTTATCTTTTTTCGTCCAATTATCTTCCCACTCGAATCGACTTCATGAATATTGACTTCTTTTAAGTGATATGTACTTTTTTTCTGCTCGGCGAGTTCTTTTAACGATACTTTGTCCCAATCAATAACATCTGGTGTAAAACTAGACCTTGAAAATTTGATTTCAGTTTTACAAGCCTCATTTGTATAACTTTTAATCGCAAGTGTGTCGTATAGTGCAGAAATATACGTTTGCTCATTGCCCGCATTTAGATCTATTAGCTTATTCAAGCAATTCACAGCATCCTCTTTTGACTTACTGCATTGTTGCCTTTCATGTGGTTGCAAATGCTTAATTTCAGCAAATACGGTAGGGCTAAATAAAATTAACGTGGCACTGAGCAAAAGTCCTTTCATCGCTTATTCTCCAATAATTTACATGGCTAATTTATTTCTCAAATATAATATAAGTAAATGCAAAGTGGAATAAAGATTGATCTATAAATGCAATTCGTACATAGGCATAAAAATAACAATCCTCTATACTACTCGCACTCATTTAAGCACTTTGCTCGGAACGACTATGTGGATTGGTATCGCTGCCCTTAACTTAACCTTAGCCGTGATGCTCGGTGCGTTTGGTGCACATGGCTTGCAAAAGATCGCCAATGCACAACAGCTGACATGGTGGCATACGGCGACTGAGTACTTTTTCTACCATGCTCTAGGTTTGTTGCTCCTTGGCATCATGGCAAAAGTGCTCCCCGCTTTTACGATCAAAATGCCCTTTTTATTCATTCAAATTGGTATCGTACTTTTCTGTGGTTCGTTATACATCATGAGTTTGGGTATGCCACGTATTTTGGGTGCGATTACGCCGATTGGTGGATTATTGATGATTCTTGGCTGGTTGACATTGGCTTGGCAAGCCTTTAAACAGCAACAATTTGAGCATATTAATTTTAAAATTGAAGATTGATTTAACCATGAATATTTTTTTAAATGGCGAAGCGCAAAATATAGAATTCAGCACTTTATTTGAATTGGTGCAGTCACTACAACTTGATGGCAAACGCTTTGCTGTAGAAGTGAACGAACAGATCGTGCCAAAGAGCCGTTTGGTGGAAACCATGATCCAAAACAATGATAAGATTGAGATTATTCAAGCCGTAGGCGGAGGTTAAAGGCAATATTATGCAACACGACATAACGTACGGACATTCAAGTGATTCATCTTTTAAAATTGGACAACGTGAGTTTCATTCACGTCTATTGGTCGGCACAGGCAAATATAAAGATTTAACCGAAACAGGTTTAGCGATTGAAGCCAGTGGTGCTGAAATCGTCACTGTCGCAATCCGCCGTGTCAATATCGGACAAGATCCAAGCCAACCGAATCTACTGTCCGTGATTCCACCTGAGAAATACACCATTTTGCCCAATACCGCAGGCTGTTTTGATGCGCAAAATGCCATTCGCACCTGTCAGCTTGCCCGTGAACTCCTTGATGGGCACAACTTGGTAAAATTGGAAGTCTTGGGCAATCAAGAAACACTTTATCCCAATGTGGTTGAAACCATAAAAGCCGCTCAAGTACTGATTGATGAGGGCTTCGATGTCATGGTCTATACCTCAGACGACCCAATTGTGGCACAAGAGCTTGAATCAATGGGCTGTGTTGCCATCATGCCTTTAGGCAGCTTGATTGGTTCAGGATTAGGGATTTTGAATCCCCATACATTGTCGATCATTATTGAAAATGCAAAAGTACCTGTCTTAGTCGATGCAGGTGTTGGTACAGCAAGTGATGCAGCGATTGCAATGGAATTGGGTTGTGATGGTGTGTTGATGAATACCGCAATTGCGCAATCGCAGCAACCAATGTTGATGGCAAGTGCCATGAAAAAAGCAGTTGAAGCAGGGCGTGAAGCCTTTCTAGCAGGTCGCATGCCACGTAAACGCTTAGCCAATGCCAGCTCGCCTGAAACAGGTTATTTCTTTAAGTAATCTTTATTGGAGCAGCGTTTTCAGCGTAGCAAATAGTCAAAAATCATAAAAAAACTGCGATGACGTTCATCGCAGTTTTTTTGTAATTACAATGTGTGTCTCATTTAATTCGGTAAGCGAGGTTGTGCTTCCAAAACACTACGTTTCAAACGACTATAGACTGTTTCAAGGTTAAAGTCCGACAGGTCTTTTTGCACTTTAAACATAATCGGCAACTTATCAATACCCGTTTCACCCTGATTAAAAGCTAAGAATACATTATCACCTTCAAGCGAAAATGATTTCTTATTCTCAACGATCGTCACACAGTAATTTTTATATTGCTTTGGAATATTCATCAAATCATGGAATGCAGATTTTTTAATCACCATCATTTCATGATAAATCTCTTGATAGCGTTTTAAACTTTGATTCCGACCAGAGAAGAATCCTGCTAATGCGCTTTTCTTATTCGGTGCGCCTTGATTACGTTCAATCTCTTTGAGTTCGAGTTGCAATCCACGATACCAACTCATTTTGTTATCAAAGCTTTCAAACAGTAAGTCTAATGGCTGTTTTGCAACATCGCCTATCATTCTTAAATCATTTGCGCTGATATTGACAAACAAATCACTACGACGGCGTTCAAGCATCTTCATATAAGAAATAATTTTATAACCAAAAACCTGAACTTGGGTATTTAAGAATAAAAGTGGTTGCTGTTTAAACACATCAAAACTATTAATCATATCTTGGAACATATGCTTGATCGTATGATACACATAATCGTATTCATCTTGATGTGTAATAAAGCTACTCATCGCCTCTTTTAACGGTTTCAATATAATCAAGTGAATCAAGCTTTCGATATTCGACAAATGATTTCCAACGATCAAGTCGATATTACTTTCTTTAAACTCAATCGGTTGAGTAAACATCGGCATGATTTGATTGTTAAATGCGGTCTGTGTATTTGCAACAAAATCAACCACAGATTGATTTAAGTTATATTCCACTGTCACCATATTTGAGATCAAGAATTTAAACTTCTTAATATCATTCATCTCATCAGAAGCAACCAAAGGCAATGCCAAGGCATAGATATAAACTTTCGGACTATGCTCAACAGTCTGCTCAAGCAAATAGCGACGAATTGAGAAAATATTCTCATCAAAGCTACGTCCAGGGGCAACGAGGAAATAATATTTACTGGTTTTTACCACATAAAATTTACGAATGGTCGCTTCTTTACGAATAATATATTTGAAGTACATATTGTCTTCATTACTGATTTCATAGCTACTCATGCGCTTGAACCAATAATCTAAGAGCTCATGTTTGATATACACTTCTAAAATATAGACTTTGAGTTCTTCTTGCGTCATACCACGTGTATTTTTGGGAATCTCAAAATTTTTATCTTTAACCATTTCAGCGATTTGATACAAAAAGCTTTTCTTCACTTGATAAAGCTTGTCGCCGAGACTGATATCATCTTCTGAGTCAATCGCATTAATTTGTCGAACAATATTTTCCACATATTCAGCAAAGAAGATTGCGTTGTTATTTTCTTCAATAAAGCCAAGCGATTCAATAATATGATCGAGAATATTTAATATCCTAACATCATCTTCCATGGTGTATTTTAGCTTATCTAAGCTGATCGCAGGTTTTGAATCAAAATGATTATTCTGTGCAGACCAAGTGATGCTTTTGCTCTGTAAAATCTGACGATCTATCTCATCTTTGAGATGTTCATCATCAATTTTTGTAAAAATGCTTTCTAAACGGGTACGCCAGTCAACATCCAAAAGCGGATCGATTTGCAACAAATCCATTCGCAACAAATAAGGAATATACTGTGACATGACACCAACTCACACAAGATTAATTTTATGTGATGATATTATCATTTTATTACATAAATTGTCTATTTTTTAGTTAATCTATGACTTCGTATTTTAGGGTCTGTTGGCATTCCACAGATGCTTGCGACAACGGATGCTTTTTAGACGATACTAGGCAGGAATGAGGAAGTTTAGTCATTCTAAATAACTCATTTCTAACGACGTATGAGACGCACTGCGTCGCAAGGAAAGCATCCTTGTCCTGAAAGGTTATGGCTAAAATTGCCATAAACTTCGTTATGAAACTTGGCAAGGGAGTGACCATTCCCTTCATTTCATGCCTCGTTTATGTGATTTTAGCCTATAACGCAATGCATGGTTGAAATGTCAACAGACCCTACTCAACTTTAACTATAAAAAAACCATGCAAAATCAGTAATCTTGCATGGCTTTACATTGCTATTCGCTCGTATTAGTTGGTATTTTCTAATACTTTTTTGAACAATGCTTTTTGTTCTGCACTTGGCTGAGCAGTTTGTAATGCCATCAATTGGCTCATATCGCCCTGCACTTTGATCTGCCCAGTCATGAACGCTTGCATTGCTGCATTCATATCGAACTCAAGGAATACTTTACGTAATGTATCCGCATCCATGTTTAAAGTCGTTTTCGCACTGTCAGCAAGACCTTTTTGAATCTTACCGCCGTCCAAAGCAAGCTCAGTATTTGAACCATCTGCATTGCCAACAACTAAGTTAAGCGCAAGGCTTTGTAGTGCCGGTGGCAAGTTTAAATCTCCTGCTTCAGCAGTCAGTTGCTCTACAGTATTAAACCAATCTTCAGATAAAAAAGCAGGCATGTGTATTCCTCGTTTTTCCTTGTTGAATCACTTTTATCAATCCTGTAGATCGCCCACGGTGTTTGCGTAAGTCGATACAAGTTGATCTGTCCGCACTTGTTATAACACGACAAGCACGGATTACCATAGCCAAATTATAACTTTGGATTCATTTTTTCGGTCAATTGATTACATTGTGTAGCAATTTTAGAAAATTTATATGGAATTTTCCAAACTACCTTTATCTTCATTAGTAATCAAAGAACTCAACCACACCTGTTTCAAGTGAGTATTCAGCACCTACAATGACCAATTTCCCTTGCTGAGTGAGGTTTTCCAATACTGCCGAACCATGACGTAGCTGATTAACCGAAGCGAATACATTTGCCTTGACTGCATGTTGAGAGAGTTTATCTACGTCATTTTTCAAATCGGTTTGAAATAATATTTCAACCGCAGGTCGCACTCGATTGACGATCGACATCAGATTGCTAGAATGTGTCGTATTAGGATTCAATAAATTATGAATGGTTGATTTGATGGCACCGCAATGACTATGCCCGAGCACAACAACCAATGGACAGCCAAAACTTTCCGCTGCAAATTCGACACTACCAACTTGAGATGGAGCGACAATGTTGCCCGCAACTCGAATCACGAACAGATCTCCAAGACCTTGATCAAATACAATTTCCGCAGGTACACGCGAGTCTGAACAACCCAAGATAATGGCAAAAGGATTCTGCGCATCTGCAAGATTAGCACGTGCCTGGTGAGAAAGATGCTTATGCTGTACTTCACCATTGATAAAGTTGATATTGCCATCTTTGAGACGTTGTAAGGCTTCTTGAGCGCTGATCATTGCAAACTTTTCCAACTTAAATTTGCTTTTATTTTAAAAGGCTGCAACTCAGTTGTCATTGATTAAATTTGTTATTTTTTGAGAGACACTAAAATTTATTCTTTTTTTAGATCTCTAAAATTTTATTCAATATTCATTCATTCATCGCCTTGATCATTCTGCCCAAAACCATGTGATTTAGGCAAATTACACAAGCATTCATTTTCAATTATAGTAAACTCAGTTCATCGCTAAGGATTAGCCATTTATGTCAAACAATAAATATAACGTGATATCGCAAAGTCTCAATTCAAAACTTAAAATTGTGCTTCTGACTGCTGTGATCAGTCTTAGTTGCGCATACCCCACAGTGTATGCCAAATCGAATGATCAAATTAATACCACATTTAGCTTAATCCTAACGCAAGAACGTACTTGGGCAGGTCTAAAAAGTCAGCAAAAACAAGTCGCCGAAATTGAATGGCACTACAGTGAAGGCGGTGATGCAAGCAAACCCACCATTCTTTTGATTCATGGACTATCTGGCACACGTGACAATTGGAATCGTGTTGTACACTATTTGACGCCGTACTACCACGTCATCATTCCAGACTTGCCATTTCATGGTGACACCAAAGTGCCAAAAGATTTTGATTCTTCTGTACCCAATCTCACTGAAAAATTAAAACGCTTCACCGAAGCATTAGGTATTAATGATTCCATTCACGTTGCAGGACATTCTCTCGGTGGCGCAATTGCTTATCTTTATAGTGCGCAGTACTCTCACAAGATTGATAGCTTATTGTTGATGAATGCAGCAGGTGTCTATAAAACAGCGAATACAGTTTATCTTAAAGACCCGACCCAACTAAAATCTCTCATTGTTGATCAATCGGGTGACTTTGATCAGTTGTTAAAGCTTGCGATGGCAAACCCTCCATTTATTCCTAAAGAAATTTTGAAGGAACAAGAAGCTTTAATGATCAAAAACTCATCACAAACGCAACATGTGATTGATCAAATTGTCATGATTCAAAAAGCCTTTACACCTGACAGCTTTGCGATGGCAGGTCGTATTATTGATTCACCTATATTAATTCTTTGGGGGGATCAAGATCGTATCGTCAATAAAGAGGTCGCTCAAGAACTACAATCCTTACTTAAAAATGCCGAAAAACCAATTATCTATAAAGGTGTTGGGCATATGCCACTTCTTGAGTTGGATCAAGTAGTTGCACAGGATTATCTCAAGTTCTTAAATAAAGTTCAGCTTGCAAAGAAAAAGCAAAGCACGCAAACTGCACCTTAAACCGAATTTGGAAAAGCTCATTTTAGATGGGCTTTTCTTTTAGTCTTTTTCTTCTTGTACTTTTCCTTACAGTGCCAACTTTTTCAGTGAGCGTTTGAGAATATATGTCTACGATCAATCCCAAAGCCCAAGCCTTACTCGATGCACAAATCAAGTTTATTGAAGTACAACTAGGTCAAAAACAAACGATTATTGATGAGTTTATGGGATTTTTTGAATGGCTCACCCAGCAAAAAGTTGGCGATCTTTGGCGACATCCGCAAGTGAATGCGCTGTTACAACAGCAGATTCTCAATACCAAAGCTTCAACAAGTCTTATCACATTGATTGAACAACATATTGCCCTTGCCCTTGAACATCCTGATAATGTCAGTACAAAAATTGATGACGTGCTTGACGTGAATACTGTTGATGAAATCGCTCAATATATCGCATCTAAAACTGAGCACCGCAAAGCACTGATTAAGCAATTGGTAAATAACTCTGCTTATGTCGAACTGATGACCAATATTGTGCAACAAAGTATCAAAGACTTTATGGACAATGCCATGCTGAGTAAAAAAGTCCCTGGTATGGGCTCATTGATGAAGGTTGGAAAATCTGTACTGGAGCGTGCATCTGACAATTCACTCGATGATAATCTACGCAACTACCTACATAAGAATTTCGCTAAAATTAGTAGCTTAAGCGAACGATTAATCAATCAATATCTCGACGATGATAAGGTTTATCACCTACAAGCAAAGT
>NZ_JAYROT010000003.1:0-27150 GCF_041911495.1 Acinetobacter sp. | reverse complement strand
ATTAATCTTACTGACTAAAAATTCGCTCAAATAAACTTCGAGAAATTTCTACCAATTCAATCAATGAATATATATTCGATCAATCAACCAGTAAAAATCCACACAAGTTGTTCTTCTTTAACTCTTAATGAATCACTCAATGCTTCGTCAGCATCAAGCTAGGTCGGCTATATTACTCTCTATCTCTAAAAAGTCAACTGAAATTAAAGATAATTTTTAAACCCATCCAATCAACCAAAAAATTTAACCATCAAGCTAAATAACTGTTAATCAACAAGTTTTTATCCGCATCCCCGCCGATAGGTGCGCATTCTACACCATCCCAATTCCAATTCAACCCCAAACAACAACTTTTTATATCGAGTGGTTGTTTTTTGGACATGTTAATCTGATTCATTTTGACTGAGATACAGTGTTATTGTTTGCGGAAGACCAAATCCTTGGTATGATCTAGCGTATCATTTGATCATCGGTGTTTTATGTCTACTCACTTTTTTAAATACTTACTCAGTAGTGTTGTATGTTATTCGCCTTTTGTGTTTGCCAATACAGCTATAACAGCTGAGGCATCTACCCAAGCCCAAACGCCTATAGTCGATCAATCTGAAGTTAAGACAACACATCATCGCTCAAAAACAATTGAAGCTTTAAAGAACATTCATACAGAACAATTAAAAGTAGATGCAAAAGCAAATCAACCTGAAGCAATAAAAGATCCTCTACAACCACTCAACCGAAAAATTTATAGCTTTAATACAACGTTAGACAAATCAATTGTTCGTCCTGTTGCTGTTCAGTATAAAGAAAAGATCCCAGAGCAAGCTCGTGGTGGATTTGCCAATTTTCGAAACAACATGCGTGATCCTTGGAATGCAGTCAATCAACTTTTGCAAGGTAATCCTAAACAGGCTGCCAAGACTTTAGGACGATTTACAGTAAATACAGTAACAAGTTTAGGTCTTGCTGATCCTGCAAAGCATATTGATCTAAATTCTGAGCGTGAAACTTTTGGCAATACATTAGGTGTTTGGGGCGTACCATCAGGACCATATATTGTTTTGCCGTTAGCTGGTCCAAGTACTTTCCGTGATGGCTTTGCAATGCTTGCTGTGGATAGGTTTGCTCGTCCTCAAGATTACATCTTTGAAGGTGATAAAATTTACTGGAGTTACAATGCTGTTGATGGTATTGACGCTCGTGCACAGTTCTTAGAACTAGACTCGATCGTGCAAGGAGACCAATATGCTGCATTACGTGATGTCTATTTACAACGTCGTAATTATGAGATTGCAACTCGGCGAGGGGAAGATGCTTCGGCAGATATGTTTATGGAAGATGATAGTTTTTCAGATGATGAATTTACCGACGAAGAACCTTCAACTACCGAAACACCTGACTCTAACAAAACTTTACCTGATAGCGAATAACATCATCGTATATTAGATTAAGTTTGAGATTTTTAATTATGTATTTTGTGTACCCTTCTCGAGAGCTCAGACAATTAGACAAAGCATTGACTTTGTTTGCAGATATTGAGTGGGTCAAACTTACATTAGTCAACATGTGCGATCCAAATCAGATCTACATTGCCGATGTTCTTGATTATTTGAATCATCAATGGACATGCCCTACGGTTGTGATCGCACGTGAAGATGAGGGCGCAGCGCTCAGCGAAGCATGGCAAAAAGGTGCTTTGGCAGGTTGGATTTGGGAAGATTTACCTGAACAGCCTTTTGATAAACTGCAACAGATCGAAGCCCAATACAAGCGCAATCAAGATAGCCGAGATTTGCCCACAGCCGCAGAGCTTCAACAACGCCTTCTGCCTGCGCCAGAGCAGTTTAGACAATACGACTTTCAATATTTATTCCAACCATCTGCGTATCTTTCAGGGGATTGGATTGATTTTTGGCAGGTGAATGATGATCAAATTATATTTTATCTCGCTGATGTTTCTGGACATGGTGTAACAAGTAGCCTACTTACCTCGTGGCTTGCTGGATTCCATAAACGTGCCCAATCACCAGAGCATCTCATTTTAAAATTAAATGAAATGCTGATCAAAGAAAATATTGAAAAGCACATTACCATGATTGCAGGCATGCTTGATCTAAAACAAAATCAATTGCGCTGTATTAATGCGGGGCATTTTCCACCTGCAATTTACATTGCGCCAAACCAAGATCCTGTTGTCTTTAATTCGAGTAGCTTTCCACTCGGTTTAACAGAGGATTTGAAGATTGATGAAATTACCGTTGAGATGCAAAGTGATAGCCAGTTTATTCTATGTTCCGACGGTGCACTTGAACCTTACAAAGGTGGCATCAATGAGCAATTCCAACAGTTACTGAACGATCTTTCTCAGAAAAGTTTTAATCCACCAATTCAGGTCAATGATGACATTGCCATGCTGAAAATCATTCACGCCTCAAACTAACCCATTTTTCATTGAATAATATTTACATAAAATTCTTTAGCATTTAGCAATCCTTTTCATCTACTCTAGACCGTGGAAAATTAGTTCAAATTAGCTACATTTTTTGTCATTTATTTGCTTATTTTTTAATCTCAAACACGTACTATTCTTTAGACTTTAGCCATATTTAAATAGAAATAACTTATTGTTAATAAATAATTAATTTCAATGTAATAATAATATTTTAATTTCAATGCTTGCGGACATATATGCGCTATGGGATAATTATGTATGTCTTTTAATCATGGCATTTATATGTCTATTGGTCATATCGAATATGCAAGTTTGAACGGTACCCACATTTTTAAAATTGTAGGCGAAGTCCGTGCTCATGGTTGCATTAGCTTAGATAAATTGCTCAACAAAATGGATCAAGGCGAACAAGTTGTTGGCGCAATTGTTGATCTTACCGAAACCACATTTATTGATAGTACTGTGCTCGGCATATTGGCGAAGCTTGGTCTAAAATTGATGTCGAATCACAATATCCAAGCGGTAATGCTATCAACAAATGCTGATATTACGACGCTTGCAAATAGCATGGGTTTAAATCAAGTTTTCGTGATTTTAAACTATTGTGGTAGCTCAGACGTCTGCACAAAAGCTTTGGTTGAAGAAAATGTGACACATGCAACCATGCTAAAAACAGTATTGGATGCGCACCGTACTTTGATGCAACTCAATGAAAATAATCAAAATATGTTCGAGCCATTGGTTAAGCAATTGCAAAAAGAGCAATCTTGCATGCAACCAACCGCATGTAACTCTAAAGTCTAATTAATTCTCTGAGTTTAATTCTCTATTCAAACTGCATACAAGGAGTAACACGATGGTTTTACTCGCTGTAACGCAACTTAATTCGCAAGATAATATTGATGCCAATTTTTCTACAGTAGAACAGCTCATCATGGATGCCAAAGCGCAACATGCTGAACTGATTGTGCTGCCTGAAAATTTTGCCTGTTTTGCCGCAGGTCAGCAATTTGCAACGGCAGAGCGCTTTGATGAATTAAAAGCTCGGATAGAGCAATTGGCATTTCAACATCAAATATGGATCATTGCAGGCACATTGCCCTGCACTTATCGCCCTGATGGCGTGATTGTCCCTGATGGACGTGTTCGCACGACAAGTCTGTGTATTAGCCCTGAGGGGAAAACCGTCGCACGTTATGACAAAATTCATTTGTTTGACGTACAGGTTGGCGATCATATTGGCGCCTATCAAGAATCCAAAGTCTTTGAAGCAGGTGATCAGCCTGTGGTGGTGAATACCCCTTTTGGTAATATTGGAATGATGATTTGTTATGATCTGCGTTTTCCAGAGTTAGCCATCAAACTGCGTGGGCTTGGAGCAGCGCTACTCACCGCCCCATCAGCTTTCACTTACCATACAGGTGAAATGCACTGGCAGTTGTTATTACAAGCACGTGCAATGGATACGCAATGTATGACATTGGGCTCAGCACAGCAAGGTTGGCACGGTAAACGTCAAACTTGGGGACACAGTTTGATTTGCCAATCACAGGGAAAAGTTCTTACGCAGACAGATCACGCAGGTGCGCAGTTACTTTTTGCACCATTTGATCTTGATGCGCAAAATCAAATCAGAGCATCAATGCCACTACAATCCCACCGTAAATTCATTTAAGCTTAAACTTTGATAATCTTGATGAATCAAGCTGTTGAATTGATATGCACTCTATGGAATCACAAACCCAAAAAGCACTTACTGGTCAGCGCCTACGCTCACTGGCTTTTGCTTATTTGGCAAAAAGAGAATTTTCCAAAGCACAGCTTCGCTTAAAACTATTAGAGAAAGATGCTGATGCTGTAGAGGTTGACACCCTCTTAGATGAGCTCTCCGATCAGAATTATCAAAGTGACGAACGTATGGCAGGCATGGTGGTTCGTAGTAATCTACGTCAAGGGAGAGGTCCTCAGCGTATTCGTCAACAGTTGAAAAAACATCAGATAGATGCTGAATTAGCAAGCGGGGATTTGGCTGAAGTCGATTGGTTTGCTGAAGCATTAGCGACAAAAGTTAAAAAATATGGTGCTGAAGTTGCCACCGATCCTAAGCTGAAAGCAAAACAAATTCGATTTTTACAATATCGTGGTTACAGTATGGACGTCATTTTTAAAGTGATTCAATTTGATGTAGAAAATGAAGACTCATGAAGCAGAATTTATTTTTTAACAGCGAGCATTAAAGCAATTTATTGATCCGCCTTACTGATGCTCTCACCCGCTTTTTTCAGTGCAAAACCCATCATTTCATGTTTCATTTCTTTTGTCCCGAGTGCCACGATCATCATTGGATGATTTGGCGCATGCACCGCAGACAATACCGCTTTACCATTCTCTGCATCTAAAGTAATGGTCTGTGCACCTTGCAATTGAATTTCTTTACCAAACGCACTAACCATTGCCAAAATTGAGCTACTTAGAGCGGCTAGCTTGCCTGTATTTGAGACATTTTTTTTGTAGACATTGGCAAGCTCAAAGCCATCAGTGGTACAGACCATAACAAAATCCACGCCACGCACATTCATCAAAATTTCGTTGATCTGCACTTTAGCGATATTCACGAGCTCATCTGGGACTTGTGGCTGATTATTAGTGTGATTAAACATGCGAATTACCCTACATTTTCCAATTTGACTTCAATCTTAGCGATTAATGTTTCTAACATCAGTAAGATATCTTTTTTCTGGCGTGCATCAATAAAAAATAACGGATGCAACTTATCTTGTTTCGCCATCCATTGTTGATAGATACGATTATCACGATCTTTCACCACATCGACATGGGTTACGCCAATCACGATATGCAAGCTAAATGCTTTGAACGCATCATAATAAAATTGCAAATCTTGAATAGGATTGCTTGCACTATGATCAATCAAAATCACTGTGCCGATTGCACCTTGCCCTACCATTGGCCACATAAAGTCAAAACGTTGCTGCCCCGGTGTACCATACAAACCAAGCTTTACACCGTCATCTAAGGTCGTTTCACCATAATCAATACCAACCGTTGTGTGCGACTTTTGGTGCGTTGTCGTATCAGTATTCTTCGCTTCGGTAGTGATGACATCAATCTCTGAAATCGTTTGAATCGCTGTAGACTTCCCAGCGCCGATTGAACCGCCAAAGACAATTTTATATTGATGTAGAATCATAGTGCTATCCTGATCATTGACTTCCTAATGTCCCGATTAGAGCCCGAAGCGACGTCGTAGTCCACCCAAAAATTTATGCGCTTGCTGATCATCATGTGTATGATTCGTTTTTGGCGCAAGCTCAAACTTAGCTTGAGATTTAGAAATCATTTCACCAAGCCCAGCTGTGACTGTTGCCACAACGTATTGACGGACACGATCATAATCGAGTTGCAAATGCTCGGCGACAAATTCCATATCCGCACCTTCGGCAAAACATGCAGATAATCTCAGAATATCTCGACGATCAAAACCCTCTTCTGCTTGAGGCCAAGCAAGTAATTTCATTGCGCCTTGTTGTGGTGCAAAATCCAAATAACTTGGCGAGCGCCAAAACAAATTCCACAAATAAGATTGTAAATTTTGCTGTTTGGTTTCACTAAATTGCGCACTATCTGTCATCGTCGCATAGGTAAAATTAATCGTTTGGTCGGTATTTTTCTTGATTCTCGATTTATCAATCAAGAACGTTTGGCGCTGTGTATCAGCAATACCAAGTACGCCATGACGATCAAAAATCTGAATCCGTCCATTTTTTGGATCGAGTAAATCCTCAACAAACTCTGCTTTGGTTGCATAGGATTTTTTGGCGTTTTGCTTTCGCTGTTTGGCTTTAAATTGCTTCTCTTCAGCTTGTTGTAGCTTATCTCGCTCCGCTTGCTCGACTAAAGTTTCGATTTTGGATTCAAAAACATTTTCACTCAACCATTGCTGTAAAGCGCTACGATCGTTCACAGGTAAATGCAACATCCCATTTTCAATGATGCTTGGGCGATCTGAACGAGATTTTACTTTGAGCACTTTGATGCGATTATTTTGTAAAAGTCTTTGAATACTTGGGGATTTAAAAAAGTCTTCATTAATCAATAAAGTTTGCAGTTTTGATTCGGCAACATTGGTCCATTGAATATCAATATGATGCGGTGCCATTGATTTGATTGTGTTTTTCAGGTCGTTTAATTCTCTCAAACTTAATCCGAAAATCGTCATGTAAACCGACTGCTTTGCACTCATCAGTATATCCACTCAGTGAAATTCAAAAAATATCCCTATTTGTTTACAGTAGT
The DNA here is from genome assembly GCF_041911495.1 of Acinetobacter sp. Lineage (GTDB taxonomy): Bacteria > Pseudomonadota > Gammaproteobacteria > Pseudomonadales > Moraxellaceae > Acinetobacter. The sequence continues at coordinate 20,387 of NZ_JAYROT010000003.1, read as the reverse complement.
TTAGACGAAATCTAAACCTTTAACAAAAGCCCGCAACTCATGTCGAGCCAATGCTAAATTTGATTGTGAACGATCCAACACCAAATACAAAAACAATGCATCATTCCGCTCAAGTGGTCGAATGATGTGATACTGACGACCCAAAGTAATCAATATATCTTCAATCTCATCATCCAAATTCAACGCTTTGGCAACTTTGCGCTTTGCTCGCAACACTTCCGCATTCCCAGCAGAAGCAAGCTCTAGATCAAATCCCACACCTTGCGTTACCATCGCCAAACCACTTTCGCTATCGACCAATGCACCCGCAATAAAACCATCAATCTCCGTTAATGCTTCTAACGAAACTTTAGCCAAGATCCTTTCCCCTTTACATCTATTTTTTACACTAAAACATCAATTGAGCCGAATTAGACTTACTTCAATTAAATAAACTTAACAATATTTTCTAAAAAAGTGATTAACTTAACAAAATATTATATATGATTTTCATCTAATCACAATAGTATTTTTTTTAAGCAAGATCACAATCTATTTGATTTTATTTAAATTATTTGTAGTTTTTTGACCACTTCTGTCAACTAAGCACTGTCTACGTCAATTTTGACTAGAAAACAATCTAATCTACCTCAAAATAATTCCATTGGCTTAAAATAAATACTTTGCTTTAGTCAGCATCAAATTTTGGGTAAAATAGTGATTTTTATCTTTTAGTCATTGGTTTTATGTCCAACTCAGACCTTCCGCATTTTCATGGTATTACGCTGTATAGCCATAATAATGATTACCAATGCCATGGCACACGTCTGATCTTGGCGGAAAAAGGTATCCAATATCGACTCATATTGGTTGAAGATAGCGATATTGACGATTTGACCCAAATCAATCCTTATGGTTCTTTACCCGCTCTAGTTGACCCACAAACGAAACTCTATCATCAATTGATTATTAATGAATATATCGACGATCGTTATCGACAAAATCGTCTATTCTCGGATGCACCCGCTGAAAAAGCACAACAAAAACAACTATTATGGCGCATTCATCAAGACTGGTTTAAATATGCCGATCAATTATTACGCCACCCCGAACAACTAAGCGATCTCGAGAAGCAAAAAGCACAGCAAGAACTACAAGATGTGATCATTAATCTGAGTCGCTTGTTTCAACATTCCAACTACTTTATGTCTGATCAATTTTCGATTTTGGACTGTAGCCTTGCACCATTGTTACTACGCTTGCCATCAATCGGAATTTCTCTGTCAGGCAAACACAGCAAGGCGCTTTTACTCTATTGTAAACGTGTTTTTAATCGTGACAGTTTTAAACAATCCATGACACAAGTAGAGCTTTCAAGGTATAGTGATTATTTAAAGCTTTTCAATAACTAAGGTGCTCAGAATGACCGATGCCAACTTGACCCCAACCCGCCCCTATCTTGCTCGCGCAATATATGAGTGGATTTGTGACAATCAGCTGACGCCTTATCTGTTGGTGGATGCAACACAAAGCCATGTCAAGGTGCCAACGCAACACATCAAAGATGGGCAAATCGTACTCAATATTGTGCCGCATGCAGTTCATCAATTCCAAATGGACAATGATGCGATTTTCTTTAATGCACGTTTTGGCGGTGTTCCACAAGAGATCTATGTGCCAATGTCTGCGGTACTTGGGATTTATAGTCGTGAAAATGGTCAGGGCTTATTCTTTGATCCAAAAGAATATGACGGTCAAACTTCCACAGAGGATGCACTCCCAGAAGTAGAACAGGATCAGTCTGAAAAAACTGATGAAAATAAGAAAAAACCGTCGCTACGTGTGTTAGATTAACTGTAATAAAACAAGAAGGACATCTCATGGCATTTGATTTTATCAGCTATATCGGTCAACAGGTCGAACAGCAACAGCCTAAGCTTTTGGTATCACAACCCAAAGTTGAGCGTAAGCAATTTGTCTTACACCTTTTGGCTTTGCAAATGGCTGAATTAATTTCTGCACAGAAGAAAAATGCAAATGAAGTCTATGCACAAATACAAAATCAAGATGTAGAGCCACTTGCCTCACGTACCATTTCGCATATCCAAAGTGAAGAAAAAGCAGAGCATTATTTTGCCCCAATTCAATCTGAGCTTCAGTCTGCCAACCACGATATTGCGCAAATCTTTTTGCAAGAACTTCAACATCTCGATCAAAGTGCCTCACTTGGGCAAGATGGCATTGCTGAATTGATTGAAGGTCAGCATCATTGGTTACGTGTCCATGCCGATGGTTGGTTTTGGGATAGTATTGGGCAACCTGAGCACAAACGTGCCGAAGACATCCAAGCAGAGCAAATAGTCGATAGCCAACAAGTGATGAAAGAGTTTAGCCAAATGATTAATCAAAATGCACAACAGGGCTCTGATCAAAAAGACCGTGATCATACGCATCAAAGCATTGCACTCGCACCGACTGCAGAAGCATCCAAGTTCTTTTTAGTATTAAATCCGTTGATTGCATTGGCGATCATTATCTTTATCTATAAAGTGCTTTTCTAAAGTTGCAATCATGACTTTAAATCTTGGACGTTAAATCCTAGCCATAAAAAAACGCATGAGCTCAACAGTACATGCGTTTTTTCTTTTCCAATGTTAATTTAGCAATTATTTACTTTTCACCGCATCGCCCCACGCAGGAACCACAGTTTTCATCAAGGGCTTTAATAGCTTTAACGAACAGGCTAAGACTTGACCATTATCAAGACTATCTTGACCACCACGTGCATCCACTACCGTACCGCCTGCTTCACGAACCAGTAATTCACCTGCTGCGATATCCCACGGCTTAAGATTTACTTCAAAAAAACCATCAAAGCGACCTGCCGCCACATATGCCAAATCAAGTGCCGCAGAACCTGCACGACGAATTTGCGCACCTGCTTTAGTTACTGCAAGTAAAGATGCAAAGTGTTCTTCCGCATGTGATACGACTTCTTCACCACGTAAAGATTTGAAAGGATGACCGACTGCAAGGAAAGTATTTACAAGGCTGTCTTTCACATTGACACGGATACGACGTTGATTGAGCATCGCACCACGACCACGACTGGCAGAGAACAGCTCATCACGCACAGGATCGTAAATCACGCCATGTTGTGTGACGTCTTTGTGCTGTACAGCCATCGAAATACAAAAATGAGGAAAACCATTAATAAAGTTTTGCGTACCATCAAGCGGATCAATGATCCAACACCAATCAGCATCGTGACCTTTGCCTTCTTGGTAGCCAAATTCTTCACCGAGGAAGCTATGATTTTTATAACTGCGTTTTAATGTATCAATAATCATCTGTTCAAGATAACGATCCACACGAGTGACTGGTCCATCAATGCCCTTTTCTTCGACTTGCAAATCGAGCATATGGCGATTTTTATGCGCCTTTAAAAGCTCTTCACCGACCAATTGCGCCGCACGAGCAGCCATCACCACCATAGGTTCCATTGAACACCGACCTTGAAAAATTACATATGAGAAAATACAGATTAAAAAGAATAATGCCTAAAGCCTGCGTATTCTAGCAAACTTTAGGCATTGTCGTGAAGTAGAAATTTTTCTGAAAAAACTGAACTTTTGAATAGAATGAAATTATTGTGAAGCAAAAACTTTAGCTGAAATTTTATCGTGTTCAGCTTGCTCAATGAGCGACTGATAACGCTGTTTGATTTGATGGAAAATACCGACTTCATCTAATCCAACACTAGCAAGCATTTGCGCAGGCGTGGCTTGCGCTAAAAACTGATCAGGCAAGCCAATATTCAGGCACGGCACAGACAAAGCTTGTGCAATCAAACTTTCATTGACTGCACTGCCTGCACCTGCCATGACTGCATGCTCTTCAACGGTAACCAGTAGGTTGCTATCTAAGGCGCATTGCTGAATCATGCGATGATCAATCGGTTTGACATAGCGCATATTCACCACACGCACCGCAATATTCAGTTGTTCAGCCAATTGCTCAGCAACCGCCATACACGGATAAACCCGACTACCAAAAGCGAGAATAGATACCGCATACGGCGCAGTACCATATTCTGCAACGACTTCTGCTTGCCCAAGTGGCAAGATCGACATCTCAGTATTGATCTGTGCACCCACACCTGTACCACGTGGATAACGCACCGCTGCAGGGCCTGGATAATGGTAAGCCGTGTGCAACATCTGACGACATTCATTTTCGTCTTTCGGCGCAAGGATCACCATATTCGGTATAGTGCGCATATAAGCATAATCATACGCCCCAGCATGGGTTGGTCCATCTTCTCCGACCAAGCCCGCACGATCAATGGCAAAAGTCACATCGAGATTTTGCAGTGCCACATCATGAATCAGCTGATCATAGCCACGCTGTAAAAAGGTCGAATAAATCGCCACCACAGGTTTTGCACCTTCGCACGCCATACCCGCAGCAAGTGTGACCGAATGCTGTTCTGCAATCGCCACATCAAAGAATCGCTGTGGAAAATGTTTGGCAAACTCAACCATCCCCGAGCCTTCACACATCGCTGGGGTAATCGCCAGAAGTCGCTGATCTAAATTGGCTTCATCACAGAGCCAATCACCGAATACATCGGAATATTTTTTTACAGGTTTGACTGGGACAGATGTGCTGACATTTGGGCTAATTTTACTAATCGCATGATAGCCAATCGGATCGGCTTCGGCAGGTTCAAAGCCTTTGCCTTTTTTGGTGTAAACGTGGATTAAGCGAGGGCCTTTGCGCTGTTTGACGGCTTTTAAAACTTGTGTAAGTTCTTCAAGATTATGCCCATCAAACGGACCAAAATATTCAAACCCTAATGCTTTAAAGAGGTTATCTGCGGCATCGGTCGCTGCATCATGTAGACGAGAGGTATATGTCCACTCAGGATGAGGTAAGATCGCCACTTGACCTTGCGCATCCAAGCTAACCGACTGACCACTTTTCCAAATCGCTGCTAAATGCTTGGCAAAACCACCTGTGCTACATGAGATCGACATATCATTGTCATTCAGCACGACCAGTACATCGGCTTGGTGTGCAACCGCATCATTCATCGCCTCGAACGCCATACCTGCGGTCATTGCGCCATCGCCGACCACAGCAATACATTCACGTTGTTGATTTTGATAACGACTCGCAAGCGCCATACCAAGCGCCGCGGAAATCGCAGTAGATGAATGCCCAACGCCAAAGGTATCGTATTCAGACTCTTCACGGGCTGGAAATGCTGCCAAACCATCTTGCGCACGAATCGAGGTCAACGCTTCACGACGACCCGTCAATGCTTTGTGCGCATAGGCTTGATGACCCACATCCCAAATCAGACGATCATGTGGTGTACTAAAGCAATAATGCAAAGCAACAGTCAGCTCGACCACACCCAAATTCGCACCAAAATGCCCACCACTTTGCCCTGCGGCATAGAGCAAATAATGACGTAACTCGTCCGCTAATGTCGCCAACTGATCAGCAGGCAACTGACGTAACTGTGCTGGATAATCAACGCTATCTAAAAGTGGGGTATGCGGTCTTTGTGTAGGAATCTTGGTATACAACATATGTGGCTATGCCTTCAAATGCCTTGCGAAAGGTTGCTCGGGAATGTTTGTCAGCGCATTGCAATATTCATATTACAACATATCACTGCCACATTTTAATTAAAAAAATTGCAAACAATGCTATCGTGCCATAACACGCACAATTTCAGCACATTGCGCAAATTCAGGTCACAAAATAAAGCGTAGATTATCCTGAATATTGCACTGTGATAGCAACTATTATTGACTGATGAATACAAAAAAGTGTTGTTCTTGCACAAAAACAACGCCAAATTTCAGTTTTGGTGAAGGATTCAGTTATAATAAAATGCTTTTTAAAGATATTGAGTATTCTACGTGTCGATCGAGTTTGTTGCCAGTTCAAAATTACCTACTGCACATGGCGAGTTTATCATTAGTGTTTTTCAAGATCCTGAAACTAAAGAAGAACATGTTGCGCTATCTGTAGGATTAGACCAATTTTCTGATGAGCCAACCTTAGTGCGTATTCACTCTGAATGCTTAACAGGCGATGCGTTTTCATCACTAAAATGCGACTGCGGTCCTCAGCTCAATGCGACCATGGGGCTGATTCAACAGTATGGTCGTGGGGCGATTTTATATTTGCGTCAAGAAGGTCGTGGCATTGGTTTAACTAATAAAATCCGTGCATATGCCCTACAAGATCAAGGGCACGATACGGTCGATGCCAATCTTTTATTAAACCTCCCTGCTGATGCACGCCGTTATGACATGACCACCATTATGCTGAAACAGCTGGGTATTCATAAAGTGAAACTCATTACCAATAATCCAAATAAAATCCAATCACTCAAAAGACTCGGTATTGATGTGGTAGATCGTCTGCCATTAGTTGTTGGGAAAAATCCGTTTAACGAAGCCTATCTACGCACCAAACGTGATCGCATGGATCATATGTATAAATGACTTTTTGACAGAGGAATACCTCATTCGTCATTTTTAGACGCTTACTCATTAATATATGAATTAAAACACTTACTTGTTATATGGTTTTATGCTGTAGTATAAGCAGATGAAATCAATCCTATTTTTGCTACGGTGAATGTCATGTCTACTCCGAATGCTGAGCACATTGAACAAGTCAAAACTTTCCTCCTCGATTTACAAAAACGAATTTGTGAAAGCTTAGAACAACGTGAGCACGCAGGAGGCGGACAAGCTAAATTCGTCGCTGATGATTGGCAGCGTCCAGAAGGTGGTGGTGGTCGCTCATGTGTCTTACAAGGCGGTGAAGTGATCGAAAAAGGCGGCGTGATGTTTTCTCACATCGACATCAAACAACTGCCCGCTTCTGCCACAGCTCGCCATCCTGAAATTGCAGGGGCGAAAGCCCAAGCACTCGGACTATCCTTAGTCATTCACCCAAAAAGTCCGCACGTACCAACTTCTCATGCCAATGTAAGACTTTTCATCGCAGAAAAAGAAGGTCAAGCCCCGATTTGGTGGTTTGGTGGTGGTTTTGATCTGACGCCATTTTATCCCAATGATGATGATTGCGTATCTTGGCACAAGAAAGCCTATGACCTGTGTCAGCCCTTTGGAGATGACGTCTATGCAAAACACAAAGCATGGTGTGATGATTATTTTTATCTCAAGCATCGTGATGAACAGCGTGGCATTGGCGGATTATTCTTTGATGATTTGAATGAATGGGATTTCAACACCTGTTTTGATTATATGCAAGCAGTGGGTAATGGTTATTTGGATGCGATATTGCCGATTTTTGAACATAATCAAGATAAATCATACACCGAAGCACAACGTGAATTCCAATTGTATCGTCGTGGGCGTTATGTCGAGTTTAACTTGGTGTATGACCGTGGTACCTTGTTTGGTCTACAAACTGGAGGACGAATTGAGTCGATCTTGGTCAGTTTACCGAATCTGGCAGGCTGGTCGTATCGCCCTGAGTGGGACGCCGATTCGCCTGAAAAGCGCCTAACTGAATATTACCTCAAGCCAAGAGATTGGTTAGATCAAGTCGGTACGATGGAATAATCCGCCCAATTACGATTTGATAATGCCCATGAATTCACTTCGATAAAAAAGTAGCCTAATGACCAAACAATTCGCCGTCATCGGCAATCCCATCGAGCATTCTCGCTCACCAGAGCTACACCATGCGTTTGCAGAAAAAACTGGTGTAGATTTAAATTATGCGAAATTACTAGCGCCACTCGATGGCTTTGAGCAAGCCACTCAAACATTTTTTTCCGACGGTGGCATGGGCATGAATGTCACCGTACCGTTTAAAGAGCAAGCCTTTGCACTGTGCGATGCGCTGAGTGAACGTGCCAAAATCGCCAAAGCCGTAAACACTTTGTATCGTCAAGATGGAAAATTAATCGGCGATAATACCGATGGGCAAGGTTTGGTCGATGCCTTAAAAGCAAATGGTTTAGATTTAAATCAAGCCTCGATTTTGATCATCGGTGCAGGTGGTGCAACCCGTGGCGTCATCTATCCTTTGGCGCAGGCTGGCGTCGCAAAAATTACGATTGCCAATCGCACACTGGCTCGTGCAGAACAACTGATCAACGATATTCAAGCCCATGTGCCAACTTGTCAATTATCCGCACTGTCACTCGATCAATTGCAAAGTGAAGCAAATGCGCAGTTTGATATTGTAGTCAATGCAACTTCGGCAAGTCTTTCAGGTGATGCGCTACAACTGCCTGTAGGCGTAAAGTTTAATTTTGCTTATGAAATGGCATATGGCAAAGCATCGACGTTTATTGATCAAGCTGTACAACGTGGTGTGCCTTATGCAGATGGCTATTCGATGCTTGTTGGTCAAGCGATTGAAGCCTTTGCAATCTGGAATGGTGTCCGCCCTGAGTTAAAAGATTTTCTATAAATGAATATGTTTTAAGCCAAAGTTCCAAGTTAAAAAAATCAGCCGATTGGCTGATTTTTTTGATTCTTCAGGTTTTATTGCGTTAAGAAAACTTCATATACCGCACGATAATTTTCTGATGAAAAGCGATTCAACACAGCCTCACTATAAGGTCGCAATTTATTGACATCCACTTTTTGCGTGATTAAATCTTCAACTGCGATCTCAGCAATGGTGTGCATAAAGCGTTGATGCTCAGCCATTTCTTCATCTGTGAGATATTTGTTGTAGCCTGACTTTTCATCCAGTTGCTTATACAAAGTTTCAAAGATTTGTAGATTAGTTTTACCCTGCTTACGCAACTTTTGTAAGTCCGTCACGAGCTTTGCTTCTTTCTCGGTTTTTTGTACTGAGTACCAAACATTTTCTGCAAGATATTCATCATAGTACGGCCAGTCATCAGGCGTCTGATCGTATTCTGCTTTTTGCGCCGCAGTCAGTGGAAAGCCTTCTTCATCTGCATAATAGTAAGCCGTCCATTTCGCTGTGGTTTTCAGTGCTGACAAATCAAAGTCTTCACGATCTGATTCTTTTAACTCTGCGATCGCTGCATAGTTGTATAAAGCGCTATAGACTTCAACAAAGCTTAATCCTTGTTGCCAAAAACTCTTTGCGAGCTGATCGTAACGCTCTGTTCTCGACCAATACTTACTACGGCTCTCTGCGTCTTTTGCTTCACCTTTTTGTGAATCCTTTGGATCAGCAGTGAATTGCTCAACGATTTTTCCGAGATTCAATACCGAACGCTCATTGGCAGCTTCTTGGAAAGTTACCGCATTGCGTAATTTGCTTTGATCAACACGTGCATTACCGTAGTTACCAATATTCATCACTGCTTTTGCTGTCATATTTTTAATCCCAATTTCATCGAAATTCGGCATTTCAATCAACAGCTCTGCACGCTTCAAACGCCCTTCGGCATCGAGTGAAAAATTGGTGACATAGCCCATATCTTCGAGCAACTCTAGGTCGCTAAACTCCGCATCACCTTGTTTGATTAGACCTTGATAAGCTTCAGGTTGCTCGACGACAATATTTTTCAAATCTTGTGCGGTGATGAGTTGATCGGCTTTTTTATATTGATCAAATTTTGCGAGCAGTGCTTTATTCTCTTCACGACGAATTTGATATTCGCTTTTTTCTTCACTACTTAGGTCATCGCCACTTAGCTCATCGCCATTTAAGACGTCATCACTTGGCATATCTTTCGCCAATGCAGGCGGTGGTGCAACGATTTCTTCTACAGCAGGAACGCTATCTTTCGCCAAATCAGTTTCCGCATAGATCGCATCAATACCATCATAGACTCGATACATTGCATCACGTGCTTGTTCAGATGGCTCTTTGGCAATGTTTTGTGTGCCTAGCGTCTGACCATAGCTCGATTTTTTTCCTAAAGAGAATAATTGATCAGGCGTAATCGGTTGATCAGATTTGAGATTTTTATCCACTAAAGTTTTTAAATAATCTTGATTGACATAAAAATACAGCATGTATTGCGCCAGCATTTTGGCATAGTCGCCTTTGTATTGAATGCGCTCCACAGCTTGATTTTGTTTATCTTCCTCAGTCAATGGTAAGCGCTTATATTCATTTTCCTCAGCCAATGCCGCATTGACGAGCATCATTTCACGGACAACTTCTAATGCAGGTTTGATGTCAATATCGGTCTTGTCCATGAGCTTTTTAAAATCATAAACCACGTACTGACCATCATATTGTGGGTCAGTCACAATCGGGGATAACGCTGAAATATCCGCATAGGCTTTATAGTTGGCAAAGTCTAAGGCAAGTGGTAATTTGATCCATGCTTGTAGATTTTTCGCACGATAGCCAATGGTTGGATTGAAGCTCATCTGACCACGTTTCAAATCCACCACGCCATCAAACTCATAGAAATAGCGATTCATAAAACTCGCCATTAATACTGGCATGGCTTGCGCTTTATTACTCATTTTTTTAGATGGTGTGCTGTATGGATTTTCAATGCCCTCTTTCATCCATTGTTGTTGTTCGCTTGGATAATTGGAGGTGGTCGTCAACAATTCTTTTAATATCTGCTCACGTTGCGACTCTAAAGACATCTCCTCTGCCAATGTTGCTTCATCGGAGGTAGGCGGTGTACCTAATGCTTTCGAAGCAATTTCAGGCTTTGTCATTTTCCCTGCTTCTGCGTGGAAAGACATGTGCCCTGAAAAAGCATAACTTTGCTTACCCATCATTTGCTCATAGCTATGATAGACTTTTTCATTGAGGGCTTGAGTGTTTTGCTTTGGCGTTGTAGCACATCCCGCAAGGGTAATGGTTAAAATTGATAGGCTTAATAATGAGGCTCTCAAAGCACTTCTCCTAGATTGTAACGTGATGCTACTTTGTTAAGACTTTTTTTCGTCCATTGACCATATGAATTATCATTTCTGCTTTATCAGAAAGCATTATAAATATAGATAAAATATAGCTGTCTAAACTTTGAGTTTAACTTTGATTCGCTTTTCTGACAATTTTTACTTACAGTTTAATCAATGCCATTTATTACCAAATATGAATAATAATTCGATAAATCTATTTTTGATGCTCTAAGGTCTGTTCAGGATTCAAATTAAGCCATTGACTGACCATTGTTGTACCGCCCTTTATCTAGGAAATTATTATGCCAACTTATAAAGCGCCTATACGGGATATTCGTTTTTTAATGAATGAAGTGTTTGATTTTTCTGCACATTATCAAACTTTGTCTAATGGTGATCTTGCTGATCCAGATACCGTCGATATGATCCTCGAAGGTGCTGCTGATTTTTGTGAAAATGTCCTTGCACCGCTGAACCAATCTGGTGATGACGAAGGCTGTACTTTTGACAATGGTGATGTCAAAACACCAAAAGGCTTTAAAGAAGCATATGATCAATTCATTCAAGGTGGCTGGCAAGGTCTGTCATATCCTGAAGAGTTTGGTGGTCAAAACTTACCGCAATCGTTGAACTTGATCAAAGCTGAGATGATGGGTACAGCAAACTGGTCATTCCAAATGTATCCAGGTTTAAGTATTGGCTGTATGAATACCATTTTGCAGTTCGGTACTGAAGAACAAAAGAATACCTATATGCCACACCTCGTTGCAGGAACGTGGTCAGGCACAATGTGCTTAACTGAGCCACAATGTGGTACAGACTTAGGTCAAGTCAAAACTAAAGCTGAACCAAATGCTGACGGTAGTTACAACATTTCAGGCACAAAGATCTTCATCTCTGCGGGTGAACATGATCTAACTGAAAACATTATCCATATCGTACTTGCGCGTCTACCTGATGCACCTGCGGGTACACGTGGTATTTCATTATTTATCGTGCCGAAATTCATGCCGACTGCTGACGGTGGTATCGGTGAGCGTAATCCTGTGACTTGTGGTTCGATTGAGCACAAGATGGGGATTAAAGCTTCTGCGACAGCTGTATTGAACTTTGACAATGCGATTGGTTATCTCATCGGCGAACCAAACAAAGGTTTGCATGCGATGTTTACCTTTATGAACACTGCTCGTATTGGTACAGCGATTCAAGGTGTATGTCATGCTGAGCTTGCATTCCAAGGTGCTTTGCCTTATGCAAAAGATCGTATGTCTATGCGTGCCCTTTCAGGTAAAAAAGAGCCTGAAAAAGTTGCAGACTCGATCATTCATCATGCCGATGTACGTCGTATGTTGTTGACTCAAAAAGCCATCGCTGAAGGTGGTCGCTCGATGATCTATTACGCATCACAACTTGCCGACCAAATGGCTGATGCGTTGGCGACTGGCGACAATCAAAAATTTGAAGAATATGATGACCGTCTTGGTTTTTATACACCGATTCTTAAAGGCTTCTTGACTGAGCTTGGCTATGAAGCTGCCAATCATGGTATGCAAGTTTACGGTGGTCATGGCTATATCAAAGAATGGGGAATGGAGCAGATCGTTCGTGACTCTCGTATCTCAACTTTGTATGAAGGGACAACTGGTGTTCAAGCACTTGACTTGCTTGGTCGTAAAGTTCTGCTTTCTTCTAAAGGTAAAGTGGTACGTGAATACACCGCTGAAATTTTGAAATTCTGTGGTCGTCATGCACGTAACAAATACATGCGTCGTTTCATTTGGGATCTGACTAAGATCTGTGCACAGTGGAATACCTTGACACTGCGCCTAATGCTTGCAGGTCGTAAAGATCGTGACGTGGTATCTAGTGCTTCTGTACACTACTTGATGTTCTCTGGTTATGCGATGATGGCGTACTTTTGGGCACAACAAGCTGCTGTTGCATCTGAAAAGCTTGAAAAAGGTGACGGCAAAGAAGAAGTGGATTTCTACAAAGCAAAAATCAAAGTTGCTGATTTCTACTTCGATCAATTGCTTCCACGTTCAGAAGGTCATGCTGAATCTATGGTGAAACCATCTCGTGGTATGACTGGACTTCCAGTAGAACACTTTAGTTTTGATTATTAATCAAACACTTAATTATATAAGTTAATATAAAAAAGAACGCTTAGGCGTTCTTTTTTATTTAGAAAATATGTTTATAAATCTAAATTTTGAAAAAAACTTAAAAATTCTCCCAAACCCCAACTTGCCCATTTTTCAGCTGTGGCACATTGCCCAAATGTAGCCACGGCATATGCGAGCCATGAAAATCACTTCCCAAAGAGATTTTGAGATCATATTGCGCAATTAAACGATCAATCATCTGCCGAGTTGCAGGACTTTCATTACTTGGTGGAAGCTCGATCGCATCACCACCTGCTTCGCTAAAGCGTTCTATCATATAGCGCATATTGGTCGCAGACAGATCGTATTTGGTTGGGTGTGCAAGGACCGCAACACCTTGACTGTCATGGATAATCTGTATCGCATCCGCCATTTCCACACCGATAAATGGCACATACGCACGTTTCCCTGCTTTAAGAAAGCGATCAAAGGCTTGTTGCAATCGAGTCACCACATTTCTTTTAACTAAAACTTTGGCAATATGTGCACGAGTAATTCGATCATCATGACCATCGACCAATGCTCTAACTTCAGGGAGAAAGTCAGTTTTTAATACCTGCTGTAGTTTGTCACAGATCAATAGCGCACGTTCGGCACGTTGTTGTTTTTGTTTTTCCAATAAAGCGTGCATTGGTGCAAGACTCTGCATATTCAGGGCAACGATATGCACCGCATAACTTTTTTTGGTACTTGGACGTTGCCAGTAACTGGAAATTTCCACACCACGAATGAAGTTTATGCCAATGTCTTTAGCATAGCTTTCAACAAGAAGGCTTCCCTCCATCGTGTCATGATCGGTTAGTGCAAAGGTATCAATCTGCTTTTCTCTAGCCAGATCAAGCAAAGCAAATGGCGATAACTCACCATCAGAATAAAGACTGTGACTATGCAAATCGACTTTTTGAAAACTCTGCGCTGAATCGGCTGTGTTGGCATCAACACCGCGTAAAACAACACGATCTAAATCGACACTGTTCATACTTTGTATTATGCTATCGCTTCGTTGAAACTAAACTGAAATTGAATTTTACCAAGCTACAGTACCACAAAAAGGGCTGAAGCAGAAAAGGCTCTGTCGCATGAAAGCGTTGTTAGATTATCTTCCGCTGATTATCTTCTTTTATTTTTATAAAACTACCGATCCAAAAGACAATCAACACCCGATGTTGCAGTTTTTAGGCAATGCTGGCAATGTCGATCAAAACCATATTTTGGTGGCGACTTTTGCGCTACTGATGGCGACATTGATCGTCTACGGTTGCTTATTTGTTTTTCAAAAATTCCGTTTGGAAAAACAGCAATGGTTTATCGTGGCAATGACTGTGTTCTTCGGTGGATTAACCCTTGCTTTTAGCGATGCCAATTTTATCAAACTCAAAGCCATTATTATCAATGGTGTGTTTTCCATCGTGTTCTTGGTCAGCCCATTTTTTGGAAAAGAAAAGAAACCACTTATTCAACGGATGTTTGGACCATTCTTAGAGCTAAGTAGCTCAGGTTGGAAAAAACTCAACTGGGCGTGGGCAGGACTGTTTGCTCTGATGGCGGGATTACACACCTTCTTTGCATTCTTATTTATGGATGGTAAATATTGGGGAGAATTCACCGCTTTTGGCGACATGATCGTGATGTTTTCCTTTATCATTATTCAATTCATTATTTTGCGTAAACACTTCAAAAATCCTGAAGCTTGAGAGCCTGTTATGCCATTATTTGTGATTCAAAGCCTTGACCATGACAATGTATTAGACAAACGCATGTCGGCACGCCCTGAGCATTTAGCTCGATTGCAAGCGCTCGATGCAGCAGGAAGATTGATCGTCGCTGGACCCATGCCAATTGATGCAAACGATACCAGTAAAGGTTTTTTAGGCAGTACCATTATCGTTGATTTTGATAGCCGTGAAGCGCTTGATGCGTGGCTTGCAGATGAGCCTTATGCCAAAGCGGGTGTCTACAAAAGCGTTGATGTGAAGCCATTTATCAAAGCACTTCCTCAAACTGCGGTACAGGATAAATAATTCGATGACTCAGCAAATTTCTCACGGTTTCGTCATTGCTTTGGCTATTCTCAGCTTTGGATTGAGCACATCTAGTTTCGCCACAAATCAGGCGACTATGCAACAAAATACCGTGCAAAATAATCCGCAAGGTACTGCGCAAAGTAGTCGAAATACAGCACAAACCACAACGACTCAGCCTGCATCACCAACCACACCTGCGCCACTGCGCCAAGCGTCTGCACAAGCTGCAACGAGTGCAACCAATACCGCAAAACCATCTGATGCGACTGCACGTGCCAACCTCAATAAAGCCATTGAGCAAGCCGTTGCAAAGCGTAGCATAGACATGCAAAAGCGACTGACGCAACTGGAAACTGCCAATCAAACTGCCTTAGCACAAAATCAAGAATTACAATTGAAAAATGACAATCTCACCGTACAAGTCCAAGTGCTACAGAGTGAGCGTAGTGCGCAGATGTTTCTTTATGGCGCTGTGACCTTAGGGCTTGGTGTGATCATCGGTGTGATTCTATATAATTTTATGAGCACACGCCGTCGTCGCTTTTAAGCAAGCTTTCAAGCTAGTTTCGAAATGAATCATTCACAAAATATTTCGCCGATCGCCTGTGCTGAGCTTGAATGGCAACAGGTTGAGGGTGTAGATATTCCTGTATCCAAACAATTTGGTGATGTGTATTTTTCCAAAGCCAATGGATTACTTGAAACACGCCATGTCTTTTTAAATGGCAATGATCTTAGCGAACGCCTCGCCCAACTTACAGTTGGTGAGCAATTCATTGTTGGGGAAACTGGCTTTGGTACAGGATTAAATTTTCTAGCCTTATGGCAACTTTGGCAAAGCGTCCGACCGAGTAATAACAGCCGACTGCACTTTATTTCTGTTGAAAAATATCCCTTATCGCAAGCCGACTTGGCACGTGCTTTAGCGACATGGGATGAACTTGCACCATTTTCAAAACGACTCCTTGAATCCTACCCTTTTGCATTAGCTGGATGTCATCGTTTACGTTTCGATGATGAGCGGATTTCATTAGATGTGTGGTTTGGCGATGCCAGTGAATGTTTTCCACTGATTCAAAATAACCATCCCATCAATGCATGGTTTTTAGATGGCTTTGCACCCTCATGTAATCCCGAGCTGTGGCAAGAACAAATTTTTAAACACATCATGCGTCTATCAGCACAGGGCACCACCTTTGCTTCATTTAGCGTCGCAGGTGTATTAAAACGTGCCTTGCAATCTTATGGTGTTGAGATCACTCGCCCGAAAGGTTTTGGACATAAACGGGAAATGCTAAAAGCGATTTGGAAGAATACAGAAGATCTCATTCAAACCTCAAATGATTCAAAATATAATAATCATAATACCCGAAGAAAATTTGCAATCATCGGTGCAGGGATCGCAGGATTAACAACGGCTTGGACATTGGCTCAGCGTGGTATTGCAGTCACGTTATTTGAGCAAGATCAGCCCTTAGCAGGCGGTTCAGGCAATCCTTTGGCGATGTTAAATCCTAAACTCTGCTCGATGGATAAAGTTGCCACACATCTGATGACGACCTCATGGCAATATGCTTTGCGCTTTTATCAGCAGTTTGATGCTTTTCAAGCCATGCAGATTGAACAAATTCACGACACTAAAAACAATATTAAAAAGATCAATGAAGTGCTTTCGCTTCAAAATTATCCCAATGATATTCTCGAAATTATCCAACCAGAATCAGGGCATCACAATACTGGGCAAAGTACAGTTTTACTCAAGCAAGCTGGTGTAATTTCACCACAGCAATTTGCTAAACAAGTTTTAGCACATCCGCTAATTTCTTTAATTCAGAAAAAAGTTACGCAACTTGAAGTTTGTGATGATCAAAAAGTTCACTTGTATGATCAAGAAGATAATAAAGCAGAAGAATTTAGCGATGTGATCGTTTGTAATGCGATGGATTTGAATCGACTACTTCCGAACACGCCAAAACTTAAACCGATTCGTGGGCAAGTGACTTGGACAAATATAAAGGGAACAGATTTAAATACACCTTTGGAAAATGCTGAGAAAAATACTGCATATAGTTTTGGTGGCTATGCCAGTCCAATGCAGGACAATCAAACACAGCAACTTATTTTTGGTGCATCATTTTTACCCAATGATGATCAAACTGATTTACGCATCGAAGATCATCAGCATAATTTCGAGCTTTTACATGAATATCAACCTAAGCTTGCACAGCGCATCAGCGACAAACCGCAAGATTGGCAAGGACGTGCTGCTTTACGTGCACAAACTGCAGATTATTTACCTTTGGTTGGACGATATGATCGTGTTTCAGCAAACATCTATCTATTCTCAGGATTAGGCTCAAAAGGTTTTTTATTTTCACCGTTATGTGCTGAATTGGTTGTCAGTCAAATGCTCAATGAAACTTTACCAGTGCCAAGTAATTTGACGTATTTACTAAGACCAAATCGGTTTAAAATAAAACCCTAAGACAAAAGCTAAAAACAAAAAAGCAGTCCTTGTAGAACTGCTTTCTAAAAAATCATTTCGACACTTATCGCACAATGCCACGCTTCGACGCTTGCAACGAATCTACAAGTAATTGCGCCTCAGGCACAGTCGGGATAATTTCATTTTCAATGGTTTCAATCGCTTCTTTCACCGTAAGATTTGAACGATAGAGCAATTTAAAACACTGCTTCAAACCATTAATGGTTTCCTTGCTCCAACCTTTACGACGCATGCCTTCATAGTTCATGCCGTGTGCACTGGCAGGATTTCCAGATACCATCACATAAGCAGGCACATCTTTAATAATCAATGATGCACCACCAACGAGGCTATAAGAGTCGATTCGGCAGAACTGATGAATACCTGAGTTACCACCAAGTAACACATGATCACCGACATGCACATGCCCTGCGATGCCCACATTATTGGCGATAATATTATGACTACCAATCATGCAGTCGTGCGCAACATGGGTATTGACCATCAATAAATTGTGGCTACCAATTTTGGTCAGAGATTGATCCTGAGCTGTGCCACGATGTAAGGTGCAATGTTCACGAATGACGTTATGATCACCAATTTCCAACCACGTTTCTTCGCCTTTATACTTTAAATCCTGACAGCGTTCACCGACACTGGCAAACTGAAAGATTTGGTTATTTTTACCAATCCGAGTATTTTCGGCGATCACGACATGGGGGAGAATTTCAGTCCCACTATCAATACTGACATTCGGTCCAATGATTGAGTATGCACCGACTTTGACATCAACTGCCAATTTTGCACTTGCATGAATAATAGCTGTTGGGTGAATCAATTCAGCGTTTGCCATCATATATCTAATTTTTGTTGAGATAATAAAATTTCTGCCTGTGCGACGATCTTGTCATCGACACGAGCGGTTACATGGAATTTAAAGACACCACGTCTTTGAAATACAAACTGTGATTGTAACACTAATTGGTCGCCCGGTACGACTGGCCTTTTGAATCGGACGTTTTCCATGCCTGCAAACAGGAAATTTTCACCATCTTTTGGACGCTTTTGGATAATGATCATGCCCAAAATCCCAGAAATCTGTGCCAAAGCTTCCATCATCATCACACCAGGCATAATCGGATAATTTGGAAAATGCCCCTGAAAGAACTCTTCATTCATAGTCAGATTTTTATAACCTTGAATAAAGCTTGCATCTTCAGAAATCGCAGTCACACGATCAACCAATAAAAATGGATATTGATGAGGCAAGTAGTCTTGAATCGACTGTGAGTGCATTGGCACTGCAGGTAAAACGAGTGTAGTCGCTAATTCAGAGCTTGGGTTTTGTGTTGTCGTTTGGATTTGGTTGTTCATTGGCTTGTTCAACAGTTTGATGTGATTCGAGCTGGTCAATTCGAGCAGTTAAAACTTTAATCTGTTTTAACAACTTATTGATTGGCATTTCTGACAATTGCCTAAATCCAACCACTGCCTTTCTCCATGCAGCACTTTCAAGCAGACCTGTTCCAGAGGAATATGTCCCTGCTTGATGGATAGATTTAGTCACCATCGACATCCCTGTAAGATGCACCTGATCTGCAATAGTCAAATGCCCTGCAATCGCACTCGCCCCACCAATAATACAGTGTGCACCGATCTTGGTACTTCCTGCGATAGCGGTCTTAGCAGCGATAGCGGTGTGCTGTCCAATCTGCACGTTATGTGCAACTTGTACTAGATTATCAATGATTACACCGTCGTCAATGACCGTATCATCCAAAGCACCACGATCTATACTACAATTCGAACCAATCCGCACTTGATGACCAATTCGTACTCGACCTAACTGCGCAATACGATGCCATCGTCCTTGATAGGGTGCAAAACCAAAACCTTCAGAGCCGATCACCGTATTGGCATGAATACGTACCTGATCGCCAATCGTCGCTTCAGCAAAAATACTGACATGCGACTCGATCCAAGCCGAATGACCAATACTGACATTTTTACCAATATGTACGTGTGGATAAATACAACTATTTGAACCAATTTGTACATTTTCACCAATGACTGCATAATCACCAATCATCACATTTTTACCGAGCTGTGCGGTTGGATGAATCACTGCAGTTTTAGCAATATTAGAAAACTCGACGTTATCCGCAAATAAATGCGTCAACTGTGCAAACGCCAAGTAAGGTGACTCCACCACGATCAGTTGAAACTGCGTTTGTAGCTTTTCCACCAAATCTTTGGACACAATCAACACACCAGCTTTTGATGCCAATGCCTGTTCAAGATATTTCTCTCCATTGACAAAAGCAATATCTTGCGCAGTAGCCTGCTCTAGGCTGCGAAGTTTTAGGACATTAAATTGAGAATCGCCATGCACAGTTCCCTGTACATGACGACCAAGTTGTTCAAGACTGTAGCTCACTCAGCAGCCCTTATTTCAAAGTTGAATTCACCTGTTGCGTCACTTGAGAGGTCAAGTCGATAGATGGATCAAAGCTCACCACAGATTTACGGTCAATAATCATGGTATACCCACCTTGCTTGCGCAAAGCTTCTGTTGCTTGCTCGATCTTTGGTGCTAGGGTTTTATTGATATTTGCCAATGTATCTTGTGCACGTTTTTGCATACCTGCTGCATTGGCATTGAACTCATTCATCTTCGTCGCATAATCTTGCTCAAGTTTTTGCAAATCCGCTTGCTTCATCACTTTGGCATCATTTTGCGCTTTGCTTCTTAATGCAGTCAGCTCTTTAGTTAGACGCTCGTGCTTTTGCTGTTGTGGCTTAAGCGAACTTTCTAAGGTAGACATTTGTGACTTCATATAAGTTGTTTCTGTCGCTGCTTTTTGAATAT
>NZ_JAYROT010000002.1:0-3878 GCF_041911495.1 Acinetobacter sp. | reverse complement strand
CGAGAAGGTGATGTGCCAAAAGATCAAGCGCATCTTGCTTTTAATCGTCAGTCGGTGTGGAAACGTATTGCCATTGTTGCAGCAGGGCCATTGATCAATTTGTTGTTGGCTGTCGTGTTATTTTGGATTTTGTATCTACCTGCCAGTGAACAACTCAATACGCGTATTGGAAGGGTTTTGGAGCAAACTCCTGCTGCACAAGTTGATCTGCGTATTGGTGATAAAATCACTGCAGTTGATGGTCAGGCGACGCCGACTTGGGAAAAGTTGAATTATGCTTTGCTTGAGCGTATGGGTGAGAGTGGGACACTTGCGGTACAGGTGGAGCGTCAAGTTTCACCTAATGGCACTCAAACTTTAGAAAAGCAGTTACCAATAGAAAATTTTATTAAAGATCAAAGTCAATCACCATTACAAAGTTTAGGCTTTATGCCGTATCAGGCGAAAATCAAACCTGTGATTGGTGAGATTAGCTCAGGTGGTGCTGCAGAGCGTCAAGGCATGAAAGTTGGTGATCAGATTACAGCGATTAATGGCAATGTGGTAGATGATTGGTATCAGGTGGTGGAATATATTCGCCAGTCGCCTGAGAAGCTGATGACATTTACTGTGCTACGTAATGCTCAAAGTATTGATTTAAAAGTTATGCCTCAAGCACGTAAAGATGCGATGGGTACGGAAACAGGTTTTATTGGTGCAGGGATTAAAGCTGAGAGTTTTGTGATTCCGGATGCGTATAAGCAGACGATTCAATATAGCCCGATGGAAGCATTGTTCCGTGCGGGAGATAAGACATGGCAGTTGTCTGTGATGACATTCAATGGGATTGTTAAAATGGTAAAAGGGTTAATTGGATTAGACAATTTGTCAGGACCAATTACCATTGCCAAAGTCGCAGGGCAAAGTGCGGAAATGGGTTGGCAGACCTTTTTCTCCTTTATGGCGCTGATGAGTGTCAGTCTAGGTGTGTTAAATTTGTTACCGATTCCTATGCTTGACGGCGGACATTTAGTATATTACCTCATCGAATTGATTCGTGGGCGACCTGTTTCAGAGCAAGTGCAGATGTTTGGGCTTAAAATTGGCATGGCATTGCTTGGCATGATGATGTTGTTGGCATTGTTTAATGACTTTATGCGGTTTTAGTCGATGAGATTTTAAAAAATTGATCGACTTGAAAACCTAAGATTTTGGATTTCATTTATCAATCTAAAATCCGAATGATAGATGAGCGTATTTACGCAAAGAATTTTTATACAAAGATTTGATGGTGGCGTTTTCGGACAAAACCAACGACTGAAAAAAGACTGGAACTGAACACTATGCGTCACAATGCTTATTTTATGCCTTTAGCACTGGTCAGTGCGATGGCGATTGTACAAACTGTACATGCAGAAACTTTTCAAGTCAGTGATATTCGTATCGATGGCTTGGTACGTTTGACACCCGCATCAGTGTATGCTGTTTTGCCAGTCAGTAGCGGTGATCAAGTCGATGATACAGCGATTGCTGCATCAGTACGTGCATTGTATGACTCAGGCAACTTTGATGATGTGCAAGCCAGTCGACAAGGCAATGTTTTAACATTTAAAGTGGTTGAGCGTCCAGTCATTGCAAAAGTCGAACTTGATGGCAATAAGCTGATTCCAGACGAAGCCTTAACAGAAGGTTTGAAAAAAATGGGCTTGGCTGAAGGCGAAGTCCTGAAAAAGTCAGCTTTACAGTCAGTTGAAAATGAACTTGAACAACAATATACCCAACAAGGTCGTTATAACGCAGACGTGCAAGTGCAAACTGTTGCTCGCCCAAACAACCGTGTTGATTTAAAGCTGTTATTTAATGAAGGTGATGCAGCGAAAGTCGTCAACATCAACGTCATTGGTAATACAGTCTTTGAAGATGATGATATTCAGCGTGTATTTGCAGTCAAAGAAAGCTCTTGGTCATCGATCTTGACCCGTAATGATCGCTATGCCAAAGAGCGTATGACCGCAAGCCTAGAGGCACTTCGTGCGATGTATCTCAATGATGGTTATATCAACTTTGAGGTACTTAATTCGCAGTTGAATCTCAGTGAAGATAAAAAGCGTATTTTTATTGAAGTCAGTATTGATGAAGGTGAGCAATTTAAATTTGGTGAAACCAAGTTTTTAGGTGATGCGCTTTACAGCGAGGCAGAGCTCAAAGCTTTACAACTTTATAAACCAGGAGAAACCTATTCACAAGCTCGTGTTAATACATTGAAGCAACTCTTGACACGTAAGTTTGGTAATGCAGGTTACTATTATGCAGAAGTCAACGTTGTCCCTGAAATTAATGAAGAAAATAAAACGGTTGATCTAAATTATTACATCAATCCAGGTCAGCAAATCACCGTACGTCGGATCAACTTTACTGGGAATAATAAAACTGCCGATGAAGTATTACGCCGTGAATTGCGTCAGATGGAAGGTGCTTTAGCAAGTAATGAAAAAATTGACTTGTCTAAGGTGCGTTTAGAGCGTACAGGTTTCTTTAAAACGGTCGATATTAAACCTGTACGTGTGCCGAATGCACCAGATCAAATGGATTTGGATGTCAAAGTGGAAGAACAACACTCAGGTACGAGCACGATTGCAGTCGGTTATTCTGAAAGTGGTGGTGTGACCTATCAGTTGGGCTTAAGCCAGACCAACTTTATGGGGACGGGGAATCGAGTGTCGGTCGACTTGTCACGATCACAAACTCTTGATTATTATAATTTAAATATTTACGACCCATATTTTACCATTGATGGCATCAGCCGTGGTTTCAATGTATATTACCGTCAAACTAAACTCGACGAAAATTATAACGTCAGCAATTATGTGACGGATTCTGTGGGAGGTTCATTAACGTTCGGTTATCCACTGGATGAAAATCAAAACATTAGTGCGACGCTGAATGTTGACCAAACCAAAGTGACGACAGGACCAATGGTATCCACATATATTCGTGATTATTTACTTGAAAATGATGGGAAAGCAATAGGACAGTCTGAGTGCCCAAGTGGTGGTAACGGGTCGTGTACGAGTCCTGAGACTTATCCAAGCCAGTTTGAGGGGGAATTTCTTACGTATAACTTGAATCTGTCTTGGGCGTATAACACTTTAAACCGACCAGTATTCCCAACTCGTGGTATCTATCATCGCTTAAGTGTTGATGCAGCATTACCGGGTAGCGATGTCGAGTATCAAAAAGCAACTTATGATACACAAGCCTATCTACCACTTTGGGATAGCGGCTTTGTCTTACGTGGTTACGGTAAGCTTGGTTATGGGCATGATCTACCATTCTACAAAAACTTCTTTGCGGGTGGCTATGGCTCGGTGCGTGGTTTTGACACCAATACGCTTGGTCCACGATATGAGTCGGTCATTTTTGAAGAAACAAACTCAGAAGATCCGTCACCAGAAGAGGTCGGTGGTAATGCTTTGATTCAAGGTGGTATGGAGCTTGTTTTGCCAATGCCAACCAAGAGTGACTGGGCACGTCAGATTCGCCCTGTGATGTTTATCGAGGGTGGTCAAGTTTTTGATACCGAATCTGACGAATATGATGTTGATTTCAATGAAATACGTTATAGCGCAGGTGTTGGGTTTACATGGATTACCATGATTGGGCCATTATCATTGAGCTATGCGTACCCATTGAATGACAAAAAAGGTGATGATACCAAGTCAATACAATTTGAGATTGGTCGTACCTTCTAATACCACTTAATATGCAATGTGTAACTGTACAAAACGAAAACCATAATAAAGGGAGTAAAACTATGCGTAAATTATGCGTTTCTTCGGCGTTGGTGCGGGGTGTATGGAGCTCAAGCACTACGTGTGCAGACAAAGATGCTGTCGGGG
>NZ_JAYROT010000001.1:0-3934 GCF_041911495.1 Acinetobacter sp. | reverse complement strand
ATTGAAACCGATCAAACCATGGAGCGATGAGGTTCGTCTGAAAGGTGAAAAAGACACACTCGGTTTGTATCTGACAGGTCACCCGATCGATGTGTATAAAGATGAATTAAAACGCTTTATTCCAAATACATTGAACAATCTCAGTACCACACGACGTGGACAGACCACCGTCATCGCAGGGCTGATTATAGATGTGGCGCATTTCCCGAATCGCACCATGATCACCTTGGACGATGGTACGGCGCGTTTTGAAATTTCCACCAATCGGGAACGCTTTGAACGCTACAAAGAGTTTTTCCAAAATGAAACTGTGGTGGTGATTGAAGGTGAAATCTATGAGCGAGAAGGTTTTGATCGCCCGCTTGGAAGACTCAGCAAAGCCTTTAATCTTAATCAAATCCGTGAAAAACGTGCCCAAGCCATTCAATTGCGTTTCCATGAAGATGAGTTAAGCGCAGATTTTGCCAATGATTTACTCACTGCGATTGAGCCATTTTGCCAGGTTACGAATGCGGTACACATTCCGATCAAATTACAATTGGAAAATCACTTTGCAACTTATGAATTGCAACTTGGCGAAGTATGGCAAGTCACACCAACGGATGATTTGATGCTGAAATTGCGTGATCATTTGGGCAAAGAACATATCCGAGTGGAATATCAGGTCAAATCAAAAGCTGCACAAGTGGTGAAACCGAAATATCAAGTGATCGATGAACCACCACCGCCATCACAGCAAAATCGCCAAATTGATGCAAGTGAGTTGGATGGTATGTTGCGCAGTGATGAGGCTTTTGAATACAGCGAAGATATGCGCTATTCCTAATGCGATAAAATGCGCACAAGCCACACTTATCAAATATTCTGAAATTTGAAGGAAATATGTCTACTCAAGCGACTGATTTACTTGATCATATCCGTATCGTGATGGTCAATACCACTCTCCCTGCCAATATCGGTGCAGCCTTACGTGCCATGAAAACCATGGGATTAAAGCATTTGGTTTTGGTTGCGCCAAAGCATTATCCACACCCTGATATTGATGCGCTGTCCGCAGGTGCTAGTGATTTGATCGAACATATTCGAGTGGTTGAGCGGATTGAAGATGCCTTGGCGGATTGTCATGTGGTATTTGGCACCAGTGCCCGCAGTCGCACTATTCCTTGGCCGATTTTGGACGTTCGCCCTGCTAGCCTTGAAATCGCCAATGCGACAGAAAAAAATCAACAGGTGGCCATTCTGTTTGGACGTGAAGATCGTGGCTTGACTAATGAAGAACTGGCACTTGCCAATTATCACCTAACCATTCCAGTCAATCCTGAATATGGTGTACTCAATGTGGCACAAGCGATACAAGTGGTGTGCTATGAGCTGAGAATAGCGTGCTTACAACGTGCTGAAGCTGAAAGTCAAAATCATGCACTCGAAAACAATGATGCTGATGTTGAAATAAGCGCAGAAAAAGTCGAAGCCATGCACTTGGTACAAGGTCAGTCCATGCAATGGGATGAACCCTTAGTGACTCAAGATCAGATGCAACAATTCTATCCGCATTTCGAGCAGACCTTAGCCGATATTGAGTTTTTAGATCCTGAAAATCCACGCTTATTACCACTGCGTTTACGTCGATTATTTGGTCGGATACAATTGGATCGTATGGAGTATCATTTGCTCCGTGGTGTGTTTAGTCGTGTCCAAGCCTTACGCAAAGGCACATGGCAACCGCAAAATACCAAAACTCCAAATGATGAAAAGCTAAGCGATAAAAATCAATCTGATGAAAAGCCGAACACTCAAGGAAATCAACCCGATGTTTAAACAGCTTAAACAAGATATCCAAGCAGTGTTTGATCGTGACCCTGCGGCTCGCAATATTTTGGAAGTGGTTACCACGTATCCTGGCTTTCACGCCATTGTCATGCACCGAGTTGCGTATGGATTGTGGCAAAAAGAGTTAAAAGGTACAGCACGAGCAATCTCTGCATTTTCACGCTTTGCTACAGGTATTGAGATTCATCCTGCTGCAAAGATTGGACAAGGATTTTTTATCGATCATGGTATGGGTGTGGTGATCGGTGAAACTGCCGAGATTGGTAATAATGTCACGCTGTATCATGGGGTGACTTTAGGCGGTACCACATGGGATAAAGGTAAACGTCATCCAACCTTAGAGGATGGCGTGATCGTTGGTGCAGGTGCGAAAATTCTTGGACCATTTACTGTTGGCAAAAATGCTAAAGTTGGCTCAAATGCCGTGGTGACTAAAGCCGTCCCTGCAAATACCACTGTCGTTGGCAATCCTGCACGATTTATTATGAAACAAGAAGAACCAATCATCGAAAGGTCTTCACAAGATAACGAATGTGCCGATTTTCAAGCCTACGCTGCGACTCAAGGTGAACCTGATACGGTACTGGAAAGTTTGCGTGTATTATCTGATCGCTTACAAAAGAACGAAGCGCATCTACAACGTATGTGTACGCAACTCAGCAAGCTCGATCCAGAATTTAAGCGCCCTCGCCTCACACCACTATCCAAGCAAGACAAACTAGTGCTTGAAGAAGTACAGCGGGAATATGACTTGAGTATCGAATCAAAACCCTGAGCGCATTGATTGAATTATATTGAGATGTTCATTGCATTTACCTTTTCAATGGATATTTCGTTTTTGACTAAACAATCCGTTACGTGATAATCCGAACAAATCTTGAAGCACAACACAATTTTCCTTAGACTGATGACTTTGTGTCAGCTCGAACGAATGGAATGAACATGCAAATAAAACCAATTTTCACTTTAACAGTATTGTGTAGTCTTTTTCTGGGGGCTTGTAGCACCACCCCAACCTCGCAGGTAAAAGCAAATAAACAACCTGCTGTACTTGAGCCAATTGTTTATACCGAACCGCAAGTTTCTGCACCTTATTATGCACTGAATCCTGCAGACTATACTGCGCCGCCAGAGTTCGAAGTCAATCTACAAAAATCAATCAATGCACCACTCACCAAACTTCGTGTCAAAGCTGATCCTAATAATCCAAACTCAGAAGAAATCATTTTAGATCAAAACCGCTTCATTATTCCTGTCAATAATAGTAATGACAAAGCAATGAAGTTTGCAGCACTGGCACAAGATAATGAGCTCGATGTCACCGATATTGATGATTTTCTGACTATTTTGGAAGGCAAGGCACGTCATTACCCTACACGCTTTGATGTCAAACGTGAGAAAAGTGGGATGACGGATAAATTAAAATCCATCATTCATACTCTTGATCGTTATGCAGTTCAGCCGAATGCCTCATATGACATCTTGCTTCGTGCAGCAAAAGCCAGCCATATGGCGCGAAACCTTGATATGGGTGAAACTTATGGACCTAAAGCACTTAGCTACGCGACTCGTTTGCTGAAGATGAAGCCAAATGATCCTGAAACCAGTTTTTGGTTAGGTTTTGGTTTATCTGAAGGTGGCGCATTCAAAGAAGCAACACCTTATCTGAAGACTGCAATGGAAGCCGATATTCAAGAAGCGTATCTTTCGATGGCAAACAACTACTTGAGTTTGGAACAAAAGAAAAATGCCGTGACCACTTTGAAGAATTACAAAGTGAAATACCCTACTGAATCTGCGATCGTTGACCGTCTTGTGACAGAGATTGAATCAGGTGGTCGCTATAACGTGTGGCAACGTGGCAGTTAAGTCTGTTTTGAAGATCAAAATCATACTTACAAAGCCAGTTTACGAACTGGCTTTTTTATATTCATCTCATGGAATAAAAGTGTAATAATCTGCTCTTAAAATTGAATAAATTTTGATGGGGTATTTCATGTTTCAACAATCTCTCCTTGTTGCGCTAAGTATTAGTATGCTCGGTTTGACAGGTTGTCAGGTGGTGAGTGTTAAAGAACAAAAAGTCGGCACAACACTCAGTAAT